>JAGXKN010000031.1:0-31660 GCA_018335195.1 Desulfobacterales bacterium
TGAGAAGTACAAGGAGATGGCGCCCAGCGGCATTGAGAACCGCTGGCTGCCCCTGGATGGGTATACAACGGATTAAATCTGAATTCCCCGGTGCCCGGCGGCATCCAAGCACCAAGCCGCCGGGCACCGGAGATCAGGCTGAAAACCGCATGGCCGGGCAAGGCCTTACAGACAGCAAGAGGTGAGGGTTCATGGATCTTTTTCTGCAGCAGGTATTCAACGGTATCATGTTCGGCAGTACCTACGCGATCGTGGCGCTGGGGCTGACCCTGGTCATGGGGATTTTGAACATCCCCAACTTTGCCCACGGCCATCTCTACATGCTCGGCGGGTACCTTCTTTTCTTTTTCGGCAGTACCATCGGGCTGGGCTACTGGTTCGGGCTGATCGTCTCGGTTGCCGCCATGGGCGTTGTGGGAGTGCTCATGGAGCGCATTGTTTACCGTCCGCTAAACGATCAGCCGCATATTAACGCCTTTATTGCGGCTGTGGGCTCATTGCTTTTTCTGGAGTCATTCGCCCTGGTGGTGTGGGGCTCCCAGGGACTGCGGATCCCCAACCCGTATCCGCAGATGATCGAGATAATGGGCATTACCACAAGTATCCAGCGCCTGCTGGTCATTATCGGCGCGGTCTTGCTTATTGCTGGCCTGCACCTGTTTATGAAAAAAACCATTCTGGGCGCCACCATCGAGGCGGTGGCCCAGAACCGGGAAGGGGCCATGCTTACCGGCATTAACGTCAACCGGGTATCGGCCATGACTTTTGCCATTTCCGCGGGTACAGCTGCAGTGGCGGCAAGCCTGCTGTCGCCGATTTTCATGCTTTCACCTTCCATGGGGGCGATTCTGGGGATGAAGGCGTTTGTAATCGTGATTCTGGGCGGCATGGGCAGCATCCCGGGCGCCATTTTCGGCGGATACCTTCTGGGCTTGATCGAAGCCCTCGGGGGTGGGTATCTTTCCGCGGCTTACAAGGACGTGTTCGCATTCGGCGCCCTGATTCTCATACTTTCCATCAAGCCAACCGGATTATTCGGCCAGAAGGAGGTTTAGACCGTGTTCACAAAGCCGATCCATACCAAGCTGTTGTATCTGGCCATTCTCGCAGCGGCGCTGCTTCTGCCCTGGTATGTGCCTGATGCTTATATATTTCAAATCGTCACCATGAGCATCTTGTACGCTGTTGCCGCCTCCGGCATGAACCTGATTCTCGGCTTTACCGGGCAGGTCACCCTGGCGCACGGGGCCTTTTTCGGGATGGGGGCATACGGGGTGGCCATCATGACCAAGGCGGGTATCATATTCTGGCTGGCCCTGCCGGTCTCCGCCCTGATTGCCGCATTTATCGGCCTGCTCATCGGGCTTCCCACCCTGCGCACCCGGGGAGCCTATTTTGCCATCGTGACCCTGTGTTTCGGGGTGATCGTGTGGATCGTGTCCGGCAACTGGGTCGAACTGACCGGGGGTCATAACGGGATTTTCGGCATTCCCCGGCCCTCGCCGATTCCCGTGCCGTTTTTCGGCCAGATCGAGTTCTTCTCCCAGACGAGCATGTACTACCTGTCTCTGGCCGTGCTTTTGCTGGTATTGTTTGCCCTGTACCGCCTTGTATATTCGGTTTTCGGCCTGACGTTCATGGCCGTGCGCAACAACGAGCCTCTGGCGGATTCGGTGGGGATTAACACGTATGCCACCAAGCTGATTTCCTTTGTTGCGGGCAACTTCATCGCGGGACTTGCCGGCGGGATGTATGCCGCCATCATGGGCGCGGTCAGCCCGAGTGCAGCCGGTTACATGCTGACCTTTAATTTCCTGATCTTCGTGATCCTGGGCGGGATGGCGACTCTGCCCGGCCCGGTTGTGGGTGCGTTTGCGATCCCCGTGCTCATGGAGTTTATGCAGTTTCTCGATGATTATCGCATGCTGATTTTCGGGGCACTGCTCATCGTGGTGATTATTTATTTTCCAATGGGTCTTGTCGGCGGATTGCGCCGATTGAATCAAAAAGTTGCCGCCCGGCGTCAACAAAAGGTATCGGAGAGTGGCCATGCTTCGCGTTGAATCTGTGACCAAGCGATTTCAAGGACTTGTGGCAGTCCAGGATCTTTCCTTTGAAATCATCAAGGGGGAAATCCTGGCCATTATCGGTCCCAACGGGGCCGGAAAATCCACCGTGTTCAACCTGATTACCGGAACGCTCAAGCCGACATCCGGTCAGATCTTTATCAACGAACTGGATATTACCGGCGCGTGGCCGCACCAGGTGGCTTCCAAGGGGATATCCCGGACCTTTCAAACCACCAGCCTGTTTGATCAGCTCCGGGTGATCGACAACCTGATGATCGGCTATAAATGGCGGACCAAGCTGGGATTCTGGAATACGCTGTTTCATACGCCACGCTGGAAGGCCCACCAGGCCGAGACCTATCAGCGGGCCATGGAAACCCTGAAATTCCTGGGCCTGGCCGAAAAACACGATCAGTTTGTTCCCGCCCTGTCCCAGGAGGAACAAAAGCGGCTGGCAATCGGCATTGCCCTGGTGTGCAAACCCCAGGTCCTGCTGCTCGATGAGCCCACCGGCGGATTGATCCAGGAGGAAACCGACCGGGTGACCGATCTGATCCGACGGGTCCGGGAGCAGGGAACCACGGTGTGCCTGATCGAGCACAAGATGCAGATGATCATGGGGGTAGCCGATCGCATCGTGGTGTTAAACTACGGGAAGAAAATTTCCGAGGGCTCACCTGCGGAAGTCCAATCAGACCAGGCCGTAATCGAGGCTTACCTGGGAGGGGAGGTTCATGCTTAAGCTCACACAGGTCCATACAGATATCAGCGGAATGCAGATTATCCATAACGTCTCCCTGGAAATCAAGCAGGGCGAGTTCGTAGCTCTGCTCGGCAGCAACGGTGCGGGCAAGACCACAATGTTTCGCACCATTGCCGGGGTGTTAAAACCGAATACAGGCTCCATCGAATTTAACGGCACCCCCATTCACCGGCTGCCCGTGCACAGGATCGTGGAACAGGGATTGGTGCTCTGCCCACAGGGACGGCAGCTTTTTCCGCATTTGACCGTGGAAAAGAACCTGCGGCTCGGGGCATATCCGTTGCGCGGCAACAAAATCCGGATTCAGAAGAACCTGGACCGGGTCTATGAGTTGTTTCCGATTTTAAAGGAACGCAGCCAGCAGCAGGCCGGCACATTCAGCGGCGGGGAACAGCAGATGCTGGCAATTGCCCGGGCACTGATGAGCGAGCCCCAGATGCTTCTGCTTGACGAGCCCTCCGTGGGGCTGGCACCTTTGATCGTACAGCAGATGGCTGACGTGATTTCCAATATCAACCATGAGATGGATACCACGATTTTTCTTTCCGAGCAGAACGCAAACATGGCCTTAAACATCACGGATCGGGGATACGTGCTGGAAAGCGGTGCCTGCGTGCTTTCCGGGGACTGCAATCAGTTGAAAAACGACGAAATGGTCAGAAAAGCCTATATCGGCGCCTGATTATATGGTATGCTGTCGTTGATCCAAAAAATGTGCAGGGAGTCAAATTCCTCCGTCCATTACAGCCAACACAGCAAAAGCAGAGAGGTCGAACATGAAGATCATGGTTTGCTATACCGGTTCCCGATCCGCCAGGGCAGCCTTAGCCACGGCCATTGAACGGGCCAAAAAGCTGGATGCCAAACTCTACCTGGTCGCCTCCATGGAGAAGGGAACCGAAGAAGAACAGAAGACCATCGGTCAGCTTGAGGGTGCATTGAAATCCGGAGAGGAACAGGTCAACAGGGAGCAGGTCGCCTGCGAGACCCATCTTTTGGTGCGCGGGGCCACGCCTGAGGAAGATCTCGTGGCATATGCCAGCGAGCAGGGTATGGATGAGATCGTGATCGGCATCCGGAAGCGCTCCAAAATGGGCAAGCTGCTTTTCGGCTCCACTGCCCAATATCTGATTCTAAACGCCCCGTGCCCGGTGTTGACAGTCAAGTAATCGTGTCACAGGTTCGGGACCACGCAACCGGACGGGCCAGGAAAGCTCCCCGGCCCGCCCCCAGCCGTACATGCTTTTTACGCGGGCGCGGAGCCCGGTGCGCCCCCCATGAGCGCAAAGAGCAGGCCTGCAATCAGGAGGTAGATCAGCCAGCCGATCACGCAGACGCCCACCGCACGCGCAGTGCTTTCATAATCCAGGGCTTGGCGCACGCCGATGACCATTGCCGCCAGCATCCAGATCCCGCCGACCAGAAAGACAATGCTGCGCAGTCCCGGGATGATGCCCAGAATCCGGATGATCCCCGGGGCGCTGGAAAATCCGATGGTGCGCAGCAGTTCGCCGTGATCGGCCCGAGTCTGGGCTTCGGGCAGCAGCTTGGTGCCGATGAGGTAGGTCAGAAAGGCCCACACATACCATCCCACAAGTGCGACAATCGTGCCGATGATAAGTCCGCCGATGCCCTGAACACTGATTGCGCCGATTCCGGCGGCAAGGCTGGAGAGCACCACCACGGCCATTGCCTGGCCCATGGCACCCTTGTCAGCCTCCACTTCTTCATACAGGTTCGCCTCGAGCTTGCTTGCCCGAATCATCCGGTCCACGAACTGATTCATTTGTCCCTCCTTTTTGTTTCGGGTCAAAGGTCCGCATGGCTGAAAGAAAGGCAGGCAAATGCTTTGCCAGGTATATCAGGCTGTGCCTGTGCTGCCAGATGCGACTGGCAAAACGCCTGCGCCATTTGGGATCCGAGTAAAACCGTTTGACGTGCCAGTTATAAAGGTAGTCCAGGGTTTGCCTGGAGTCGATTTGTTCTGGCACGAACACGAAATTCAGGCAGTTCATTTTGCGCCAGTCTTCCTCCATTTCGCCCTGGTCAAATATGGTCTGCCATACCGGGGCGCCCGGAAAAGGGGTGAACTTGGCCATGTTCATGTCATCGAGATCCAGGGAGAGGACGAAATCGCTGGTTTTTCGTATCGATTCGGCGCTTTCTCCGGGAAGTCCCATCATGAAAAGCCCCTTGGCCCGCAGGCCGGCTGCCTGGATTCTTCTGACCGTATCCTTTACCTCCTCAAGATACACCCCGGGCTTGTGAACGGCAAGCAACTCCGGGTCCCCGGTTTCAATGCCCAGCGATACCATGAGGCATCCCGCCGCCTTGAGCATGCTCAGCAGTTGGTCATCGGCATGCCCCACGCGTACCGCGCAGTTGAAATGGATGCCCAGCGGTCTGGCGGTTAAAAGTTCGCACAATTGAGTTATTCTTTTGCGGTGAAGCGTAAACAGGTCATCGTAAATGTTGATGTGGCGAACGCCGAAGCGGGTGCGCAGATAATGCATGTGCTCGTAGATGTATTCGGCCGAGTTATACCGGTAGCCGCTTTTAAAAACAGACCGGTCGCAGTAGGAGCATTGATACGGGCATCCCCGGCTTGTGACCATGGTGGCGCCCGGTGTCCGTATATAGCTGAACAGCGGCAGGTTGTATTTTTTGGGAAAGCCGGGCAGCTTCTCGTATGCGGGAAAGGGCAGGGCATCCAGGTCGGGCAGATGGCTGCGGGCCGGGTTGGAAATCGGATTTCCCTTAGGTCCGCGCCATACCAACCCGTCGATTTCGCCGGCTGCCTTGCCCTCTGCCAGTTCTGCCAGGGTCTGCTCGCCTTCGCCCATGCACAGGTAGTCGATGCGGGAATAGTCATCCAACAACTGGGCACCGAGGGCAGATACGTGGACCCCGCCGAAAACCGTCCGGATATCGGGCCGCGATGCCTTGATTTGAACGGCCATGTCGTATCCATCCAGAAAACCGGCGGTGGTGGCGGAAAATCCCACCAGGTCGGGATCGTGGCTCAGAATCTGCTGTGTATTGGCATGGATACCGGGGACAGCCTCGGGCCCCAGGCAGTCATGCACGATCACGCTGTGTCCTTGCCGTTCCAGGTAGGCCGCAATGGAAAGCAGGCCCAGCGGTGCCATGCGATTGGCCACAGCGGAAACGTCTTTTTTCCCGGCAACCCAGTTGGATCCGGCCGGATGGACAAGCACAATGTGCATGATTCAGGCCCCTGAAAAACAAAAAGGGGTTGCAAACACATGCCTGCAACCCCTGGTCTTTCTGAAATTGGTAGCGGGGAGAGGATTCGAACCTCTGACCTTCGGGTTATGAGCCCGACGAGCTACCAGACTGCTCCACCCCGCAATGTGTAATTTTATATCTATAGTGATCTGTAAAGGCAATGTCAAGACCCTTTTTTGTCCGCGAGTTTTTCGATACGTTTTTTGATGCCCGCGACTGTCTGCCGGCGGCTGTTGTCGTCTGGGATGCGCACAAGGATTTTCTTGTTTCTGCCCGAGGCCCCGGAGACGATTTCAAGGTCGGATTTGGCCACGCCGAGGGCCTTGGCCAGAAATTTCAGGCAGGCCCGGTTGGCCTCGCCGTCTGCCGGCGGGGCGGTCAGCCGGATTTTGAGCGCCTCCTGCCGGAGCCCGGCAATGTCGTTGGTTTTGGCCCGGGGCTGGATATAAGCGTTAAAAACAATGCCCTGACGCGTGGTGTGAAAATGCGGCATCATTTGCGAGTTCCGGCCTAATTGGCATGTCCTTCGGCAACGGTGGCTCTGATATGGCCCATGAGCTCATCATAATCGTATGTCGCCGGAATTTGTGGATACTCCCGGACCACGTTTTCCGGCGGCCGGAACAAAAACGCGTGGTCTGCTGCCTGGAGCATGCGGATGTCGTTGTATGAATCGCCGAATGCGATCACCCTGTAATTCAGCCCCTGCAGGGCCCGGGCGGTCTTTTTCTTGCCGTCTTCCTGGCGCAGTTCATAACCGGTAATCCGCCGGCTGTCATCGACTTTCAGGCAATTGCAGAATAGGGTCGGGCGCTTGAGTTTTTCCATTAACGGCCCGGCAAATTCAATGAACGTATCCGATACAATGATGATCTGGTGCTCGGCCCGCAGTGCATCGAGGAATTCTAGCGCCCCGGGCAGGGGGTCGATTTTCGCGATCACCGCCCGGATGTCTGCCAGGGTCAGGCCGTGGGCCTCGAGTATGGAAAGCCGCTTGTCCATGAGCGCAGTATAATCGGAGATATCGCGGGTGGTGAGCTTGAGTTCGTCGATCCCGGTTTTTTCGGCCACATTGATCCAGATCTCGGGGACAAACACCCCTTCCAGGTCAGAACAGATGATATGCTGCATAATCCTGCCTTGTCTGCATTTTCCTGAAAAAATGAATATGCGAAATAAAAATCCGCGTCACGTCTATTCGCCCTGCCCGGATTTTTGCTCCTCCGGGGCCTCGATCCGGATTAACACGGGCCGTTCCGGGATGAAGTCGAATTCCGCGATTTTGTCCAGCGCCTGTTTTACCTGGGCTTCCCGGGCCTGGTGGGTGAGCATGTATACCGGGACGGCGCCGTTTGTACGCCGCTTGGTCTGGTGCACGAACTTGATGGAAATGTCGTGCTCTCCCAGAATGCCGGCAATCCGGGCCAGTACGCCGGGTTTGTCCAGGGCGGAAAACCGGAAGTAGTAATGCGTTTCGATTTCATCCATGGGCTTGATCGGGATTTCCCGGATGTGTTCCATCTGATATCCCAGCATGGGCACGCGCATTGCACCGCCTGCCACGATGCAGCGCGCAATGTCGACTACGTCTCCGATGGCGGCGCTGGCCGTGGGCATCATGCCGGCACCGTGCCCGTACAGAATCATGTCTCCGACCGCGTCCGCGGTCACCGTAACCGCGTTCATGGATCCGCTGACATTGGATAACAGGTCTGTAAACGGGATCATGGCCGGGTGCACCCGGGCCTCCACGGACTTGCCGTCTGACTTGGTAATGGCCAGCAGCTTGATCCGGTAGCCGCACTGGGCCGCAAACTCGATGTCCATGGGGGTAAGTGCGGCAATTCCCTCAATGTAGACATCCTCGTAATTGATTTTCATGCCGAAGGCAATAGCCGAGAGAATCGCCAGTTTGTGGGCCGTGTCATATCCGTCCACGTCCAGCGACGGGTTTGCCTCGGCATAGCCTTCGGCCTTGGCCATTTCCAGTGCGGCCTCAAAGGAGATGCCTTCGCCTGCGATCCGGGTGAGGATGTAGTTGCAGGTGCCGTTTAAGATGCCGGTAACCGCGTGAATGTTGTTTCCCACCAGGGATTCGCGAATGGTCTTGATAATGGGCATGCATCCGCCCACGCTGGCTTCAAAGGCCAGGCTGAGCCCCTTTTGCGCGGCCCGCCCGACGATTTCGTTTCCCCGGGTGGCCAGCAGAGCCTTGTTGGCCGTGACAATATGCTTGCCGTTTTCAATGCCCTTCATGATCAGTTCCCGGGCGATGTCCATGCCGCCGATCATTTCCAGGACGATATCGATTTCCGGATCGTTGACTACGGCATAAGGATCCGTGGTCAGTACACCAGGGGCGAAGTCAATGCCCCGGTCCCGCTCGATATCCAGGTCTGCGGCCTTTTTCAGGTGCAGCTCGGCGCCAAGCCGGGAGCTGATCAGCTCCCCGTTTTCCGCCAGCAGGCGGGCGATTCCGGTGCCTACGGTTCCGAGCCCGAGAATTCCGATGTGGATTTGTTTCATAAGTCCTTGCCTGACGGCTGCTGATGCGCGTCTGCGATCAGAGCGCTTTTTTGATACCCTTGACCGCCTGCTTGATGCGCATGTTGTTTTCAATGAGCGCAAAACGGACATATTCGTCGCCGTATTCCCCGAATCCGATGCCCGGCGATACCGCCACCTTGGCCTCCCTGATGAGCTTTTTGGAAAACTCCAGGGAACCCATATCCCGGTATTGCTCCGGGATTTTGCCCCATACGAACATGGTGGCTTTGGGCGGGGGGATTTCCCAGCCGGCCCGGGCAAGCCCCTGGATCAGGGCATCTCGCCGGGATCGGTAAACTTCGCAGTTTTCCGCCACGCACTCCTGGGGCCCGTTTAACGCGATGATGCTAGCAATCTGGATGGGCTGGAAAATGCCGTAGTCCAGGTAGCTCTTGATGCGCTTGAGCGCGGCAATTGCCTCCCGGTTGCCCACGCAGAAGCCCACGCGCCAGCCGGGCATGTTATAGCTCTTGGACAGGGAGAAAAATTCCACGCCCACGTCCTTGGCGCCCTTGGCTTGCAGGAAACTTGGCGGCTGATACCCGTCAAACACGATATCCGCATAAGCCAGGTCATGGATGACAAAGATATCGTGCTCCTTGGCGAAATCCACGATTTTCTGGAAAAACTCCAGGTCCACGGTTTCCGTGGTGGGATTGTGCGGAAAGCACAGGACCATGACCTTGGGCTTGGGCCAGGTATGCTTGGTGGCGGTCACGAGATTTTCAAAAAAATCCGTATCCGCGCCGAGCGGTACGTAGCGCACATCCGCCCCGGATATAATGGCTGAATACGGGTGTATGGGGTACGTGGGGTTGGGGGAGAACACCACGTCCCCGGGGCCGGCAGTAACCAGCATCAGGTGGGAGATGCCCTCCTTTGCGCCGATGGTCGCAATGGCCTCGGATTCGTAGTCGATATCCACGTCAAATCTGCGCTTGTACCAGTCCGCAATCGCCATACGGAGCTTGCGGATGCCCATGGACGCGGAATATCGATGGTTATGCGGCTTTTGCGCCGCTTCCACGAGCTTGTTGACGATATGTTCGGGTGTGCCCAGGTCCGGGTTTCCCATTCCCAGGTCCACGATATCTTCGCCGGCATGCCGCAGTTCCATTTTTAGATCGTTGACAGCGGCAAATACATAGGGCGGAAGGCGGTTGAGTCTGGCAAAGGTTTTCATATTCACCTCACAGTTGATACCCGTAATATTGATGTCAATGTTGTGTCTGAATACACTACATGGCCGGGGTTGTCAAAAATTTTGTTTTGACTTTTATTTGCATTTCAGGTATCAAGTCCTATTTTTCTAGTGTGTACCGCAATGGTTTCATACGGATTCTTTTTTACACCCAAACCCAACCATAGGTCAAAAACAGGAATCGGACAATGTCGAGTTCTGATGATTCTTCTTCCACCTACGCCTCGGCGGGCGTGGATATTGACAAGGCCAACAATTTTGTCAACGCCGTGAAAAAAATCGCCTCCAAAACGCCGCGAACCGGCGTGATGGGCGAGATCGGCGGTTTTGGCGGCCTGTATTCGCTTAAGACCGCTGATTACGAAAAGCCGGTGCTGGTGAGTTCCACAGACGGCGTGGGCACAAAGCTCAAGGTCGCCTTCATGATGGACAAGCACGATACCGTGGGCATCGACCTGGTGGCCATGTGCGTTAACGACGTGATCGTGCAGGGGGCCAAGCCGCTGTTTTTCCTGGACTACCTCGCGATGGGGAGCTTAAACGTCGGGGTGGCCGAAAAGATCGTTGAGGGTATTGCCGAGGGTTGCCGGCAGGCCAAGTGTTCCCTGATTGCCGGGGAGACAGCGGAGATGCCGGGCATTTACAATGACAACGAATACGACCTGGCCGGTTTTGCCGTGGGCGTGGTGGACAACGACAAGATCGTGGACGGCTCAGAAATCCGCGGCGGACATAAGCTGGTGGGATTCGCTTCCTCCGGGCTGCACAGCAACGGCTATTCCTTGGTGCGGAAAATCTGTTTTGATGATCTGAAACTGAAGAGCGACAGTTTCGTTCCCGAACTGGGCAGGCCCCTGGGCGAAGAACTGCTTGCGCCCACGCGGATTTACGCGGACGTGGTCCGGCGGCTGATCAAGGATATGCCGATTCACGGTCTCGCCCATATCACCGGGGGTGGGATCGTGGAAAACCTCCTGCGGATCATCCCGGAGGCCTGCAGCCTTGTGTTGTACAAGGACTCCTGGGAAGTACCGCCCATTTTCAAGTTTCTCCGGGATGCGGGCCGGATCGAGGCAGACGAGATGATGCGGACCTTTAACAACGGCATCGGAATGGTCGCAGTGGTGCCCGAGCAGACCGCCCAGGAGATGATCGAGCGGATTTCCTTTATGGATGAGAAGGCCTGTATCATCGGCGAGGTGGTCCAGCGCCGGAAATCCGACAAAACTCGGTTCAAGTGGGGCTCGGTATAGGCCACCGGAACAGGCTCTGCATACAAAATCCGATCCAGACCGGCCGGGCAAGCCAGAAACATCTGCTGCCCGGCCTTTTTGTTGCTTATTCAAGGTTTTCGGGTTTATCATGAAAATACTGGGCATTGAAACTTCCTGCGATGAAACCGCGGCCGCGGTGGTCGAAGACGGGTGCCGGATTCTTTCCTCCGTAGTGAGCTCGCAGGTGGAGGTGCATCATCCTTATGGCGGCGTGGTACCGGAACTGGCTTCCCGAAAGCACATCGAGGTCATCGGCCCGGTGGTGGACCAGGCACTGGCAGAGGCCGGCGTACGCCCCGGCGACCTGGACGCCCTGGCCGCCACCCGGGGACCCGGCCTGGTGGGCGCCCTGCTGGTGGGTTTTTCGTTTGCCAGGGCCTATGCCTATGCCCGCCAAATCCCATGGGTCGGGGTCAATCACCTGGAAGGCCATTTAAATTCCGTGTTTCTTTCAGAACCCGTGCCGGACTTTCCGTTCGTGGCGCTGCTGGCCTCGGGCGGCCACACGGCGGTCTATCTGGTAAAATCCCATACCCGGGCCGAGTGCCTGGGCCAGACCCGCGATGATGCCGCGGGCGAGGCCTTTGACAAGGTGGCCAAGATGCTGGAGCTGGGATATCCCGGAGGTGCGATGATTTCCCGACTTGCCGCCTCGGGTGACCCGGGAAGATTCCGTTTTCCCCGGGCCTACCTGGATAAAGAGGCTTTTGATTTCAGTTTCAGCGGCATCAAGACGGCTGTGAAGCGCCATATAGAAACGCATTCCGACTACCGGGAGCATCTGGCCGATATTGCCGCAGGGTTCGAGGCCGCGGTGGTGGCGGTAATGGCAGACAAGCTGATTCTGGCCGCGGAGAAACATCATTGCTCCGATATTGCCCTTGTGGGCGGCGTGGCAGCCAATGCCGCACTGCGCCGCAGGGTGGAGCAGGCGGCCGAAAGCCGTGGCATGTCGCTTTTTGTGCCGGACATGAAATTGTGCGGGGACAATGCCGCCATGATCGCGGCCGCCGGGTACCACTATCTAAGCGATCCGGTTTTTGCCGGAGAGCGCCTTGACGCGGATGTATACTCGCGGGTAAAATTTATTGATTGAGCTGGTATTTCCGCACCGCCCGGCTGTGTTGGGCAAGGGTGGTTGAAAAATGATGCGTATTGTCCGGCTTGGCCACAAAATATAGATACGGGGTGTCTGCAGGATACAGGGCGGCATCCAGCGAGGCCCGGCCCGGATTGGCAATGGGCCCTTGGGGCAGGCCGTAGTTGGTGTAGGTGTTATACGGTGTCCGGGTTCTTAAGTCCTTGCGGGTCAGGTTGCCGTCAAAGTTTTCAATGCCGTAGATCACCGTGGGATCGGCATGAAGGCGCATGCCTTTTTCCAGCCGGTTGTGAAACACAGAGGATACGGTCTTGCGCTCTTTGTCCGCCCCGGTTTCCTTTTCAATAATGGAGGCCAGGATGACGATTTCATGAACGGAAAAGCCGAGTTCCCCGGCCCGGTTCTTCCAGGCATCGGAAAACACGTCTCTGAAGTGCCGCACCATGGTCTGGATGATTTTTTCCGGCGTGGCCTGTTTTTCGAAATAATAGGTTTCCGGAAAGAGATATCCTTCCACGGTTTTGGCCGGGATGCCCATTTTTTCCGCAAGATCCGGGTTCGTGGCGGCCTGCGTGAAGGCGGATTTCCCGCAGATTTCGGCCCGGGCCGCAAGTTCGGCCACTTCGTAGAGGGTCAGGCCCTCGGCAACGGTTATCCGGCGAAGGTGGACCTTTCCCCGGTGAAGCTGTTCCAAGATCTGGCCGGGCGTCATGGTGCCGGACAAGTAATACTCGCCGGCCTTGATGGCCGTGGTGGCCCCGCGGAAACTTGCCAGAATCCGGAACTTCACGGGGTGCCGAATCAGGTGCTTTTGCCTGAGTTCCCCGGTGACCGCCCGGAAGCTCTGGCCGGGCTCGACCATTACCTGCAGGGGTTCTTTGATTTCCGGGTTGACCGGATTTTGGGCATAGATTGCCATATGCCGGGCAAAGAGTCCGGCTCCGGTTAAAATCGCGAGAGTGGCAATGATGAGGATGTTGCGCAGCTTTTTCATAATGATCGCATAGGAGGAAAACATAGTTTTATGCGCAAATCAAGCCAAAAAGAAGAATACAGGGGGTTTGAACAGGGGCCGATTCGGCCGCCCAGCGAGGCCTACAGTCTGCTGATCCGCGTGACCCGCAATTGTCCGTGGAACAAGTGCAAGTTCTGCCCGGTGTACAAGGGCGAACGATTTTCGCTGCGGCCCGTGGAACACGTCAAGAAGGATATTGATGCCCTGCATGCCCATGTCACAGCTCTGCGCGGCATGAGCGACGATTCCGGGCAGATTTCGCGGGCCGATATTGACGCATACCTGGCAAAGCTTTCCGGTGCAGACCGACAGGCCTTTTACGCCGCACTTCACTGGTATGCCGCGGGCATGGAATCCGTGTTTCTCCAGGATGCCAACAGCATGATCATCAAGCCCGCTGAGATGATAGATATCCTGACCCATTTGAGAAACTGCTTTCCATGGATTCTGCGCATCACGACGTATGCGCGATCTCGTACCGTGTCGCGCATCCGCGACAAGGATCTCGCAGCCATGGCAAATACGGGTTTAAACCGTATTCACATCGGTATGGAGTCGGGCTCGGATGCGGTGCTGAAAATGGTGCGCAAGGGCACCAGCAAGCAGGAGCACATCACTGCCGGCCGCAAGGTGGCGGCCGCCGGCATTCAGCTTTCCGAGTACGTGATGCCCGGGCTGGGGGGCCGGGCGCTGTCCCATACCCACGCCACGGGAACCGCGGACGCTTTAAATCAGATCAACCCGGATTATATCCGGGTGCGGACCCTGGCCATCCCCAACACTGTCCCTCTGTTTGCCGATTACGAATCAGGGCGGTTTGAAAAGCTCACCGACCTGGAGGCCGCCGAGGAGCTCCTGCTGTTTCTGCAGCACCTGGGGGGAATCGAGAGCAAGATCCGGAGCGATCACATTTTAAACCTGTTCGAGGAAATCGAGGGCAAGCTGCCCGAGGACAAGGACCGGATGATCGGAGTCGTGCAGCGATTTCTGTCCATGGATCCCAACGACCGGATGCTCTACCAGATCGGCCGCCGGCTGGGCCATCTGCGCAGCCTGGATGATCTGGAAAATACGCAGGTCCGCGGCCAGCTCGAAGAGCTGTGCCGGGAACACGGCATTACCCCGGAAAACGCAGACGAGGTCATAAACGAGGTGATGAAGCGGTTTATCTGATGACATGGGGCCTCTACATTCACGTGCCGTTCTGCATCCGCAAGTGCCCGTACTGCGACTTTTATTCCGTTTCCGATTTATCGCGGCAGGCCGAATATGTGGATGCCCTTGTTGCGGAAATGGCCATGCGCGCCCGGGCGGATGCGGTCTTTGACACGGTGTACCTGGGCGGGGGCACCCCTTCGGTTCTGACGCCTTCGGCGGTGGAGCGCATACTGGATGCCGCCTGTAAACATTTTTCCATTCTTCCGGATGTCGAAGTTACCCTGGAGGCCAATCCCGGCACAGTCACGCAGAAAAGCCTTTCCGCATGCAGATCCGCGGGTGTCAACCGTCTCAATATCGGCGTACAGTCCTTTAACGATGCCAACCTGGCTTTTCTGGGCAGGATTCATACGGCAAATCAGGCTATGGCGGCACTGCAGGCAGCAGGGCGGGCCGGGTTTGAAAATATCGGCCTGGACCTGATCTACGGCCTGCCGCATCAAAACGAAAACGCCTGGCACGCGGATCTGTCCGCTGCAGCCGCGTTTTCTCCGCCTCATATTTCCTGCTACATGCTCACCTTTGAGCCGGGCACGAAAATGGCCGCAGACAAAGATGCCGGGCGGTTTGCCCCGCTTTCCGAAGAGCGCGTCTCCGCCATGTTCGTGCAGGCGGCCGAATTCCTTTCAGGCCGGGGATATCAGCATTACGAAATTTCCAATTTCGCCGCGGCAAACAAGTCCAGGTCCCGCCACAACCTCAAATACTGGCAAAACCTGCCCTATCTCGGCCTGGGCCCGGCCGCCCATTCCTATACCGCGCCCGAGCGGTTCTGGAACTGCCGCAGCGTGGATACCTACATTTCCGAAATATCCTCCGGCCGCAAGCCCACGGCGGAAACCGAGCGCCTCACCGATTCGCAGATGATGATTGAAGCCCTCTACCTGGGACTGAGGCAGGCCGGGGGAATTGATATCCCGGGGTTTGAAGGGCGTTTCGGGGTGGATTTTCAGGAAATGTTCGGCCCGGCCGCAGCCCCTTTTATAAATTCGGGAAAAATGGGGCTGGATGCACAATGCTGCCGCTTAACCCGGGAGGGGATGCTGCTTTTGGATACAATTGCAGCAGAACTTTCCGAAATAATTGAATAAAAACGCCAGGCGCGCGAAGCGGAATTACGTGGATAGGGTCTCAATCAGCAGGCTGACGTAAAAGCGGGCATGGCTGATATGGGCCGCCATGTTGGCCCTATGATTGGCCAGGATGCCGTTTAAACTGCCTTCCGTGACCCACAGCCAGGGATCGAGCTCGGCCGCGGTATGACAGGAGTGGATGGCGTGTTCCAGTACATCCACGCCGTTGCGCATTTCCAGGGTGCGTTTGAAATCGTGTTCCACCCCCCGGAGCAGGGAATCCAGGGTCATGGCCACGCCCTTGGCATAATAGAAATAGTTGTCCGCCTGGAAGCTGCTGACCGGCTCCCCGTCTTCCTCGGTTAGTTTGACCAGATTGTCGTCACAGCTTCCCAGCAGCTCCTCAAAAGCCTTCAGCAGCGGGATCAGGTTGTCGGCCCGGATGTAAAAACTGGCGCGCCCTTGTTCCAGGCGATCCTGATAGGCCCGGAGTTCTTTGATCGCATCCGTGTACTTGTTTTCCGGAGATGGAAACCAGTAATTTTTCGCGTTGACCATCAGCCAGTTCATGGCATTTTCCAGGTTCGGATCCAGGGCTTCGGCAGAACCCCTGCGGCTGATACGTTCGGTCAGGTAGACGGTGGCCCGCCGGGTAGTCTCCAGTACCCCGAGCTGGAGTTCATTGACATTGTCCGTGAATTTAATGAGGTCATTGGGCCGCCAGCCCCAGAAGCGTTCAGTGAGTTCGTATTCAAGGGGCTTGATCAGTTTGTCCATGAAATAAAAGCCCCGGGGTTGCTCCTTTGTCGGGTGCTGCGCGGCGGCAGAGGCTTGACTTTGACCGTTTTCTGCGGATTCGGGTTCCGGGTGCCCGGTTTCTTCAGCCGGCTTTTGTTCGGGGTGGGCCTGTTCCCCGTTGGTTTCGGGCCGGGGTTGTTCCGGGGACGGGGCGGTCTTTTCCGCTGCAGCTTCTGTTTGTTTCGTTTCTGCGGATTCTGCCGTGCTCCGGGCCTGCTTTTCAGGCTCCGCGGTTTGCGCGGAGCCGGCGGAAGCCGCGGTTTCAAACTCCCGGGCCGGAACGAACCGGTCTGCAAAGTACACGGCTGCCCAGATCAGGCCGACAGTGATGCAGATGCCCAAAAGGAGGCGGATCCAGATAAATTTCCGGTATTCTTTTTCCTCTTTAATCGGTTCCGGATTACTGCCATGTGCTTCCATGGTTTCTCCTTTTTTTCTGAGCTATAAAAAAGCAGCGGCATTGCGCCTGTTCAAATCATCCGGGTTATGTGCCCGGCTTTTTGCGCAGCTTTCTGACATCTCCCACCCGGAGGGTGACGTTTGTCGCATCAAAGTATTCAAACAACGGGATTGTGTACTTTCTGGAAGCCCCGGTCATCTCCTTGAACTGACCCGGGGTGATTTCCTGGTTTTTCGTGAGGAAGTCCACAAGCCGTGCCTTTAAATCCGCAATGGCGTCTGCGTGAAAAAACAGCTCCTCCTTGACCTTGACAATGCGTCCTTCGTCCACCAGGTGCATGAGCACGTTTTTGACCTGGGCAGGTTCGGCCTTGAGCATATGCTGCAGCTCCTTGAGATAAGGCGGCTGCAGTCCATTTTCCGCATAGAGAGCCAGGATTTTTTCCTTTAAATCGGTCTGGTCGGTCTGCAGGGTCACCTGATGGCCGGCAAGCCGGATACTGTCGTCGGTCTGCACGATTTCATTGTTTTTGATCAGCATCTGGAGAAGCTGGTTAAACAGCCTTGCAGTCCGGATGTCCGGGAGTTTGGATTGCAGCTCGCCTTTTGGCATGCCGCCTTTTAAGGGGTTGGCCTTGTGATAGGCAGATAGCCGATCCGTAACAGAGGTGCGGAAATCCTCGAAAGTATCGTAATGTACGAACCTGCGCTCGTTTCGTTCGGTCTGGATCACGGTGCGGTTGGACAGGAGTTTGCCCAATGCCGCCTCCAGAGCTTTGTCCGCCAGGTTGGTCAGGACCTTGAGCTCGGTAAAGGAGCGCTCCTGGTAACCGGCCATGGCCACGTGGGCCGCGATCAGGGTTTCCGGGTCGGCCTGGCGGATCGCCTCGATTCGGTCAATGGATTCCCGGCGGAATCGTTTGTGTTTCTGCGGCGCCGGGTTTAAAACCCGGCCGCCGCCCAGGGTGCGCACCGGGGAATAGCTCCGGATGACAAACCGGTCGTCACGCACGCAGGCAAGCGGCCTTTCCAGCCGGGCCTGGACCAGGGCGGTTTCCCCGGGCTCCAGGACTTCCCGGTCCAGCAGGATAATGTTGCAGGGCACCTGGCTGGTGCCGATATGAAAGCGCACCCGGTCCCGGTTTTTCAGGGCGCGCGTATTGCTTTCAAGCAGCTGGAGTTCCACGTCGATCATGTATGTGGAAATCAGGGTGCCCGGCCGGGCCAGGACATCGCCGCGTTTGACCGCGTACTTGTCCACACCCTGAAAGTTGATTGCAGTTCGCAGCCCGGCTTCGGATGTCTGCAAGGACTGGTCGTGCACCTGGATGCCGCGCACCTTGGTGGTAATGCCCGAGGGATAGATCATGACCTGCTCGCCCAGGCTGACGTGGCCGGAGACCAGCGTGCCGGTCACCACGGTGCCAAAGCCCTTCATGGAAAAAACCCGGTCGACGGGCAGCCGGAATATGCCCGAAGGCGGGCGCTCCGGCAGGGCCATGCAGTAGCGGTCCAGGGTGTCCAAAAATTCGGACAGCCCGTCCCCGGTTGCCGAGGACACAGGGATCACGGGTGATTCTTCAAGAAAGGTGCCCTGCATGAAATCATGTACGTCTTCTGTAACCAGTTCCAGCCACTCTTCATCCACCATGTCGATTTTGGTGAGCACCACGAAACCGTAGCGGATGCCCAGCAGACTGCAGATTTCCATGTGCTCCCGGGTCTGAGGCATCACGCCCTCGTCTGCGGCAATGACCACGACCACCACGTCAATACCCGTGGCGCCGGCAACCATGTTTTTCACGAACCGTTCATGACCGGGCACGTCCACCACGCCGATGTGAAGGCCGCTGGGCAGGTCCAGGGAGGCAAATCCCAGCTCAATGGTAATGCCGCGGCGCTTTTCATCCTTGAGGCGGTCGGTGTCTGTTCCGGAGACCGCCTTGATCAGGCTGGTTTTTCCGTGGTCAATGTGTCCTGCAGTGCCGAGAACGATCTGTTTCAATCTGCCGGCCTTATGATTCTTTTCGGTTGTGGATGTATTCAAGCCCGTATGCCGCGCCCACCAGGGCGACAAACAGGCCCGCGGCAAATGCCGGCCCGGCTTCGGGCCGGAACAAGCGCCAGATGATAACAGAAATGACGCCGCCTGTAATAACTCGTACAATGGCTTTTGTGGAGCGCTTCACCAGGACCTCCTGTTTTTTTGGGGGTAAAAAAAATATGTAATCAAAAAGGGACACATGGTCAATAATAAGTTTGACGGGCCCTGCGGCCGTATTATATTGAAACGCAACAGCGGCCAGAAATGGCTTGCATACCCTGTGTTTTTTTGTTAAAGATGCAAGATTCATATGGTGGGTGTAGCTCAGTTGGCAGAGCACCAGGTTGTGGCCCTGGGGGTCATGGGTTCAAGTCCCATCACTCACCCCATTTTCTTTTTCCCGCCCAAGCGCCCGTAGCTCAGCTGGATAGAGCGCCGGACTTCGAATCCGTAGGCCGCAGGTTCGAATCCTGCCGGGCGCGCCAAGAATATCAGGGGGTTCTCCTGGTCAACTAAGTATCCTCTTGATCTTCCAGATTCACGGTACCCATGGTACCCGCGAAAATCAGTTTCCCCTCAGCGTTTCACTCTGGCGGTTGCCTGCCGTCCACAAGCATTAATAAAAAAGACTCAACCTTATACGCTATGACTGCAGCAATTATATTAGTAGCTGCTGATTCTCCCCCGGCTATATTACAAGGATTTACGATGGCATGATCCCCAAAATATAAAACCCCTCTACCCAGGTTTGTTTCAGCTCTCCATCATTCTTCAGAAAATTTGATATCAGGATTAATTACAACACACGGATGCTTTATGCTCTTTTCTAGTGATACCGCTTTAACCACAGCCTCGCTAACCATTAAAAGAATCTGCGTCTCTCTGGTTTCGATATGTTTTCAATATGATATCCCGCCGTGAACCAAGTAATCGCTGAACAAAGTCTGCATAAGAAGACCTTGTGTTGCTGCAATTATTCGGTCTAAATCATCTGCGAGTAAAAGAAAAGAATCAGATAGATCCTGATATCCACTTGCTCGATAGCTTCATTAACTGCACCAACTGTGCATAGCATCCTCTCGCACTGCTCCAAGGTCTCGTCATAGTTCTCTATGAGCTGAGAACTGAAACCGAGTATATCCACGAACGCAGCATATTTTTGTTTTATATCTATCTGACTGAACTTAACCATCTTACAACTTACTTCGTCGAACCATGCTTGTTCCAATCATAGCGAAAATACTTTGTGGCACATTAACTCCTTAACTTTAAATATGGAACCACAGAAAATAACGAGGCGCAACTCCAGAATTCTGCCTCCACTGAACTATCCGCTCAAGCACCCTACTAATTTCCGAGAGTAGCATGTGAATGAATAATCATTTCAAACCAATCCCCGAAACTACCCACCGCCGGGAATTTCTCTCCCTTACCGGCACGCCCTTTGGCCGCGCCGGGGCGGTCAGGTACAGCGCCTTGAAGAAGCGGGCGCGGGGCAGGGGCGGCCTGCCGATTGACTCGGCAAAGTCGAGGTAGGCCGCGTAAAGGTCGTCCTTGTAGGTCCGCCTTTCCGGGGTGCCTTGCATTTTTCTGCAACGAATCGGTGGACGTGCGCCGGAGCCTCGAGGGTCTCGGCGGCCCCGGCCCGGATCGACTTACAAATCATGTCTTAACAGAAAAAAAGTTTCTCACGGCTTTTGGGGAATACCAAAGTTTATCAGCGTTATTGCTTTACGGGAATCAATTGCATGCGTTGGAAGCGTTTTGAAGGGTACCGTTTGAGGTTATGGTCCAGATATCCGGCGCTCCGTTTATCGTCGCTTGCGCCCGTGCCTGGAAATACCTGCCCGTATTGTCAATAGCGGGAACTGTGATCTGGTATGCGGTGTCGCCTTTTGTTTTAAATCCTATAATATCGAAATCATTTTCGTCTTTATAGACGGAATGCTCTGCGAAATAACTTTCCTCCGCAGTCCACAGGGCATCCAGAAGACTTTTCGCCTCGGCCTGTTTCGCCTTGCACTGGTAATTCATAAAATTAGGGATGGCGATTGCCGCCAGAATCCCAATGATTGCTACGACAATCATAAGCTCAATCAACGTAAAACCTTTTTGTGTATTGGATTTTTGCATAACGCTCTCCCGGATTAAATATTGTTGAGCCTATTTTCCCTCTTCCTCAATCGCGGCTATCATCTTAAGGCAATAAATATGCCACTATTTTCATAATATTAAACCATGTGGTCTTTTTGATTTGAGAATTGCCAGAATGCTTGAAGAATTTGAATCGCTGAAGATAGAATCGAAACCCTCGTCTCTTCTATAGAGTGACAAAATTTTTCAGTTTCTGACGTTTTTTGTCTCTTGATTAAGCAAAAAAGCGCATAAGGCGTGTCCAATAAAGAACCGGACATAAGGACCATACAGACCGGTTTTGCATTATGCGCCCTGCATTTCCTGTCTGCGTTCCTGGTATTCGGTCACAGTGGGATTCATACAACCGCTTGCCCTTGGACGCCCCCAGGGTGACCGCGGGCAGCTCTCCGGCCTGGATCAGGTTGTACATGTGGGACTTGGAGCAGTTGAGCCGGCGGGAAAACCGGATACCCGACGAAAACGCAAAGATTTCTGCATTAGCCTATCTTCATGTCACTAACCTCTTTTTGTCGTAAAGATCATGCATCCAGGAATTATAGACCATATCGCTGCCGCCGGCTACCAAAGTGGATACAGCTTGAAGGAGCGAGTATGTCCTGGCAGTTTTGCCGGCGGCCCGGTACAATCCGCCTTGCATCCGGCGCGATCCGGCCTCGGCCTGCGTGTTATACCGGATCATAGCCGCGTCCATTCCAGGTATCGCATACCAAAATTTGCCCTGGCATGGCTGAACTGGCCCAGCTTTTTGTGCCGGCGGGTGATCATGTCCCGAGTGATGTTGACCATCGGCTTTTTCTTCCAGTGTGAAAATCCTTTCATGCTGTCATCAACATCCCGCCGGGTCCGGTCTTTTTACCGAAATCATTTCGCGGCACCATGTGGCAGGTCAACAATTGGATTTGTCGGCTGGAATCATCAGCCGGAGTGAGATATAAAAAGCCCGCCGGGATTCCGGCGGGCTTTTTATATGCCGGGCCTCCTGTGCCGGCAGACAAAATATCATTTTTTAAAATTATTTCATTGTTATGATATATTTTGTTTGACAAAACTGTCCAGATGTTATGTATTAGTTTTAAAAAGCTTCCAGAAAGGCGGGAGAATGATTCAGACGCTTTTTACCAATATCGCCCGGTTGAGCATCAAAATGCGGATCTATCGCGCTGTCCAGGCGGCGCAAAGCGAAACCGGGGAGCTCAAGGATCGCGAACTGTTAATCCTGGAGATTCTCAAGACACAGGGGCCCATGAGCATGACCGACCTCCTGCGCTTTTTTCCCGGGGTCAAACAGAGCACCCTTTCCACGGATGTCAAGAGGCTCAGATCGCAACTGGAACTGGTGGACATGAAGGTGGACCGGAACGACATGCGGATCCATCTTATCGAGCTTTCAGAAAAAGGCGAGGAAAAGGTCAAAGAGATTCAGGACCAGCGGGCAAAAACCTATCAGCCCCTGGCTACTGCCATTGGTAATGAGCCGGATGAACTTGCCCTTTTAAACCGTGTGGTGGAGCGTGCCATCGATCTGGTGGACCGGGAGGTGACACGGCATGCGGAATCCGGGGACTCAAAAGACATTGCCGATGGATTTTCCGGGGGCATTTCGCAAAAAGGAGGCAGAAAATGAAGAAAATATTTATTTCCCTGTTCGTTGTGGTTTGCCTGGTGTCGTTTGCCAGCACACCGGCTTTTGCCGGTGACAAACAGCGGCACCGGTGGGAAGGGGTTGCCATCGGCGTTGGTGCGGCCATCCTCGGCCATGCCATCCTCAGCAGCGCCCGGGACGATGGCGCCGCGCGGGTGACCGTGAGTCACAGGGATTACAGGGACCGGCACCATCGTGATCGCTGCTCCCGGGCGCCCCGTCACAGCCGCGGCCATTGGGTGGTTCAAAAAACATGGGTCCCCCCGATCTGCGAACGCACCTGGAATCCCGGCCACTACACCCGTCACGGCCGCTGGGTACCGGGCCGGTGGATTACCATCGAAAAACGCCCGGGCTACTGGGTTGAAAAAAAGGTCTGGCGCTCGCGCCGCTGAACCGGGAGAAAAGGGGCGGGGCGTAAAATGATCGGTTTTCAGTGATCAATCCCCTGCCTCAAAAAACCCGCCGCCCCGCACCGGCCAGAGGAAAAATTCCGGGTTGGGCTTAAACCCCACGCCAACGGCCCCGTCTTTAAGATACAGGGCCCAGGCATAGCGGGTTTCATATTGGCTCGTGGTGGCTGACCAGTAAAAATCGCGGACATCTTCAAACAGGTCTGCCGTGGGCAGGGCGGGGCTGTGGGCGCTCAGGTCCACCAGGCTTTCCAGTTCCCGGATATGGGGCAGGCGCCAGTCGCTGTAACCGGATGCAGACTGCCGGTTCATCCGGCCGATGAGATCGCGGGCCGCCTGCCAGGCAACCGGCCGGCCGTCGGGATCGGCATTTCCCATCCAGGTCAGCCCGCTAATGTGATCGGTCACCGTATCTGCCTGCACCTCAAAGCGCGGAGTGGGCCAGGGCCTGCCGGCATGAACCGAGGCGCCCTGCAGCGTCTCTTCGCATTGCTCGATCCGGCCGAGTTCGTCAAAACACTTTTTCTCCCCGGTCTGAAAAACCGCCTCTTCGGCCATTTTTTGTGTTCGCACGGGCCAGACCATGTATGAGGCATGCTTCATGCCCCTGTAGATCTTGGCGCCGCCCATGTGGACATACCAGGCCTGGTCCGGCAGGCGGGCACATGTGGTGGCGCTCCAGTAATACCCGGGAAACACGTTTTCAAACGGATGGCCCTCAGGCAGGGCCGGGTTGATCCGGCTGTGGCTGACAAGGGAAAAAAGTTCCCGCCGGTTGGGCAAGCGCCAGTCTCCATAGCCCGCAAATTGCCGGCTGTTAAGCGCGTGCACAAAATCGAAGGCCTCTTTCCAGGTTAGTGGAAATTCCGCAGGCGCGGCATCCCGGCTCCACATCAGGCCGGTGCGCAAATCCGAAACAATCCGGCTATACGGCTCAAATCGATTGTGCAATTACAACCCCCCGGCTTTTCCCGCTTTCACGTCCACGGTCGCATAAGTCCGCGTTTTTCATTGTGCAGGCTTCGGCTTACACCGCAGGCGCATCGTTTGTCAATTGGCACACGAAAATATACATGCCTCAATTTGGGCTTGCCTGCTTGGTGGTTCTTCTGTAGTTTTATTTTTTTTCATGCGAAAAACAGCTTTTCAGGTTACAGCATAACGACAAATCAGAAGGAATGCAGGGAACATGAGCGCAGGCAATCACAGGATCCGGATCAAAAAAACCCGGCCGTTGACAGACCGTAAATACATCAATATGTTCGAGGTCGTGTATTCGGACAGAAACGGCAATGAACGGATCTGGGATTTTGTTTCCCGCCAGAATCCGCCCAAGATCGAAACCGGTGCGTTTGACACCGTGGACGCGGTGATCATCGTGCCGTATCACGTGCCCAGCGGCAAGCTGGCCATAATCCGCGAGTTCCGGATGCCGCTGGATGATTACCAGTACGGATTTCCGGCCGGCCTGGTGGATGCGGGGGAAAGCGCCGAGCAAAGCGCGGCCCGGGAGCTGGAGGAAGAAACCGGCCTGCAGGCCACCCGCGTGCGCCGGACCAGCCCGCCCATTTATGTCTCCTCCGGTCTCACCGACGAATCCATCGTGATGGTATACGTGGACTGCCAGGGCGAGCCGTCCAATAAGAATGCCGGCAGCGCCGAAGACATTGAAACCGTGTTCCTGTCCCGAAAGGAAGCTGAGCAACTGATGGCAGATCCGGAGGCGAAAATCGATGTCAAGACCTGGCTGGTCATGGAGTTATTCGTCGCCACCGGGGGGATATAGCAAACGGGGCCGGAGCCGCTTGCCTCCGGCCCCGTTTTTCAATCATCGGGTATGCTGCCGTAAAAACCGGCTGACCAGTTGAAGTGCTTTTTGTCTGCCTTCCTTGCTGAACTCCATGTGGTGGCCTTGATAATCCCTGATACCGGGGCAATCAAAGCAGTGCGTCAGCCCGGGAAGCACCTCAAGTGCGACGTCATGCCGCCGGTCTTTGTCTCTTCTCGCAAATTCTTTCTTACATAATTTTGCCGGCGTCCAGTCATCGTCTTCGCCGATAATCACCAAAACAGGGGCATCATATTCCGAGAATGCACCCTGAAAGCAATGCGGATAAAGCGATATCACCGCGGAAAAGGGCGTTTCACCAAATTGCGATGCTTTTGAAGCCACCAGCGCACTGATCGCGCCGTGCGAAAATCCCATGACTGCAATTTGATCCGAATCAATAAAGTCAAGCGACTGAAGATGGGATCTCGCATCAAACGCATCCCTGGCACGGACACTGAAATCCAGTCCCGGCACGGTTCCATCTCCCTGGCACAGCACCCGGCTGTAAATTTTTCTGGGAGCTAGGCTGTCGACCTGAATGGTTGCATATCCCATGGCGTTTAATTTCTTTACCCAGAAATCCTGCCGGGTATCCATGATGCCGCTGCAGCCGTGCAGCAAAACCACAGCCGGAAAAGGACCGTTTCCTTCGGGCTTTTTCAGGCTGCCCCGGAGCTCAACCGGCTTGCCGTCATAAGTGGAAGTGCTTTTAAAAGATGCTGACTTGCCTGCGCAGGAAATAAAGAAAAACAAACATAAGAGGATTAATCCGAATATCCGATAATGGTTTTTTAAGTCCATACAGCCCTCCATTTGTTATTGTGTGCATTTCCCGGAATCCATGGCCTTCAATTTTTAACAGTACATAAAAATGACTATTTTTTCATCAATTATTGCTAATCTGAAAAATCATCAGGGCAAATTGAGAAATTAAGGGTCAAACCCGGGTCTGTGATTTAATCAAAAATCTTGTCGAAAAGGGGTCACCCATTAAAAGGCTGGTCAAGAGAAAAGACTCTCCTTAGCAAAAATTGGATATCCATTTCATGATCCCATTTTCCGAAGATCGCCATTTTGTCGTAATCGCGACTTCTGTCAGGCGCCGGCAGCAAAATAATTTCCGGGGACAAATACGAAAGCCGCCCGAATGAACCGGGCGGCTTCTTTATATATTCCCAATGGCGATGCGGTGGTGTTTTGAGACCCTTTGAATAATGATATTAAAAATAATAGTGGACGCCCAGGGATACGGATATGCCGTTCAGATCGAGTTCGAGATCATACTCATCTGTATCCAGGGTGTTGAACTTGTAACCGACCTCCCAGTTAAATCCCAGCTCGGGAAGCCCCTGAAAGCTGTACTCTGTGCCTATAAGCAAGCCATACTTCAGCAGGTCAAGATCCTCACCATACATTTCAAGCGCGCCATAACCTAGATTTGCCCCCATGTAAAAGCGGCTGTTTTCCTTTACAATGGGTGCATATAAGAAACGTCCGTCCAGGATAAAAAGGTTCAGAAGATCGGAGTCAGCGCCATCAGCCTCCACATTCGTGTGAAAAAGGGTCGCATCAACACTAAAGCTGTCAAACCAACCCCTGACGCTCAATCCGTTTAGAAATTAGCCTATAATTGTGCCCTGATAGCCGACACCGAATTTGTTTTCCGCAAATGTGTTGTTGGAGCTCACTGATAAAGTCAGTACAAAAGTAATCACCAGAATTAAAAGATTTTTTTTCATCTTGTTTTCCTTTCTGCTGTGATTGTTAACCAATTCACATCGACGGCAAAATGAAATTGCACCACTTAAAAGGTGTAGTTTTCAGGGGCTGGGCCCATACTCCCATGGAGTGTTATTGAAAAAACCTTTCCAGCACCTTGCAATCATCAGCAGGGAAGTTATTCTATTTGTCACCTCTCAATAATGAGATGGTCCGGTTTTTTATTGATTTCACCGGAAACCGGGATGGGATTCAAACAAATATTTCAAGTTTTGGAGGTGCTGAAATGAAAGCCAAAAATATATTTTTGACGATTTTTGTTTTTTCCGCGCTGTTTCTTCTGCTGGTTTCACCCGGTGTAGTTCCGGCGGGGGAGTACAAATCGCTTCAGGGCGCGGACAGCGTCGACACCGTATTTGATTTCAGGGAGGGCAATCCGGAAAGTGCACTGGTTCATTTATCACTGGCCCACGAGGTGTTCAAGGACCAGGCTATCCGGGATAAATCGAAAAATCCCGATTTTGCAGTTATATTTATGGGCGGTTCCGTCAAAATGCTGTCATCGAATCGCAAGGCGTTTACAGATAAGCAGAGAAAAACACTTGAGCGGATGGACAATGTGATTTCAGAAATGGCCAGGGACGGAATTACACTGGAGGTCTGCCTGTTTGCGGTGGATTCCCTGGGTGTGGCCCCGGAGTCCATATCCCCGGAAATAGAGCGGGTTCCCAATGGCTGGATCTCCTCTATTGGCTACCAGGCCAATGGATATGCGCTGGTTCCGGTATTTTAAACAGCCTGAATAACCCGCTTGACATTCTGTGCGGATTTCGGCCCCGCCCGGAATCTTCTACTGAAAAGTCGGATATTCGTAATTTGCAGATTGCCAATATCCGACGCTGTTCATATCATCGGCAATGGCTTGATATGCCCCTGCAAAACCCGGATATCAGGTGCAAACCTGTCTTCCCGCCTTTTAATGGGTGACCTTTTCCTCGTCTTGATGCGCGGGTGTTTTATGCATATCTTGGAAAAGCAGAACAAGTTGGGGCCAATTCATTCAGCATAGCGGAACAGGAAGGGAATGATTCGATTATGGAAAATAATCAAATACAGACAAACATGTTCGGAACAACCGGCCGGGCCGTCACCCGCGTGGGACTGGGCGGAGAAGGCGTTCTCAGGACCACCGGAAGATTCCATGAGGCAGACGCGGTAATTCGTGCTGCTGCCGAACAGGGCATTACCTATTTTGACAGCGCCCGGGTATACTCGGACAGCGAGCTGTACTACGGCGGCATATGGAAGCCGGATCCGGAAAAAAGAAAAAATATTTTCCAGACCAGCAAGTCTGCAAGCAGGGACAAAAAAGGCGCGAGAAAAGACCTCGAAGAGAGCCTTCAGCGGCTTGAAACCGATTACCTTGATCTCTGGCAGATCCACGATGTCCGCACTTCGCAGGACCTGGAAGCGATTTCAGGGCCCGGCGGCGCACTTGAAGCATTTGTCGAGGCCAGAGAAGAAGGCAGAATAAGGTTTATCGGGGTTACGGGTCATCATGACCCTGAGGTTCTTGCCCGGGCGGTGCGGCAGTGGCCGGTGGACTCGGTGATGATGCCGGTTAATCCCGTGGAGGAGGTTCTCGGCGGTTTTCTGACAAAAACGCTTCCCGCGGCCCTGGAGAAAAAAATTGCAGTAATCGCCATGAAAATTTTCGGGGGTGGCAATTACGTTGCCCCGCATCTCGGGGTGACCCCTGAACTGCTGATGCGCTATGCGCTTGGCAAGCCTGTAACAGTGGCCATTGTTGGATGCTCAAACATCTCGGAAGTTGAGACCCTGGCTGAGGCCGGCCGGTTAGCAAAGCCCCTTGCCGACAAAGAAATGGACAAGCTTGTTGCCCCTTTCAGGGAAAATGCACGTGAGCTTGCTTTTTATAGAGGGGTTATTTAGCGCCCCCTCACTGCGTTCCGACAAAAAATGGCCTGAAGCTGCTTTCCGGGCGCTTCAGGGCGTCGTCCAGCTGCCGCCGCATCCGGTCTTTGTCTTCGGGCAGCTCTCCGGAGAGGTTGATATAGTTGGTGTAGTGATCGCTTCTAAGGCTTGAGGCAATTTCCAGATTTTCAACCAGGCGCCTTGTTTCTTCCAGTATTTCGTGCGGGCCGCACATGGCAAAGTCCCCTTTTTCCACCCTGCGCAGCAGGGGCGTTGCCTTCTTGGGCACAAATGTTCTCAACCGCACGTATTCGGGTGCGATTTCATTCAAGGCAGCGGCGGTGTCGGTTGCATGCGCGGTGCTCAAATTTTTCCCGCCGATGCCCAGCATGACATAGGAGCTGTTTTCAATGCCCGCGGCTTTCAGCATTTGTCCGGCCCGGATCTGATCGGCGCGGGCGGCCCCTTTTTTGATATCAGCCAGCACCGCCTCGTTTCCGCTTTCAAGGCCCACGTGAATCCGGGTCAGGCAGGCGGCTGAAAGACGTCGCAGGCCTTCCTCGCCTTTTTCCAGGATATACCTGGAAGACCCGTACACTGTAATGCGCTCGAGTTCCGGAAAAATCCTGCAGGCGGCTTTAAATACGGCCTCAAGGGTTTCAACGGGCGCGGCAATGGTGTTTCCCGCGGGAAAGAAAATCGTGCGGATACGGCTGCCGTAGGCCGCCCTTGCGGCTTTTAAGTCCGCAACCACTTCTTCTGCCGGCCGTACCCTGTATTTCGGGCCCTTTTTGTAGACCATGCAAAAGGTGCACTTGTTGTGCGGGCACCCCACGGTTGCCTGGATCAGAAGGCTGTCCGCCTCTGATGGCGGCCGGTATATGGGTCCTTCATAGCGCATTACGCCCCTCCGAGCCGGCAGATATCAAAATCAGGTGCAGATCTCGTTTTCCGGGCCGTCTGATACATCAACAATCCTTTCCATTATCCTGCGGCACAAACCCGGTTTGAAGCAAAGACGCAAGCGGCGGGAACAGCGGACGGGGCGGTTCGGACCAGTAAAACCACTGCCAGGCTTCGCAGCGGTCCGGCTCGCGGATCTCCGGTTTGCCGGTTTCACTGCGGGCCACAACAAACAGGGTGACATAGTGCTTTTTTTCTTCCGGAAACACGTCGCTGGTGTACGGCCCGCGCGAGACGGGAAGGATGCAAAGCCCGGTTTCCTCCATTACCTCGCGTTCGGCGCAATGCTCCACGGTTTCCCCGTATTCCAGGTGCCCGCCGGGCAGCGCCCATGTTCCGGCCCCATGCGCGCCCTTGCGCTTGCCGAGCAGAACAAGGCCGTTTCGAAGAACAATTACCCCAACGCCCACTATTGGTAAATTTTGTTTCATGATCTGAGATTCGGCTCGAGATTCGCCAAGTTTTTATTGCCCGACAGCCATGTCAATACCCAGGAAACGCGCTTTTTCGCACTCCATGGGAAAGACCTCGCGTCGGCGTTTTTCTTTGTGACCCACGTCAAACCGGCTGGCATCCATTTTTGAATAATCCTTGAACGGGTATGTGTCATAGCTCATCAACGAGGTACAGTGCCCGAAAATCATTTTCATGAAGCGTTCATTTCGATTCCCCTCCCGGGTCCGATCCGTTTTCCCCGTTTTCGGGGAAATCCAGGGCCCCCTGAAGGGCGCCCTTTAACTGAATATCACCGTAAAAACCGTAATGGTTGACATTCAGGCGGTTGATCCGCGGTGATGCTACAGAGATGTCCGCCTTGATCCAGGGCGGCACAGCGAGTTCGGCAATCAGGTCGTTGATCGACGTGTCCGCTTTTTCGATTTCCCGGTCCAGGGAGAAGACCAGCCGGGTCCGGGCCTGGTGCCGCACATACGGGGCGGCTGCCCAGTGGGCCAGGGCGGCCCACCAGCGGGAAAAGGCCGCGTCATAGGTCATGTTATGCAGCCGGATTGTCCCGGCCGGGGCATCGTAGTTCACCCGGCCGGTCAGATAGAGCCTGGCTGCTGTTTCCAGGCCCACCCGCTCGTGGCTGCAGGTGGCAAACACAATGGCTGTCAGCCTGTTGCCGGCAAAGGAAAGCATCTGGACCCGCTCGGCCGTGACGGTGATATCCGTTGCCACGGTCCGGGAGCGGCCGGCTGCTTTTTCTGCCAGATACGCGTTGATTGCAGCGGTTTCAATGGTAAAGGGCACCCGGATCTCAAACCGATCGGAGACCTGTTCAAGTATCTCTGCATCCGGCAGCGGCGTCACGGGTGCTGCCGGCAGCGTGCCGGAAACCCCCATGTCGGTTTTGAGCGCCACCCGCAATCCCAACCGCAGACTGTTGTCATCCGCGGCAGTAGGCGGCATGAGCCCCACTTCCCGGGGTATCACGCGCACCCACACCAGGGGAGAGTCGTTGATCTCTTCCACCCGGTGCATCTGCTCCCATGCCCGGGCCACCTCTTTTCGCACCCGGTCCTTGGCCAGAACTTTGCGGGCCAGCTTGTGCCGTTCCTTATTAATTTTTTTGGTGAGTTTTTCCTCAAGCAGGGTGCGAACGCTGATTTTCCCAAAGTTTCTTACGGGGATCAGGGCTTCGTCCATTTTGACCCGGAAGTTTAAATCCGGTCTAACCCGCCAGTCCGGTTTAATCTTTAAGGAGACCTGTCCCGATATCCGTCCGTCCACCGTGGCATGGGAGCTGAACGGGATTTCGGCCAAGGCCAGGTTGATCTTTCCCCGTATTCTTACCACCCCGGAGACCCGGAATGAAAAGTCAAACCCGTTTTTTGTGATGGAAATATCAATGGGACCCCGCTCCAGGTCATAGGTAAGTTCGTCTTCGATCAGCAGGTCTGTGGGGTCTGCGTCCACTTCCTGGTAGGTCTTTGGCACGTGCTCTGCCAGTGCCCGCCGCAGATCATCTGAAGAGATTGACAAAGGGATGTTAATTACGGTGTCTGGAGCGCCTTTGTCCGGCGCGGTTTCTACCGCCGGTGCCGCTTTATCTGCCGGATACCGGATCTCCAGGAAGAGCCGCGTGCTGACAAGACCGGCAGCCGAAAGGGTGCAGACAACCAAAAAACAGATAATAAACAGTCTGATCAGGCGCATGATGGATCACATATGGGGGGTCGACGATCCGGTGGAAATTCAGGCAGCATTTCAGGTCGTCGTCTTACTGCCTTCTTTTAAGCTTGTTTATAAT
>JAGXKN010000031.1:32205-40961 GCA_018335195.1 Desulfobacterales bacterium
CCGGCAGCCGGACGCCAAGGATTTCCTGGCGCGTGTGGATGATTTTCTTCTCAAATGCCCTGTACTTCTCCTCGGATAAGCTTTTCAGCTCCTGGACTACTGAATTTTTATTGTCCATGGCCTTCCTTGCCTAGGCCGCAATAACGTCATTTGGCGGCAGGAGATTGCTCAGCACGTGGGCGCGATGGATCCGGGCGGCCTGGTAGAACCGGTAGACCGGCAGCTTGTCCATGTCCTTCGGGATTTTTTCCGGCTCCAGGTCATCAATGCTTGCCGACCACTTGGGGCCCTTGTATTGCGGCACCCGCGTGCTTCCCCCGAATAATTGATTGTCCCGTATCGCCGCTTTCCAGGCCCGGACGCGCGCCTGCTTGTCCCCTTCAAGCTCGATGATCTTCTTCACGGACTTGCGAATGTCTTTCCACTTTCTTCCAACCCCGCTTGCTCCCTGCCGGGGCGCTTTGTCCAGGTATGCCTGAAACATTTCATGCATGGCTTTGCAGCCCGCCAGATAGTCTTTCGGGTTTTCCCGTTCAACAGTTTTCCCGTCTGAGGCCCGGACATAGCTCCAGCGCAGGTAGGGCCGGTCCGGATAGGTGGTTGCCGCGGCGTGACCCAGGGGAAAAGCTTGACTCAGCCCGTATGAGACCAGCTTGTTTATGAATCCCTTTGCTTTTTTTTGAATGTAGTCGAGAATGCCGTCATCTGAGACCTGCAGATCAATGCTGCCCGCCCGTATGGCGTTATAACTGTGATTTGCGCCCATGAATCCGTAATGGGCAAACGTGTCCGCAAACACGTGGGCGGTTATCCCCATCAGGTGAAGCCCGTAAGGCGCTTCTGCCGCAATCGCCGTGTTCCGCCTTACCATGGTTTTGGCAATCCGGCTGTTTTCCCGGCACAGGAGCTTATCCGTCGGTGTTTTCCCCTCTGCCCCGGGCAGAAAATGAAACGGCAGCCAGACCCTGCGCTGATCCTCGCGGTCGGCATTCTTGAAATCCAGCATCTTGTGCGCGGTCATTTCTGCAAGAATGCTTCTTCCATCCTCCAGAAATACTTCCTTGTCCCAGATCGCACCGTCAACGTACTCACTTGCAGTGGCGATGATTTCCGCCGGCTTTTCCCGCATCCCGGCAGCCCGGGCCAGGGCATAAACGCCAAAATAATGCATATCCGTTTTCATGAGGTCCCCCCGGTTTATAACCGATGAAAGCGTTATTGGCGGTTAACCCTGTGGCCATTGGAAGAGGCTTCAATCAATAATCAGGGTTTGACCCGATCCCCTGTTTTATTCCAGAAATACCCCGGGCAGTCGGCCGTAACAGGCGCCGCTGATCGGGAAAAGTGATATGTGATTGTTTCATTTGACCCATGGATTTCCGCGGTTGACAATGGCCCTCACATCCGTGCCGCGGGGCAGGGTGCCGTAGTTGCGATTCCCGTAACCGCCCAGTCGCGAGCCGATAAACCCGTCTGCAACCGCGCTGTTGCCGGCCTGCACCAGCAGGTGCGCCTGCATGGTAAGCGCAAGCTGATCCATTACCCGGCGGGCCCGGTATTCAAAATCACTTGTATCAGCAAACTCGTTTTTTAACTGATCCACCGTCTTGTCCAATTGTTTGCCGGCGCCCCGGCTCTTGTCCAGTTCTGCAAACCAGGCATCGAGTACCTCCGGGTTCTTGGCCAGGGCCCGCAGCATGTCAAGGGCCTGCACGTTGCCCGAGCCCTCCCAGATGGCATTGATCGGCGCCTCGCGATAAAAGCGCGCGGTTGCAAACTCCTCGGTTACGCCGTTGCCGCCCAGGCATTCCATTGCCTCGTATGCATGAAACGGCGTGCGCTTACAGATCCAGTACTTGCCCGCCGGCAGCCCCAGCCGCAGCAGCAGCTTTTCCCGCTCATTATCAGGGTTGTCCAGGGCCTCGGCCATGCGCAGGCACAGGGCCAGAGAGCCCTCCACCTCGAGCTGCAGGTCCCCCAGAACATTCTGCATCAGCGGCTGCTCCACGAGCGCCCTGCCAAACGCGCTTCTCCACAGTGCATGATTGATTGCCTGGGCGGTGACCTGCCGCTGGCCGGCACACGAACCAACCATGCAGTCAAAGCGGGTCAGGCTCACCATCTCGATGATCGCCCTTATCCCGCGGCCTTCATCGCCGATCATCCAGCCCAGCGCACCTCTTAATTCAATCTCGGATGAGGCATTTGAAACATTTCCCATCTTGTTTTTCAGGCGCTGGATTTCAATCGGATTTTTACTTCTCGCATCCCGCCACCGCGGCACCAGAAAGCAGCTCAAACCGCCCTCTGACTGTGCAAGCATCAAAAATGCATCACACATTGGCGCGGAAGTAAACCACTTGTGACCCACCAGCTCGCAGGCCGCCCCCGGACCCCGGCCCTCGAGCGGATCGGCCCGGGTGGTATTTGTCCGCACGTCCGAGCCCCCCTGTTTTTCGGTCATGCCCATGCCGATTGTTACGGCCGCCTTGTCAAAGTAAGGCACGTTGCGCGGGTCATAGCCCCGGGCCGTGATCCGGGGCAGCCATTTCTCGGCGACTGAAGGGGTTTGCTTAATCGAGGGAACGGCCGCAAAGGTCATGGTCAGGGGGCAGGTGTGCCCGGGTTCGGCTTGGTACTGGAGAAAGGATTTTGCAGCGCGCGCCACATTGGCACCCGGGCCGGGATGGGTCCACGGACTGGAGTGAATACCTTCTTCAAGGGCCATTTTCATGAGCCTGTGATAGGCATCATGGTATTTTACAAGATCCACCCTGTATCCATAGCGGTCATGGGAGAAAAACCGGGGCTTGTACTTGTTTGCCAGAAACCCCAGCTCAATTACTTCGGCACTTCCGGTGCGGGCGCCATAGGCGGATAACCCGGCATCCGCCCATTTCGCCCCATGGCGGAAAACACCCTCGCGCAGGGCGGTGTCGGTATCGTATGCGTTGTAATCCGCAAGAGCGCCGGGCTGGTTAAACACCTCGTGGGTGCCGGCCGGGACATCCGGATTTTTTCCATATTCGCTCATTTGGCAAGTGCCCGCGCTAATCCGTTATATCCCGCGCCCAGCTCATGGCAGCGGCAACCGAGGGAAAACCCATGGTGGAAGTCAGCACAACCAGGGCGTGATGGATTTCCTCCCGGCTTGCCCCTTGTTTAAGGGCCCGGCGGGCATGGCTGTGCACGGCCCCTTCGAGCCTGAGGGCGGCGGCAGCGGCCATCTGGATCAATTCCACCGTTTTTTCGTCCAGGGGGCCTTCCGCACGTGTGGCCTGGCCAAGCTCGGCGACCGCCTTCATCATCCTGGGGTGTTCAGACTCCATTACCTGGTAGTTTTTGGGCATTTGTTTTTCAGCCATTTTTTCTGCTCCTTTTTAAAATTCGGGCAATACTATGCCCCCGGTTTTCGTTTACCATGATTTTAAATGGGCTTATTACAATTATTCCTTGTTTTGCAAAGGTGTCAAGGTGTGGCACCCATTCAGCGGCAACAATCCCTGCCGGCCCGACCCCTTAAATGGTTGAAGCGCCTCGTTAGCAATTGGCATGCAAAAAAGTTTTTAACTGTATTCAGATGACGGCCTTCGCCAGGTCCTTACCCAAGTTGTTTGTCCTTTTCACCGGAGGTTATTCCGGCATTCATTGCACCGCTTGGCAATGATGACGGAAGCCGGCCAGCCATCAACCCACCGGGTCACACCGTTGACCTTGAAGGAAACCGATTCAACTGGTCGGTCACGATGCGCCAGACATCCGGATCGACGCCCATGGCTAAATGCGGCGCCTTGACTTCGAAATGGCCTGCCTTCGGACTTGTCCGGTCGATGCAGGCCGGCCATGACACCATGCCGTCCCTGCGCGAGAATATCGCCGCGATTGGCACCTGAATCGGATTTTCTGCGTCCAGTCCCGCGACCTTTGCACTGAGCCGCCGGCACTCCGCTGCCCCCCACGCCCTGGCCGCAGGGGTGTACGTCGGCCCGCCAATAACCGGCGTACCGTATGTAACGACCCCGGAAACAACGTCCGGAATTGCCCGTGCGGTTTCTCTTGCAATCACTCCGCCAAGGCTCCATCCGATCAACGCCGCCTTTTCTCCGGGCGGCGTATGTGAAAGCAGCTTCTCCGAGAATAATTCTTTGTCGCGCTCAGGGTCGCCCGTATTCGTGCCGAAGCCCCAATGACGTGCGTCGTAGCCGAGTTTGGCAAGGTATCTGCGCAATGGCGCCATGATCCACTCCGGGGCTTTCCACCCGGGGATCAGATAAACGGTGGCACTTCCCGGCGCTTCCGACAGGAGGGATTTTCTTGAAGCAATCAATCTTGCCACCGAAACAGCCAGCCGCCACTCAGACCGAAGGTTTTTAAAAGAATAAGGACGCGGCGGCGGGGCATCCGGCGGATGCTCATATGGAACGACACCCAGGCGCGCCCATTTCCGTGTCGGGATTTCTGTTTTCATCGGTTTTGACGACCAATACCCTGAGCAATATTTACTGCAATTGTTTTTGTTGTTCTTGTTGGAGAAGGATCCGGGGACAGAGCTTGACCTGTGATTTTCAAAATTAAATCACAGTTCAAAGCTTGCCCCCGCATTCTCTTGTTTCCGCAGTTGTCCGCGGTGATCAATGTTTTATATTATTATATATAACTTTAACCCGACCAACAATGCTGTTTTTCAAACAGGGGGTTGCGGGATTAATGGATGTATAGCGGGCGGGCACTGAAATATTTGATCTCTGAGGTGATTTTATATGACCGAGGGCCTTAAAGCCCGAATCAGGAAACTGGCAAGATGGATATATGAGTCCAAGTATCCTGTCTTTTTTACCGGAGCCGGAATAAGTACCGAATCCGGCATGTTCGATTTCCGCGGTCCGGACGGGGTCTGGACGCGGCAGGAAAAGGGCCTGCCTCCCAAGCAAATGGAAAAGCCCCTGAGCCAAATGGAACCCAACCGGGGCCATCACGCTTTGGCGGAACTGCAGAAACTGGGCAAACTAAGATACCTGATTTCCCAGAATGTGGATAATCTGCATCTAAAGTCCGGCATTAAATCGGAAATACTCGCGGAACTGCACGGTAATGCTTTCAAGGCGAGGTGTCAGATTTGCGGGCGCAAGGTGGACAAATCCATGAATCTGCCAAAATGTATGTGCGGCGGAAGGCTGGTGGACAGTGTTGTCAATTTTGGTCAAAGTCTGCCCCGACAGGAACTCGAACAATCCTTTGAACATTCCAGAAAATCGGACCTGTTTGTTGTGCTGGGCTCTAGCCTGACCGTAACCCCGGCTGCGGATCTGCCCAAAGAGGCCTTGAACAACGGAAGTACTCTTGTCATAGTAAATCGTGATGCCACCCCCTTTGATTCCAGAGCCCATCTCAGGTTCACCGAACAGGTGGGAGAGGTGATGCACCGTACGGTAAAGCAGCTAAAAGGCCTTATGGGACTTTACGAATAATGGAATCGATAAGGGTGTAAGTGAAAAGGGGTGAAAAGGGGACACCCATTACTCTTATTGATGGGAGACTTCCACCGTGTAAAGACTTTCAGCTATAAGGCAGATTGTAACATTTGTTGTTGATTGAAAGTACACTATAGCACGGATATAACGGAGAATGAGTCAAGAGTAGACCCTTTTATGACCCTTTAGACCATGGAGGACTTGTCAATGAAAAATTGACTTATTGGCAGGGCAGGGGAGTGGGGCGAAAGTTCTATTGGAAGGAAATGTGGGGAAACGGCGGGTGGAGCCACCGTTTCCCCCGTGGTGGTTGCCGGGCGGCGGTTGTGCAGCGGCCGGGCGGTTATATCAGGCCGGCTGCGCTCATGATATCCGGGACAACCTCTTCCTTGCCGATGGCCATGATGTGCACGCCGTCGCAGATGCCTTCCTCCTTGATTTGTGCGATCATGCGGCCGGTAATTTCGATGCCTTTTTTGAGCGCACCGCCCTTGGGCGCGGAGGCCATCTCGTCGATCAGTCGCTGGGGCACCATGACGCCGGCCACGTTCTTGTTCATGAACCGGGCCATGCCTGCGGATGTGAGCAGGATGATGCCGGCCAGGATCTTCACATCAAACTGCCGGGCATAGTCCATGAAGCGCTTGAAGTTGTCCATTTCGTAGACCGCCTGGGTCTGGATGAATTCCGCGCCGGACTCGATCTTTTTCTCGAACTTGATCAACTGGGGCTCGATGGGATTGGCCTCGGGCGTAACAATGGCGCCGGCACAGAAGTTCACGTCCCCGTCCAGGTCGTTTCCGGCCATGTCCTTGCCGCCCTTCATGGTGCGCACGGCTGCCAGCAACTGGCTGGAGTCCAGGTCGAATACACCCTTGGCCGCCTTGTGATCCCCGAGCATCACGGAGTCGCCAGTCAGGCACAGCACGTTGTTGATCCCCCGGCTGGAGGCCATCATCAGATCCGACTGGAGGGCCAGCCGGTTTCTGTCCCGGCAGGTCATCTGCAGGATGGGCTCGCCCCCGTTTTCCTTGACCAGCAGCGCCCCGCCTAGCGACGGAAAGCGCATCACGGAGCTCTGGTGGTCTGTGACGTTCATGGCATCCACCTTGTCTTTTAACAGCTCCACGTGGTGGGCCATTTTCTCCAGGTTGGTCCCCTTGGAAGGGGCGACCTCTGAGGTTACCACGAATTTTCCGGAGTCCAGGGCCTTCTTGAATGCGGATGGCATGGGAATATCCTTATAAATAGTGTTAAGTGTTTATGTGATTATTAGTTATGGGTAATGGGTTGTGTCAGTCCGCCGGGATGTCGAACTTGCCGGGGCTGGGTTCGCCCAGGTGGTTGCGCGGCTTTTTGTAGGTGCGCATGACATCGAGCCGGCCGAGTTCCTTTAGCCGGTTGTAGATCAGGGTCCAGACGCAGTCCTTGTTGCTGTCGATTTCGCACTTGCCGTTGTTGGTGCCCCCGCAAGGGCCGTTGACCAGCCCCTTGTGGCACGCGGTGACCGGGCAGATGCCGCCGGTTTCGCCGATCACGCAGGTGCCGCACTGGGTGCAGGATTCGTTGAACTGGCCGGCCGCGTTTTCCTTGCCGATAAACAGGGTGTTCTGCGCGGGCACCACCATCTGGCCGAGCTGGCTGCCGATGGTCTGCACCCCGTAGGCGCATGACATCACCAGCAGGGCGTCGGCCTGGTTCATGCGCGAGCCGTACTCGGACAGGATGTCCGCGGTGAGGTTGTCGCAGGCCACGGGCACAACGGTGGTGCCGGTAATCACCTTGCCCCTGGAAGACAGGTCTTCGGACATGGCCGCCACCTGCTCGGCACCCCCGGTCCGGGTCATGGTGGTGCAGGTGCCGCAGCCGATGATGAAAATCCTGTCCATGCCGTCAAGCAGGTGCTCGATTTCATTCATGGGTTTCTGCCGGGTAATGGATCGGATCATGGCGGTTAACTCCTCTCTTTTTCAAGATCGCACCGAAGGCAGCGCCTGGCTTCATAATGGGCCTGCTCGCGGGTAAATCCGCATTCGACTTCCCGGAAGTCCAGGATGCGCTCCTCGGGGTTTTCAAGGCCGGTTTTGACCCGGGGCTGGTCCTCGGTGGATTCGTTTTCCAGGGCCAGGCCGGTTTCCTGGGCCAGGGGCGTTTTTTCATCCGGCATGAAAATGGGGGTCTCATCGCCGGAAAGATACTTGTGAATGGCCAGGGCCGCGCGCCGGCCCGAGGAAATGGCCCGGATGACAAATGTCGGGCCGGTGGTAAAGTCCCCGCCGGCAAACACGCCGGGCACGTTGGTGGCAAGCGTGTTTTCGTCCACTGCCAGCGATCCCCACAGGGCGCGCTCGAGCTGGCTGTCTTCGGGCAGAAAGGACATGTCCGGGGCCTGGCCGATGGAGATGATGATGTTTTCGGCCTCGATGTACTGGGTGTCGGACGCGTCGCATTCCGGGTTAAAGCTGCCCTCCTGGTCGAATACGGCAAGGCACCGGGTAAAGCTGATGCCGCGGACCCTCCCGTTTTCCTGGTAAATTTGCGCGGGCGACCATTCCGGGTTGACAATCGCGCCTTCCTCCTCGGTCTCCTCCACGTCCTTGTCCCAGGCCGGCATTTCCTCGCGGCTTTCCAGGCAGTAGAGCTGGACGTCTTCTGCGCCGGCGCGAAGAGCGGTGCGGGCCACGTCCATGGCCACGTTGCCGCCGCCGATGACCACGGTCTTGCCGGAAAGCCGGATATCATGGCCCAGCCGGATATCGCGCAGGAAACTCAGCCCGTAGTGCAGTCCCTCCAGGCCTTCTTCCTCTCCGGGAAGGCCGATGCGCTTGCTGGCCTGGGCGCCCGCGGAGAGAAACACTGCCTGGTAGCCTTCCTTTTTCAGGTCGTTTAAGGTGTGGTTGGCATCGATCGGGGAATTGTATTCGATTTCCACCCCCGCGTTTTCGATCCACTTGATTTCCATGTCAATGACTTCCCGGGGCAGCCGGAACTCGGGAAGCGCGATGTTTAACATCCCGCCGCCCACTGGCTGGGCCTCGAACACCTTGGTCTGGTATCCGAGCTTGGCCAGGAAATATGCGCAGGTCAGGCCCGCGGGCCCGGCGCCCACGATGGCGACCTTTTCGTCCCGGGTCACGGGGAAGGGCTCGCGCTCGGCGCCGTGTTTGCCGTAGTAATAGTCCGAGGCATAGCGTTTTAACGTCCGGATGGCCACCGGCTCGTCAAGCTCGCCGCGGCGGCACTTGTACTCGCAGGGATTGATGCACACCCGGCCGCAGACTGCGG
>JAGXKN010000032.1 GCA_018335195.1 Desulfobacterales bacterium
CGTTTTTCGGCGTGGGCGGCAGCCTGTGCATAATGGACGGGTTTGAAGCCGATGCCGGGGCCACCCTGGGCATTAATATCCCGGGCGGCAAGGTGTGGGCAAGAGACATTCACGTGGCCTTTGAAGAACCCGGGGCCTTCAGCTTCAGTGGGGAAGTCACGCTTCTGGATGACGCGGAGTACGGAAAAGGATTTATGGGAAGAATGGAGCTTTCGGTGGTGGACACGTTTGCCGTGGAGACAGACCTGATTGCCGGCCACACCGGAGACTTTCCATACTTTTATATATACGGCTTCACGGACTTCCCGGCACCGGGGATTCAGCTTAACCCCTATCCGGTGGCTTTTTACGGGTTCGGCGGGGGCGCCTATTTCAACATGGAACCGGACACCTTTGACGGAGAACCGGAAAGCTATTCGCCGGAAGAAGGCTCGCTCGGGCTTGTAAGCAGTGTAAAAATGGGCACCTCGTTTGACGACGGCTATACCTTTAACGGTGAGGTCACGTTTGAAATCGCCTTTGACCTGATGGGCAGCGACCGGGGATTTGACCTGGCCCTGCGCGGAGAGGCCTACCTGCTATGCAACCGGATGGAGCCAAACATCAACCGCCGCATTTACACGGACGCCACCTTCGGCTGCCACGAGGGAAGTCCCTGCGCATTCACCAGCCGCATGCTGGTGGAGGATTTCGCGGTGGTGGACCCGGACAAGGCCGTGGTCGCAGTGTCATCGGAAATGGACATGAAACTGGCCGAAGACGAGTGGTATTTTCACATGGGCACCCCGGAGCAGCCCTCCACCGTGGACATCCTGCCCACCTGGGTGGATATCAGCGGGCATGGCTATTTCACCGCGGACAGCACCGGCCTTGCCGCCGGCCTGGGCATGGAGGTGGACACCGGCAAAAAAACCGTGCTCATATTCTACGGCCGGCTCTGGGGCGGGATGGAAAGCGATTTTGCCGTAAACTTCAAACCCGCATTTATTTACGCCGAGTTTTCCGTGTGGATGGGCCTGGAAGCCGGCCTGGATTTCCACGAATTCGGCAAGTTTGAACTCATCAGGGCCTATGCGGAACTTAATGGCGGCCTTCGCACGCCCAGCCCCACCCGGCTTTGGGTGCGGGGGCGCCTGGAATACAGCGTGCTTGGCGGCATGTTTTCCGGCACCTGGAAGATGAGTTTTACCTGGGGCAAACCGGTGCCGGAGATGTATGATCCGGAAGCGGTGTGGCCGTGCGTGGATTCGGTCACGCCCGAGCACAATACCGAGGATGTGACGGTGGCCACAGCGGTGGACGTGGTGCTGACCCAGCCGGAGGGAATCGGAAACCGGATCACTTTTCCGGTCGAATCCGGGGAAACCTTTTACGTGGGCATCGATGTGGAAGACGTGGTGATAAACACCAGCGCGATAAGCCTGGAAAATCCGGTGCCCGGCGATATCGAATGGGATGACGCCCGCACGCGGCTGCAATTCATCCCGGACGGGTATCTCTACCCGAACACCGACTACTACATCCACGTGGAGGCAAGGGCCGAGGGCAGCCCGGAGATGCTCGAGGGCGGCTCCTGGGAGGATCACTACATGGCCGGGTTTACCACCGGCGGATTTCCGGAAAACCTGACCCCCATGGTCAAGTACGCGAGTCCCTATCAGGGGCAGAAGAACTGGTATACCGGCTATCCAATTGAAGTGGCCTTCAAACGCCCCCTGGAGTTTCTGGAATACGAGCACGTGCGCGGACGGCTGTTCAAGCTGGCAGACAACACGGAAATCCCGGGCGAACACAGTGTATTTCAGCCCTATTCAAACGGGGTGCGCTTTATTCCGGATGCGCCCCTGGAGCCGAACACCAAATACGTGTACAAACTCATGCGCATTCCTCCGGAGGCCGACCAGCAGGCGGACACCGAAGGCGGCGCCATGCAGCCGGCCCAGCCGGTGGGGACAATGGGCGGGGAGACAGGCAGTGGCCTTACCGCGGCGACCACGGAGACAATGCCGCACCGGACTTCCGGCAGCCAGAGCGCGACACCCTCGGCAACACCGCAGGGAGACACCATGGCGCATCCGGCAGATGAAGGAGAAGCCGGCCTTCTCCCGGGCGATATGCCCCAGGCCGGAGATATTGTTGCGGCGATGAGCGATACATGGCTGACCATCGCATTTGAAACCAGCGGATATGACACCTTCAGACACATGCTAAACGCCTCGGACCTGGAGCTGACATTCGAGGCCAGTACACTGCATCCGGCGATGCCCCACCCGCTTTCCTATCTGGATGCAAATCCGCGCTATATTCTCGAGGGCCGCTTTGAAACCGCGGAACCGGTCGACTGGAGCCAGGTCAACATTACCGTGGAACCGGTGAACGCTGATTACACCACCTGCGGATGGGATGTGGAATTTTACAACTTAAGCGATGATCAAAGGGCACTGCTCGAGCCGGGGCCCAGGTGCGCCGGCCGGGCCATGAACGAAAAACTGATCGTGCGCAAAAGCGAGGAAGACTCCGGTTCAGGCGGGTGCAGGAACCAATTCGTTTTGGAAGTGATGCCCGGTCAATTCAGCGTTGTTCCCACACCCAACGAGCTGCAGGACTCGGCTGATCTCTGGAATCAGCAATTGACCCGGCGGGCATCTATGCTGGACTGGCGCCCCGAGGCCACCGAACTCCACGAAACGCTTCTCGCAGAAACCCGGATTACCGTCAAGCACACGGCAAGAACGGAGGAGCCCTACATATTCGAGATCAACCTGCTGGAGGAAATCCTGGCCCTGGCGGCCCAGTCCGCCGGAGCGACGGATAGCGGGGATGCGGGGTTTACATTTGACGGCGCCCGCCCGCAGAAGCCCCCGGCGGATATTGAGCCGGATGTGGATGCAGATGACAGCGCCGGGGAGGCGGAAAACGGGGACGCCGGGAGCGAAGAGGATGCGGAGGATACCGGGGCATCCGGACCGGTTTTTGACGGACAGCCGCCGGCAAGAGGGGAATAGGCGGTTGTCGGTTGACAGTTGCCGGTTGTCGGTTGTCAGTGGGCGGTGGGCAAAGTCTGCGAGTAAAACAAAGAAGGACGAACTGGTATGAAACCTGTCATAAACAAAATATGGCTTGTTTGTTTTCTGCTGACCCTGTTTTTGCTTCCGGCCGAATCCGGGGCATCTGAAAAATGGAGCGGGCTGATGGCCGCAGGCGATGAAGGCCGGGTGATCTTAAGGTGGGTGTGGCCCAAGGGCGGCCTGTTTTGCCCGGATTTCTATATCTATCGGCGCGGGGAGGCCGATTCGCAATGGCGGCTTGTCACCCCGGAGCCGATCACCAAAATCGGCGACAGGCAGAGGGCGGAAAAAATACTCGGGGAAGAACGGTTCCAAAAATACGAGCGGTTCATTTTCCCGGACATACCGGATCCGAAAAAAGATCCGGGAAAATTTCGAAAGACCGTGCGGATGATGGACGAAATCTGGAGCATGACCATGCTGGTGGCGGACATGCATCCGGATGTGGCCGACCTGCTGGGTGTGCGCTACGTCGACGACAATGTCAAACCAGGGGGCAAATACATCTACAAGCTGGTTCGGCTTGACAAGGAGCAGGAAACCATGGTCGGACTCAGCCGCCCGGTTGTGGCGGAAAAGCAAACAATTTCCCCGCCTGCCAATTTCAAGGGATCGGCCGGGGACGGCCAGGTTTTTCACCGTTGGTTGACCGAAACCCGCTTTTCCTCCTATGACCTGCTTCGAGCCGAAAAAAGGCACGGGGATTATACAAAAATTAACACTGCTCCAATTGTGATCTTAAAATCCTATGATGAAGAAGGAAACCCCAGGTATCCGGAGTGGTTTTACGCAGACGAGGACCTGGAAAACGGAAAGCCCTACTTTTATATCGTCCGGGGCCGGGATCCGTTCGGGCGCATCAGCGAACAGAGCAACCCGCTGCGGCTTATGCCCGAGGACATGACCCCGCCCCGGCCGCCGCTTCGCTTTGCCACAGACGTAACCAAAGACACCGTCAAACTGACATGGCGGAAAAGCGCTGAAAAGGATACGGCAGGTTATAACATATACAGGAGCCTTGACTACAAAGAAGGTTTTGAAAAAATCAACTCTGAGCTGCTCCCTGCAGAGAGCACGGCTTATAAGGATACGAACCTGCCGATTGGAAAAAACTGGTGGTACTATGCCACCGCCGTGGACAAAAACGGCAATGAAAGCGGCCGTTCGTATACGGCCCTGGCCAATGTCCGGGATTATATCCCGCCGGCGCCCCCGCAGGGGATTTCCGGCAAATCCGAAAAGGCAAAGGCCATTCTTTCCTGGCAGGCCAACACGGAAGAAGATCTCAAGGGCTACCGCGTATACCAGTCCATGCAAAAGGATGCAGACTACTACCACCTGATTGACCAGGAAGCCGACCCGGAAACCGGCCGGACCGTGACCCTGCCGGAAACCGCCAGCGCAAGCCCGTATTTCTTCAAAATCACGGCCGTGGACCGCGCAGGCAACGAAAGCGATTTTTCAAAAACGGTAAAACTCCGACTTCCGGATGTGACCCCGCCGTACCCGCCGGTCTTTAAAAACTTTGATGCAGAAGAGGGGGCGATCCGAATTTCATGGCACCCCGGTGCAGATCCCGACCTGGCCGGCTACAACCTCTACAGGGAAAAACGCGGCGACCAACAGCAAGCCGTGCAGCTGAACCGGCAACTGCTTTCGCCGGATATCACCGAATTCACGGACCGGCAGGATCTCACCCCCGGCACCCGGTATCTCTACAGCCTGGAGGCCGTGGATCGCACCGGCAATGCCTCGCGAAGGTCCCGGCCGCTTACGGCTTCCACATATGATCAAACCCCGCCGACGCCTCCCGGTGACCTGTCAGCCGCCGCGGTTGCCGGAGAAGGCATCCGCATTACCTGGACGATACCCGGCGACACCGACATCCAGGCCGTAGTGGTATACCGGGCAAAACAGGAAAACGGGCCGTTTTACCCGCTAAGCGGTATTTCCGGCGAGCCGGTATTCCTGGACGCAGAAACGATCCCGGGCGTCACGTATTACTACAGGGCCTGCGCTGTGGATGCCGCGCAGAACCGCTCGGCCTACTCCCAAACAGTGGAAGCACTGTTGGCGCAAAAAGAATAAGATCCGCAAATATCCGGATTTTTCCGCCAAGCACGGGTCCATGCCAATCAGGACACCTGTCTACTTTTATCCCCAGATGTATGCAAAATCATACACATCAAAGCTTGCTCCCCCCGCAATTGAAACCTTTCATCTTTAAAAACAAATAATTGATTTTTCAAAATATAATTACCAAACAAATGCGCCTTTGACCTGTTTTTCATGTTATGGCATCCAAATTGCTTTTCAAGTAGAAAACGACCTTTTTCAAGGAGTGCCATAAATGTTTCACCCAAACCGCATCTGCTTTATATTTAAAATCTCCGTTTTTATCCTGGTTGCACTCACTGCGCTGGCCCTGCCCACGGCGCAGGCGACTGAAGTGGTCCTGTCATGGGAAAGACCCAGCGATGACCGGGTTGACGGGTATTACATCTACTGGGGACCCGCCCCCGACTATGACTTTGAGTCCGCTCCAGTGGATATCAACATACCTGAAGCCGACACCACAAGCTGCACAATTTCCAATCTGCAGCCCAACACCGAATACGAATTCGCTGCCAGGAGCTACAGTGACACCGGGGAAACAAGCGAACTTTCTCAAATCGTGTCATACACCACACCCGAGGAAACAAGCGACGGTTCCTCCGGAGACGGGTCTTCAGACGGCGGCACGGACGCGGGCGATACATCGGATCCCGGCGATTTTGCGGACTCGTACCACGCAGTCGGGTTTTTTCACAACGGCGACTTCGGCACCGAAAACCTGGCATACGCGTTTGACGATAACGGCACCCTTACCATTGAGGTGATAGACCAGTCTTCGACTTCCGGGACCGCCGCAGCCCAAACCGATTATCAGGTCGATGCCGACGGCCGGATTACAATGGCAGACGATAAAATGGGCGTGCTTTCGGCGAACAAGAACTTCTTTGTTGCCGGGGACATGGCAGACAGTGCCTCCATTACCTTCGGCATCCGGCAGGCCGCGGACATGGCTTCGGCGGATTTTTCCGGGCAATACCGGATCTTTCTGATTGCCATCCCCCCGGATATGCAAAGCACGGAAATCGGAAAAGGCGTAATCTCCGCGGACGGCGCAGGCAGCCTGACCGTGGAAGAATCAACCGGAAGCATCGATCTTGCCTGCAGCTACAGCGTCAACAGCACGGGCGAGCTTACGCTCACACCGGATGAAACTGCGATCAGTACCATGTACGGGGCGATTTCAGCAGACGGCCGGATTTTTGCCGCAGCAGATACAGAGAGTTCAGACGGCAGCCTCGTGTTTGCCCTCGGCCTGCGGATTCCTGAAGGCCAAAGTGATTCCAACCTGGCGGGCGAATACTATGTCAATCAATTCGAGTACACCGATGGCGGCTCTCCTGCGGGCGGACTGGTCGAGCTGCACGTCGCAGACGACCTGAACTACGAAACCAGTGAAATCGAAAGCACCTCCGGTTTTGTCCGGGAAACCGCCGGCGGCTACATGGTCATGGTTGACGGCACCGGCGAGATCACCGCTGTGGAATCAGACGGGGATGAAATTCCGGGCGCCATGGCCTCCGGCGGAGACGTAATGGCGCTTCAGCAGGACAGTTTCATCGGCATCGGCATCCAGCAGACCTCCGGAGCCGCCCAGAGCGAAGACGGCGGCGGCGGAAGCGGCGGCGGCTGCTTTATCAGCAGCATCATCTATTAACCCTTAACCGGCTCCTCCTCCCCCCTGTAAAGCCCGGCATCATCCTGATGGTGCCGGGCTTTACTTTTTCCTGGATCGCTTTTCTCAGAGCTGGTCTTTCCACTCCTCATAGAACGACAGGCACTCGGGGTTGGAAAGCGCCTCCTTGTTTAGCACGGCATTGCCGTGGAGGATTTTTTTAACCGCCAATTCAACCTTTTTCATGTTCAATGTATACGGAATATCAGGCACGGCGCAAATCTTGGCCGGCACGTGCCGGGGCGTGGTGTTTTCCCGGATGGTGGTTTTGATTTTCTTCTCCATGTCCTGATCAAGCTCATATCCGGGCTTCATTTTCACAAACAGCACCACCTTTTCATCACCGTCAACCCTGTAGCCCGTGACAATGCTGTCTTCGATTTCGTGGAGCTTTTCCACCTGCCGGTAGATCTCTGCCGTACCGATGCGCACGCCGCCCGGATTCAGGGTGGCATCGGATCTGCCGTAAATAATCACCCCGCCGTGATCGTTGATCTCAATATAGTCGCCGTGGGCCCAAACCCCCGGAAACATGTCAAAATACGCGGAATGATATTTGCTGCCGTCCGGGTCCTTCCAGAAATACAGCGGCATGGACGGCACAGAAGCCTCGCACACAAGCTCGCCCGGCTGGTTGTATACCGGCTGGCCGTTTTCATCATAGGCCTTGACCTTCATTGCCAGGCCCCGGCACTGCAGTTCTCCGGTATAGACCGGTCCCATGGGGTTGCCCAGGAAAAAGCAGGCGTTGATATCCGTGCCGCCGGAAATGGATGCCAGCTGCAGGTCTTCCTTGATCTCCCGGTAGACGTATTTAAAACCTTCGGTGTCAAGCGGCGATCCGGTGGACAGCACCGCCTTGAGCGCGGAGAGATCGTAACTGCTGCCCGGCCTGGCGCCGGCATTTCGAAGTGCGCCGATATACCCCGCGCTGGTGCCGAAAATGGTGATTTTTTCCTTTTCGGCCAGCCGCCACAGCACCTCCGGGTCGGGGTGAAAGGGGTTGCCGTCGTACAGGGTGATGGTGGCCCCCTGGGACAGCCCGCAGGTCAGCCAGTTCCACATCATCCAGCCGCAGGTGGTCACATAAAACAGGTTGTCTTCGCGCTTTAAGTCCACGTGCAGCATGTGTTCCTTGACCTGCTGGATCAGCACACCACCGGCTCCCTGGACCATGCACTTGGGCGGCCCCGTGGTTCCCGAGGAATACATGATGTAATGCGGATGCGCAAAGGGCAGTTGAAGAAAATCGATTTCCGCATCATCACTGGTACCCGCGATGAAGTCCGCGTAAAGCACCGCCCTGGGAACGCCGCTGATATCCGGATTTTGCGAGGTATACGGCACCACCACCACCTGCTCCACGGAAGGAAGTTCCTTTAAGATCCGGCTCACCCGCTCCAGGTTGTCAATATGCTTGCCCTTGTAAAAGTACCCGTCTGAAACAAACAACACCCTGGGCTCGATCTGGCCGAACCGGTCGAGAACGCCCTGGATCCCGAAATCCGGTGAGCAGGACGACCAGGTGGCCCCCATGGTGGCACCCGCAAGCATGGCAATGATGGTTTCCGGCATGTTGGGCATGAACCCGACCACCCGGTCTTCGGGCTGGATGTCGAGTTTTTTCAGCGCCTGGGCCACCCGGGAAACCGCCCTGTAAAGTTCGGCATACGTCAGCCGGCGCACCGGCATGGACTCGCCCATAAACACCATGGCCGTGTGGTCATCGCGAAACCGGAGCAGGTTTTCGGCAAAATTGAGCCGGGCGCCGGCAAACCACTTGGCCCCCGGCATTTTATACGGATCATCCACGACCTGGTCATAGGCCCGGGAATGCACGATATCGGCATAATTCCACATTTCGGCCCAGAATTCGGGAATATTTTCAATGGACCACTCATAAAGATCCGCATATTGCTTGAAGTTTTTGTTGTAGGCAGCATTAATGCGGTTCATGAACTGCATCATGGTGCTGTTCTGAACCTGTTCTTCAGAAGGCTGCCACAAAATCTCACCCATAATCGCCTCCTTATACCCGATTGACTTTGCGCATCCGGTCTTGCCCCGGATTTATAATTGAACACCGGCCCCGGCGTATGCGGCCAAGGCCGGCGTTCCCTGCAAATATACGGATTGAATTTTACCCTAGTAAGGAATCACGCTCAATGCGATTGCCAGAAACGGAATCAGCGCAAAGAGCATAACAATACAGTAACCGAACATGTGCCTTGCCTTAATACCCGTGATTCCCAAAAGCGGGATGGCCCAGAAGGGCTGGAACAGGTTGGTCCAGGCATCTCCCACCGAATAAGCCACAATGGTCTTGCCGATTGGCACGTTGAGTTCCTGGGCCGCCCGGAGCACGGTTTCCCCGACGACGCTCCACTCCCCGCCGCCGGAAGGCACAAACAGGTTGGCCAGCCCGGCGGTGAGCCAGGAGACAATCGGAAACGTGCCGGGACTGGAAATATTGACCAGCCATCCGGCCATAATCACGCCGAGCCCGGAAAGGCTGATCATGCCCATGATCCCCGCGTAAAAGGGAAACTGCAGCACAATGCCGGCCGCGGACTTCACTGCGGTGTAAAAATTTTCCAGGTAGCTTTTCGGGCTCGTATAAAGGGCCAGGCCGATAAACAGGAAGCAGAAATTGACGATATCAAGATTCAGCCCCTTGCCCATAACAAAGAAGTACCGGAAAATGTAAATCAGGCCCATAAGCGCCAGCAGGCCACCGATGATCTTACTGTTGTCGATCTTTTCGGCGATGGAGCTGTCTTTATCCACCTTTTTGGGCGCTTCTTCTTCGTCGCCGCCTTCCACGGCCTCGGGCACATAGTGATCAATCCCCTTGATGCGGGCCTCGGACTTGGGCGTAATCAGAAACATGATAATGCAGGCGTAAATCAGCGAAACCAGACTCAGGGTCAGGCCGTATCCGGAAAAAATGGTTTCGCTGGTGGGAATCACGCCGATGAGATCGGCAAAGATGTGTCCCTCGGTGGCGGAGAGAAGCGGTGCCGAAGCCGACAGCCCCCAGTGCCAGATCAGGCCCAGGCCCATGTAGCCGGCAGTACAGAGCACCGGGTAGTGGACCTTGATGTTTTTGAAATGCATCTGCCGGCCGGTTTCCCGGGCCACAATGGCGCCGACGATCAGGCCCAACCCCCAGTTGATCCAGGACAGGATCATGGCCACCAGCGCGACCATGACCACGGCCTGCCTGCCGGTTTTCGGCATCCGGGCCAGGCCGCGGATCAACTTCTGGGTCAGGTGGTGATAGGCCAGCACGTAGCCGGTGACCAGGATCAGCACCATCTGCATGGCAAAGGTGTGAAGATTCCAGAACCCGTCGTACCAGTGATCGATCATCTGCATCGGGCCCTGCCCGGCAACCACCAGCCCCAGCACAAAGGTGATAAAGGTCAGGATAATTGCAAACAGAAAAGGGTTGGGCATCCACTTTTGAACGTTTTCGGAAACGCGGAATCCGAATTTCTCCAGAAAGCTTTCCTTTACCTGGGATCCTTCCATGATAATTCCCTCCTTTTGCCTGGCGTTTCATGAAAATGCAGCGAAATCCCCGCTGCGACTTATGTCCAATAGTTCGAACAATGTTTAATCAAGCGATATGATTTCACAAAGCAAAGCGGTCACAAAAAAGACCCGGGATCCCCGGTCAGGGTAGTGCTTTCATGCTGCAGATACCGTCCCGGAACTGGTGTGTTCAGAAACCCGGCAGAAGATCAGTTACAGGCATTGTGCTTAAATTTCACTATAGCGTAAAGCTTATTGCTGTCAAGAGGATAGCAGAAAAAGGGATGACAAAAAATGGTCATGGTGTCGGAATTTGTCAGTGCGCCCGAAAACATCCCCGCAAACTCCGATGCTACTGCATGGCGAGTTTTCCGGAAGAATCTTCATCGGCCCTGGCCAGGTGTTTGTCATCACCCAGGGAGGCATAAAGTTCTTCCAGGCTGTTTTTGGATGCCATGAATCGCTGCAGTTCCTCGCCTTCCAGCTTGCGGCCCGGCGGGGAGTCTATTTCCTTGGGGTTGACGGGGCTTCCGGCATACCGGACTTCATAATGCAGGTGCGGACCTGTGGACCTGCCGGTGGAGCCGACATAGCCGATAACCTCTCCCTGCTTGACCCGCGCCCCCCTGCTGATACCCTCGACATAGCCGCTCATATGGGCATAAACCGTCTGGTACTGGTTGGGATGGCGGATTCTGATATAGTGACCGTAGCTCCCCCTGGGACCGGCATATTCCACGACGCCGTCTCCGGCTGCCATGATGGGGGTTCCGGATGGCGCGGCAAAATCGAGCCCTTCGTGCATCTTGTTATATCCCAGGATGGGGTGCTTGCGCATGCCGTATCCGGAACTGGCGCTTGCGCCTTCAACAGGAGTGACCATCAGGGCCTTTTGCACGCTTTTGCCCCGACCGTCGAAAAAACCGGTTCCGCCGTCCTCGCATTCATGCCGGTATATGCGCAGGGTACGGCCGTTGGTGTGCAAAGCGGCGTACATCACGGGGCCGGTCATGGCTACTTTTCCGCGATCATCGACCCGTTCCTGGTAGAGGACCTCGATCCGGTCGCCGGGGCGGATGTCGCGCTGAAAGTCCACGTCGTAAGAATAAGCCCGCAGCACCTGCAGCAGTGCTTCAGTGGGCAGATCGGCAGCCTGTGCGGCCTGGTACAAACTGGAAGTGATCTCCGCCTCGGCACGGGCCGGACGGGTTCTGAGCTCGTGCGCCAGCTCCCGGACCTGGAAGCCATGTCCCACACGGCGCGTAACCTGTACTTCCCGGCAAACATCCAGCCTGAGGCTCAGGCCCTGGAAAACCGCATTATTTTCCTGGTTATTCACAAAAGACAAGGTCAGCTCATGGCCCTGGCGAAGTTTTGCCGGATCAAAACTTTTCTGAAGCTCGCGCACGACTTGGTAGGCCTCCGGACTAGCGAGCCCGGCCCGGTGCAGGATGTTGATCAGGGTGTCGCCTGCAGAAACCGTGATCTGCTTTTTCTCCAGCAGGGACCCGAAATCCTGTTCCCAGGCGTTTCGGGCAGCCGGATTCGAAGCCGGGCCGTTATTGTTTTTCTCTGCATGCTCGGATAAAGGGCTGACTTCCAGGCGGGACTCCTGAGAGCCAAGTGTATGGGCAGACGGAACGTTGCTTGCCTGCAGAACCGCATATGCACCCAGAAAAACCAGCAGCAGGGCGGCAAAGCCCCATGGAACTGCTCTTCTGCCGCGCCTGCGGCGTTTCAGCGCCCTTATGTAGGATCTGTATTGAGAAGGCGAATATCGCATCCGATCGTTCCTTTTCCGGCACCTTGAAGGCCGCCTGAACACAAAACACCAAAATAAAAACAATACAAGAACCGTGCCGAACAGTTCTCCGGTCCGGGTTTACCCGCAAATGGTCGGGGGAATGTCTTTAATCAAATGATATTATATCAGAATCTCACAAAAATGCAACAGATACAGCCATCCGGAATAAAAAAATTTCAAAAACCCTGCCGTGCCTGTTGTTTGCCTCCCTTGCACAACCGTGTTTTTTCGGATACACTCATTTATTAATCAAAGAAAGGAGTGAACATGAATGAACCGGCTTTTCAATCCGCCCTGGAGCAGGCCGCAGCCATCCGTACGGGCCAGATTTCCGCTGTCGAACTGCTTGAATATTACCTTGAACGGGTCCAGCGGTTTAATCCGCAGTTAAACGCGATCGTGCAGACCTGCCCCGAGTCGGCCCGCGAGCGGGCGGAAAAAGCAGACACGGCCCTTGCCCGGGGCGAGTTGTGGGGACCGCTTCACGGGGTTCCGGTAACCATCAAGGACACCCTGGAGGTTGTCGGCATGCCGTGTACTTCCGGATCCCCGGCCCTGAAAAATCACATGCCGGAAAAACACGCCGAAGCGGTGCAGTCCTACATCGATGCCGGCGCCGTGGTATTCGGAAAAACCAATGTTCCCCTCTACGGCGGCGACCTTCAGAGTTTCAACAAGGTCTACGGCCAGAGCAATAACCCGTGGAATACGGCGCGCACTCCCGGCGGGTCCTCAGGCGGGGCGGCCGCGGCTTTGAGCGCGGGCCTCTGCTGCCTGGAGATCGGCAGCGACATCGGGGGGTCAATCCGCACGCCGGCGCATTTCTGCGGCTTATACGGGCACAAGCCCAGCTACGGCATCGTGCCCCAGAAGGGCCACATTCCGCCGCATCCCGGAATTTTTACGGACGAACACGGCATTTGCCTGGACATCATGGTGGTGGGACCTCTGGCCAGAAGCATTGACGACATTTCCCTGGCCATGGACCTGCTGGCCGCACCGGAACCGGCAGAACGGCGGGGGCGGCAGATCCGCCTGCCCGAGCCCCGCAGGAACAACCTCAAAGACCTCAGAATCGGGCTGTGGATGGACGACCCGGTCTGCCCGGTGGACAGTTCCGTGGGAGAGGTGCTCCAGAATGCCGTGGACCGGCTGTCTGCCAAAAAGGCCCATATTGCCGACAAACGGCCGAACGTGGATTTTGCCGGCAGCCATGACTGCTTTTTGAGCCTGCTGGCAGCCGTCATGGGCGCGGGCACGCCGGACAAATATTTCAACAAATGGCTCGAAGACGTCAAGACGCTTTCGCCAAATGATCAGTCATACCTGGCCCGCCATCTGCGCGGCGCCACGCAGATTCACCGGGACTGGGTCATCAGAGACGGCCTGCGTCAGCTCCTGCGCCAGAGCTGGGCGGATTTTTTCCGCGAATTTGACGTGCTGCTCTGCCCGGTCGCCCCCTTGCCGGCCATTGCCCATGACCAGCAGTACCTGTATGACCGCCGGATCACGGTAAACGGAAAGCAGCGCGAATACATGGACTTAATGGGGTGGGCCGGGCTGACCGGCGTGGTCTACCTGCCCGCAACAGTGATTCCCGCAGGCCGTACAAGGGAAGGCCTGCCCGTGGGCATTCAGATCGTGGGCCCCTATCTCGAGGACCGCACCCCGATCCAGGCGGCAAAATTGGTCTCCGAGGTCCTCGGCGGATTTGTCCCGCCGGAAGGGTATTAAAAAAATTTTACAGGGCCCGGACAATCCCGGGGATCACCTTAACTCGAACAAGACGGGGATGTTCATCCGGAGTGGGCCGTCAAACAGGCGGCCCGGCGGCCGGGGAAACGGCGCCGCCTGTTTGACCGCTTTCAATGCCGCCCGGTCCAGCTCCGGATGGCGCGAAGATTCAACGATTTCCGCCGAGCTCAGCGTTCCGTCCGGATCCAGGGTAAAACCCACCACCACCCGGCCCTGGAGCTGTTTTCTTCGGGCGGATTCCGGATACTCCTTGCTGCTTTCGATTTTAAGGCGCAGCATCTCAAAATAGTCCTTCCGGGTCACATACCGGCCTGCGCCCCCGGCATCCGGCTGCCAGTCCGCCACGTCCGCGGAAAGCCCCGTGGTGTCCGGCGCTGAAATTTCCTCGGAAATGGTATCCGGCACATCGGCATCCACCGGATCCATTTTTATATCCGGCACCTCGGGTTTGGCGGCGTCGATCTTGCTGACCTCATTGACCTCGGGGGCTTTTCTGTGCATCCGGGGCTGTGGAATGGATCGCTGCCAGGGGTTTTCCTCCCTTACGGTCAGCTCGATGACCCGCCGGGTGTCTGAATCATAAAGATCGGCAATGCGCACGAAAATGACCAGGTGTATTCCCAGGGAAACCACCACCATGGCCCACAGCACCCAGTTGGGCTGTTTTTCGTCGTTTTCGAGACTCACGGCCGGAAATTCTCCCTTTCCGTGGCCAGACACAGCCGTGCGGCCCCCGCCGCCTTGGCAATGTCCATGACCTTTACGGCCTTGTTTAAGACCACCCTGCGATCCGACTTGACCACCACCAGGCGGTCAGAGTCGCTGCCGATCATCTTGTTTAGCCGGGTGTAGAGCTGGTCCATTTCCACGGCCTCGTCCATGAGATAAGCCTGCCCGCTTTGGTCCACATGGACCGTAATCTCCTTTTGCGCCTGGGGCGCCGAGGCCTTTGCCTGGGGCAGCTTGACCTGTATGCCTTCCTCCACCATGAAGTTCGTGGTCAGCAGAAAATAGATCAGCAGCATAAAGACAATATCGATCAGCGAAGTCAGCGGGGCCTGGATCATGTAGCGCTCGCGCTTTTTAAATCTCAAAGCCATAAGCTTTTTTCCTTGTTTCTTTTTGGTACTTCCCGACCGGCGGCCGCACGCGGTCTGCAGGCCGCACCGGATTTTTATTTCCGGTCTGCCACGGCCGTTAAAAAGGCCACAGCGCCCTCCTGGAGGCGGGCTTCATATTTTTCGATCCGGGAGATCAGATACGAATGGGCCACCATGGTGGGCAGCGCCACTGCCAGGCCCAGGGCGGTGGTCAGCATGGCCTCCCAGATGCCGCCGGCAAGTACTGCGGCATTGACCTTGCCGCCCATCTGCTGGATCACCATGAACGCCTTGATCATTCCGATCACGGTACCGAGAAGCCCCAGCAGTGGCGCAATATTGCCGATAGTGGCAAGCGCCTGGGTGTAACTGGATAGCTTGCGGACCTCGGTATCCGTGGCATGCGTAATCACGGATTCCAGGATCTCCCGGTCCTGGTGCCTGACCCCGAGCGCCTGACTCAAAACTTGTCCCATTGGGGAACGGCTCTGAATCGCGGTCTCGTAGGCGCCCTGATCGTTGCCCTTGCGAATTTGGGCCACCACCTTTTCCGCAAGCCCCGCGCCCCGGCTTTTGAGCCGGGTGAAATGAATCAGCCGCTCGGCAAATATGGCCAGCGCCAGCACGGAGCAAAGCAGTATCGGGACAACCAGCACGCCCCCCTTGGACAAAAATTCAATCATTGGTTTTCCTCCGAATTGGTTCCGGTTTGTTTATCCGTCAGCGCCTCTGCGGCCCTACCGGTTTCTGCATCGGCCTGTTCCCCTTCTGCGACATCCGGGGCGCCGTCATAGTTCAAATCCTTTTCCCGTTTGATAAGGGCGCCGGATTCATCATAGGTTTCCCAGATATCCGGGGCGCCGTCGGCATTGCGGTCTTCCTCGACCCGTCGGATCCGCCCGTTGGTGTAATAAAACCAGACATCCGCGTTTCCATCCCCGTTTTGATCCTTTTGCGCGCGGACCGGTTCTTCCGAGTCATTGTAGAACCATACCAGGTCTGGATCCTTTGGGCCGCTGCCGTATTCAATGGCTTTTGTCAGCTTTTCGGCGTTGTCGTAGAACTCCCGGAAATCCATTTCCCCGTCATTGTTTTCGTCTGCGGTCTTCTGCCTGAGCACGCCCTGTTTATAAAAATACCGGGCCTCCGGGGTCTGATCGGCGTCCGTGTCGCGTTCCATGACCATGGACCATTCAGCATGGCCAAAGCGCTGGGTAACTTCAAAATGCCCGTCCCCGTCGGCATCCTTGATCACTTTGCGCTTATCCCCGTTTTCATAAAACGCCCGTAGATCCACCCGGCCATCTGCGCTTTCATCCTTTTCCAGCCGGGAAAGCTCCCCGTTTTCGTAATACTGCCAGGTATCCGCAGATCCGTTGAAATTCGTGTCACTTTCTACTTTTTCCCTTTGCTCTTCGGCGTTAAAGTAGATCGTGGTATCCGGCTTGCCGTCCTGGTTTTCATCCCGGGTCTGCCGGCGGATTTTCCCGTTTTCAAAATAGGTCACGGTTTCCAGGAACCCGTCGCCGTCTGCATCGGATGCCATGCGCACGGGTTGGCCGGCTTCAAAATACCGGATCCGGTCAATATTGCCGGTATGCCGGGTGTCTTCTTCGATCTTTTTGACCTGCCCCTTTTTGTCAAACCGGGTGAAGATATCTGACTTGCCGTCATGGTTGCTGTCTTTTTCCCGGAAAACCGGGCTACCGTCCTTAAACTCCGTGAATACGTCAAAGCGGCCGTCGCAGTTGGCATCCTTTTTTTGTCTGACCGGCTGACTGCCGCGAAACTCCGTGACTTCATCGACCCGGCCGTCATAATCGGTGTCTTTTTTCTGAACAGCGATCTCCCCGTTTTCGTAATACCGCATGGTTTCGAGTTTGCCGTCGCCTGAAAGATCATGATGGCTTTCTTCGGGCTCGCCCTGGCTGTTATAAAAAATGATGCGCTCATATATGCCGTCTTCGTTATGATCCACCCGGCGTGCAAGCGGGCGGTTCCCCCGAAAGCTCTGCCATTGGTCGATTATTCCGTTTTCGTTTGCGTCCCGGGTTGAAGATTTCAATTTGCCGTTTTCAAACCGGTATATGGTGTCAAAAAAACCGCTGCCGGTGGTATCCGACTTAATCTTCTGCGGCCGGCCGTCGCTGTCAAAAAATGTCACGCGGATGACCTGACCGCTTTCGTCGGTGCGCTCCCTGCGCTTGCGCGTGCCGCCGGAAAAATAATCAATGGTCTCGATCCGCCCGTCTGCATCCGTGTCCCGCTCAACGCGCACCACGGTTTCATTCTTGTAGTACTGAAACTGATCCATCCGCCCGTCATTGTCGGAGTCAAGCGCCAGGCGCGCAATCCGGTCGTTTTCATCAAAAACCGCGATCCGGTCGATTCTGCCGTCATCGTTGGTGTCCTTTTCCACGCTTCTGCCGGCGGCAGCCGAGACAACAGCGATCTGCACGCAAAAAAGCACGATCACCGCCGGCAGCAGCCTGCATCCGAAACCGCGGTTTTCTGAAAATCGCCTTTTTTTCATGCGCATTGACCTGTCTCCCGTATTTTCAGGGCCGATCCGGATCCATAAAAAAAGCCCTCCAGGCACATCGCAATCGTGCCTGAAGGGCTGCACCCAGTTTTCTTGGCCCCTGTTGTATCCACATCGGAGGTTCGGCACCTGAACCACCGCAGGCCGCCGATGTATCGGTTAAGGCAGGTCTTCTGGCTCCCCTGTCTTTTCAGCAGCCTTCCCGCCCGGCTTCGACCGGACAGTGGCGTCTGGTGCTGAAAAGATTTTCGCCTCAGCGGCGAAACAGGGTTACAGCGGCGGGACCGCTCCCGATTTTCACGGGATTCCCTATTAAGCAAATCACACCTTAACCATTTTTTATTACCAACAGGTCTGCGCATAAGTCAAGAATCACTTCCCGGAATAAAAAAAAGCCACGAAGGCAAAACACAGGCCTGCGGCCAGTCCTTGCCTTCGTGGCTTTTTTTATTCGTAACGGATCCTTAAAAACCGCATCTTCTGTGATGGGGATTGGCATATACTCATAATCAAGCCGGCCGCGCTTGTCAATAACAAAAAGGCAAGGCCTGTGTTTATTTTTTTTGCACCTGCTTGAGAAAGGCCGCGGTGAAATTCAGGGTGCCGTAATCGTATTTTCCGGCGAAAAACTCATAAACCGGCCTGAGATAGGGCGTTTCCAGGTGCTTAAAGGCGGCTGTGACTTCCTCCAGGGCTTGCCGGGAAACCAGGCGGGCAATGTCGAGTTCGCCCTGCCGGACCCAGTGGGCCAGGTGGTTTTGGATGGTTCGGGCTGTAAGGCCGCGGGCCTCGGCAATTTCCTCCGGGGTTTTGCCCTGGTTGAAAAGCCGGAGGGTTTCGGTCTTGGTATCGGTTTTTTTCTTTGAGCCGGCCTTGTTTTTGGGCGCAGCGGCTTTTCCGGCCGCGACGGATTCGCGGGCGTTTTCCGGCGGCCCGCCCAGATCCGCTCTTGTCAGCTCATGCCCGCCGGCAAATGAGTCGATCAGTGCCAGGGCTTTTTCGATTTTCTGCACCTGGCCGTAAAACTGTTGTTCAAGTGTGGTGATTTCCCGGATGTATTGCTTAAGACCGGTTTTCTGCGCCTTCAAATCCGCCTGATGCTGGCGGATCCGCTCGCAGAAACCGGTCAGAATCGGTTCAAAATACCCTTTGGCCGCATGCACGCGCTGCCTGAGATGGGCCAGGTCATCTGCCCGTGTTTCTGCCAGGATCCGCTCGAGCTGCTTTAAGAATTTATCCCCCACGTCCTTGACCGGTTTGAGATCCGCCTGCAGGGTGCGGGCCCATTCCAGGTACTGCTGCTTTCTGGAATGCGCCGCATCCTTGGTATAGGTGCGCAGGTGGAAATTCACCTCCCGGGCCAGGGCATTGAAATCAAATGCCTCCCGGACGATTTTTCCCAAATAGGCAAGCGCGTGTTGGGCCAGGTCCTCTTCCAGGGCTTCGGGCTGCGCATTGCGGCGGGTAAAATCCGCCAGTGCCGGCTCCCGGGGAAATTCCCGAAACTCGAAGGGACTGGTAAGCACGAGCCCGTCCAGCGTGGTGAGCCGGGACAATGCCACGTAGACCTGGCCGGCGGCAAATGCCCGGGAGACGTCAATGATGGCCCGGTCAAAGGTCAGGCCCTGGCTTTTGTGAATCGTAATGGCCCAGGCCAGCTTCAGGGGAAAATGAACAAACGTGCCAACCACTTTCTCCGCGATTTCGCTGGTCTGCTTGTCCAGGGTGTAGCGCTTGTTCTCCCAGGTATACGGCTCTACCCACACCGAAGGGCGCTGGTCGGCAAAACCCACCTTCACGCCGTTTTCGCACACTTCCTCGACTTTTCCGATCTTGCCGTTGAAAAAGCGCTGCTCGCCTGTGGGATCGTTTTTGATAAACATCACCTGGGCATTTTTTTTCAGGCAAAGCTCAGGCTCGATCGGATAGGTGCGGGCATCAAAGGTGCCCTTGACCTCCGCGTTGTACCGGAAAATCTTTCCGGGCAGCTTTTCCAGCTCTGCCTGGTTGATCCGGTCGGCCTTGCGGTTGTGCGTAGTCAGATAAACATATCCGTCTTCCGGGCCGGCTGCGGATTCGTCCCGGCAGCGGCGGTTTAAGCACTCGATGTCCGCCCCTGTGATCTGCCCGTCGCGCAGATGATTTAAAATGGAAATAAATTGCTCATCACTTTGCCGGTAAATGTGCCGAAGCTCGATGTATACCGGCTGGTGATCGGCCAGGGCGCGCGCGCCGAAAAAAAACATCGTTGGGTAATACGCTTTTAATTCCCGCCATTCGGCATCCTTGATCACCGGCGGCAGCTGCTGGAGATCGCCGATAAAAAGCACCTGGACACCGCCGAAGGCGGCATCCGGCCTGCGCCGGATCCAGCGCAATACCGCGTCAATGGCATCGAGCAGATCGGCCCGCAGCATGCTCACCTCGTCGATGATCAGCAGCTCCAGCTTTCTTAACATATTGCGCTTGGTGGCCTGCATTTTCAGGCTGCGGCGCAGGGCCCGGGGGGTGTTTAACTCAACATCGGGCGAAAACCGGCCGAAGTCGGGCTCTTCGGGAACAAAGGCGCCAAACGGAAGCTGAAACAGGGAATGAAGGGTCACGCCCCGGGCATTGATGGCAGCAATGCCGGTGGGGGCGGCAACAATGGTGTTCTTGTGGGTGCGATTGCGCACATCATGCAGAAACGTGGTCTTGCCCGTGCCGGCCCGGCCTGTGAGAAAAACATGACAATTGGTGCTGTTGACGTATTTCCATGCCAGTTCCGCGGCTTTATCATTCCACTGCGGCATAATCAGACCTCAAAAAGGGGACAGATCTATTTTTTCTTTGGCCTGCCGGGGGCCCGCAGTTCAATCCGGCGACCGGTTTGCCGCGAGATTTCCTGCTCAATCTGCCGGCTCGCGGTTAATTTTCCTCTCTGGGCAGCTTCCCGGATCAGCCCCGTTTCCTTTTTCTCAACGGTTCCCAGAAGCCATTTTCGATAGCGCTGTGCCCTGCTTTCAGGTGTTTTTCCAAATTCCATATAGTATGGGTCAAAGTCAAGCCATTCGCATTTTTTCAGCCCCGTGCGCACCCCGCAGCTTGACCAAGGATAGCGCGTAGAGTCCTCGATAAGGCCGGCACGCAATGGATTTAACTCTACATAGCGTCAACAGGCAAGCAGATATTCATTTGCAGCAATCGGACTGGATTTAAAGCGGCCCTCCCAAAGGGTGCCGCTTCTCTTTGTTTTTTTATTGACATATCGGGTCTGGCGGCCGGCAAGGTGCTTCATGAGCCGACTCAGGTTCTCCGGCGCATCTCCCGGATCAATGACAAGGTGCACATGGTTGGGCATAAGACAATAGGTATACACCCTGCACGCGAACTCGAATTTTAACTCCTCGAGATTTTTCAAATAAAATCGATAATCCCCTTCTCCGGCAAAAACTGCCTGCCGGTTGTGCCCCCGTTGGATAATATGATGCGGAAAGTTGGCAAGAAGTAATCGCTTTTCCCTAGGCATATATTGCGCATATCGTTTATCCACTGGAATGTCAAAAAATTTCCCTTTACTTAAAAAATCAAAAAAAATAGATCTGTCCCCTTTTTTCAGCAATTGATCCGGCCGATAACGGGCTGCGGTGTCTTCCAGGGGGTGAAAAAGCGATTTGCAGCATATTCCTCCGCCGGCTGCAGGATCGTAGAAAACCCCGATGCCCGGCTCCGGCATTGATTGAATCCGGCTTGGTCCTTGACGAGCGGCACGGGATATCGTATGTTACCGCTTCATCAAGATGTCGACATTTCCGGATATCCGCTTAAACTCCCGGGCGGACCTCCGTGGCGAAACACTCAGGCAGGCTTGGAAGAATTGACAAAACTTTACCGCAACTGGTTTCTGGCCAGCCGTCCCTGGTCCTTTATCATGACCGCGATCTCCATCGGGGTGGGCGGCGCCGTGGCTGCCATTGACGGGCCGTTTTCGTGGGGACTGTTTGCGCTCACTTTGGCGGGCGCGGTGCTGCTGCATGCAGCCACCAACCTGATCAATGATTACTATGACGTGCAAAGCGGGGTGGACAGCGCAGAGGTCGGCACCGCACAATACCGGCCCCATCCCCTGGTGGAAGGCAAACTGCTGCCGGAAAACGTGCGCAAAGCTGCATACATCCTGTTTTTTGCAGGAGCGCTCATCGGCCTGGGGCTGGCCGCCACCCGGGGCTGGCCCATCCTCGTGCTCGGTGTCATCGGCATTGCCGCAAGCCTGACCTACACGGCCCCGCCGATCAGCTACAAGTACGTGGCCCTGGGCGAATTTTCCGTGTTTCTCATGTGGGGTCCGCTCATGGTGGAGGGCACCTACTTTGTCCAGCGCCAGAGCTTCAGCCCGGAGGCATTGTGGATCAGCATTCCCTTCGGCGTGATCGTGGCCCTGGTGCTGCTGGCAAACAACCTGCGCGACATTTCCCATGACAAAAGCCGGCACATCCGTACCATTGCCATTGTCCTGGGCGCAAAAAAAGGGTTTTACCTGTATGCCGGGCTGGTAGCCCTGGCATACGCAAGCATCCTGATCATGGTGGGCTTCGGGGTGCTTTCTTTCTGGTCCCTGATCGTATTTCTCTCGCTGCCCCTGGCAGTGAAAATTTTCCGGATCATGGTAAAGAAAATCCCCGATGACGCAGATGCGCGTACCGCGCAGCTCGATACGGCATTCGGGATTCTGCTATTGATCTCTCTGATTATGGAGGCCCTAGTTTGAGCCAATACCGGTTTAGCTGGAAACCCGTGGCAGCCACCATCGTTCTGGCGGCAGTGCTCTGGTTTGCCACATTTTACCTGCAGTGGGGCGTTTTCTGGTTCAAGATTTCGATTTCCGCCCTGGTGCTTGCGGCACTGTCGCTTACCCTGCAGCCTGCGGTTTTTCGCTTTACCCTGAACTGGCGCAGCATCTGCATCGGGGTTTTTTCGGCTGTTTTGCTGTACCTGATCTTCTGGGCGGGAAAGGCCGTTTCCACGGCAGTTTTCCCTTTTGCGGCAGACCAGGTCGGGGCCATCTACGGCAAGGGCGAAGGCACATCCACCTGGATCATCGTGCTGCTGCTGTTTTTTGTCACCGGCCCGTGCGAAGAAATTTACTGGCGGGGCTATCTGCAGCGCCATCTCATGGTGAGATTCGGCCGCCCTGCCGGCTGGCTTCTTGCAACCGCGCTTTATGCCGGGGTTCACGTCTGGTCGGGAAACTTCATGCTCATCGGGGCCGCAGGCGTTGCCGGGGCCTTCTGGGGCTTGATGTACTGGCGGTTTGCAGATATTTCCCCGGTCATTCTCTCGCATGCCATCTGGAGCACATTTATTTTCGCGGTCATGCCGGTGCCCTGAAGAAGGGGACGTTCATAAAATTATAAATTTTCCGAAGACAACTCGGAAAATTTATAATTTTATGAACGTCCCTTAATGACAACCATGTACAGCGTAAACAGCAGCGGGATAAGGGCGGCAGCGCTTCCTGCAAAAAAAGCGCCCCGCACAATCGAATCCCGGACAAACAGGGCAAAAAACGGCGGCGAAACCGTCTGGCCCAAATAAATCAGCAGGGTGAAAACCGAAAGCACACCCGCGCGCAATTCCGTAGAAACCAGCCCGGCGGCCGCGGAATTCAGCGTGGGCATGAGCACGCCGAAGCCCAGGCCCCAGATTCCCATGAACACCAGCAAAACCGGGTAGGAAGGCGCAAGTCCCGAAAGCAGGTGGCTTGCCCCGCAGCAGGCAAATCCCCACAACACCCGGATTTCCTCCGGAAAGCGGCTGCTGAGGCGCCCGGCCTGAGAGGCCACCAGGGCCGAAACACCGGCAGCCACGGAAATGCCCAGCCCGGAATGCAGGGTGGTCAAATCGAACTGCTCCACCACCAGGATGGGCATGTACACCACGATGCCGTAGAGCAGCACAAAACCCATGAAGTTGGAAAAAAACAGCCAGACGGCCCGGGTATGGGCAATGGCCCGAAGCGCCCGCATCATGTAACGCCCGGTCCTGGAAGTGCCGGCCGGTTCCCGGAGCTTGAGCGCGGCAATAATGGCCAGCACGATGGCGGCCGAATGGATGTAAAACGGCAGAAACCAGGCCATGGTGGCAATCGCGCCGGAAACAAAAGGCACCGTGGCATTGGTCAACCCCTGGACCGTGATCCGATAGCCCATGGCCCGGCTCCGATCCGGTTCCTGGTACATATCCCCGATGGCGGCGACCACGGTATTTAACATGCCGCCCACGCCGATGCCCTGCAGTGCCCGCCACACCAGTACCAGCCAGAACGAACGGGTGAAAGTGATCAGCAGCCCGGCCACCCCAAAAAGCATCACCGCGGGCACGATCACGCGCTTTCTGCCGAACCGGTCGGCCACCGGCCCAAGCAGCGGCGTGGCCACCATGGCGGAAAACGTGTAAGCGCTCAGGGCCAGGCCCACGTTTTTGCTGGTAGCCCCGGCCAGGTTCATCATCTCCGGCAGGATCGGCCCCACCAGGCTGCCGCCGGTAACGGCAAACATCACCACCGCCAGCAGAATCAGCAGATTGAAGTCCCTGAAAAACCGCATGCCCCACCACGCCTGTTCACGGTATATTCGCACAAAAACGCATTCAAACATAATAGAACACGCGCCAAAATGCAACGCCCGGCAAAAAGGACGATTTCCAAAAAGGGGACATATCTATTTTTCGCGAAAAATAGATATGTCCCCTTTTTGGGGTTTTTGTTTTTTGGTGCGGATGTGGTACAAAGGGGACCTGAACAAAATTCGCCATGGCTGAAAAATATTAAAAATAGATCTATCCCATAGGAAGTGCCCATTCAGAGAAAGGAGCTGTCATGACACAAACGCGCGCGTATCGCGTCTGTCCCTTGTGCGAGGCCGGCTGCGGCCTGGAAATCACGCTTTCGGGCGACCGGGTGGAAAAAATCCGGGGCGATCAGCAACATCCCATGAGCCAAGGGTTTTGCTGCCCCAAGGGGATTGCGCTGAAAGATCTCCACACGGACCCGGACCGGCTGAGAACCCCGATGATCAAAGAAAACGGGAGTTTCAGGGAAGCCGGATGGGACGAGGCCTTGCGCCTTGTGGAAAGCAACCTTGCCCGAATCCGGGAGGAATCCGGCAATGACGCGTTGGCCCTGTATCTGGGCAATCCCAATACCCATACCATGGCCGGCGGCCTGTTTATCCGACCGCTGGTCAAAGCATTAAGAACGAAAAACTTCTATTCCGCATCAACGGTTGACCAGATGCCCAAGATGGCGGCCTGCGGATGGATTTACGGCAACCCGGGGCGCATCCCGGTGCCGGACGTGGACCGCACGGATCTGTTCGTGGTCTTTGGCGCCAATCCGTTTGTCTCCAACGGCAGCCTTATGACCGCCCCGGACTTTCCGGGCCGGGTGCGCGCGCTGCAAGCGCGCGGCGGGCAGATGATCGTCATTGACCCGGCAGAAACCCGCACGGCACAGGCCGCAGACCGCCACCTGTTTATCCGGCCCGGCACGGACGTCTACATGCTGTGCGCAATCATACACGTGCTATTTGCGCAAGAGCTGGTTTCCACCAGGCACCTGGCTGACCTGATCGACCCCGGGGATATCGCGGACCTCAAAGATGCGGTATCCGAATGGACCCCGGCGGCTGCCGAATCCGTCTGCCGGGTGCCGGCAGATGAAATCACCCGGCTGGCCCGGCAGATCGCCGAAGCGGACAAGTGCGCCGTCTACGGCCGGATGGGCACCAGCACGGTCCGGCACGGAACGCTTTGCTCCTGGCTTATTGAAGCGGTCAACATCCTGACCGGCAACCTGGACCGGCAGGGCGGCACCGGGTTTGCCCGGCCGGCCCACGTGCCTGACGGCAGCATCCCGAAAAAAGGTTTTGCCACGGGGCGTTGGCATTCCCGGGTTTCCGGTGCAGCCGAAGTGGCCGGCGAACTGCCCGCGGCATTGATGGCAGAAGAAATGGAAACCCCGGGCGACGGGCAGATCCGGTCCCTGATCACCATTGCCGGCAACCCGGTGGTGGCCGTGCCCGAAAGCCAGCGGCTGGATGCGGCCCTGGCAAAACTGGATTTCATGGTCTGCGTGGACTATTACATCAACGAAACCACCCGCCGGGCCGACGTGATCCTGCCGCCGGCCTCGCTTTTGTGCCACGGTCATTACGACTTTTTCTTTCACGGGCTCTCGGTGCGCAACTTTGCCGCGTATTCGCCGCCGGTGCTAGAAAAGGCCCCGGGCGAAAAAGACAAGTGGGAAATCTTGGCCCACTTGACCCATATCGCCTCCGGAAGGGGCGCCGCAGCAGACCCCGGACAGGTGGCAGACCAGATCCTCGGCGGCTTGGCGGAAAACTTGATCCGCGCCATGGGCGGGCCGGAAAAAGCCGGTGTCACCAGGGACGACCTGATCGGCATGCTTTCGGGCCGGCGTGGCCCGGAACGGATACTGGATTTTCTGCTGCGCATCGGCCCGTATGGCGACAATTTCGGCCTCAAGCCCGACGGGATCAATTTTGACAGGCTGTCTGCAAGCCCCCACGGCATGGATCTGGGTCCGCTATCCTCCTGGATCGAAAAGGCGCTTGCCACCCCGGACGGCAAAATTCACCTGTTTCCCCAACAGCTGCGCAGCGCCATGGCGCAAATCAAAACACCGGCCCGAACCGGCCGGCCGGAAAAGCGGACCCTGGAACTCATCGGAAGGCGGCACCTGCGGACCAATAACTCCTGGATGCACAACATCCCGGCGCTGTCCAAGAACAATCCGTGCACCCTGCAGGTGCATCCCGACGACGCCGGCGCCCTGGGCCTTGAAAACGGGGATTTTGCAGAAATCACATCGGATGCGGCCGGCATTTGCGCGCCCGTGGAAATCACTGAACAAATCATGCCCGGTGTGGTGAGCCTGCCCCACGGCTGGGGCCATGACATGGAAGGCGTGCAGATGCGCGTGGCAAGTCAGAACCCGGGGGTAAACACGAACCGCCTCACCCCGGGCGAGGTGGACTGGCTGTCTGCAACCGCGGTATTAAACGGGATCGCGGTTGCCGTGGCTAAAAGCTGAGCTCATCCAGCCGGCTTTTGATAAAAGACCAGTTGCTGCGGGCGCCGCAGGTTACCAGCGCGCACAGGGGAACGCTGGTAAGGTCTTCAAGCTGCTGTGTGATCACAATGACGTCCCGGGCATGGAGGGTGAAAGATCGGGCATGGTCCAGGCCCAGGCCGGCGGCCGTCTTTCTTGCGGTTGCCAGGATCTCGCTCATGGCGTATGCCAGCTTCTCCACGTCCTCGCCGCCGCCCTGACGCTTTACCAGCACGTTTCCCCCGGTATCAACCAAGGCAATGGTCCGGCAATCCCGGATGTCCCGGAGCTCCGAGACGATGGTTTCCAGCCATTCGGCAGCCTTCTGCCGAGTCTCCGGGGTAATCTCCGGGCCGACGGACCGGGCCTTTGCCTCGGCATCTGTCTCGGAATCCGTGTCGGCTTCTTCCTCCTCGGCCTCACCCTCTTCCACCTCGTCGAAGAGCTCGATGACCTCATCTTCCAGGGTAATGACTTCCTCCCGGTCGGCACCGGCTTCCCCGGTGTCTTCGGAATTCCCGGGGTTCCCGGAATCCTCTGAATCCCCGGCCGGTGCCGGGTTAAACCCCCTGCTCCAGGTAGCCTCGGCAAAATCCATGAGCTTGGTCTTGATCCGCCGCCGGCTTCTGCGGCGGGGCAAATCCGACAGGACAAAGGAAATCCGGTTCCAGGACGCCATCTCGCGGGCGGCATCGTCAACAGGGAGCTTTCCGCAATGCGCGTCAATGATTTCCCCGCTGTCAAAATAAAGGTAGCCTTTTCGCTTTCCCTCGGCGCGGACCTGCATGCGGCAGGTCTTCTGCTGAAGCTCGATTAAGGGCAGCAGGCTGGCCATGGTCATGCCCTTGGCGCTCTGGCCTTCATCGCGCAGGTGTAATCCCACAAACAGGGCGGACACAAGGGATTTGATTTCAAACGGCTTTTCCAGGTGGTAGAGAAATGACTGCTGGCTGATGCGCTTTTTAAACCACGGCTTGCCGCGGTCGGTCATCACGATACACGGGGTGTTGGGATGCTTCTGAGACATGTATGCCAGCAGTTCAAGCGCATCCAGGGTGGGGGTCTCTATATCGGTGGCCAGCACGGAAATATAATGGGAAGACATTACGGAAAGAGCCTCATCCCCGTCGCCGGCAGTGAGCACCTCGAACTGCTGCACCTTGTCCAGGCCCCTGCGGATATCGGCCAGAAGTTCCGGATCCCTCTCAACAATCAACACCTTGTCCATACACCCACCCTATATATGTATTGACAGTCCAAAAGCCGCGCATTTATATTAACTTCTGAACCACGAAACAAAAAAGCGCTTATTTATATGTCCCCCGGGTTGCAAAATGCGCCTGCGCCTTTATTTATGTACAAGGGTATCCCGTAGTTAACTATGTTCAGATACATACCACATTTAACGTTCAGACTTCAATCGAATTTCCATGAATTTACACGAACATGAAAACGCGGAATACGTCCGTATTTCCGGCCTGGACAACCCGTTTGAAGCCCAGCTGCTCGGTTCGATTCTCGAGGAACGCGGCATCCCACACCGCATCCGGTCCCACCATGACACGGCATATGACGGGCTGTTTCAGATGCAGAAGGGATGGGGCGAGATTGCCGCACCCGAATCCCGGAAAAACGAAATCCTGGAAATTCTCGAACAACTCCGGCAGGATGCCAGTGCCGGCAAATATGAAAATTCCCCGTGAAGCTCGATAGACACACACAAATGAAGGGATCGGAACCCGGCCCCGAATCATGCCGAAAACCCGAACCCGTGTATTCCGGGTTGGTTTTTCTTCGTGCGCCCGGCGTGCTTCGTGGTAATAATTAAGCATAGACAGAAAAATAGACTGCGACAAGAAGGGAGCGAGGACATGACGGATTACCAGGACGCGTTTGAACAGGCACTGCGAATCGGCCGGCCGCCCAACGTTGCCGAACTGTTTCCCAATTCCCGGGCATTGATTGTCAGCGGCAGGTTCATCGACCGGGCCATGCTCAAAAAAGGCCGGGCCATTGCCATGGCCGCCAACGGAAGGAACTATTTCGCCATCCGCGGCGCCCTGATAGCGGCCCAGCGGGCCAATGCCGCAATTATCATTGAAATCGCAAAATCAGAAAGCGGATACTGCGCAGTCAACTTCTACAACATCGCCCGGCTTGTTGATGACCTGTGCAACGAGCTCAACATTACCGTCCCTGTTGCCGTTCACGCAGACCACTACGGCATCAAGGGCCCTGAAGACGTGGCGTATGCCAGAACCGAGATTCCCAGCATGTTTGACGCCGGCATCACCTCCATTGCCATTGACGCCTCGCACATGTCGGATGCGGACAACCTCTTGGCCAGCATCGAGCTGTGGCCGTACGTGCCCCGATGGGCAGGCCGCGAAACCGAGGTCGGGGAAATCAAGGGCAGCACCGGACTGTCCACGCCCCAGGAAGCGCTCTTTCTCATCCAGGGATTAAATGCCCACGACATCTTTCCGGACTGGATCGCGCTGAACAACGGCACCTCCCACGGCATTGAAGCCGGATCCGAGGGCATCCAGGTGGAGCTGACCGCTGAAGTCCACGAGGCGGTATCCGCCTATAAGGTATCCGGGGCCCAGCACGGGACCTCGGGCAACAGCTCCGATCGCCTGCGGCGCATCGCCGGGGAGACCCGGACCACCAAGGCCAATGTGGCCACCTCCCTGCAGATGATCTCCTGGGGCCTGGAAGTAAACGACTACGGCAACGCCCGGCTCGATGAAAACGGCAATTTCATCAAGGTCAAAGACCAGGGCGTAACCGAGCAGACCTGGGCAGAGATGACCGTCCACGCGGAATCCAAGGGGCTGAAAAAGGGCGACTACAAGAAACTCAACCTGCCCTTTGAAAGCCGGCTGCTGGCCCAGCCCAGAGAAGTCCGGGAGCGCATGGCCGACCGGGTGGCCGAATTTGTCTACACCCTGCTCACAGACGTGTTTAACTGCAGGGACACCGCGCCCATTGCCCTTAACGAAATCCTGGCGGCCGGATCCCATGACCCCGGGCCCAAGGTCGACCGCATCGAAGACCCGGACCAATGGACCCCGGAGAAAATCCGTGCGCGGGCATCTGAAATTAACCGGGACCGGGGCGCATCCGGCAACTTTGAAGACTGATGAACCTGCAGACGGATCCATGAAGAAAAAAAGCTTCTGCCCATACTGCGGGCGGCACCTGGCGGAAAAACTCGTGGAGGGGCGGATGCGGGATTACTGCAGTACCTGCGCCGTTCCCCTTTATGAAAATCCCGTGCCGGCCACATGCATTGTCGCAGTGGATAAAAAAAGCCGGGTACTGCTGGTCAAGCGCAACATTGAACCCAAAATCGGGTACTGGTGTCTGCCCGGGGGATTCCTGGAAACCGACGAAACACCCGAACAAGGCGCCCTGCGAGAGCTTTCCGAGGAAACCGGGATTTGCGGAAAAATCGATATGCTGCTTGGGGTGATGACCAACGGCGGAACGGTTTATGAAACCATCCTGATGATCGGTTTTCTGGTGCGCAGCTTTTCAGGCACGCCCACAGCCGGGGATGATGCCGGGGATGTGGGATGGTTTGACCCGGACCGGCTGCCGGAAATCGCATTTGACAGCCACACATCCTTTATTCAGATTTACTGTGCCGCCTATGCCGGATAGCGCAAAGCTCCGCCCGCCGCCCGGGGCTCGGGGCCTGCCGGGTTCCGCCCGGGTTTCTTCCCATTTCCGCTTCATCTCCCGGATGCGATCCACAAACGCGCTGCGGGCCTCTTCGGGAATCACCCGCATGATGCCCGCAGCCACCGTGTGAATATGGGGGGCAAACACGGAATCCTTGACCACCCCCTTGCCCGTGTCCGGCAGAAATGCGCTGAGCAGCACAAACAGCAGGGAAGCAATGATCACGCCTTTTACCGCACCGAACAATGAGCCGCAAATCCGGTCCACCACGCCGAGCAGCATGAGCTGTACCATTGCCCGGATCAGCATGCCCAGCAGCATGGCCGCTGCAAAAACCCCGAAGAAAAGCAGCAGAAAGGCCGCGACATAGCGATAATGCGGATTTTCGATGAACCCGGAAAACACCGGTGCGAGCCGGTCATAAAAAACAAAAGCCGCATAAAACCCGCCCAGCACGCCCGAAATTGCGGCCGCCTCCCGTATAATGCCCCGGAATGCGCCGCTGATCATGCAAAAGCCGAGAATCACAACCACGACCATGTCAAACGGATTTAACACCGATGCTCCTTTACCCGGGCGGCCTGGATTAACGCGGACCCCGGAATGATCGTCTCGTAAAAAGTCAGTTTGAGAATTGCAAAATATAAATTTTCCGTGTTATAGACAAGTTATCCTTATACAAAAATACAAACACAGACAAGCGCCAAAAACACGCCAATGAATTACAAGGAACAGACCAAAACCGAAATGACGTTTCCGGACACCGACCTGGCCAAAAGCCTTTTCGGTGTACACAACGACCACCTGCACCGCGTTGAGGAAACCTCCGGGGCCGCAATTCACGCCCGCGGAAATACCGTGATCATCGAGGGCGACACCGTGGCCGCCGAACTTGCCCGGGAAATCCTCAACCAGCTCTACAGCCTTTTAAAAGAGGGCTTCCCGGTTTATCCAAAGGACGTGGATTATGCGGCAAACGTACTTTGCCGGGACTGCAACGTCAACCTTAAAGACATATTCCTGGACACGGTGTACGTGACCTCGGGCAAACGCACCATTACGCCCAAAAGCCCCGTTCAGAAGCAATACATCGACGCCATCCGCCATCATGACATTGTCTTCGGCATCGGACCGGCAGGCACCGGCAAAACCTACCTGGCCATGGCAATGGCCGTGGCCGCCCTGGCCAAAAAACAGGTCCACCGAATCATCCTCACCCGGCCGGCAGTTGAGGCGGGCGAGGCCCTGGGCTTTCTGCCGGGGGACCTGGCCGAAAAGGTCAACCCCTACCTCCGGCCCCTCTACGACGCCCTGCACGACATGATGACCTTTGAGAAGACCGCGGGCCTCATCGAAAAAGACGTCATCGAGGTGGCCCCCCTGGCATTCATGCGCGGCCGGACCTTGAACGATTCTTTTATCATTCTCGATGAAGCCCAGAACTCCACTTCCGAGCAGATGAAAATGTTTCTCACCCGGATCGGGTTTAACTCCAAGGCGGTGATCACCGGGGACATCACCCAGAGTGATCTGCCCGGCAACCGGGCCTCGGGGCTTGTCCAGGCCCGGGACCTGCTGTACGGAATCGCGGGCATTGAATTTGTCTTTTTTTCAAAACAAGATGTGGTGCGCCACAAGCTGGTGCAGAAAATCATCGACGCATACGAAAAACACGAAAAAAGGACCGCCTCCGAGTAAACGCCGCCGCGCCGCCGAAGCAGAGAGCGAAAGAATGGCCGTAACGGTTTACGGTTCACAGTTTACGGTTTTCAGTTGATAACAACAGACCGCCTGTCTGCAGGCAGAAAGCAAAATGTATTTATGGGTTCTTCTTTTGAAAAGTTGAAAATCTGGAAAAAATCATGCAGATTAACAATGACTCAGATTTTCTCTGGTGGCGATGCAAAAGAACTGATTCAGGAAATAAAATCAATATCTAAATGCCGGGCATTAACGAATGCATTAAATAAAAACCGTGAACTGTAAACTGAAAACCGTGAACGGTTACAAATGGCCGTACTGATCACCAACCAGCAGCATCAGCACAAAATATCAACGGAGCAAATCCGGACCACGGCCAAAACCCTCCTAAGCGCCCTGGGCAAGACCGAGGCGGAACTCTCGCTGCTCATCACAGACGATGACCATATCTCGGAACTCAACCGGGATTACCTGGGCCGGACCGGGCCCACCAACGTGATCGCCTTTCCCATGGGCGGCGGGGATCTTCCGGATATCGAACCCGAACTGCTCGGCGACGTGGTGATCTCTGTGGACACCGCAGCGCGAGAGGCTGCGGATGCGGGATATTCCATGGAGGAACGGTTTACGGAACTGCTTGTCCATGGTATACTTCATCTTTTGGGATACGATCATGAAACCAGCGAGCAGGACGCTGCGGAAATGGACGCAAAAAGCCGGCAGTTGATGGCATACCTGCGCACCGGAGAAACATCATGAGCAGTATCGCTTAAACACAACCACGAAGATCACGAAGCACACGAAGACTTAATCCTTACGAATCTGCCTTCGTGATTCTTCGTGTGCTTCGTGGTATCATGGAATATTTTGAAGGAACTTGAGGCTGCATTAGATTATGCCTTGCACCATTTAAAAGGAAGGAACCATGGCGGGTTTAGCCATAAACGTTGATCACATCGCCACCCTGCGCCAGGCCCGGGGCGGCTCCACCCGGTACCCGGACCCCGTGCACGCGGCCGCGCTGGCCGAACTCGGTGGTGCAGACGGCATTGTTGTTCACCTGCGCGAGGATCGTCGCCACATCCAGGACCGCGATGTTTACCTGCTGAGAAAAACCGTTTTGTCCCGGCTGATCCTGGAAATGGCGGCAACCGACGAGATGCTCAAGATTGCCGTAGAGGTAAAGCCGGATCTTGTGACCCTGGTGCCGGAAAAAAGAAACGAGCTGACCACCGAGGGCGGCCTGGACGTGCAGGGCCTTTCCGAATCCGTCGGGCAGGCAGTGCAAACCCTTCAGGCCGCAGGCATTGCCGTCAGCCTGTTTGTGGATCCGGAAAGCAGCCAGATCCGGGCCTCGACAGATGCGGATGCGGACATGGTGGAGATTCACACCGGCGCCTTTTGCGACGCTCCGACCCCGGGCGAAAAACAGCGCCGGTTTTCCGATGTCATGGAAGCCGCCCGGCTGGCACACCACCTGGAGCTGGGCGTAAACGCGGGCCACGGCCTCTGCTACAACACGATCGGCTATTTTGCCGGACACCGGATCATTGACGAATTCAGCATCGGCCACAGCATTGTCTCCCGGGCCGCGCTCACGGGCATGGAAAAAGCGGTCCGGGAAATGCGGAACCTGATAAAGGAACTGTAATGTATCTTCTGACAGCAGACGAAATGCGGGACATGGACCGGCGGACCATCGAGAATTTCGAGCTGCCCGGCCGGCTGCTCATGGAAAACGCGGGCCGCGGGGCCACCCGGGTGATCTTTGAAAACTGGCCCGACGTATACACCCGGTCTGTTGCCGTGATCGCGGGAAAAGGCAACAACGGAGGAGACGGATTCGTAATCGCGCGGTACCTGGCCCAGCACGGCGTGGACGTCTCGGTATACCTGCTGGCCGAGCGCAGCTGGCTCAAAGGCGATGCCGCGGCCAACTTCAACCTGGCGGAAACCCTGGGCATCCCGATTGTTGAACTGCCCGACGAGCTTTCCTTTTCCCGGTACAAGGAGGAAATCGCGGGCCGGGACCTGCTGGTGGACGCCATACTGGGCACCGGCCTGGATTCCGAGGTCCGGGGGTATTTCCGGGAAGTCATCGATTTCATGAACAATGCGCGAACACCCTTGTTTTCCGTGGACATCGCCTCCGGGCTGCACACGGAGACCGGCCGCCCCTGCGGCATATGCGTGCAGGCAGATGCCACGGCCACATTCGGCTTTGCCAAGCTCGGCCACATGCTGCTTCCCGGGGCCGAGTACACGGGCCGGCTTTCGGTTATCGACATCGGCATTCCGCCGTATATCGTCCAGTACGTGGACCCGAAAAATCAACTGCTGACTGCCGGAAAGATCCGATCACGGATTTCTCCCCGGGACCTGCAGGCCCATAAGGGGCAGACCGGGCATGTGCTGGCCGCAGCCGGCGGTATCGGCAAAACCGGGGCCGCGGCCATGACCGCCATGTCCGCCCTGCGGGCCGGCGCCGGCCTGGTGACCCTGGCAGTGGCCCAAAGCCTGAATGCATCCATTGCGGCCCAGGCCACAGAAGCCATGACCCATCCCCTGGCAGACGACGGAAAAGGATTTCTCGGCGGGAACAACGCCGATGAAATTCTCTCCCTGCTTTCGGACAAAACCTGCCTGGCCCTGGGGCCGGGCATGGGCACGGAAAAGGACACGGAAAAACTCGTGCACGAGCTGATTGAAAAAAGCCCGGTGCCGGTGGTGGCGGATGCCGACGGGCTAAACAACCTGGCGGCAAACACCGCGGTGCTTGCCAAAAAGCGCTCAGAAGTGATCTTCACCCCGCATCCCGGGGAAATGGCGCGGCTGGCCGATGCCAACACGGCGGATATCCAAGCGGACCGCATCGCCGCAGCCCGGGCGTTCGCCCAAAACCACCAGGTCCACCTGGTGCTCAAGGGCGCGCGCACGGTGGTCGCCCACCCGGACGGCCGGGCGTTTGTCAATCCCACCGGCAATCCGGGCATGGCCTCGGGCGGCATGGGCGACGTGCTCACCGGCATGATCGCGGGCTTTCTCGCACAGGGGATTTCCACTGAAAGCGCATGCCACCTGGGGGTTTACCTGCACGGGGCCGCCGCTGATATCATGAGCCAAACCCGCGGCCCCTTCGGATATATTGCAACAGATGTCATGCACCACATACCCGAAACCATCAGGCAGGTCATTGACGGCACATTCAAGGACATTGCCCATGACTGCCATCCCATTTTTTGACGGGAATTGACCATGCACCTGCGCATTGAAACCAAAAGCGCCCTGGACACATTCAACCTGGGCCGGCACCTGGGCGGCCTGCTGGACCGTCCCTTTATCATCGGCTTAAGCGGAGACCTGGGTGCGGGCAAAACCGTTTTCATCCAGGGTTTGGCCCGGGGCCTGGGGGTGGCCGAAAACATCCCGGTCACCAGCCCGACCTACACCCTGGTCAATGAGTACCCGGGCCGCAGAACCCTGTATCATGTGGATCTCTACCGAATTGAAGACCCGGGCGAACTTGCGGACATCGGCCTGGACGAAATTCTCTCCGGCAACTGCCTGGCTGCCGTGGAATGGGCCGATCGGCTGCCCGAGGAAAGCCCGGATCCGGATATCGTCATCCAGATCGAGGACACCGGGGATGACACCCGCCGGTTTTCCCTGTTTTTCTATGGACCCCCAGCCCCGGATCTGGTAGAAGCCATGAAAAAATCCGGATTTCCGATATCGGATAAAGGGCCAAATGCGAGACGCGAATAACCATCAAAAGTAGACTCCATCATTTTTTCTGTTTTGATAATTGACAAATTCGAATTTTTATCTTTGTTTCGGATTTCGAATTTTGTGCTTCGGATTTATGCCTGAAGCATCAAATAGCGTTTGATTAAATTCTGACAACCTACACTGCAAACCTTTTCAGCAACGAAAAAGGATCATTATGGCCCTGATCGTGCAAAAATACGGCGGCACCTCGGTGGGCGACCTGGACCGGATCCGCAACGTGGCCGAACGCATCGCCCGGACCCGGGATCAGGGAAATGACGTGGTGGTGATCCTGTCCGCCATGAGCGGTGTCACAGACCAGCTCATTTCCATGGCGGAAAAGATCCACACCCCGCCGGATGCGCGGGAAATGGACGTGCTTCTGGCCACCGGCGAACAGACGACCGTTTCGCTGATGGCCATGACCCTGCAGGCCATGGGATACAAGGCTCGCTCCATGCTGGGCTACCAGGCCGAAATCCTGACAGACAACCGCTATACAAAGGCCCGCATCCTGGATATCGGGGCCGAGCGCATCAAGTCGCTTCTGGCAGAAGGACAAATCGTGGTGGTGGCCGGATTCCAGGGCATGGACGCATCCGGAGATATCACCACCCTGGGCCGCGGCGGGTCGGATACGTCGGCCGTGGCCGTGGCAGCGGGACTGAAGGCGGATCGGTGCGAAATCTACACGGACGTGGACGGGATCTACACCGCGGATCCCAATATCTGCGGCAAGGCGCGGAAGCTCTCGCGCATCTCTTACGATGAAATGCTGGAAATGGCCAGCCTGGGCGCCAAGGTGCTCCAGATCCGCTCGGTGGAATTTGCCAAGAAATACGACGTACCCATACACGTCAGATCATCGTTTAACCAGGAGGAAGGAACCATGGTGGTGCATGAAGATGCCAATATGGAAAAAGTGGTGGTATCCGGGGTCACCCAGAGCAAAAACGAGTCCCGCATTACCCTGCGCAAGGTCCCGGATCAGCCGGGCATCGCATCCAGGATCCTCACGCCGGTGGCAGAAGCCGGCATCAGCGTGGACATGATCATCCAGAATACCCGCCTGAGCAACATGACCGACCTGACTTTCACCGTGCCAAAATCCGATTTTGATGCGTCCATGGCGGTTGAAAAAAAGGTGGCCGAGGAAATCGGCGCAGCCGAGGTGCTCGGCGATGAAAACATCGCCAAGGTATCGGTGATCGGCGTGGGCATGCGCAGCCACTCGGGCGTGGCATCAAAGATGTTTGCCGCCCTGGCTGCGGAAAACATAAACATCCTGATGATCAGCACCTCGGAGATCCGCATTTCCTGCGTGATCGAGGAAAAATACACCGAGCTGGCCGTGCGCGCCCTGCACACCGCCTTTGACCTGGACAGCCAATAAACGGCCGACGCACAAATGAAACGCTTTTCCCCGAATCAGCTCATCGTCGTGCTTGTGGTTGCCCTTGTAATCCTGGCATTTATCTTCAAGCGGCTGTTTTTCGGGATTTAGCAGACTGTGGCCGCAAATTACGGATTTTTCAGTTTTGAAACAAAGTACTCGCTGATCTGCTGTTTGGTGATGTGAAATTGCGGTTTTAAGTGGGAAATGTTGTCATCGGCAATATCATCCACATATATCAAGGCCATGGAAAACAGCTTATAATTGAGTCCATCAATAAACCGCAATGCCGCCTGATACATCTCACTTAAGCCCATCTTCTGCGAGATCACATAAAGATCGTAATAATCGCGATACGTGGCGCGCAGAAAAAGAGTGTGCACCTTCATGCCCGCCAGCAGTTCAAAGGATGCCACATTGAGCGAAGACGCCTCCGCCGGCCTGAGAAAATCCCTGTTTGCATTAAAGAAAGTGATCCGCACCCCCTCATAGACCAGATCGACCTGATCCTGAGTGTCATTTATCATCCGGTAATCCGATCCTCTGAAAAAATCGAATATCGGTTTTTTATCAAATCTGTTGCCGAAAGCGAAAAAATCCAGATCCTCGCTAAACCGGTGACAAAGGCGCAGAGATAAAGCAGATCCGCCCACCATTACGTAATCGGCCAGAAATCGGGATTCATCTCTCAGTTTTTCCAGCACCTGTCGCGTGGCGGGAAGCAAGCATTCGAAGTTTATTTCCTCTGTCATCGTCCGGCCTTTCCTTTTTGATCTGCTCGGGATCCACTTCAAAGAAAACCTTTGCCAGATAAAAGTTCAGTTTCCGGAAACGGCTGTCAAAGAGGATCCGTTTTGACCAAACATCCAGAATGTAGTCCCGGCCGTAAAACTCAAAAATCAGCTCAATATCCCGAACATCCCCGTATTTCAAAACGGTTTCCACAAGGATTTCGGGCCGGATGTCCGCTGCCGAAATTTCTTTGGAATAACTCCAGAAAAAATTGTTGGCCTTCATTTTCTCAAAAAGTTTGATGATTTTCGGATCCATAACCTGTGCGCAGAAACTTTTTTTACATGGTTTAAACAGGCAGCCCTACCTGCCTGCCAGCGCGTCCTCGATTTCCGAGGTAATCATCTCCACGGCATCCACCGGATCGCCCGCATCCCGAATGGGCCGGCCGATGACCAGGTAATCCGCCCCGTTTTGAACCGCCCGGCCCGGGGTGACCACCCGCTTCTGGTCATCTGCTTCCACGGCCCAGCCCGGCCGGATGCCGGGCACCATGGTGACAAACCGGTCGCCGAAACGGCGCTTGATTTCCGCAACCTCCTGACCGGAGCAGACCACGCCGGCGCACCCGGCATCATAAGCCATCTGCGCACGCTTTATCACCAGTGCGCCCGGATCGTCTGCATAGGCCGAATCAAGACCGGATTCCTGCAGGTCCCTGCCGGACACGCTGGTGAGCACTGTCACCCCGAGCACCCTTGTCTTGAGGCCGGCACCCTCGACCGCGGCCTGAAGCATGGCCCGGCTTTCCGCGCAGTGCACCGTGGTGTATGCCGCCCGCCACGCCGCAATCTGCTCCATGGCCCGGGACACGGTTACCGGGATGTCATGGAGCTTTAAATCCAGAAATATTCTGGCCCTGCCCTCTTTGCGGATGGTTTCCAGGACCTCGGCTCCGCTGCGGATAAACAGCTCCAGGCCCACCTTGAACATGCCCACCCGCCCGGACAAAAGCCGCACGTATTTCCGGGCTTCTGCCGCAGTTGAAAAATCCAGCGGAAAAACGATGTAATCTTTTGTCAGCCGGTTCATTTGCTTTCCAGATAATCCTTGAGCTCTTCGCGGTGGCTCTGCTCCATGGGCCCGCCCCTGCGCCAGACCCAGCAGGTGTCTGTCAGAAACCCCATGGCGCGCTCGGCATATATGGACGGATCCAGCGGTTTTTGCGATGCGGCCGACCAGGCGCCCTGCACTGCCGCCGGCGCCATGGCCAGCACCAGGGAGACCATGTGCGCACAGCTTTTCGGCCCGCCCAGCAGCTCCTTGACCTTCAGGGTAAAGCCCGAGGCAATGCGCATGCCCTTCAGCGGGGTGAGCGTGTCAATGGTCTGCCGGCATTCGGCCCGCGGCACGGTGGGCATTTCCGCTTCAACTTCTTCAATTGTCAGAGAAGGCCCGCGCACTTTCATCCGGACGATCATGTGATGAATGGTTCCCGGCGGCCGCTGATCCCCGTTTACCAGGTAACGGGAGACAAAACATTCGTCTTTGAGACTGCCCACAACGATCGCCCCGTCCGGCTCCAGCCCGTAAGTATTGATCTCCAGCTGCCGGGTATGGGCCTTCTGCAACCCGCTTACATCCATTGCCATTTGCCCGAAACCTCCTTTACCGAATCCAGCAAGAACTCAAATTTTATAATAATATATTACCAGAAAACCGCCGGAAAACAAACGGGCTTTCGCCAACAAAAACCGTAAACGACTGTAGAGGAACTCGTGCTTGACATCTCAGAATCACCTTGTTATGCAACAAACACAATTTTTTATATTTTGAGCAAAATTACTCAAAACATTGAGCAAACTGTAATATAATATGCAACTTCCTGATTTTCAGCGTAAAAACGTTGACACGCTCCTTGAAAGATTAAATGAGAAACACCCTTTTATCCAGGTGATCACCGGCCCCAGGCAGGTCGGCAAGACTACGGCACTGCTCCAGGCCATGAAAAAATGGCGGGGCCCGACAGTCTACGAATCAGCAGACGCCCCGGCACCCCCGGAGGCCGATTGGATCGAACAGGCCTGGCGATCTGCTGAAATTAAGGCTGAAGGCGACAATCCGGTGCTGCTTGTATTGGATGAGATCCAGAAAGTGCGGAGCTGGGATGAAAGCATCAAATTTTTCTGGGATAAAAACCAGTATTCCGCAAAACCCATTCGAGTGGTTCTCTGCGGTCCTCTCCCC
>JAGXKN010000033.1 GCA_018335195.1 Desulfobacterales bacterium
GCCCCGGCGCCGGTTTTGCCGATCCGGTTTTCTGCGGGTACCCGGACGTTTTCAAACGTGACATGGGCAAAATCAATCAGGTTGCCGCCCAGGCTCGGGCCTGCGGGCGCTGCGGTAATGCCTTGGGAACCGGTATCCGCAACGATCAGGGAAAGGTTGTTTTTCGGGGTCTCCGCATCCGGGCCGGTTTTGCACAGAACCACGTAGAATCCGGCGCTTGCGCCGTTTGGCACGTATACCTTGGTGCCGTTTAAGATCCATGCATCTCCGTCCTGTACAGCCGTAGTCTGAATTCCGGACAGTTCGGCCCCCTGACTGTATTCAAACAGGGCGGCGGCCGCGCGCATTTTTCCGGCAGCCACAAGGGGAAGATATTTGTCTGCAGGCGGGCCGGTTTCAAACCGGAAAAGGCATTCCGCGCCGAACCCGGCAAGCATCAGGGCAATACCCGCGGCAGAGTCCTGCTTGCACATCTGTTCAGCGGCAAGGGCGTAGTCTAGCAGGTCCATCCCCCCGCCGTCGTATGCTTCCGGAAAATGAATGCCAAAAAATCCGAGTTCAGCGGCTTTTTTCCAGATTTGAGAAGGAAACTCCCCGCTGCGGAGCAGGTCGACAATGGTTTCCTTGTCAAATTTTCCCCTGGCAAATTCCCGTACCGCCTTCTGGATTTCCTTCCGGGACTTGTCGAGCGCAAATTCCACGTGCGGCCCCTTTTATCAAATAAGTGCTTCCAGCAAATGATGGATAATTGATAAAAGATCCGATTTCAAATGTCAAGCATTTGCTTTCAAAGCCGCCCGGGTTATTGATTCCCTGTGGAATCGGTTTTCATCTGGAGAGAAAGAAGCCGGTTTTCCATGTTTGCCAGCATGTCCCGCATCTGCATGGACATATCGGCGTATTTCCGGGTCAGTTCCCCGCGATAATCCTCATGCAGCTTGTTAATTTTGTGCTGCATCTGCTTGAGGTATTTTATGCGCATGTCCCACAGCTTCTTGACGCTGTCAAACTGCTGCCGGGATCCGGTCCGGGCCGCCTCGGAGTACTGGTTCACCATTGCGGTGAATTGCCGGTATTTTTTGTCCAGGATATCCGCGATTTTTTCCTTTTTCAGGGTCTGCCGGGTAATGGTGTGATAATGGTGCCCGTAAATGGCAAATGTCACTGCCTCGCCGAACAGGTCCCGGTTTTTGAAGAGGTTTCGAGCGAGATATTTCAGGTAATTTGCGCCATACGGGGTAAACGGCTGCCGGAAAAGGGAGCGGAAAAAGATTTTTACTTCTTCGAACCGGATTTTGCGCTCGTAGAATTCCCGGTGTTCGATCCGGTCGAGCAGATGGCTGCACCTGTCAAAATAGTTCTTCAGCCGGAAATCGTAGAGATTGGACAGGATCTTTCTGTATCCGCTGCGCAGGGTCTCCGGCTCCATAATGGTTTTAAAATTGGTCTCCGTGCTGTGGGTGTTGTTGCCACAGGACTGGCCCACTATGCGTCCCTCGGCTTCCAGGCGCTCATAGAGCCTGGTTCCGGGAAGTGCGTTTAACAGGCCGATCATGGCCTGGGGGATGGCGTTTTTCTGGATGAAGTCGATCTGCTGATCAAAAATATCCGGGGTGTCATTGTCAAATCCCAGGATAAATCCGGCCAGCACCTCGATACCGTTTCTCTGGATGGTCCTGACTGCAACTTCCATGTCGGATTTGAGATTCTGGGTCTTGCCGGTTTCTGCCAGGCCCTCGGGGCTGGGGGTTTCAATGCCGATAAACACGGAGTTGAATCCCGCCTCGCGCATCCCGGTCATCAGGTCGGCATCGTCTGCCATGTTGATACTGGCTTCGGTAAAGAAGTGGTAAGGATAGTCGTGTTCTTCCTGCCACGCCTTCAGCGCAGGCAGCAGTTCCCGTTTGACCCGGCCCTTGTTGCCGATGAAGTTGTCGTCCACGAGAAACACGGCGCCTTCCCAGCCCAGTTCGCGCAGGGCGTCGAGTTCCGCTGTAAGGGTGCCGGCGGATTTGAGCCGCGGCCGGTTGCCGTAAACCGTCCAGATGTCGCAGAATTCGCAGTGAAACGGGCATCCCCGGGAATACTGGATCGCCATGGAAGCATACTTGTCCAGGTCCAGGAGCTCGAATCTGGGCACCGGGTTGTCGGAGATATCCGGGTGCCTGGGCATTTCATAGACGGGCTTGGCGGTGCCGTTGTCCAGTTCGCTTAGAAAATCCGTGAGGGTGGCATCCACTTCGCCGCGCAGCATATGATCCACACCCGTAATTTCATCATAGCTGTTGGTCACATAGGGGCCGCCGGCCACAACGGTTTTCCCCATTTGGTTGCATCGCCGGACCACTTCTTCCATGGACTGTTTCTGGACGATCATGGCGGATACAAATACGGCATCCGCCCACTCCAGGCTCTGGTCATCCAGGTCCGTGATGTTCATGTCCACGAGCTTCAGTTCGTAATCCGCCGGAAAGCGGGCGGCTATGGTAAGCAGCCCCAGCGGGGGCATGACGCTTTGCTTTTTGACGAATTCGAGCGCGTATTTGTAGCTCCAGTAAGTATTTGACGGGACGTGCGGGTAAACCAACAGGATTTTGCGGTGCTTTGTCATTTTATGTGTTCCTCCCTGGGTGTTTGCACCGGTTGGGGGATGCGTTGACTGTACTTGGATGTCTTATCAATTTACAATAATGCTTTGACCCGGGTTTGGCAATACCAACCCCCGAATTGAACGATGCAAAAAAATAAAAAACTATATTTTATTATTTGAAATCAGTTCAGCGCCCGAGCAGTCCTGCCACCGGGCGATCATTTCCAGGTCTGCGGCTTTGGTCAGGGCCAGGGCCTCGTTTTCATCGACCCGGTATGCCGGGTCTGCCAGGAGGTTTTCCGTGATCCGTCTGATATCCGGATGTTCCATGATTGTTTCCCGTATTCTTAAACAATATTGGCCACAAGGGGTACAAAGGATGGCGCATCAAATTTGATAAAAAACAAATCACTTTGTGTTCCCCGGGCACTACGTAGCTGAAACTTCCGGTGGAGGCTATATTGTGCCGGATTGCATAAGCCGGGTAAAATGTTCAAAAGAGCGGTCATAAGTGGCTTCGGCATCCGCGGGAAAACAGCACGCCGGAGGCTGCCGGCTTTTCAAATGGAGGCGGATGCACTCGCAGCAGATGCCTTTCCGCTCGCAGGGTTCATAAGTGCAGTTGCAGTGCGAAAGGTTTTTTGCTGATTGCATTCCATGGGTTTGCGTCTCCTTTTTATCCGGAAGTTGATTTTTTCAATTCGGTTTCTGCCAAAGCGTTTGAACTGAAAAGAACATGCGTTTATAACAAAAATGCAGGGAACAATGGAAATCAAACAAGCAGGGAGAAACTATGCGGGTTCTGCTGATTTCCGCCAATACCGAACAGATCAACGTGCCGGTGCTGCCCGTGGGCATGGCCCGGGTGGCGGCTGCTGCAGAGCAGGCCGGGCATGAAATCCGGATTTTGAATCTGATGCGCCCCGGGCATGTCAGCCGCGTACTGGCGGATATGATCGGCGATTTTTCCCCGGAGGTAATCGGGTTGTCCGTGCGCAATATCGACGACCAGAACAGGGAATCCCCCCGTTTTCTGCTGCCGCCGGTCAGCAGGGTGATTGAGGAATGCCGCCGCTGCAGTTCGGCGCCGGTGGTTCTGGGTGGCCCGGGATACAGCATTTTTCCGCGTGCGGTTTTGCATTACCTGAAGGGGGACTACGGCATACGCGGGGAGGGAGAGCATGCGTTCTGCCGGCTGCTTGACCGGCTTGTCCAAAACGCGTCCGTATCCGACGTTCCGGGTTTGATATTGCCCTGGCAGAAAAATGCGCGCCCGCCGCTGCGCCTGCGGGATCTGGACGCGTTTCCGCTGCCGCGGCCCGGCGTGCACCTGGATATCCCTTCGGACGTGGATGCCGAGCAGATCTGGGTGCCTTTTCAAACCCGGCGGGGATGCCCCATGAACTGCAGCTATTGTTCCACCCCGGCCATTGAAGGGCGGGTCATGCGTCGCCAGTCGGTTTCCGCGGTTATTGAAAATCTCAAAGTCTATGTGCGTGCCGGATACAGGCGTTTTTTCTTTGTGGACAACGTTTTCAACCTGCCGCCCACCTATGCGCAAAATCTGTGTGATGCCATAATTGATGCGGGCCTGGAAATCGCCTGGCAGGCCATTGTCTATCCCATTCGGATCCGGCCGTCTCTGGCGGAAAAAATGGCCCGGGCCGGATGTGTCGGTGCCGCCCTGGGATTTGAAAGCGGTCATCCGGAGGTGCTATCCGGGATGAACAAGCGGTTTTCGCCCGGCGATATCCGGCAGGCCGCATCCGTGTTGGGCCAATACGGCATTTCGCGGAAGGGGTTCCTGCTTCTGGGCGGGCCGGGCGAGACCCGGCAAACCGTTTGCCAAAGCATTGAATTCGCAAAATCTCTGGAGCTGGAATCGGTCAAGCTGACTCCGGGTATTCGCATTTATCCGGAAACGCCGCTGGCAAGGCGGGTGCGGCAGGCCGACATGATCGCTCCGGATGCCGATCTGCTTGAACCGACCTTTTACCTGGAGCCGGGCCTGGACGGGTGGCTGCAGGAAAAAACCGGGCAAATGGTTTCGCAAAGGGATAACTGGCACACCTAACCCCGGGGATTTGCTCGTATGCTTGCTTGCCCCCGATTATTCCGGCTGCCGGACCCGGATGTCCCGGGCGATCTTGAACACCGAGGAAAATGAGAACACGGCTTTTCCATCCGTGTTGTACACGGTGGCTTCACCTTCCAGTGTTCTGCCTTCCTGCCGGGTTACCGTGGCTCTTGCCGTGACAATACCGCATTTGACAGGATACAGGAATTTGGATTCCATGCCGACAGTAGCAAAGTGGGAGTTTTCCGGCAACAGGCTCTTGATAGCCATGACCACCGCGGTATCGGCCAGGCTGACCAGGGCGCCGCCGTGCATGAGACCGGCCCCCTGGGCATACTCCCGGCAGAAAGGCATATGCAGTATGGCCTTTCCGTTTTCCGCCTGTTCGAGGTGCATGTTCAAAAGCTTTTCAAACGGCGCGCAGTCAATCCACCCGCCGAGTTCCACCCGGTGTGGGCCTGTAAAACAGTCTGCGGGAATATCGGTTTCCGGTTTTGTCAATGCGTCCTCCTTGCCTTCGATTCAGCGTAATCAACTTTGTATATCAGATTTTACTTCCCCCGCCTACCCCCCCCGAACCGCGCAAGTCTTGCTGCATCGAAATCGGGATCGGTATCGAAATCGAAGGAAAAATGCCGATTCCGATCATGACAACGAGCCCGCCCAAGCAACCAAACGTTGGTTGGCTGCCGGGTTTTTCCAGTATGCGGCGCCCTGCAAAAAAGCAATTCGATTCTTCAGGAATTTTCGCAGGGTCGGGCCGGCAGGGAAGTTTGCGCATCTGCCGTCCGCTGTCGCGCCCGATGCATCTGCGCAAATCACCCGCCGTCCCGCCCTGGCCAACTCCTCGGCGGTTTCACCCGTCTAATTCCGGAAGGCTTCAAAACCCTGCCGTAGGGGCGAACCTGTGTGTTCGCCCGAGTGCCGCGAAATGCGGTTGCCCCGGCAATTCCCGGGAGTTCGTGCTTTCCGGAATTCAAAGGAAAATCGATTGGTTTGTTGCGCCTTAAGTCAGACTGTGGGGCCCGGCGGGGTTGTCCCGGCCCCCCGGGTTTTTGCTTTGTTATTGCCTGTGCCCGGAAAATCTGCAATAAAATCGTCGACAAGAAAAATATCCGGACCGAAAAGACCAGGGAGCAGGCAGACGAATGCGGGTGATGACTTTTAATCTGCGGTTTGAAAATGAGCGGGATGGTGAAAATGCATGGTTTTATCGCAGGGATATGATCGTGCGGATGATTCAGAAGTATGCACCCGATATTCTCGGCACCCAGGAGGGCAAATGGGACCAGCTGATGTACCTGCGGCGCCATCTGCCGGCATATGCCGCGCATATGCCGGATCGCGAGGCGGACAAGGTCATCCAGTGTCCCACGTTGTTTGTGAAAAAAGATCGGTTTGTGATTTCCGGCGGCAGGGATTTCTGGCTGTCAAAAACGCCCGAGGTTCACCTGAGCAAGGACTGGGACAGTGCTTTTCCCCGGATGATCAGCTATGCAAAGCTTCAAACGGCAAAAGCGGAAAGCAGAAATTTCTGCGCGGCGGTCACCCATTTGGATCACAAGGGCGTACAGGCGCGTTTTCACCAGGCAGAGATTATCGCGCAGTGGGCAAAGGATCTTTGCGATCCCCTGGTTCTCATGGGCGATTTCAACGAGGCCCCGGATGCGAACGTGTACCAAGTGCTCACCGACCCGCAGGTGGGGCTTTTTGATACGTGGCGGGTGCTCGAAGGCGGGGAAGGGCTGGAGAGCTTTACCCATCACGCGTTTACCGGCTCCCCCACGGCAACCCGGATGGACTGGATCCTGGTCAGCAGCGCCCTGCGCGTTTCCGATGCTTCAATCATCAAGTACCAGGAAAACGGCTATTACCCCTCGGATCACTTTCCCTACATGGCTGACCTGGAGTGGCGGAAATAGCCGGTTTTTGAACAAAAGGCCGGGGCAGGTGAAATTCGAATATCGAAACCCGAAACAAATTCGAAACTCCAACGGCAGAATTTACAAAACCAGATCTGCCGCAACCCCTATGTTACGGACAGAGATTAACGGCATTTCCCGAAGACAAGGCACTGCAGGGGCGAACCTGTGTGTTTACCCGGGGAAAGGGCGAACACACAGGTTCGCCCCTACGGATATATGATTGTCAATTTCTGCATTTTTTTGGAAAAATTAATCTGCGAATAAGTCTACAGTGTTGCCGGTCTTGAGATCCACCAGTCCCTGTTCGCAGATGCGCAGAAACGGAATGGCGGCGCCGGTCAGTGTCATCAGGCTCAACACCGGGTCTGGAAAGCCGATGCCCAGTGTTTGAGCAGCCGCCTTGAGCGCCCGGTTGGCTTCAATGATCCGGTCCATGGGCAGCTCGGACATCACGCCGAGCACCGGCTGGGGCAGTTCGGCAACCACACGGCCGTCTTTGAACGCCACAGTGCCGCCCCCGGTCTCGCGGATCCGGTTTACGGCCGCGGCCATGTCCGCCTCATCCGCCCCCACAACGATGAGATCCGAGGTGTCCCAGGCCCCGCTGGAGGCAAGCGCACCGGCATGAATGCCGAAACCAAAGATAAACCCGGTAAAGCATCTGCCCGGGACCTGCCTGCGGTTGATGGCGGCCGCCTTGCTGATGTCCTTTTCCGGATCTGCGGCAATTTCTCCGCCTGCGACCGGCATATCCAGGATTTTTTCCCGGGTCACCAGGTCCGTGACCATTTCCATGGCACGGATGCGCCGGGTCGGTCTTTCATCCGGGGCGCGGACCGCAAAATCATCTGCCGTAAAAGCCCGGGGCAGGCTGACCGTATTTCCGGATGCTTCCGAAAATGTGTGGGAACGGGGCGAAACCAGCAGTTTTCCTTGCCGGGCGATAATCCGGCCGCAGCTTACCACGCATTCGACCCGGATGGTCTCCAGGTCCGGCACCAGCAGGAAGTCGGCATCCCGACCCGGGGCCACCGCCCCCATCTGCTGATCGATGCCGAAATGTTCGGCCACGTTCAGAGTGGCCATGCGGATGGCATCCACCGGCGCGAATCCCAGGTCAATGGCCTTTTGTACAATGGCTTCCATGTATCCGTTTTCCACGAGAGTTTCCGGCGTGATACCGTCGGATACCAGGGCGGCGCGTCGCAGGTCCGCGCCCTTGTTCCGGATTTCGGAAACCGCTTCCAGGTCCCGCCGCACGCTTCCTTCGCGGATCATGACGCATAAACCCTGGCGGAGCCGGGAAAGGGCTTCTTCTGCCGTGATGGGCTCATGACAGGAGGAAATGCCCGCGGCCAGGTAGGCGGCCAGCTTTTGTTCACCCGCCCCGGCGGTATGTCCTTCCAGGGTTTTTCCGGATCTGCGGACCGCTTCAAATGCAGAAATATATTTTTCCGGATGCTGCAGGACCCCCTGCCAGTATGATTCACCCATACCCAGGATTTCGGGCCGGGCCAGCAGATGCGCCAGGTCTTGCGGATCAATGCCGGCCGACAAGCCGCTGATCGAGACCATGGCCGGGGCCGTGGCAAAAATCTTGATCGGCTGGTCTGCGCAGGCCGCAAGAAAATCCAGAACGCCTTCCAGACCGGCGAAAAAATAGGACTCAAACACTTCCGTGACCACGGCGGTGGTGCCGCCGCGCATGGCGTAGTTCAGGAATTCTTCCGGGCAGTAGCCGCCGGCGATATGGGCATGGCCGTCAATAAACCCGGGTATCACAACCATGCCGTCCGCATCGATTACATGGGTGTCCGCGCCGGTCATTTCCGGGCGGATCTGTCCCACGTAGGCAATTTTTCCCGCGGTGACGCAGACGCACTGGTTTTCCAGCAATTCGCCGGTAAACACGTTTAAGACCCGGGCGTTGATAACCGCCAGATCAGCTGCCTGCCGGCCCAGGGCCGTATCCATGAGGTGCCGTATGTTGTCGGTTTGTTCGGATGCTGAGTTTGCCGTCACGCCACCTTATTCTCCTTGATCGGAAATGTCGATATCAGAGGTGTCCGTATTGATCTCGGCCTTGATGTTGTTTAGCCCGTTTTCGTAGAATTCCTCGGCAAACCGCGCTTCCAGGGCCTTTAACTTGGCCGCGTTGGTCTCGTCGAAAAGCTCGTCATAGGTCTCGATGCCTTCCTCGTCCACCAGGGTTTTCAGTGCCATGCGCTGGGCCATGCCGAACCAGAACAGGTTGTCCTCGAAGTCCTCGAGCAGATCCATGACCTCGGATTCCTCTTCATAGTCCGGCGTGGGATAGCAGGCGCCGGTTTCCTCGTCCCTTGTGACCAGCTCTCCCAGGCCCATCTCCTCGGCACCGGCGTAGATTTTGTGGATCACCTGGTCATAATCCCGGGTTTCGGGGTTTTCCTCGGTTTCAAACACGTGCAGAACCCAGTTGGCGATCATGGCCAGGTCCATTAAACGGCGATACTCTTCCTTGGTAAATTGGCTCGACATATTTTCCCCTTTTTGTTTTTTTTGTCGGATTTCAGTGCAATGCAGTGATCAAGGGAGCAGTAACAGAAAGTAGTCGGATTTTCAAGGCAGATCCCCGCTCTTGACAAAACATCGGCATTTTGTATTGATAGGCGTGTGTTTCATGGTTTTCATTTATCATCCGTGAGGATCCGTATCTGTGTGAGATCATCCCGGAAAACCAAAGGAGCGGGCTGTGAATATTGAAATCCCCGGGTATGGAACCCTGAGCATAAATCAGGTGGTCATGGATTACAACGGCACGCTGGCAGTGGACGGCGTGCCGGCCGCGGGCGTGCAGGCGGCCCTGGAAAAACTCGCGGGCAGCCTGGAGCTGCATGTGCTCACGGCAGACACCTTTGGCAAAGCCGCAGCAGAGATGGAAGATATGCCCTGTCATCTCTCCATCCTGCCCGGGGGGGACCAGACCGTTGCCAAGCGCGATTACGTGAAGCATCTGGGCGCCGAACAAACCGCTGCTATCGGCAACGGGAGAAACGACCGGATGATGCTTGAGGCCGCAGCCCTGGGCATCTGCGTGCTGCTCGAAGAGGGCGCTGCCGTGCAAACCCTGCAAAGTGCCGACGTGGTCTGTCCTTCCATTGTCTCAGCATTGGATCTGCTGGCCAGTCCCCTGCGCCTGACCGCCACCCTGAGAAGCTGATGAACATGTTCTGGGTCATACTCATCGTGGTGCTGGGGCTGATCTATATCGTCTGGCCTTATGATCTGCTGCCGGATATCTTCCCGATCACCGGGTGGATTGATGATATCGGGATCCTGGCCATGATTTTTTATTACATGAAAACCGGGCGCCTGCCCGGTTTCGTGTCGCAAATCGGCAGATGGCTGTTTGGCGGGAAACCCGGTGAGCAGGGGAAAACCGGCGGCCGGCAAAGCAGCGGTGCCGGGGGCAGCAAATCCGGGCGGCAGGATACCGGCAGAAAGGACCCGTATACCATTCTCGGTATTGAGCCGGGCGCATCCAAAGAAGAAATCCACGAAGCCTACCGCCGCCTGGTGCAGCAGTATCATCCGGACAAGGTTTCGCACCTGGGAGATGAATTCCGGGAACTGGCCCAGGATAAGTTTGTGGAAATCCAGTGGGCATACGAGGAGTTAACGGGCCGATCCCGTTAAGCAGAGATACCGCATCCAGGTCGGGTTTCCCGTGGTATTGTCCGGGAACACGGCATCTTAGGGGAGGACTTGTGTGTCCGCCCTTTGCCCGGGAGCACACGCAAGTTCGCCCCTATGGACTGTTTCCGGTCGTGCGTTTGTCTTCCGAGTAACAAAGGTGGGCGATAAAGCAGTTTCCGCAGTTCGGCTTCCGGGCCTTGCAGACCTGCCGGCCGAAGAAAACCAGATGCAGGGAAAAATCGTTCCACTCGGCCTCGGGGATGATCTGCATGAGATCGGTTTCGATTTTTTCCGGGTCCTCGCTGGTGGTTAAATCGAGCCGCCGGGAAATGCGCGCCACGTGGGTGTCCACCACTATGCCCGGAATCCCGAAAGCCGCGCCGAGCACCACGTTGGCGGTTTTGCGGCCCACGCCGGGAAGCGACACCAGGTCCTCGATGGTCTCCGGCACATTGCCGCCGAAGCGTTCCTGTATCGCCCTGGCGCAGTTTTGGAGGTGCCGGGCCTTGTTCCTGTAAAAACCGGTCGGCCGGATCAGGGCCTCCAGGGTCTGCAGGTCGACTGCGGCAAAATCGGCCGGGGTTTTCAGTTTTTGAAACAACGGCCCTGTCACCGCGTTGACCTGCCGATCCGTGCACTGGGCGGATAAAATTGTGGCCACCAGAAGCTGAAATGGGTTGTCATGTCTGAGCTGTGTCTTGACATCCGGGTAACGGGCCTTTAGTATTCTGCGGATTTCCCGGATGCGGTCTTTTGGTTTTGTCATTGAAAAAATTACTGTTTTGTTGTTGTCTCGGGTTTCGACATTTGGATCTTGATATAATGTTAACAAAAATACAGGCATTATAATACCAATGAATGAATACGCCAATACGGAAAACCATATATGGGATACCACGAATCCGGGCAAAAGCAAACCCAAAGCCCTGGGCCTCTGTTCGGGCGGGCTCGACAGCATCCTGGCCGGCATGGTGCTTGCGCGACAGGGGGTTGAAGTGGTATGGGTCGGTTTTGAAACTCCGTTTTTCTCGGCAAGCAAGGCCCGGGCGGCTTCAAAAATGACCGGTATCCCGTTGATCGTCCGGGACATCACCGAGCGGTACCTGCCCGTGCTCACCGATCCGCCGGCAGGATACGGGCAGTATATGAACCCCTGCATGGACTGTCATGCCCTGATGTTTCGCATTGCCGGGGAGATGATGGGGCAAACCGGGGCGGATTTTCTGTTTTCCGGCGAGGTCCTGGGCCAGCGGCCCAAATCCCAGGCCAAAACCTCCCTGCGCTATGTGGAAAAGCGTTCCGGATTTGACGGATATATTCTGCGGCCGCTTTCTGCAAAGAAGCTGCCGGTTACCGCCATGGAGCAGCAGGGCTTGGTAGATCGCGAGGCATTGCTCGATTTTTCCGGGCGCAGCCGAAAACCGCAAATGGCTCTGGCCGAATCCTTCGGGGTTACAGAGTACCCGGCCCCTGCCGGCGGATGCCTGCTTACGGACCCGGGTTTTTCAAAGCGCCTGGAAGACCTGATGGCTCATTGCGCGGCGTTGACCCGGCGAGAGCTGGAATTGCTGAAGTACGGCCGGCATATGCGCCTGGCCCCTGAAGCCAAGCTTATCGTGGGCAGAAACAAGTCGGAAAATGAACGGATTCTGTCGTTTTTTGATCCCGGGGAAGATACCCGGATCCGCCTGCGGTCCACTGCCGGGCCGGTGGGCGTGATGCCGAAAAGCGGTCATTGCGAAGTAATCGAGCAGGCTGCAGGGATTTGCGCGGGATACAGCAAGGCCCCCGGGCGCCATTTGGTGGAAGTCGAAGTCAAGAAACCCGGCAGACAGCCCGGGGTTATCCCGGTGATGCCGATTAATCCGGAAAATGCAAGCGAGTTGATGATTCTACCATGCAAATAGAAAAAATTATATCCGGTGCGCAGACCGGAGCGGACCGGGCGGCCCTGGACTTTGCCATCGAGTACGACATTGAGCACGGCGGCTGGGTGCCTGAAGGGCGCCGGGCAGAAGACGGCATCATTGACGGGTCGTATCGCGTCGAGGAGCTTGCCGGCGGCGGTTATGTGGAGCGCACGGAACAAAACGTGATTGATTCAGACGGCACCCTGATTGTCAGCCGGGGGGATCTCGTGGGCGGCTCCCTGTTGACCCGGGAGATGGCGGAAAAGCATGCCAAACCCTGTCTTCATGTGAATATCGGCGAGGTCATCGTGTTTGATGCCTCCATTGACGTGTATGAGTGGTTAAGAGCGCATGACATTCGGGTTTTAAACGTGGCCGGCCCGCGCGCCAGCAAGGATGACCGGATTTACGAGATCGTCTGGAATCTCCTGGAAATGGTGCTGCATATTGATGCGATTTCCGGGGCCATGCCGAATTTGTCCGCGGCGGATGCGGGCGCTGTCCATGGAGCGGACAGGGAACCGGCTTTGCCCCAAACCGTGGACGAGGCCGTGGAGATGCTGCTGGAGCAGTTGACGAAAAAGACCAAGTCCCGGATTGCGGGCCGGGAGGGCAAAGCGCTGGATGATTTTGAAAATGATCTGCGCCGCTACATTGTCGAGCAGTCCGGGCTTGCCTCCGGCAACCCGGCGCTGCTGGAGGACTGCTGCCAAGCGGTCGGCAAAAGCGACATGGACATTTCCGATGCGGCATTTATCATCATGCAGAAACTGGGGCAGCGCCTGCGGGAAATGGGCCATCTGCGGGTGGTAAAGTAGAACGGGGCGCGACTGCTGCAATCTTTCGAGGCCCGCAGACGATCACGAATGAAAAAACAAGACTGCTTCCCGGACCCGATCATCCGGGTCCTGCTTGAGCTCCCGTATCATGACTTCCGTGTGCTCCCCGGGGATTTGGAACACGGTGTAGGCCGCGACAATGCGCACCCGGCTCGGATACCTGCGGCGCCTGAAAAGCCTGCGCCTGGGCAGCAGGATTTTTGCCAGCGGCTGGACGAAGTCCGGACTGCCGATTTGGCCCATGGCGCGGCAGGCCGCGATCAGCACGTCCGGGTCCGAGGATGTGGTGAGGATCTCGCTCAAGGTGCGCGAGACGCTTTCCGCTTTCCGCCGGCCCAGGGTTTGGATGGCTAATACCGCCAGCTCGGTGTCCCGGCTGTAAGCCAGTTCGGCCACCAGGCGGTTTACCTCGGCCCGGTTCAATCGCCGGGCCAGCCGGAAGGCGGCATGCCGCACCGGATCCTCGGGGTCCATCAGGGTGTATTTGAGCTCCGTGACCAGGTCCGTGGTCACGGAATCGATGACTTCCAGGATGCGCGATTTTTCCTCTGCGTGGCTTTCGTTGATCAACGACTGCTTGAGCTGTTCAATGCCCGGGCGGCCCAGGCGGCCCAATAGTTCCGCGGCCAGCCGCCGCGGGTGAATTTCCTTTTCCTGCCGGATGAAGTCCACCAGCATCGGTGCCACGCCCTGGCCCATGGTGCTGATGAGCTGGCCGGCCTCCTGGCGGCGCTGCTTGTCCGAAGACTTCAGATCCGAGCAGAGCGCGTCCACGATCCGGGGATCCAGGTATTTTCCAAAGGCGTGGGACTGGTTTCGGACTTCTGCGGGGGCGGCTTCGTCGAATCCGGAATGTTCCTGCAGCCGGGTGAAAATCCGGGTCGCGGAAGGATACTCACTGAACAGGATCAATTCCGCCGCGGCCTCGTGCAGTATTTCCGCGCCCTGGTCCAGGTGATCGCCGTATTCGGCCGCTTCAAAAACCGGAATCAGGTGTCTGACAAACAGGTTAATATACGCCGGGCTCGGCTGCCAATCGGGCGGACTTAAAACCGCGCCGAAAGTATCGAGAATGGCCTTTTTCCCCGAATCTCCGGATTCCGGGAATTTCTGCGCAATCTGTTCCAGTATGGCGGATATGCGATCGGTTTCGTCGTTTAGGAACAGATCCCGAAGCTGTCTGGCCAGGGTTTCATCATCGCTCCGGTCAACCGGCACAGACTCTGATGCTTCGGGCTCCCGGGCCGGATCGGGACTGTCGGCCCAGGTTTCCTGGTCAGTGCTTTGCTGCGGGTTCGGGGAGATGTCTTGCGCTTCGGTTTCGAGGGCTGCCTGCGGGCGGATTTGACGGACCCTGTAAATCCGCTGATCGAAAAAAAGGCCCGACATGTCCCGGGTGCTGGAAAACTCCTGCCAGAATGCGCTGTTGAGCTTTTGCTCCGGAGTCTGAAACAGGATGTTAAAAAAAGCGAGGAGATCGTCTTCGGAAATTTCCTTTGAAAATGTCAGGCTGCTCAAGCCCGCATTTGTAAGCATTTTCACCATGGCATCGGAAAGGGCCTCAAATCCCGTGGGATCTACTTTTATATCGTTGACCAGCAGCGCGTGGTCGATCCGTGCAATGGTAAGCTGCGGATTTTCTGACAGATACGTATGGAGCTCTTTGGCCAGCCGCGACACCGCCCTTCTTGCCACAGGCCCGCCGGCGGGATAGAGTTTGAGCTGGCTGTAGGTGCCCAGCAGGTGGCTGATTACCCTGCGGATTTTTCTTAAATGCGGTTCCGGGTGCGGGGTGTCCGCGTCCGGGCGCAGTCCCATGATTTCCGGGGGTATTTCGGTTTCCGTTCCGGGATCGGTTTCTTTTCCCGCCGCCGTGCCGGAGGGCATTTTCGTATAAGTCACCTGGCGAATATCAATATGGGGCAGTTCCCGGTTTTGCAGAAAGGATTGCCAGAATCCGGGCGGGATGGTTTTGCGGTCTGTCCGGCTGATTTCATCGAGCAGGGTCTGCAGCTCGGTCTCGGTGAGGCCCTGCTTGAAGACCAGGGACTTGATTTCCAGCCGGTCGAGAAGCTCCAGGATTTTTTCGGCCAGCGCGGGCCAGCTGCCGGACTCGATTTCTTCCCCGTTGATCCAGATTTTCTGTTGCTGGCTGGTCACGGAAACACTGGCATTGAGTTGAAAAATCCGTTCCAGCAGTTTGAGCAGGTCCCTTGCCGCACTGGTCACGGATTTGCTTCCGGCCGGATACAGCCGGGTATTGCGCACGGCTACCAGCAAGGCCCGCAGCAGAAACGGTATCAGTTCAAGGCTCCGGCGGCTCAATGCAACCTCGCCCAGCCCCTCCGCGGTCCCGGGGGTTGGGGGGGATTCTTCAACCTCGGGTTCGGTCGTATCGGGGCCTTTTCCGATTTCCCGCTCGTCAAATACCAGTTGGTTGCGGGTTTTCTGGAACTCTTCCCAGGCCCCGGCCTTTTCCGGGTCATCTGCGCGGCTGAAATGATGGGCCAGAAATGAAGCCGAGGGCAGCAGGTTTTGTTCAAAGAGCTTTTCCTGGTACGCGCCGATTTCCCTGTGAAGCACCCGTTTTTCTTCCGGGGAAATGCCGTCGTATATGATATTCCTGACCTGTTTGCTGGAAAACCGGATGTTCTCATCGTTTTCGGCAAATTCGGTGTGCACGATTCCCTGTTCCTCAGCCGTTTTGACGATGTCATAGAGCCGGGCTGAATGATCCCGGGTAATGCCGGCCAGCATGCTCAGGAAACTCGTCTCCCCGAACGCCGAGGCCCGGTCCAGGAATTTTCGGCTTTGTTCATCCAGGATTTCCATTTTGTCATGTACGATTTCCTCCAGGGAGCGGGGGAAGTAGTCCTTCTCCGGAGAGGAGATGCACCATTTTTCTTCCTGCATGAAAATATGGCCGTCCCGGATCATTTTCCGGATCAGTTCCACCAGAAACAGCGGATTGCCCTGGGTGACCCGGGCCATTTCACTGCCCAGCCCGGTTGGCAGATCAAGGCCCGAAAAGAGCATGCGGAGGTATTTTGCAATATCCTCCTCTGCAAGCGGGGTCAGTACAAAGTTCTGGATGTCGAGCTCTTCTGCGTAAGCGTTTCGGAAAAGCTCCAGGGGAACGGATTCCCCTGTGGTTTGCTCCTCCAGGGATGCCGTGGCACAGACAAATATCAGCAGGTCCTCGGATTTCATGAGCATCCGGATCAAATGAAGCGAGGCCGGATCGCAGAAGTGAAAGTCGTCAATGAGCAGAACCAGGGGCTTTTTGCCGGCCAGTCGGCCCAGAAACCGGGTAAAGGTTTCAAAAATGGCTTCGCGTTCCCGGGGATCGTCTTCAGCAGCCGGCGGGGAGCCGCCCTTGAGCTGGGGGATCACCTGGGCAAGCCGGGAAATCTCTTTATCGGCCAGGGATTCGAGTACCGAAAGGCCCTTGTCCGGCAACTGGTTCATCAGGCCCATGGCAACGTATGCAGCCATGTAATAGGGTCGGAATGCTTCCTGGACCACCCCGTTGATACGGATCGGGCGCAGCCGGGTTTTTTCCAGGTTTTCCTGGATGGTGGCCAGAAAGCTGGTTTTGCCCATGCCGGGTTCCCCCTCGGCAATGATTAACCGGCTGGTGCCTTCGGCCACTTTTTTGAGCGCCTCGCTGACCCTGGCAAGCTGTGTTTTCCGTCCGGCAATGCCTGCGCTGTCAAGATAGCGGAGCGCCATTTTCGGAAACACATCCGTACTGACCAGCTCCGCCGCATCCGCACTTCGGTCCCTGCCCGACTGCTTGGCGTGATACATGGCGGTGTCCGCCTTGTGTATCAGGGTTTTGCCGTCTGCGGCATCCTCGGGAGCTGCGGCAATTCCGATGCTGACCGTCAGGGGGATTTCCGCGGAGGCCTCGGCCGGGGAAAACGGGTTTTTGCGGACCAGGTGAAGCAGCTTCCGGGCAAGTGCGCGCGCGTCGGGTTTTTGTCCTTTCGGCAGCACAATCAGGAAGTTGTCCCCTGCATACCGAACCGGGATCGCGTTTCTGGGAAGGGCGTTTTTGATGATTTCAGCGGCGTGCACCATGGCCTGGTCGCCGACGTCATGGCCGTATTGATCGTTGATCCGCTTGAAATAGTCCACGTCAATCATCATCAGGCAAAGCGGGTTTCGTTCCAGTGCGGCCCAGTTGACGCGGTTTTTGAAGTAGTGCAGCAGATAGCGCCGGTTGTTCAGGCCCGTGACTTCATCTTCGAAGATGAGCGCGGCGGGGTCTCTGCCGACGTTTTGGAGGAAATAGAAAAATTTTTGATACTGCATTCAGCCCCCTGATGGGAAAGCACCTTGCATGATATCTGACAATTTTAAAATGATCATAAAAAAAACCAAGTTAAATGGCAAACAGAAATCATGTTTTTTCAAGCCGAAATCAGCCGCCGGGGTTGCGCGGATCGATCCGCGCGTTAGATTTGGAATAAATAGAGGCAAAAAGGGGGAAGCAATGAAAACCGCGGCTGATATTTTACGGGAGAAAAGAACGTCCCGCTTGGTGGAAATCCCGCATGACGCCACGATCATGGAGGCTGCCGCCCGGATGGCAGGCGAGCGGGTCGGCTCCATTCTGGTGCGCAGAGATGATCAGATTGTCGGCATTTGGACCGAGCGCGATTTTCTCCACAACATGCTCGAGCCTGGTTTTGACCCGCACCGTGCCGCCGTGGGCGATTACATGCAGACCGCGCTGGTGGCCGTGTCAGCAGATACGCCCGTTTACAGGCTGGAGGAAATGTTTCTGGGGCTTTTTATCCGTCATCTTCTGGTCAAGGCAAATGAAACCTACCTGGGACTGCTTTCCATCGGGGACGTGCTGCGTTCCAGCCTTCTGGAAAAGGACCGGGAGATCCGGGAGTTAAACCGGATTGCCAGTTGGGAGTATTATGAAAATTGGGCATGGCATCACAAGTATGAGCCCAAAACCGGCCGCGGTCGCAGGGATGAAGAGGAATGAGAGGGGGCCTTTACGCGTTTACCGCTGCGACCGCCGGCATGGTCACGGTAAAGCGGGCGCCTTCGCCCGGCTCGGATTCCACGTGCAGTTGCCCGCCGTGCTGCGAAACCACCTTTTGGGCGATAAACAGCCCCAGCCCGGTGCCCCGGCTGCCCTTGGTGGAGTAGAATTTGCTGAAAATTTGTTCTTTCTGCTCCGCATCCATGCCCGGACCGTTATCCGTGATCGCAAAACGCACATTATCGCCGTGCCTGCTGACTGAAAAACAGACCTGTAATTCGCGTTCCAGGTGCGGGTCCATGCACGCTTCCATGGCGTTTTCCAGAAGATTGATCAGGACGGATCGAAAGATGTCCCGGTCGGCTTCAAACGTACCGGGTTCGGGATCCACGTCACAGACAAACTCGATGTCCCGGGCGCCCATTTTCGGCCAGACCTGCCGGCAGACATCATCTGCCAGTTCCGCGATATCCACGCGTTCCACTTCCAGTTCCCGGGGTTTGGCATAATAGAGCACGTCCAGGACCAGCTTGCGGATGCGCTCTGTCATCAGGGTGGCCACCTCCAGGCCCTCTTCAATGCGGCCCGGCACGTTTTTGTAAAACCCGTAATCGATATGGTACAATCCGGCATCGAGCCCTGTGAGAATCCCCTTGATGTTATGGGAGATCACGCTGAACATCAGTCCGAGGGTGGACAGATTGTCTTCCAGGCGGCGCAGTTTCGTGACGTCCTTGAAGATGACAATGAGCTGAAAAACATGGCTGCCGATATCGTAGACCGCGGCAGTGGAGAGCATCACGTTGAATTTGCGGCTGTCCCGGGTCAGCAGTTCGGTCTCGACATGCCGCGCCTTTCCGTCATCCAGGGTCTGGGCAAGCGGGCAGTCGTTTTCCGAAAAGGTTTTCTTGGAAAAAATATCGAAAAAACCGCCTCCTGTGTGATCGCCGAATTCCTCCTGGAATCTGCGGTTAATGGCGGTGATCCGGAATTTCCGGTCCAGCACCGCGATATAATCCGGCACTTCGTCAAAAAGCTTCTGATATTTCTGCTGGGTGGTGCGCAGTTCCTTTCGCAGCTGCCGGATCTCCCTGCTCCCGGCCGCGACCTCGAGCACCAGCTCCATCTTTCCGTGATTGTTGTAGATGGGCGCGGTATGGACGACAACAGGCGCTTTTTTGCCTCCCGCGTACTTTACCACTGCCTTGTTTCTTTGCACCATGCCGGTCTCAACGGTTCTCCACACCGGGCAGTTCTCCGGTGCGGCGGCCTTTCCGTGGTAGATGTCCCAGCTGTTCGCCCCCACCCTGTTGCCGAAGTATTCCTGGTAGGTGGTGTTATTGGCCACGATTTTGAGATCGCAGTCGTGAATCGCAACGAAATAGGGTGTGCTGTGAAAATAATGAACCCCGTCATCCACGTCCCGGGCAATCTGGCCGATAAAATGCGACATTTTATCCACCAGCTGCTTGACAATGATAAAGCGCTCGGTTTCCAGCAGATCGGAGATTTGCGACGGATCTTCCCGGGCAGGGGGGGATTCAAGCTGCTTGATTCGCGTCTTGCGGGCGGCAGCTTTTTGGGTTCGGGTGAGCACGATTTCAAGATACGTCGGGTCCACGGGTTTGGCGAGAAACTCGTCAGCCCGGTCTTTTAAGCGCATCATGGTCTGTTTCAAATCCGGCTCGTCGACGAGCACGGCCACCTGGGCATCCGGAAAACGCTTTTTGACCACCTCAATCCAACGGACTTCAGGGACGCCGTTGCCGGAGGGTTCAAGGACAAGCAGGTCGGGCTCACACGGAAATGGGCCGTCAAGGTCTTTTTCAGAGGCGGTAGCTTCGAAAAACTTGAAATCCCTGTCCGCCGTGATCATGGCCTTGAGGCGCTCGGCGGTATGCGGCCCGGTATTTAAGGCCAGTATCTTTGCTTCCATCGCTTTATCCGGGTAGCCTTTTAAAAGACCGGGCGCTGATTCAATGGCAGCCGCCTGCGGCGCTCCCGCCGCATGTGTGATCCTGGCTGAATCGCTGCAGCCGGTCGTTTAGCAGTTCCTTCACGGCAGAACCCACCGTAGCACTGGTGCCGCCGTAATATACTTCAATGCCCGCCTGGTTGAATCCCATCAGGGGCCTGAGCCCCATGCCGCCGGCAATCAGCGTCTGCACCTGTTTTTCCGCAAGGTACTGCACCGGCGCCATACAGCCGCCCTGTTGGTGAGGAATGTTGGGCACGACCTGCACATCCAGGATTTCGCTGTTTCCCAATGTAACCAGGGTGTAGAGGTCGCAGTGGCCGAAATGCGATTGAAGCGGGGCGTCGAGTCCGCCGGGCGAGGCTGAGGGAACGGCGATTATCGTATTCATTGCGTATTCCTTTCAATTAAGCTGAATTGATGTCCGGTCAAAGATAACCGAATTTACAGGGGGTTGGATAAAAGTTGGCATAACTTAATGTCTTGGTCAAAGGTTGTCAAATGATTTTTGTCCGCGGGCCGCGGGATTTCTGACGGTTAGCATTTCCGGTGCACGCAGGAGATTTCAGATTGAAAAGGGTTGCAATTCAATGGTCATAACATATAAACATGGTTAATTTTTACAAACGAAGATCTGTCACAAAAACACACAGGATGAAGAAAGGGGGATGAATATGGCGGACACCTATGCGAATCCGGCGCCTTTGGGGCTGATGGGCTTCGGCATGACCACCGTGCTGCTCAACATTCACAATGCCGGTTTTTTTCCGCTCAGCGCCATGGTGCTTTCCATGGGTATTTTTTACGGGGGCATCGCCCAGATTATTGCGGGAATCTGCGAGTACAGCAAGGGAAACACATTCGGGTTTGTGGCCTTTCTGTCGTTCGGTCATTTCTGGCTGACCCTGGTCGGGTTGCTTCTTCTGCCGGAACTCGGCTTGAGCGAGGGCACGTCTCCCGGGTTTATGGGATGGTATCTGTTTATGTGGGGGCTGTTTACATTTTTGATGTATATTGCCACCCTGAAGAAAAACCGGGCGCTGCAGACCATTTTCCTGACGCTCTGGATCCTGTTTTTTCTGCTGGCCATCCACGATTGGACCGGAATCGGCGTGATCGGCACGATCGCCGGCTATGAAGGCATCGTGTGCGGGGGCAGCGCCATTTATCTGGCCATGGCCGAGGTGATCAACGAGAGCATGGGCCGGGTGGTCCTTCCCATTGGTGAGCCTGCCGCAGGATAGCCCGTCATACGGCATGGTCCCAGTTGCGGGTGTTTTTTCCCGTCCCGGGACATGCCCTTTTTCGGGATTCCCCCGTCGGTGTGCAGGCAATTTATTCTCTCCTTGAACGACGTGTTTAAAAAAGATAAAAGAAAAGCTCCTGTACATTTATTCAAGTTTTTCCCCAGGAGGAGTGCATTATGACCCCGGAACAGCAGTTTGTGCCGCCGCCCGGCCTGAAGGGGCCGCATGTCCAGTCAATACTGGCAAGTGCCCGGTTCCGTGCAGGGGGCAGTCATGCCATGCACGAGGCAGCCCGGGTGCAGATCCTGGAAACCGGGGAGGGCGTCCGACTCCAGGGGTTTTATTCGCCGCAGCCCCAACAGCTGCAAAAGGGCTTGGTGCTTTTGCTCCACGGATGGGAGGGAAGCGCGGAATCCACGTATGTCAAGACCACGGGCAGGTATCTTTTCGATCAGGGGTATTCGATTTTCCGCCTGAATTTGCGGGATCACGGCGATTCCCACCATTTGAACCGCGGCCTGTTTTTCGGAACCCTTTTTGACGAGGTTTTTGAGGCCGCAGCCCAAGCTGCCGGCCTGGCGGAAAACGGCCGGTTTTTCGTGGCCGGCTTTTCCCTGGGTGGCAATTATGCCCTGCGCATTGCACGGGAACACGCCCGCCGGTCGATTCCGCAGTTGTGCCACGTGGCTGCGGTCAGCCCGGTGATCGATCCCATGGGCGCTACCAACCGCGCGGATCTCACATTATTGTACCGGTATTATTTCCTGAAGAAATGGAAGCGTTCCCTGATGCGCAACCAGGAACTGTATCCGGAATTGTATGATTTTTCCGATCTTATGTCACATCAAACCATACTCGGGCTGACCGCGGCACTGCTGCCGCGCTGCAGTCCGTTTACCGATCCGGAGACGTATTTCGACAGCTATACCCTCACAAACGATGCGCTTGTGGATATTGCCGCGCCCACCACCATTGTTACCGCAGAAGATGACCCTCTGATCCCGGTGGCCGATTTTTACAACCTGCAGCGCAATGATCTCACCGGGTTGATCGTCCATGCCCACGGCGGGCACAACGGGTTTATCGCGAACTACCGGCTCAATGCCTGGTATGAGCAGGCCCTGGACCGGATTTTTGAACGATACTGCGGCTAACCCGTAAAGCCGATTCCTGACAGGGCACAGATTTTAAATCTGTCCGCCCCGAGACGCCTCAACCTGCAAAACCCGTGCATCCGGTCATTGCGGCGTGTTTGCGCGAGCCCGGGTACTGCCGGCAGATCTCCGGCTTGACATCGTGAATTCGGCAGATCCATGTACCGGGGGGCGCCCGTGAATCTGCCGGCGCCAGCCAGGGGCAGACCGGGGCAAATCGCCGGGTGCCCGGTTCCACCCATATGGCATAGGAAATGATTCTGCCGCTACGGGTAATGGTGGCCACCCGTTCCAGGATGTCGGTTCTTCCCAGCTCCTGCCAGAGCTGATAATCGGCCGCGGACAGCTCATGCCGGTAATCCAGCTCCCTGCAGCACCGGCCGCACTGCCTGCATTTGAAACGGGCCATGCCGGTATCCACCCACAGCCCGGTGCCCCTGCCGGTGCCGTTGCTTTCGGGTTCCACCTGTGCGGCAAAGGTGCGCCGGCAGATTTCGGCCATCACTTCTATGGGCGGGGGGCGGGCGGTAAGGGTATCAAGCAGGATGCGGGCCAGCTCCTGCGAGCTGATTTTGCGCATCCGGCTGAAATGCCGCCGTCCGGGGGCGGATATCCACAGGCCGTTATAGCGGGCGTCTTCCACCGCAGCGGTGTTCGGGCCCAGGATCAAAGGACAAAGCTCCAGGAATAAGCGGTTCTGGGAGGGATACTGGCAGAAATCGTTGCGTATTGCGGAAATCGCCTCTTCAATGGACAAAAAGATGCGTTCTTCGTCCACGGGCGGACCTCCTTTATCAAGGGGCGGCCAGGACCGCTTGTCGGGATCCTGGATAGACTCAAACGGGACTGTCTGAATTTATAACCGATTTTTTATTCAAATACCAGGGTTTTTTCTTCGTGTCCTTCGCGGGCTTTGTGGTTTTGTTGATGACTGCAAATGAAAATCATGTGTCAAAACCGGGAAAGGGGATTATTATTACGAAATGGAATCACCGATTAAGCCGGAATGCGGGCAGGCGAATTTGGGGCCGCGGTTTGCGGGGCCGTCAGAAATGCCGCCCGCGCTTGTCATTGATTAAGGGAGGCAGCTATGGCGGAAAAAGACTTGCACCAGGAAGGGGTTGAAATCAACGCCCCGATCACAGACGCGTTCAGGGAAATCCTGACCCCCGGGGCCGTGGATTTTGTTGCCGGCCTGGCCCGGCAATTCGAAGACCGGCGTCAAGAGGTCCTGCAAAAACGCAGGCAGTTCCAGGCAGAGATTGACAGCCGGAAGTTCCCGGATTTTTTTCCGGAAACAAAGGCGGTCCGGGACAGTGAGTGGACGGCCGCGCCCATACCGGGTGACCTGCAGGACCGGCGCGTGGAGATCACGGGTCCGGTCGACCGCAAAATGGTGATCAATGCGCTCAATTCCGGTGCCAGCACCTTTATGGCCGATTTTGAGGACGCCCATACCCCGAGCTGGGAAAACAACATCCACGGCCAGATCAACCTTCGCGACGCGGCCACCGGGAACATGGAATACACCAGCCCCGAGGGCAAGCAATACCGACTCGGCAGCAGGCCCGCCACCCTGATCGTGCGGCCCAGGGGGTGGCACCTGCATGAAAAGCACATGAGAGTTGACGGCAGGCCCGTTTCCGGCGGGATATTTGATTTCGGTCTGTTTTTTTACCACAATGCGCAAAAACTGCTCGACAAGGGCAGCGGCCCGTATTTTTACCTGCCCAAGTTCGAAAGCTACCTGGAAGCCCGGCTGTGGAACGACGTTTTTGTGGCGGCCCAGAAACAGCTCGGTATTGCCCAGGGCAGCATCAAGGCCACGGTGCTCATCGAGACCATCCTGGCTTCATTTCAGATGCACGAGATCATTTATGAACTCAGAGACCACATGGCCGGGCTCAACTGCGGTCGGTGGGATTACATTTTCAGCTTCATCAAGCGCTTCCGCAATATTCCGGAATATCTTTTCCCCGACCGCGTCCAGATCACCATGACCCGTCACTGCATGCATTCTTATTCCCTTCTTGCCATTGCCACCTGCCATCGGCGGGGGGTGCACGCCATCGGCGGCATGGCCGCCCAGATTCCGAGAAAGGATGATGAAGCAGCCAACGCGGCGGCCATACAGAAAGTGCGCGAGGACAAGACCCGCGAGGCCACCGACGGCCATGACGGCACCTGGGTGGCTCATCCGGGGCTGGTTGCCGTGGCCAGGGAAGAATTTGACAAGCATATGCCGAATGCCAATCAGATTGACCGGCTTCGCGACGATGTCCGGGTTTCTGCACAGGACCTGCTCAAGCTGCCTGACGGCACCATCACGGAAACCGGGCTGCGCAACAATGTGAGCGTGGGCGTCCAGTACCTGGCTTCCTGGCTTTCGGGGACCGGGTGCGTGCCCATCAACCACTTAATGGAGGATGCGGCTACCGCCGAGATTTCCAGAACGCAGATATGGCAGTGGATGCATCACCCGGATGCCGAACTTGAAGACGGCCGGCCCTTGGATCTGGATCTTTTCCGGCAGATCCGGGACGAGGAGCTTGAAAACATAAAAAAGGCCGTGGGCAGTGAGCGGTATACATCCGGCAACTTTGAAAAGGCGGCCGGAATTTTGACCGAAATCATCGAAAATCCGGAGCTCGAGGAGTTTCTGACCCTGCGGGCCTACGAGCACATTTAAACCGAGAAAAATAGGAAGGCAGCCATGATTAAAACCGTCAGTGAACAGGCTGTTGAGCTGGAAGAAAAAATTTCATGTCATATGATCGATAACCAGGAGATCGATGCATTGGCACGTTCCTGGGAAACCGATCCCCGGTGGCAGGGAATTGAAAGACCTTATACAGCCTCGGATGTATTGAATTTAAGGGGTACCCTGCCGGTGGAATACACGTACGCATCCGCCGGGGCCAAGCGCTTGTGGCGGCTGCTCAATTCAGAAGATTTCGTTCCCGCCCTGGGCGCCCTGACAGGCAACCAGGCCGTGCAGCAGGTGGAGGCCGGCCTGAAGGCCATTTATTTAAGCGGATGGCAGGTGGCCGCGGATAACAACGTTGCCGGGGAGATGTACCCGGATCAGAGCCTGTATCCGGCCAACAGCGTGCCCAACGTGGTGCGGCGGATCAATAACGCGCTCAAGCGCGCCGACCAGATCCAGGTGCTGGATTGCCGGCAGGGCGGGCCGTACTGGTTTGCGCCCATCATTGCTGATGCGGAAGCCGGCTTCGGCGGGCCGCTAAACGCATTCGAGCTGATGAAATTCATGATCGATGCCGGGGCCGCGGGCGTTCATTTCGAGGACCAACTGGCCTCGGCCAAAAAATGCGGCCATCTTGGCGGAAAGGTGCTGGTGCCCACCCGGGAGTTTATCACCAAGCTGATCTCCGCCCGTCTGTCCGCGGATATCTGCGGGGTGCCCGCGATCCTGATTGCCCGTACGGACGCGGACGCCGCCAGGCTGCTGACCAGCGACATCGACGAGCGCGACCACCCGTTTATCATCGGCAATGAACGCTCTGACGAGGGATATCACTGGATTCAGCCGGGCGTGGAATCTGCCATTGCGCGGGGGCTTGCCTATGCCCCGTATGCGGACATGGTCTGGTGCGAGACCTCGGTGCCGGACCTGGAGCAGGCCAGGCGGTTTGCCGAGGGCATCCGTGAACATTATCCGGAGAAACTGCTGTGCTATAACTGCTCGCCTTCGTTTAACTGGCAGGCCAATCTCGATGATGCGGCCCTGGCCAGATTTCAGCGGGAATTGGGGGCCATGGGATACAAGTTCCAGTTCGTCACACTGGCCGGGTTTCACACCCTGAACCTGGGAATGTTCGAGCTGGCCAGAAGCTACCGGGACGAGGGAATGGCGGCCTACTCGCGCTTCCAGCAGGAGGAATTCAAGTATGGAAAACAAGACGGTTACATGGCCACTACACACCAGAAATTCGTGGGTACCGGTTATTTTGACCGGGTCATGACAACCATTACCAGCGGCAAGGGCTCTACCGGAGCCATGGCCGATTCCACAGAAACGGCCCAGTTTAAATCCGAGTCATAGAGCTGCCGCAGGTAAGCGGTTTTTCCTTAATTGTTTGACTTTGCCAAAACCCCCGGTTACCTTTTTCGGGGAAAAGAGAAAAGATCAAGCCCTTTGACCAGATCATCGGTTAACCCGTTTGCCCAGGAGCACGTCGCCGAATGGACCGCCGAACTTTCCTGAAACTTGCGGGCATGGGAAGCCTGACTTTTGCTTCCGCGTGCACCCTGGAAAGCGAGAAAAAGCTTTATTCCCTGGTCAAAAACCAGGATGACATGGTTTCGGGAAAGGCCAATTGGTATGCCGCCACCTGCCGCCGGTGTCCGGCTGGCTGCGGGGTTTTGGCCAAAAACCGGGAGGGGCGGGTCATCAAGCTCGAGGGCAACCCGCTGCACCCGGTAAACCGGGGAAAACTCTGCATCCGCGGTCAGTCCGGGCTGCAGGCGGTCTATCACCCGGACCGGCTCAAAAGGCCGCGGATCAAACAAGACGGCCGGTGGCAGGCCCTTTCATTTGAAGAAGCAATCGCCCGGCTTGCCGAAAAGACCCGGAGCGCGGCGGCTCGCGGGAAAAACCGCGTCCGGATGCTCACCTGCCTGGAAGGTGATGTGTGCATGGGGCTTTTCGAAAAATCCATGGCCGCTTTAAACGGTACAGGTCCGCTGGTTTTTGAACCCTTCTCCCATGAACACCTCAGGTCGGCCAACCAAGCCGTGTTCGGCGTATCCGGCCTGCCTTCCTACCGGCTGGAAAACGCGGACTGCCTGGTCAGTTTAGGGGCGGACTTTCTCGAAACCTGGCTTTCGCCCTTGGAATACGCCCGCAGGTTCAAGGCCATGCACGCGTATGCGGACGGCAAAAAAGGCCTGTTTTTTCATGTCAGCCCGTGGCGGGGCCTGACCGGGGCCAACGCGGATGCGTGGCTTTCGTGCCGGCCGGGAGCCGAGGCGGTGATATGCCTGGGCCTGATCCGGCAGGTGCTGGCCCGAAAAGGCCCATCCGGTATTTCCGCACAGGCGGCCCGGCAAATCCGGGCTGTTTCCGAACCATATACCCGGGAAAAGGTGATTGAACTCTCCGGCATTGATCAGTCCGGCTACGATCAGATGGCGGATGCGCTTTTGCTGGCCAAAGATCCCCTGATCCTGGGTGCCGGCGCACTCGGCCGGGGTCGCGGGGATCTCCAGGCCAACATCGCGGCCAACCTGCTGAATTTCGTACTGGACCCGCAATTGGGGAAGATCGATTTTACGCGCCGGCATCGTGCGGAAAAAGCCGCCGGCCACGGCGAAATCGCCGCGTTTTTTGATCAGCTTACCGGTAACCCGCCGGATGTGCTGCTGTTGAACAACGTCAACCCCGTATACGCCCTGCCGCCGGAAATGGAAACCAGCGGGATACTGGCCAACCAACAGATGTTTACGGTCTGTTTTTCCAATTTCATGGATGAGACCGCCCAATGTGCGGACATGGTCTTTCCGGTCAGCATGGCCCTGGAATCGTGGGACGAATACGGCGCGTATCCGGACCTGCTGTCCTTTTGCCAGCCGGCCATGAAGCCGCTTTACGGCGCTCCCCAGATCGGGGACGTTTTTTTGCGCATCGCACCGGATGGTGCTGTCGAAAATAAGGACGCCAAGCAGGAGCTGATTTCCCGGGTGCAGGAGCGCTGGGGGATTTCCGATACCGGGGCCTGGCTGCAGGCGGTCCGCGCCGGCGGGCGGTTTGACCACAAGGACGCATCGGCCGGTGCTTCCGGGCCTGCCGTGATGCCCGCATTTCAAAGCTGGTTCGAGGATCCGCCCGCGTTGATACGTTCTGAGTCCCTTTTATTTGCGGCGCTGCCGTCGGTCCGATTTTTCGACGGCAGGGATGCCCATATTCCCTGGCTTTGTGAAATTCCGGACCCGGTAACCAAGGTGGCCTGGCAGAGCCCGGTGCTGATGCATCCGGAAACCGCCCGGAAATACGGCGTTCGCACCGGGGACGTGATAAACCTCATGAACCGCAGCGGCTCGGTTTCCGCCCCGGTATATGAAACCCAAAACATCCGGCCGGGCCTGGCGGGGCTCCAGGCCGGGCAGGGGCATGCGGGACCCGGCAGATACAGCGGGGGGCGGGGGGCAAACCCGTTTTCGCTGTTTTCCCTGCAGCGGACCGCCGATACGGAGACGGCCTTTTATGCGGCGGACACGCTGCGCCTTGAAAAGTCCGGGTCGCGGCAGAAACTGGCATCAACCGCGGGAAGCATGGACCCGCACGGCCGCAAAATCGCACTGACAGTCGCGCTTTCGGATCTGACCCGGCCGCCTGGCCCGGAAAAACAAGGCCTGGCTATGCATGATTTCCCCCTGACCCTGCCGATGCCCGAAGGATACGATGCGCACCGGGACTTTTACCCTCCGCATGGCCATGCGGATTACCGCTGGGCCATGGCGGTGGACCTGGACCGGTGCATCGGGTGCAGCGCGTGTGCCGCGGCCTGCTATGCGGAAAACAACCTGGCGGTGGTCGGGAAGCAGGAGGTGATCAATGGCCGGGAGATGTCCTGGATGCATATCGAGCACTACCAGCAGATGGACCGCCCGGATCAGCCGATTTTTCTGCCCATGCTCTGCCAGCACTGTGATAATGCGCCGTGCGAATCGGTATGCCCGGTTTTCGCACCCCATCACAACAAGGAGGGGCTGAACAACCAGATTTACAACCGCTGCATCGGCACCCGGTTCTGCGCCCAGAACTGCCCGTACAAGGTGCGGCGGTTCAACTGGCATGACTGGAACTGGCCGCAGCCGCTCAACCTGCAGCTTAACCCGGACGTGACCGTTCGCAGCAAGGGAGTCATGGAGAAATGCTCCTTTTGTGTGCAGCGCATCAAGGCGGCCCATGGCAACGCAAAGGACGAAAACCGTATGATCCGGGATGGCGAGGTCAGCCCGGCCTGTGTGCAGACATGCCCCACAGGGGCTCTGGTGTTCGGCAGCCTGATGGATCCGAACAGTCGGGTATCGAAACTGGTCTCCGACCGCCGGGCCTACCAGGTGATGGGTTACTTGAATACCAAGCCCGCGGTGATCTACCTGAAAAAGGTCGTGCATGAAATTTGACCCGGAGTCGATCAGGTAAACATGGAAAAGCTTTCTTTTGCCGAAATTGACAACACGGTAAACGCCACCCTGGAACCGCCGGGACGCATGTACTGGACGGTCGTGGCACTGCTGTTTTGCGGGGTGCTGGTGGGCGCGGCTTGCTGGGGCTGGCAGATCCTGGTGGGCATCGGCGCAGGCGGACAGAACAGCCCGGTCAACTGGGGGACCTATCTGATCAACTTCGTGTTCTGGGTGGGCATCGCCCATTCCGGAACCCTGATTTCAGCCATTTTGTACCTGCTGCGCGCCGGGTGGCGAAATCCCATTGCCCGGGCCGCGGAAACCATGACGGTGTTTGCCGTCTGCACGGCTGGGCTTTTCCCGTTTATCCACCTGGGCCGGGTGTGGATGGTCTACTACATGCTGCCCGTGCCCAACCAGCGCACATTGTGGCCCAATTTCCAGTCGCCGCTGATGTTTGACGTGGTGGCCATCAGCACGTACTTTATCGTGAGCGTGCTTTTCTGGTATACTGGCATGCTGCCGGATTTTGCCGTAATCCGGGACCGGGCCGCGGGTGTGCGCAAAAAGATTTTTACCGTGCTTTCCCTGGGCTGGACCGCCAGGTACGAGCAGTGGCGGCATTATTCCCGCGGATATCTGCTGTTTGCCGCCCTGGCCACCCCGCTGGTGATCTCGGTGCACAGCGTGGTCTCCTGGGACTTTGCCCTGGGCGTGGCACCGGGCTGGCACACCACCATTTTTGCGCCGTATTTCGTGGCCGGGGCCATTCATTCGGGCCTGGCCATGGTGCTGACCCTGATGATCCCCATGCGCAGGATTTTCAATGCCCAGCGCATCATCACCATGCACGTGCTGGAAAGCGTGGCCAAGACCATCGTGTTTACGGGCCTGATCGTGGGGTTTGCCTACGGCACCGAGTATTTTATTGCCTGGTACAGCCGGAACAGCGTGGAAATGGAAGTCTTTGCCTTACGATCCACGGGCGATTTTGCCCTGCAATACTGGATCATGGTGGTCTGTAACAGCTTGGTGCCCCTGCTGTTTTTCATCCGGCGCATCCGCACCAGCATCATATGGCTGTTTGCCATTTCCATCCTGGTCAACATCGGCATGTGGTTTGAGCGCTTCGTGATTATTATCAGCAGCGTGGCCCGGGATTTTCTGCCCCATGCCTGGGGCGATTATGCGCCCACGGGCATTGAATACGGCATCATGCTCGGCAGTTTCTGCCTGTTCTTTTTCCTGTTTTTCCTGTTTGTCAAGCATCTGCCGTCGATTTCCATGACCGAGATGAAGGAATTGCAACACCAGGCAGGTACACATGACTGATCACGATATCCATATCACCGCGCTTTTTGCCGATGACACGCGGGCGGCAGATGCGGTCACCGCGCTGCGGCAGACCGAATGGCCCGTTGCCGACGTGCACGGGCCGATTCCGAGCCAGGCCATTTCCGATGCCCTGGGGATAAAAACAAGCGGCGTGGGGTGGTTTACCCTTGCCGGCGGGGTTTTCGGGTTTTTCCTGGGTTATTTCCTGGCCGTGTTCACCTCGGCACGCTGGGGGCTGATCGTCAGCGGCAAGCCGGTGCTGTCCTATATCCCGTTTTTTATCGTGGGCTTTGAATTCACGATCCTGTTTTCCGTGCTGGCAAACGTGCTCGGCCTGATCCTGTTGATGCGCCTTCCGGCACACCGGGATCTGCCTTGCTATCGCCCGGAATGCTCGGCAGACCGCTTCGGCGTGGTGGTGGGCTGCAGGCGGGACGAAGTACCGGAAGTGCGCCGGTTTTTAACCGAACTGGGCGGAGAAATGCCCGGACAAGCAGATACGCAGAGAGATTCATGAGCAACGGATCCCAATCGGTGCAGAACGCAAAAAGCAGAATCATCCCGGCGGCCCTGGGACTGGTGCTCATCGGGACGGTCGCCTTTGGGTGGAGCCTTGCCGCGGGCCGTCCGGCCGCCGCGTGGCGGGCCTACCTGGTGAATTTCCTGCTTTTTTCGGCAATCGCCCAGGGTGCGCTCGTGTTTTCGGCCATGATGCATACCGTGCATGCAAAGTGGAGCCGCCGGCTGGAAAACTTGGCAGAATCCTTTGCCGCGTTTTTCCCGGTTTCGTTTGTCCTGTTTCTGGGGCTGTTTTTCGGCCGGGCCTACGTATTTCCCTGGATGCACCAGGATCTGCACGGCAAGGAAGTCTGGTTAAACGTGCCGTTTCTGTTTTCCAGGGACGGCATTGCGCTGCTGGTGCTCTACGGGCTGGGGTTTGCCTATTTGTACTACACGTTGTGGTTCAAGGTGGACGCCGGCAATCCCGCCACCGGGCTGCAGCATCGGCTGGCGCGCCTGTGGGCGCGGCGCCGGCCGGATCCGGAAAAATACCAACACCGCAGGTACCTCTTTGGGGTGCTCTACCTGATGGCCTTTGCCGTGGTGCTTTCCCTGATCGGATTCGACCTGGTCATGGCGGCCGAACCGCACTGGTATTCCACCCTGTTTGGCGCCTATACCTTTATCAAGGCGATTTACGTGGGATTCGGCGCGCTACTCATACTGGCGGCCTGCACGCATGCAAGCCGCGGCACCGGCTTTTTGCTCAGCCGGTCCGAATTCATTGACATGGGAAAGCTGTTTTTTGCATTCTGTCTGGCATGGGCGGATTTTTTCTACTGCCAGCTCGTGGTGATCTGGTACGGCAACATTGCCGAGGAAACCGCATACGTGATCACGCGCACCATGCTGGCCCCGTGGAATCGGGTTGCCTGGGCGGTTTTTATCGTCTGTTTCGTGGCTCCGTTTCTGATCCTGCTCAATCGCCGGATCAAGACCGTACCCTGGTTTATGACATGTCTTTGCGGCATCGTGCTCATCGGCATGTGGCTGGAGCACTACCTGCTGCTGGGCCCGGCGCTTGCAGGTCACAACGGCTCGTCCATAGCGTTTTCCGCAGGGGATGTGCTGATTTTTCTGGGCTTTGCCGGCCTGCTGATCGCAGCGGTGACCGGCTACCTGCGGCAGTTTCCCGGCATGCTGGAGGCTGCGGCAGGTAAGGCAGAGCAAAAAGGGACGGATTAATTCATGGAAATCCTGATTGCCACCATTGCCGGACTTGCGCTGATGGTCATTGTTGTGCTTATCGGCACCCGCGGCAGGCCCGGCAGGTTTGTCAGTGCTGTCGGGCAACTCCTGGCAGTCATTGGCGGCAACCGATGGCAGGTGTTTGTCTTCGTGCTTGCCGCAGGTATTGCAGGGGTGTTTGCCTGGCTGCTGTATATTTATCCGTCTGCGGGCATCGGGGCGGCCCAGCCGATCCCGTTTTCCCACCGGGTGCATGCCGGGGTCAAGCAGATCGATTGCCGCTTCTGTCACCCGTACGCGGAGCGCTCTACGTATCCGGGCGTGCCGCCGGGGCAGAAGTGCCTGTTCTGCCATGATCACATTATCGCCGGGCACCCGGAGATCCGGAAGGAGCACGATTATTTCAACACCAATACGCCTGTGCCGTGGCGCAAGGTGAATTATCTGCCGGAGCACGTGTTTTTCAATCATCAGCGCCACATCAAAAAGGATGTGGCCTGCCGGGAGTGCCACGGCGATGTGGAAAGTATGGACCGGCTGAAGGGAAGGGACTTTAAAATGGGATTCTGCCTGGACTGCCACAGGAAAAAGGATGCCAATATTGGCTGCTGGCTGGCATGCCACAATTAAAGCCTGAACAAATACTTTGTTCAGGCAAAACCCAAATCCCGAAATTCGAATATCGAAACAAATTCGAAATTCAAATGACCGAATATTTGAGTCCATTTATTGCAACGACCGGTTTATGTCATTCAATCATTCGAATTCTGGTCATTGTTTCGGATTTCGCGCTTCGAATTCCGGATTTGCGCTTTCAGATCAAATCGTGAACAATTAGCAACAGTGGGGAAAACGCTTGACCGAAACCGAGACCATCAAACTGTCAGACTATGCAACGGCCAAGGGATTCTGCCTGACTTCGGCTTTTTGGATGATGGCGGCCACGTTTATGGGGCTGCTGGGGGCCACAGAGCTGATTGCCCCTGCGGTGACCGAAAATATCGGCGGGCTGGTTTTCGGCCGGGTGCGGCCCACCCATGTCAATTTGGTGCTCTTCGGGTTTGCCACGCCCGGGCTCTTGGCGGCCACGTTTTATTTTTTCCCCCGGGTGCTGCAGACCCGGCTGTACAGCGAAAAGCTGGGCGTTTTCACGGTGATTGCCTGGAATATCATGCTCGTGTGCACGGTGGCCACGCTGCTTTCCGGGAACACCCAGGCCCGGGAATACGCGGAGATGATCTGGCCGGTGGATATCCTGGTGGTGCTGGCATTTGCCCTGATCGTGTTCAACTTTTTCATGACCGTGCAGCGGCGCACCGAGCCCCTGATTTATGTTTCGATCTGGTATGCCTGTGCGGCCGCGGTGCTGACCATGCTGACCTATGCCCTGGGCAACGTGATCTGGCGGCCAGACGGCGGTGCGCTCACAGGCATCCCGGATGCCATCCTGCTGTGGTTTTACGGGCATAACATTTTCGGGCTGCTTTTGACCCCGCTGTCGATCGGGGTGGCCTATTACGTGGTGCCAAAGGCCATCCGGGCGCCGCTTTACAGCCACACCCTGTCTCTTTTGGGGTTCTGGGCGCTGATCGTCGTGTACACGCATATCGGCACTCATCACCTGCTGCAGGTGCCCGTACCCACATGGCTCAAGGTGGTGGCCATTGTGGATAGCATTGCCATGGTCATTCCGGTCATGGCGTTTCTGATTAACATCTGGTACACGGCCAGGGGCAAGCTGGGCGCGATTCACGCGGATATCGGCGCCAAGTTCGTTTTCACGGGCACGATCATGTATTTCTTTGTCAGCATCCAGGGCTCCATGATGGCCCTGCCCCAAGTCCAGCGGGTCACGCACTTTAACAACTGGGTGGTGGGCCATGCCCACATCGGCGTGCTGGGATTTTCGGGCATGATCGCCCTGGGCGGGCTGTATTACGTGCTGCCCCGGATGACCGGCAAGCCTTTGTTCTCGCGGTTTCTGGCCGATTTCCAGTACTGGCTGATACTGATCGGCGTGGTGGGCTTTACGGTGATTCTCACCATTGCCGGCTTGATCCAGGGCAATGCGTGGCTAAACGGCGAGACCGTCTACCGGGTGCTGCCGGAGATTCACCTGTATTACGTGATCCGGGCCGCGCTGGGCGTGCTGATCTTTGTTTCCGCCGTGCTCGGGTTCTACAACATCGCGCGGACCATGTTCATGCCTGAAAGAGGTGCCGGATGAAAATGACCCCTGCGGTAATATTTGCCGGAAGCGTTTTGATTCTGGCCGCGGTGGTGGCCATCGTAGTGGTGCTGCCATTTTATCACACCAGTCAAACCGAGCCCTCTGCGATTTTCCGGCCCAGGACCGCCGCCGAATCCAGGGGCCGGCAGATCTATATCGAAAACGGGTGCGTGTACTGCCACAGCCAGTCCGTCCGCACCATTGATTGGGGCCTCGGCGCCGAGCGGATAGCCAGGGCCGGCGATTACGTGGAAGACCGGCCCATCCTGCTCGGATCCCAGCGCACCGGGCCGGATTTGTCCCAGCAGGGCGGCGAGCACCCGGATGACTGGCACAAGGCGCATTTTGTCAACCCCCGGTATACGAGCCCTTTGTCAATCATGCCGGCCTTTGAATTCCTGGGAGAGGAAAAGCTCGATCACCTGACCGCCTACGTGCAGAGCCTGGGGATGAAGGATGCGGACCGCCGCGTGGCCCGGCAGGAAAAATGGAAGCAAAAGGCGGTTGAAGCCTATGAAAATGGGCCTGATCAAAACGTGCAATGGCTGCACTCCCGGGTGCCCGAGCAGTGGCAGAAACTGCCCAACCCGTACGGGACCTCGGATGCCGGTCTTGCCCGCGGGCACAAGATTTACCAGGATTTCTGCATGGGATGCCACGGTCCCATCGGCGACGGCATGGGCCCGGCCCAGCCGTATCTGTATCCGCCGCCGCTGAACTTCACCGTATTACAGGACCGGGGCATAACCGGCGGGATCCTGTATTACCAGATCATGAACGGCATTACCGGCACGGCCATGCCGTATTTCAAAAAGCACCTGGAATCCGAGAAAATTTGGGATGTGGGCAATTACGTGGCGGTCTACTTTATCAACCAGAGTGATGCCGGAGACAATGCCGGCGGCATTGATGCGGCTTACGAGCCGTAGGAGCACAAAAATGTATTTTCCGTATTTTGCTACATACATGGCCGTGGGTATCGCGCTGGCGATTGCGGCATTTGTGTGGGCCCTGAAAAACGGGCAGTTTACAGACCAGCAGCGGGCCCGGTTTCTGCCCCTGGAAGACGATGCCGGTGCCGGGGAGGTAAAAAGATCCCGTATGGGCCGGCTGGAAATCCTGGCCCTGGGTTTTCTGGCCTGCGCCGGGCTTGCCGCCAGCGCGGCGGTGCTGGTCTTCGCACTGGTGTCCTTTTAAAACGGAGGTCAACGCATGCGTTTTTTTGATTTGCTCAACAACCTCCACATATTCATGTACCTGTTTCCGGCCCTGGGATTTATCCTGGTTTTCGGCCTGGCCCTGGCATATTCGCATTTCCGGTCCCAAGGCGATCAGCAGCGGTTCATCGAAATCGCCCACCGCTATCCCGAGGGGCTGGAAAGCCGGGATGCACCCTTTCCCCTGGCCATGACCATGATTATCATCGCCACCGTGGTGTGGGCTTTTTTCTACATCCTGTTTGTGGGGATATCCGGGCTGGTGATCTAGTGGTTTGAAACCGGGGAACGGCGCAGGTTGTTTGTGGATTCAAAAGGACCCGGTGCCGCCGGGTTTGTAAGGGGATAAAAATGAAAGACAACAACGGACACGGATCATTGTTTCGTACGTGGGTGATTATCAGCATGCTGCTGGTGCTGATCGTGGCCAAGGGCTTTTTTGCATTCGCGCTGGTGGGAGACCGGGGGCAGCCGGACTGGAGCTACGGTACGGTGCAAGACGTGCCGGCTTCCTCGCCCTTTGCCGAGTATGAATTGGTACCGCATCCGCAGCACGTAAGAGGAGCCACGGGAGAATGATCAGGCGGATTCTTGTACTGGGTGTTTTGGGCGCGGTTGTGCTGGTCGGCGTTTATGCGGCGGTGACGCTTTATGATCGGTACATGCCTGCCGGCCGCATGTGGGAGACACCGGCTGTAAAACCGCACGACCAGCCCGTAGACCCAATGGGAGAAGGGGTGGTGCCGTTTTCCGGCGGGGAGGCCCAACTGCGGGCAACGCCCGCCCAAAATCTCCATCCCCCTTATGACCGGGTTGACAATGAAATCCGCAAAAAGGGCAAAATCGCTTACAACCGTTTTTGCGTGCAATGCCACGGCAGGCATTATGACGGCATGGGCACGGTGGGCCAGAGTTTTTCTCCCCTGCCCACGGATCTGACGCGCCCGCAGGTGCAGAACATGCCCGCAGGAGAAATGTTTCGCTCCATCAGCTACGGCACGGAAAACGGCCGCCAGCCCCCGCTGCACGCCACCATCCCCCCGAAGGAACGCTGGTACGTGATTGCGTTTGTCAAGTCATTGGATGAATAATGATTTTTAGGGGAAGTCACCGGGAAAAAATCGTGTTTAAAAGTTTATCCAGGGGTTGGGAGGCTTGTCAAAAGGGGGGGGCAACCCGCATGGTTTATCTTTGATCCGCGGGAGATTTGAATCTTTCGTGAATTGGATGGGGGAAGCTGTTGAGGCGTTGGACCAGGGCGGGACGGCGGGGTGGTTTGCGCAGATGCATCGGGCGCGCCAGCGGACGGCATATGCGTAAACTTCCCCGCCGGCCTGACCCTGCGAAAATTCTTGAAGCCCGATGCTTTTTTGCAGAGCCTTGTGAAGTTGAGAGCGCCTGGGAAAAGACAGTATTCAACGCCGATCCGCGAGCCTCGCTTGCCGGGACAGCCGCCTGCCGCTGCACTCGGGCCGGGCATCTCTAAGGCTCGCTTCGCGGCGGCTCGGCAAACTCGCCTTTCGGCTCAAACAAAGCCGGCCGCCTGCTCCGCTTCGCCAAGAGCTGCTCCGGCCCTCGTGCAATGCGCCATGCGGCAGCCCCGTCAACCTCC
>JAGXKN010000072.1 GCA_018335195.1 Desulfobacterales bacterium
TCAAGAAACAAATTTTTAATCAACCGGACATTTCACTTGCTATGAAAACCGGACATTTCTAAATGCTATTGACAGGGTCAAATCTTTAATCTTGACAATTTGAAATTGTCAAGATTAAAGATTTGACCCCTACCCCGACAGCGAGGATCCAATGGCACAATTATTCGAACCCGCGGAAATAAACAGCATGACCCTGGCAAACCGCTTTGTCCGGTCGGCAACTTATGAAGGCCTGGCAGCCGAAGACGGGGCTGTGGCCCCGGCACTTGTCAAAATGATGAAAGATCTGGCCGAAGGCGGCGTCGGACTGATTATCAGCAGCCACGCATATGTGAGCCCGGCCGGACAGGCCGGGCCCGGACAGCTCGGCGCGTACAAGGACGGGCTGGTGCCCGGGCTCGCCGATATGGCCGGCGTCGTACACAATGCCGGCGGCAGAATCGTTTTGCAGCTGGCACATGCCGGCTATCACGCCTCTACCCGGGACACCGGCCGGAGCCCGGTTTCGCCCTCGGATCTTGGTATTTCAAAAACCCCCCGGCATGCCCTGGACACTGAAGAGATCGCAGAGCTCGCAGAAGATTTCGCCCGGGCCGCCCGAAGAGCCAAAACCGCAGGCTTTGACGGCGTCCAGATCCATGCGGCCCACGGCTACCTGCTCAGCCAGTTCCTGTCCCCGTATTACAACCGCCGCAAAGATGCCTACGGTGGCCCGATTGTAAACCGGGCGCGCGCGGCGGTTGAGGTCACCCAGGCCGTGCGCCGGGCGGTGGGGGATGCGTATCCGGTGCTGGTCAAGATGAACTGCCGTGATTTCCATGACAGCGGACTGGAACTCGAAGACAGCCTGCAGGCCGCGCAGATGCTTGCGGAAAACGGCATCGACGCCATCGAGTTAAGCGGCGGCCTGCTGATCAATAAACGGTTGACCCCCAGCCGAACAGGCGTCCGCTCCGAAAAGGATGAGGCCTATCATGAAACCGAAGCCAAGGCGTTTAAAGAAAAGATCAATGTCCCGCTGATCCTGGTGGGCGGCATCCGGTCCTACCCGGTGGCCCGGCGGCTTGTCGACCAGGGCACGGCCGATTATATATCCATGGCGCGTCCCTTCATCCGCGAACCCGGGCTGGTCAAACGCTGGCAGTCGGAAAACCGGGACAGGGCCGCTTGTATTTCGGACAACCAGTGCTTCCAGGGCATCCAGTCCGGACTGGGCGTCTACTGCGTCACAGCGGAAAAAGCCGGTTAAAGAGAATCTGGGAGGTGCTGATGATCCCGGGAAAAAATACAACCAGAGAACATGACCTGGTTTGTTATTATTGTTTGGGCTATACGAGAAACCAAATTGAAACGGATTACATTGCGCACGGCCGCTGCCCAGTGCAGCTCCTGTCCGCTAACAGGCAGAAGAATGCAGGCTATCGTTTAGCAAACAAATTTTAATCAACAGCACATTTCTAAATGCTATTGACATTATTCAATCTCCAGGTCGCCATCAACAAAATTGTATGATTTGCTTGGCTTGGGCGTATTTTCCTTGCTTTGCAGATTTCCATCCACCCGGTTGCCTGTAATTGTGCCCTGCCCCATGTTCTTAAAAAACTGCAGATCTCCTTCAATCTGATTGTCCTCAATAACGTAAGGACCCGTATAGTTTTCCACGAATTGGAGATTCCCGTCTATCCGGGTGTTTTTCACGAGAAGACCGCCGCTGCTTTTTTTCGCCTGCACATCCCCGTCCACCCGGGCGTCTCGCACAACAAGTGCGCTGTCTTCATCTGAGGCATCCCCCTCTGTCAGATGGATATTGCCGCCCACCAGGGTTCCGTCTCGAACTATAACCGACCGGGTTCTGGTCCCTTGTACATCGCCGTCTATGAAGGAACTTTTCAGATCCACAACAGCGCCCTCGTATACCTGAACATTTCCGTCGATTTGCGCCCCGTCTGCAATTAACCGGGCATTTTGCAGTACAATAACATTGCCGTCTACAATCGTGCGGTTTAAGGTAACAGCGTTATTCTGCTGAACAACGACATTGTCATCAATGGTTTCCCCGCCTTTTTCTCCTTCTGCGTCTGTTTCGGTGAAAACAAATTCAACCGGCCCCGAGCTCTCATTCGATATCACGGAAAGCGTTTCTTCCCTGGTTTCTCCGTGCCACGTGGCAACCACTTTATAATCAATTCCATCCTGGCTGCCGGGGACGCTGAAGGTGTATGTGCCGGATTCACCGACTGTCATGGACTCCACCTCGATATAATTGCCGGTATCCGAGCAGGGAGCGCCTGTCAAGACTCGCAGGGTCGGATGGATGCTTATTTCCCGGGAAGTATCAGGCAGGGTTAATTCAACCTCGATATTGCCGGTTTCCGCGTCGTTCAGCGCAAAATTCACACCATGGGCGTCATTTTCCATGGCCGTGATTACCGAACATCCAGGACCGTAGGCAAAAACCCCACCGCCTTTGTATGCGACAATATAATAAGTGCCCGCCGGCAGATACATCTGGTAGGCACCGGATTCCCCCTGTGTCTTGGTGGAGGTAAAAACTTCGGTTAGACCCTCTGGCGTTGACTTCTGGGCGCTTACAATTGCATCAGACAGCCCGCTGCCCGAGCCATCCTCTACAAACCCGTTGACCAAAGCATAATTAAAACTGTCCACAACCTTAATGGTCGGTTTTAAAAGGTATCCTCTGCCGGTTACCACAATTGATCTGTGGGCGTCAAAATCAAGCACCAGTTCCGCAGGCTGGCCCGGGGACACATCAAATCCGTGCACAAGCTTAATGCCGGTTTCATATCCGCTTGGTACAAATAATTCCTCCTGGTCGGTGCTGTTTTTCCTGATGATGTAGTTGGGATAATCGTGCTCCTGATTGTCCACATTTAATTCATCATCCGGTTTTTCACCCAGCATCAGCCGCATCTGGGTATAACTGCCGGCCTCGAGTTCGGTTGTGCCCAGTTCTGCCATTACCCCGTTCACCAGTTCCAGAAGATTATATGTTTTCTGCGGGGTAGCAACCACTTTCCAATAGCCGGCACTTTCCTGGTTTTCGTTTGTTGCTGCATCGTTGTTTTCTGACATATGCACCCGGACTTCATCGATGGTCACATAAATCGCCTTAAAATCATCAGTGGCGGCATCCGTAAGATACAAGGAAAGCGTGCCGGTGCCTGTATTACTTCTGGATGAACTGCTGCTGCCATTGCAGCCGGCAAGAAAAATGAACCCAAATACCAGCAGCGCAAACAACGCTGATTTTACCGGGTATCTCAAAAATGCGCCCGGGATTGTACTCCTGCCTGAATAAAAATGATTTAAAAAATCCATGCGTCCCCCCTCTGAAAAATGTGACTTCCGAGGTCATCGGCATTGCCTCTGCCGCCCCCGGTCTCCGGTTTCCCCCGGATTTTTACGCACCCGCAAAAAAAGCCGGACTGCTCCTGGCAAAGGCAGTCCGGCTGTCTGTAAGCAGGTGGAACAAATTCATGGTTCCAGTAAAGACCCGTGACTTTCCGTCCCAGCCTCTCGACTGGTTTGGCTTTATCCTATTGTCTATATTCGTCCCGAAAAACCCGGGTGTCAAATGTTATGGACTAAATTTTTTAAAATATTCCATTTTCGCAAAAAGAACTTTCTTTAGCCGATTTTTTTTCAGTCAACACAATGCTTGAAACCCCGGGCAGCGACGGTATATATATATATTGCAATTTCCAAAAACAGGGGGAAGACATGGAAGATCCGGTGCTGATTGAATATAAAAACCAGGCTGCAATCATAACCCTTAACCGGCCGGAAAGCAGGAATGCCATTAACGAGGCCCTGTTAAGGCAGCTTTACGACGGGCTGGAAAAAGCGGCCGCAGATGATGAGATAAGGGTGATCATTATCACCGGAAAAGGCCCGGCCTTCTGCGCCGGGCTGGATCTGGGGTGCCTGGAAACCGAAAACCTTGTTGATCCCAGGGGCGACGGCAGGGACCTGGTCGATATTGCCGCAGACTGCACAAAACCGATAATCGGCGCGGTTAACGGACCGGCGGTCACCGGTGGATTCGAACTCGCCCTGAACTGCGATTTCCTGATTGCCTCTGAAAAAGCGGCCTTTGCAGACACCCACGCCCGGGTCGGCATCCGACCCGGGTGGGGCATGACCCAGCTTCTGCAGCAAGCCGTCGGGCAGCGGCTGGCCAAGCAGTTTTCCCTTACCTGCCAGTGGATATCCGCCGAACAGGCCCTGTCCTGCGGAATAGTAAACGAGGTTCTTGCCCCGGAGGAACTTATGCCCCGGACCGAAGCCATTGCCCGCATGATATGCGAAACCGACAATGAGACAGCCCTCACCGTAAAGGACCTGATAGAATACCGCAACCGGGCCAATTTTGCAGCGGCCCTGGAAAACGAAAGAAAACCCCTTAAAGGCTTGGTCGCCGCATCCGGGACCTCGTTTACCGCACAGCCATTGAATAAACGGGATTGACGTTTTAACATCCGGTGCGATGCTTTTTTGGGTTTGCCTGAAAAACAAAAAGCCCGGCGCCCGGACCGGACTTTTTGACTTACGGATATGCGTTAAGCGCACTTAAGCGACGGGAAAACGCGTTTACTGCCAGTTTTCGCAAAGAACCTCGAAATGATCCCTGGGATGGACACAGGAGGGACACTCCTCAGGCGCCTCGGTACCCTTGTGGGTGTATCCGCAGTTCTGGCATTTCCAGGTGACTTCCTGCTGCTTTTTAAATACCCGGCCGTTTTCAATGTTTGCAATGAAGCTCCGGTATCTGCGCTCATGGAGCTGTTCGGCAACCGCAATGGATTTCATTGCCGCGGCCACTTCCGGAAAACCTTCCTCTTCGGCAACCCTGGCAAACCCGGGATACATTTCCTCGTGCTCGTATTTTTCCCCGTTTGCCGCCTCATTCAGGTTCTCCAGGGTGGTGCCGATTTTGCCGGCGGGAAAGGATGCCTGAACTTCCGCAGTACCGCCTTCGAGAAACTTGAACAGCCTTTTTGCATGTTCCTTTTCCTGGTTGGCGGTTTCCTCAAAAATATTTGCAAGCTGGACATAACCGTCTTTTCTGGCCTGCTTGGAAAAATAGGTATACCTGTTGCGCGCCTGGGATTCGCCTGCAAAAGCAGTCAAAATGTTTTTTTCCGTTTTCGTGCCTTTTACTGCTTTCATTTTTCCTCCTTGTTCTGGTTTTGAAGTCTCATACATTCCGGACAGATTCCGAGGAGATCGATCCTTACCCCGGTTATTTCAAAATCCGAATCTATGCTTCTGAGTTTTTCCGGTTTGAATTCGGGTTCTGTCTCAATATCGCGAACCTTTCCGCACTTTGTGCATATGGCGTGCATATGATCGGCTACAATCGCGTCAAACCGTTTCTGCCCCCCGAAAGTCTCCACCTTTTTGGCCAGGCCCAGACTGCACAGGCTTTCCAGGTTCCTGTAAACCGTGGCAAGGCTGATACTGGGCAAATCCTGTCTCACAAGGTCATATATTTCTGTTGCCGAGGGATGGTTGGCTGTCCGCTTGAGATGTTCAAGTATTAACTGTCTTTGCCGGGTCTGTCTCATAAAAGCCTCTTTATTGATAATAATAACTATTATTATTTAAGCTATCAAAAAAATTTTTGCAAAACTTGATAGTTTCTATGGTTTCCCTGATTCTGGTGGGTAAAGCTCCTTTAGCTGATTGGCAAAATCCCGGCCATTTATCCCGGGCATTACAACAAGATTGATTTGGTAAAAAGCGATTTCGCCGTATTTCTCCAGCACATTTTCCAGATATCTTCTATCCTCCGGGCCTGCATAGACCTCCCGGAGAATATCGATTATTTTGCGGATTTATTTTTGTCTGCCCCAAACCGCATACCCGCCCCGTTTTTTTCAAATATCCTTGTATTCCTCCAAAATCTGCCTATAATTATTTCTATAGAACTTATTGAAAATAAAAGACTTTCCAGGAAAAACCGGAACGTCAGCGCGTTTTCCGCAGATAAGAAGAAACAAGAAAAGCAAGGGAGAGATCCATGACACAAAGAAAACATAAGCCCAGTTTTGACGCAATGATCCGGCTTTTTATCCAAAAATACGATATCGCCACCAAAAAGGAAATCAACCGCCTGGCCCGCAAGATTGAAGACCTGGAAAAGCGCTTGGCAGAAACCACCGGCGGGGCAAGTCAGGGAAGAGGCGCAAAAAAGGGACAATCCGCCGGAGAGGTTGTGCGCAATGTCATCAAAGACATGGCAGACGGGGCTACTGTAGCGGATATCAAAAAACATACGGGCTGATATGTTTGAACGTGTCAACAAGAAAATACCTCTCCCATCCTTATGACAAGGCTATAGCTGTGGATCCTTATAATCCAGGCTTTGAAGAGGCGGGACGCTTCAACGACGTTTGATCACGCTGATATTCGCGGGTTGGCTACCGCATGACTTGCTTTCGTCGCGGAGCTGCCTCGCTCTATTCTCGGGAGTTATCAAATTCCCATAGCCGCACCGAGGATTCTCCTTTACGTGGTCGCGCCTCTTCAAAAAGCCTGGAAGCCGATGTATATTAAGCAGCGATTTGCTGGACTTCTCTGTCAATGGCCCAGATAAATGCGCTCAATTCCCTGGCGATGGCTGTAATCACGACTTGTTTGGATTTGCCTCTGGCCAGTA
>JAGXKN010000073.1 GCA_018335195.1 Desulfobacterales bacterium
TCTTCAAAGGCCACGTGAATGTCTCTTGCCCACACCTTGCCGCCCGGGATATTAATGCCCAGGGTGGCCCCGGCATCGGCTTCAAACCCGTCCATTATGCACAGGCTGCCGCCCACGCCGAAAAACGCGTGACCGCCCTGGATGCCGAAGCCGACCTTGTCAAGGCCCAGGGAAAACACGTCAAAGAAATTCGCCTTGCAGTTCTGCGTTCCCACCCACATGGCCAGTTCGCCCTGGGGGTCTTCCAGGCTGAGATCCCCGTTTGAGTTGATCACCAGGGTGGCGCCCAGGCCGGCGGATATATCGCCGCCCAGATCCCCCAGGGCGGTGACCTTGCTGACCAGCCGGGCTTCGAACAAATCCCCGGATATGGAAATCGAGCTTCCCTGCTCCAGACTCAATTCGATCATGTCTGCCAGGGTGGTGCTTTGTGCCTCCGAGAGCGTGGCAACCGATTCAATGCCTGCAGGTGAGATCAAGAACTCAATATCCGCTGCCACATCGACCACGGGGATATTTACATTTCCCCGGATGTTTCCTTCCAGGGAGCCTGACCCGGCCCGGAACTGGTGAAATGAAATCCCGAAGCCCGCAAGCGCCAGTTCGAACCGGTAGCTGCCCTCCCCGGTTTGAAAGGATTCATTCAGGTCGGTTTCCAGGGTCCCGTTTAAGCCGTTTCTGATGTAAAGATCCCGCGCTGTCAGTTCGAACTCCCTTCCCCCCTGTCCTTCAAACAGGGAAACCCGCAGGCTTCCGGTTTCCAGGTAGACCCCCATCCACTCGGCGTCTCCGCTGAGCTCGCCCGGGGAATCGGTTGTGGTAAAATCCAGAACAAAGGCGCCGCTGAGTCCCAGCTGCGTTCCGGAAATGCCCGCGGTGTCTATGTCGGCGGTCCCGTAAAAGCCGCCGTCAGAAGCGAGGCTGAGCCCGGAAAAATCGATGCCCGGAATATCAAGGATGCCGCCGGGCAGGGTGACGCTTCCGGTAATTTGGGAATCCAGCGCGTTTTCCTGAAATATAATGGCTGATCCTTCTGCCAGCGTGATGCCAAATCCGGGCAATATCGCCGAGAGATCGATGTTTCGGAGTTCAAAGGGGACCTCCCCTGAAAGCCCGGTTCCGGGTTCCATGGCAACGTTGCTAAAGCCCAGTTGGAGCCGGTTTTCATAAACGGCAAATGGCATGGGCACATCCACGGTTCCGGTGCAAAGCGCCGAATCCGGGGCAAAGGTAATCGAATCAATATCCACTGATGCGTATTCCAGGTCAAACACCCCGGTGATGTCGTCGATTGCCGCCTCGATAGTTCCCTGGACCACGGTGCCGTCTTCATCCACCGTGAGCTGTTGGAATCCGACCGGTATGGACTCGCTGCGCCCGGGAAAGGGAACATCAACCAGGGTGCCGGTGCCTGTGAGATTGTTTGTGTCCGCATCTGTCAGTTCTTCGATCTCCACGGTAAACCCGGCGATGGTGAATGTATCCATTGCAAAGTCTTCTGCCGGCCCTTTGCCCGCATCCGCCGATCCCTGCATGTCTCCTTCGATGCTGGCCAGGGGTTCGGATGCGGGGGTTTCGGCGTCCCTGGCGCGGATTTCCACCATGTGCGAACGGTTATCCGGTGCCGTGTATTCCCCCTCGATGGTCAGGGACTCTCCCGGCTGAACCACGTTGATAAACGAGGCGTCCACCACCTGGCCGTCGACTGCGAACTCCACCCGGATGTTGTGCTGCGCAACTCCCGTTTCGTTGACCAGGGTCGCTTTCAGGGACAGCACGTCGCCCTTGCTGACGGTGAATGTGCCCGTGCCTTCTGCGGCGTGGGCGGTTTTCGGCCCGGGCAGAAGCCAGTGGAAAAAGCCTTGGGGTTCGGGTTTTTTCTCGATTTCCAGGTTTTCAAAACGCATTTGACCGTCTTCGGCCGGGGGCGGGGGTTCCTGTTGGCCGGCTTCGCTGCCGGTGACGAAATAAAAGATTTCCGGCTCGGCAAAGCCGGGATCCGGGTCTATCACTTCAAGAATAACGCTGTGCCTGCCCGTGTCATAGGTGGGCAGGCCTGGTATGGGCGGACTTTCAATGGAAACCTCCCGGACGCCCCGATACAGGTACCGGGTAACGTATCCGATGACCTGTCCGTCAACCCGCCACTGGGCGCGCAAAAGCCCGCCGCCGTTGTAGGTGATGTCTGCCGCGGCCGAAAGATGTTGAAAGTTTCGGGGCACTGTGGCGCGCCCCTTTTCAATTGTGACCTCCGGGCCAAAGCTTTCCTGAAAACCTTCATCTGCTTTAAAACGCAGCGCAAGCCGGGCAAGAGAAAACGGGCCTGCAGAGGACGGCACCATGCGCAGTGTCACCTGGATCGTTGCACTTTCCCCGCCGTATGAAAATGTGCGTTCGTAGAAAATCCGTTTATGCCCGGCCTTTTGCGCCGCGGTGATCACGCGGGCGGGAATGGATACGGATTCGGACGCAGAACCCGATCCGTTTACGAGTTGAATGGAAACCGTGCGGGAAAGCGTTTCCAGCAAATCGTCGCCGGGAAGGGTAAACCGCCCCTGATCGGAGGTCACCGTAAAGCTGCCGCCGCCCGGGGCCGTGACCATATACATAAATGAAAGCACGTTCTGCTGGTCCGGTACCACGCTTGCCGACGGCGGGGATGCGGTGACGTCAAACGCCCCTGCAGGGGGGTTGTATGTCACGGAGAGCTGGTCGGTGCCGGTGTTGTTGGCCGCATCCCTGGCAGTAACGGTGATGGTGTTGGTACCGGGCTGCAGGGAGATGCCGGCGGCCGTCCAGGAAGTGGTGCCGGATGCGGTGCCGCTGCCGCCCTGGCTGTTTGACCATGTGACCTGGGTGACGCCCGCGTTATCCGAGGCGTTGCCGCCGAGTGTAATCGGTGTGGAAGCGGTGGTATAGCTCGGCGAGGTGGTGGGCGAAGTAATGGAAACGGTCGGCGCAGTCGTATCAGGCGGGTTGTACGTCACGGATATCTGGTCGGTGCCGGTATTGTTGGCCGCATCCCGGGCAGTAACGGTGATGGTGTTGGTTCCGGGCTGCAGGGAGATGCCGGCGGCAGTCCAGGAAGTGGTTCCGGAAGCGGTGCCGCTGCCGCCCTGGCTGTTTGTCCATGTGACCTGGGTGACACCCACGTTGTCCGAAGCGGTGCCGCCAAGCGTGATCGGTGTGGAAGCGGTAGTATAGCTCGGCGAAGTGGTGGGCGAGATGATGGAAATGCTCGGCGGCGTGGTGTCCGCGCCGCCGGAGACTGTGACTGTGCGCTGCGGGTTGCAGACCGAATCAGGATTGTCTCCGGCGCATGTGGCTTGAACCGTGTAAGTCCCGGCGCTTGTGTAGGTATGGTCAATCGACCCGGAAAACCCAAACATCATTCCTGTAGAGTCCCCGTCGCCCCAGATGATCTCCACGTAATCGCAGATGCAGTCCACCGGATCCCAGAATGCCGTGACCGCCAGCGGGACGGAACCGCTGGTGGGCGTAACAGTGAACGTGGCGTCTGCCATGGCGTCCGGGGTATGCAGCAGTATCGGTAGGGCAGTCAGGACAGCCCATACCAGCACCTGCGAAAACCGGCTGCGATATGCAGGGCGGCGGGTATTATGTTTGTTTGCGCGATTTGGCTTCATCCGTTTTTCTCCGGGCCCGTTGTTCTTAGTAAAGCTGCACGGGCAAATCGAAACTCAAAATGGCATATGCCGAGTAATCCCGTGTAACGTTGTCTGTGACATGATCCTCTGTTCGTCCGTAGCGTCCCCGGACGGAAAAGGTCTGCCGGCTGTTTTCCGTGATGAATCTGCCGATATGCCAGTTTATCTGCAGAATGCCGCTGAAAGTGGTATTGTGGAGCGAGTCATCATCGGTCTGGTTGTCCAGGACCGAAAGCGTTGCATTAATACTGAGCTGATTGTCGAAAAATCCAGATGCGCCGCCAAGGGTGGCCTGATAGGTTTCGGTGACCTGGTCGGCGGCATCCGTGTCAAAACGGGTATAGGACAAAGAGGGGTTGATGGATAGATTGTCAAGCGGGTTGAGGTTGCCCGACAGGGTGGCGGTATGGGTTCGGCTATCATTATCTGCTGCCGCTGCTTCGTCGTTAAAGGCAGTAAACGTGTAGCCGGGCGACAGGCTCCAGCGATCCCCGAAAACGGAAAATCCGCAGCCCACTGTCTGGGTTTGGTTTTCAATGGGGTCGTAGCCGGCTGGCTCCTGGTCGCTTTGCTGGTCGTTTATTGTGTAGTTCACGTATGCAGCCGGCCATCCGGACCGGGTCAGGTTCCAGGCAAGGGTGCCGCCGGCGTTTTCGATCACCGGCATGAGGGGATCTTCATCAGCGTTGTCCCGGTTGTGGAAAAGCGAAACGCGGAATGCCGAGGAAAGTGCCCGGAGCCCGCCGCTGGCGCTGTATTCCTCCCGGTTGTTGGCGCCCGTGGGATTGGCGATGTTTTGAAAATCCGGGCCCAGGTACGTGTATCCCGCCTGCCAGTCGTAGCTTCCGCCCTTGCCCGAGATTTTCGCACTCCAGGCGTGGTCCGATTCCTGTCCGTATGGGTCGGAGACGTCGCTGTCAAACCGGGTGTCACAATACTCTGCCGCCACTGCCAGTTTTTCGGCCAGGATCCGGCTTTCCAGGGCAAGGCTTATCATGCTGCCCTCTGTGCCCGCTTCCAGGGAGCCGGCGTTATAATCGTCCGGATCCTGATTTTTTCCCGTGATATAACCGGCCCGCAATTTCAGGCCCTTGTCCCGGATGAATTCTTTTTCCACACTCCCGCCCACCAGCTGCTGGTCGCTGTCGCCGATGCCCAGGCCGTGCTCGAATCCGGTCACGGTGTTGCTTCTCAGGGCAAAGCCTTCGGTACGCACGCCGGCTGCATTCATCTCCACCCGGCCGCCCCTTCTGGCGATGCTGCGGCTGATCAGCCCGGTGCCCTCCACTGTGATGTCGCCGACCGCAGCAAGCTGCTCGCCGTATTCGGCACGGGCCAGAAACCGGGCGAGATCAAAATTGTCTCCCTGCGGCCCGGGGCCCTCTTCTTCGGTGTACCAGGCATCGGCCGCGGCGGATGCCTGAAATTTCCCGGATTCCACCCGGGAATCAAGCCCGGCCCGGGATTGGATTTTCCAGGCAGGCTCCGGGTTGTCGTCGGATTCCAGGATTTTTCTGCGCGTTTCCCCGTGCCACTCAACCGCTGCCCTGGCATAATCGATGTAGCCTGGTTCGGAAACATAAAATACCCGCTGATCGGGCTTCATGCGGTTTCCGGAAACATCTGCCATTTGAATGGTTATCGTGTGCCGTCCTTGGGCAAGCCCGCTTTCCGGTTGATATGTAACTGCATCTTCCGTGATTTCCGATAACCGGGTCACGTCCCTGCCGTCAAGTTCCAGCCGGATTCTGCCGGTATCCACACGGGTTTGGGCATCTTCAAATGCAATCCTGATAAGGGGGCGGGTTTGTTCGAGTTCTGCGCCTTTTTCCGGCACGATTTCCGTGATCCGGGGCGGGGTGCGGTCCAGGTCAATGTCGATGAAATAGGGGTTCTGCTGCGGATTTTGTCCGGGTAAGGTGAAAACATCGCCTTTTTGGTCCTCGACCACCAGGTAATATTCAATGCCCGGCGGCATTACCTTTCGGCCTTCCAGAACCGCCCGGAAATCAACCGGGGTCTTTTGCTCCAGCAAAAGTTTGCGGAAAACGCTGATTCCCCTGGGGCGGTAATATACGGCAGCCCGCTGCGGCGATACGATTTGCTCGGTTCGGATGTGGAAAACCAGCGGCTGACCTGCAAAATGCGGTTTATCGGGAGAGACGATCTCGATGCTTTCTGCGGCAAGCGCGCCGCCTCCGGGAAAAACGCAGAGCAGGCAAAAAATCCATGCAGTCAGATGAAATATTTGTCTTAAGGGCATCTCCGGCAGCCTTTAACAGTATGTTTAAGCCGGAAAACATACGAAAAAGATAAAACAGGTTGTCAGTATCCTACCGGAAGAGGGTTTACGGATAGGTCACGGATAGAAATTTTTTGGAATTTTTTTACAGGAACGGAAAGTCAGAGAGATTCATACATTTCCCGGGTTCGGGTTGAAGGCGCACAGCCCAGATGCGCTGCCATGGCCTGTCTGCATCGCCGGTATTCCAGGATTGCATCGCTTTTGCGGCCGAGCCGTGCGTAGCAGGCGATCAGCCGCTGGTAGAAGACTTCCCTGCGCGGATCGATATCCCGGCCTCTGTTGTAAAAATAGAGCGCTTCCGCCAAATCTTTCCGGCTTTCCAGGTTTTCTCCGAGCCAGAGACACCATTCGGTTACTCCCTCGCGCAGCCGGTCTCGCAAAGGTTCGGCCCATGGCTTTTCCGGGGCTTCTTCTGCCAGAAACGGCCCTGAATGCAGGGCAATGGCCTTTCGGAGCAGCAAAGGAATGTAAGGATCGGGTTCGTCCTGGTCATGTCCGGCTTGCAGCCGGGAGTTCATGGTTTCAAGCAGAGTCTGAAGATACCAGGCATCTGCCCAGCATATTTGTTGGTTTAGAAAAATTCTCCCTTCTTTGAGTTTGACGGCTTCATCGTTTTTCAGGAGCCTGCGGAGTCGATGAAGAGTGGTGCTAAGCGCGCTTTCGGCCGCATCCCCTTCGGAATCGGGCCAAAGGATGTCGCAC
>JAGXKN010000074.1 GCA_018335195.1 Desulfobacterales bacterium
GGAAATGCTGTTCTGCCAGAAGCGTGGTGGGCACCAGCACGGCCACCTGCTTGCCGTCGTTGACGGCCTTGAACGCGGCCCGCAGGGCCACCTCGGTTTTGCCGTAGCCCACGTCGCCGCAGATCAGGCGGTCCATTGGAACCGGCGATTCCATGTCGCTTTGCACATCCGCGATGGCATTGAGCTGGTCCGTGGTTTCCTCGTAGGGAAAACCGGCTTCAAAATCCTTGTAATAACTGTCCGGCGCACTGTAGGCATATCCCTTTTGCACCTTGCGCTGGGCATACAGATCCAGCAGGTCGCCTGCGATTTTTTCCACGGACTTTTTGGCCCTGGATTTGACCTTGCCCCAGGAGGTGCCGCCAAGTTTGTCGATCACGGGTGCTGCGCCGTCCACCCCCATGTACTTCTGCACCATGTCCATGCGGTCCACAGGCAGAAACAGCTTATCGCCCCCCCGGTACTCGAGCACCAGGAAATCATTGGTGATGCCTTCCACCGTGATTTTCTCCAGCCCCTGGTAATAACCGATGCCGTGATCCACGTGAACCACCAGGTCGCCGATATTTAAATCCGCAAAGTCCAGAAGTGCGGTCTGCACGGCCTGCCGGTTTTCCCTGCGCCTTCGCTGCCGGATCCTGGTGCCGAAAATCTGCCTGTCGGTGATTACGGCAAGCCGCTGGTCATGCCAGACAAATCCGGAAGAAAGCCTTCCGATACATATGGCGGGACCGGTCATGGAAGTCGGCATCTCGGAAAAAACTTCAAAGGTTTCCGGCCTGATGCCGTATCCGTCGATCAGGTCCAGCAGGCGTTCGGCCTGTGCCTTGCTCCGGCAGACCATGAGCGTAGCATACCTGTTGTCTGTATTTTCCCCGATCCAGTCGACAAGGGGCTTAAACCCCTGCTCGCCACGTTGCTGGCCGTGCAGGGACTTTTCCATGTCCGAGGTGTCATCCACGGCCAAATCGAATCTCACATTCTCCGGGGCATGTCCGCTTTGGCCCGCATCCACGCCCAGCAACTGGAAACGGATATGCTGGCGCGCCTCCAGGCGGGCCTTGACCTGGTCCCAGTCCTGGTAAATCGACTCCGGGGTCACACACATCCGGTTATCATTGGCAGCGGAAATATAATTGCGGGAGGCCAGGTCCTCTTTTTTCCGGGCGGCTTTTTCAATATCCGAGGTGTCCGAAACCACCATCAAGGCTTGGTCCGGCAGATAATCAAATACGGTGTCCGGATCCGGATACACCAACGGCAGTAGGCTCTCGATGCCGGCAAAAACGCCTTCGGTGCGCAGCCGCTGGACGAATTCATCCTCTGCCGCCTTGGTCAGCCCGGCCTGCAGCCGCTGCTCACGGGCCCGGGCGATCACGTCGCCGATTTGATTCCTGTACAGAATCGCCTCTCTTGCGGGCAGCACCACGGCTTCCTGGACCTTTTGGATCTTGCGCTGGTTGGCGGCAGAGAAAAAGCGGACCGAATCCACAATATCGCCAAAGAACTCGATACGCAGGGGATTCTCATGCATGGGGGAAAAAATATCCAGGATGCCGCCGCGAACACTGTATTCCCCGGGCTCCTCGACCATGGACGTATGGGCGTAGCCGCCGGCGTTGAGTTTTTCCGCAAGCGCGTCACGGTCAATCTCCTCGTTGACCTGGATCAATTCCGCATAATCGCAAAGTTCACGTCTCGGAATAATGCGCTGGAGAAACGTTTCCACCGGCGCAACCACGGTTGCCGGCGTATTGCCGCTGACCGCCAGCCGATACAGCACCCGAATGCGCTGGGCCGCGGTCTCGTTGTGATACGAAATCCGCTTAAACGGCAGAATGTTGTACGGCGGAAACGTATAGATCGGCGGAGCTTGCGGATCTGAGAAAAAGGCCAGATCCTGTACCAGGGTTTCGGCCTCCCCGGTATCAGAGGCAACGACAACCAGGGGACGACTCAGACGACGGCTCAGCCGGGAAATCATATACGCCCGTTCGGCTCCGGCCACACCGGTGCAGGTAATGCGCGAATCTCCCTGTCCCAGGTACACGCAAAGGGAGTCAAAAATGCTTCTGTCCTGCGCCTGCCCGGCGCCGGAGAGATTACGATATTTCTTCATGGCCTCATTCAACTGCTTGATGTGTATACCCCCGGAAACTGACAACGCACCGGATTGACCGAAAAAGCGCTTGACGCCATTCACGTTTCCGTGGTACCGATAATTCCGCTTTGCCGACGTAGCTCAGCTGGTAGAGCAGCTCACTCGTAATGAGCAGGTCAGCGGTTCGAGTCCGCTCGTCGGCTCCATAAAATCCAGGGTTTCAGGCAGGTCTTCCTGAAACCTTTTTTATTGTTCTGTACCGGGGCCGGCCGGCTCCCGGCAGATGCCCCCGGTTGCGCTGCCATGGCTGCTGCAGGGTAAAAGGGTAATATAAAAACGATCGGCCGAAAAATCAATTTCTGTTGATAAAGATCTAAAAATCGTTATAACATCTTGACATATTATTCAGATCGATTTATTTATAATAAAAACGTCACCATTTCATACTTGAAAACATGTGCATAACCGTTTATGAACGTTTGCACCGAATCGTCGAACCGCTTTGCACGAACCCAAAAGCGGGATATTTTTATGGCGGCGCCTGACGACCTAGAAATCAAAGACGAAATTGAAGCGATTGCAGACCGGATTGACAATATCCTCAAGACCGTGAAGCGCCATTACCCGATCACGGAAAACGCCAAAAACCAAAGTGAGACCGAATCGGAACAAAGCACACCCGCTTGCCACGATAACCAAACGCCAGAGCAGGAGGCATAATGGCACTGACAAAGAATAAAATTGTTGAAAGCGTCAACGAGCTGGGATTTACCAAGAAAAAATCCGTGGACATTGTTGAATCCCTCCTTGAGATCATTAAGCGCAGCTTGGAAAACGATGAGGATGTGCTTGTCTCCGGTTTCGGCAAGTTCTGCGTAAAGCAGAAAAACACGCGTCGGGGACGCAATCCCGCCACCGGCGAAGACCTTTTGTTAAACTCCCGGAAAGTCGTCACGTTCAAGTGTTCCGGTAAGCTGCGGGAAAGAATCAACCAGGGCAAATAAGCGGCCGGTCTTGCCTTTCTACTCGATTTGATAAGCTTTCATCTTGCTCAAAAGCGAAGGATGACTGATCTCCAGCAAGCGCGCGGCCTTGGTTCGATTCCCTCCGGTTGCGGCCAGGGCTTTTTTAATCAGGACTTTCTCCAGCGCCTGCTTGCCGGTTTTCAAGGAATATCCGGATACGATATCGTCAATTCCCTCCTGCCGGCATTGTCCGCCGGCCTCGTGCAGCGAGGAAAACAGCTCCGCACCAAGCACATCGTCTTCTGCCAGCACCACCGCCCGCTCGATTAAATTCTCCAGTTCCCGGACGTTTCCGGGCCAGGAATGCTCCAGCAGCAGGGACATGGCCTCTGAAGAGATGCCGGCAATCTGTTTCTCAAACTTCGTGCTGTAGCGCTCGATAAAAAACCGGCAAAGCAGGGGAATATCATCGGTTCTTTCCACAAGGGGCGGCAGGTGAACGGGCATCACGTTGAGCCGGTAAAACAGGTCCTCCCGGAAAGCTCCCTGCCGAACCTGGTCGGCCAGGTCCTTCGAGGTGGCCGCGATTATTCTGACATCGACCTTTTTTGAAGCTGACGCGCCCACGGGGCGGATCTCGCTGTCCTGCAGCACACGCAGCAGCTTTACCTGCAGGGACAACGGGAGATCCCCGATTTCGTCGAGAAACATGGTGCCGCTCGATGCCGCCGCAAAGAGCCCGCCGTAATCCCGGTCCGCCCCGGTAAACGCCCCCTTTTTGTAACCAAAAAGTTCACTTTCGAGCAGGTTTTCCGGAATGGAGCCGCAATTGACCGGGATCAGGGGTTTGTCCGCGCGTTTGCTGGCAAAGTGAATGCCACGGGCGATCAATTCCTTGCCCGTGCCGCTTTGGCCGACAATCAGCACCGTGGTTTCGTATTGCGCCACCTTGGCTGCAAGCCGGAAAACCTCCTGCATGCTCCGGCTCTCGGCAATCATGCTGCCGAACCGGTTTGTCTGTTCAATGTGCTCCAGCCGGCTTTTTAACTCCTGGTTTTCATTTTTCAGGGTTTCGCGCTCCTCGGCCTTTTTGAGGGCCAAAAGCACCTCGTCGGACTTAAATGGCTTGGATATATAATCATAGGCCCCCTTTTTCATGGCCTCGATTGCGGTATCAATAGTGCCGTAAGCCGACATCATGATCACGTTGGTGGCGCTTAAATGCCGGGCTGCGGACTCAAGAAATTCCATGCCGTCCATATTCGGCATCTTGATATCACAGAAGATATAATGATAATGCCGGTCATTTACCTTTTCCAGGGCAGCTGCGCCGTCTTGGGCCGTATCCACCCCGTAGCCGGCATCGCTCAGCAATGCGCTCAGCATGTGGCGCATATTGGCCTCGTCATCAACGACCAGGATTTGCCGGCCGCTATGGTTGGAAGGATCTTGTGTCATGAAGCGTTTCCGTACTGATACGTATTGGCGCGGTCTCCGGCAGCCGAGGCTTCATGCGGTGCTGAACAAAGCGGCAGTAGAATGACGATTTCCGTGCCCCCGTTTTCGGCAGGCAGGGCATCAATGCTGCCGCCCATCTGCTGAATCATCATGTAGCTCACAGACAGCCCCAGGCCGGTTCCCTTGCCGGTTTCCTTGGTGGTGAAAAACGGATCGAATATCTTGTCCAGGTACTGTTCCTCGATGCCGGTGCCATTGTCAATGACCTTGAGCTCGATTGCCCCGGATTCCGAATCCACTGCCAACTTGCTCTGCTGCCTGTCCAGGGATCGGGTGGCCAGACGGATCCGGCCAGACTCGCCGCGTTCCGCCTGCTTGATGGAATCCGCTGCATTGATCATCAGGTTGACCATGACCTGGTGAAGTTGGTCGGCATCCGCATGCACAAGGTCGTTTTCCGCCGCCATTTCATATTTCAGCGCGATATCGGAAAACAGGGGCTGTTGAGAAAGCATTTCCCCAGCCTCGGAAACCAGGTCATGCAGTGATAATACCGAATCGTTTGACGGCCGGTTTCTGGAAAAATCCAGGAGCTGACCGATGATGGTGTTTACCCGCTGGATCTCGCCTTCGGCCCGCTGGATGTAATCCTGACCGAGCCCGTCATCGGGTGCAATGGACCGGGATTTCAGCAGCCCGAGATATCCCAGCACAATCCCGATGGGATTTCCGATCTCATGAGCAATGCCGGCGGAAAGGCGGCCGACGGAAGCCAGTTTTTCAGCGCGCACGATTTCATCCTGGGCCTCCTTTAACTGCCGGTTGGATTGTTCCAGCGAATCCAGCGATGCCTGAAGCCGATCGCGGTCGGCTTCAATGCGGCGGAGCATCTGATTTAACGCCCCGGAAAGGCGGCTGAACTCGTCTTTCTGCTTTTCCGGGAAAAATTCGAAATCCGCTGAAGCCTCGTATTCATCCGTGATGCGGATCAGCCGCTGGATCGGCCGGGTCATCATCCGGGAAAGCCGCCATCCGGCAAGCAACAGTAAAATCAAAAGATTGATGCCAAGATAGAAGACCGCCAGATGCTGAGTCTGGCGCATCATGCGATATACCGGTGAAAGCGGCACTACTGCGGTCACAGCCCCGAGGCCGTCCGGAATCGGCTCAGAAATCACCGTGTACCGGCTCTGTGGCCGGAATACGCCCCAGACCTTTCCGGCCGCTCGGGTCCGGGCGTTGCCCGTAGCAACAGTGCGCCCGTGCAGATCCCGGATTTCTCCGGCCAGGGATCCGGGCAGCTCGCCTACAAGCCCGGGCGCTTTTCCTTTCCGGCTAATCATTGCCCCTGAAATGTTATCGTTCGTCTGAACAGAAAAATTCGGCGCCTGCACGCCCGAACCTGTCGACGTACCGATAGGGGCGACATTTGAAATCCATTGTCTTGCAGAATCAAGCCGGCTGTCAATCAAGCGGTGCTCCATGATCTGCAAAACAACCAGGTCTGTCAAAAAAACGGCCAGAAACAGAAAAAACGCCAGATTAATGGCAATACCGGTCTTCAGGCTTTTAAAACCCATATGTCTCTCTCAGGTAGGCCAAATGGAATCACGACCCTTCTTCTATGTCTGCCGGAAGGTGCATATCTAAATTCAAAATTCGAATATCGAAACAAATTCAAATTTCCAAAATCCGAAAGACTGAAACAAGTTTGGCCAAACTGAATCTGCTTTTTGGTCAGTTGGTATTCGGATTTCGGATTTTTCTGCCATGATTGCACAAAAAAGCCCCGATGTCCAGCAGCTGGACATCGGGGCCTTATGAAAAAAATTCCGGCGGCGTCCTACTCTCCCACACAGCTACCCGTGCAGTACCATCGGC
>JAGXKN010000075.1 GCA_018335195.1 Desulfobacterales bacterium
CCCGAGCGGAGATTGGCGGGGCTGCCGCATGGCGCATTGCACGAGGGCCGGAGCAGCTCTTGGCGAAGCGGAGCAGGCGGCCGGCTTTGTTTGAGCCGATAGGCGAGTTTGCCGAGCCGCCGCGAAGCGAGCCTTAGAGATGCCCGGCCCGAGTGCAGCGACAGGCGGCAGCCCCGGATAGCGGCCCTCGCGGATAAGCATTGAAGTGCGGGATTTTTTTACCAGACAGTTTCATGCACTGCTCACTCTGTCTTCGCGGGCGGAACCAGTTGAAATCCCGGATAGTCGATGGGCATATACGGCCGGGGATTGCTGCCCAGGCGCAGTCCGGACAAAATCGCCCGGTCCGCGGCGTTTAATATCATGTACATCAGCTGCCCGCCCTGCAGATACCCCAGACCGCCGGCGGCCGCGGAAATTTCGTCAAACCGGTTCACCCGGTCCCGCCGGATGGCCCCGCCGGCCATCAAAAGCGGCACGGGTTCCCCGGAATGCACCATGGTATTTGAGCGGCTCGGGGTGCTGTGGTCCGCCGTAACCACGACCAGCAGATCATCTTTTTGGCCAAGGGCCCGGACCAGACCGTCAAGCCCGGCATCCAGCTTTTCCACGGCCTGCTTCTTGGTGCCCGGGTCTCCCTTGTGGGACTGCTCGTCCGGCACCTTGGTATGCACGTGGATAAAATCATGGGACAAATCGTTTAACGCCGTATCCACCCGCCCGGCCAGATCCCGGCCCGGGTGTGCGCTGTCTTTGACCGGGATAAAGTCAAATCCCAGCTCGGCGGCAAGCCCCTTGTAGACCCCGCCCGAGGCAATCAGGGCCGGAGTAAATCCCCATTTTTCCTTAAACGGCACCTGGGCGATACGCCGGCCGGCGCGCTGGGTGACCAGAAAATTGGGGCGCTTTTCCGCCGGGTTTGCACCGCGCCCTTTTTTCGACTGCACCAGCTGCGCATAACACCAGGACAAATAATAATTGAGCGCCTCGGCGGTCTTTTGGGCCGCTGCAGGTTCCGAACTGCCGGATACCGGCATGATCCGGGCCACGGCGGCGCCTTTTAAAATCGGATCGGAATCGGAAATATCCGGCGAGGCCCCGCCCCGGATGAGTAGGACGCCGTCATTACGGCGGGTGTGGTGCAATTCGAAGCGCAATCCAGAACACTCATACCGGGCAATTCGGCGGTAAAAGGAATACAGCGCTTTTTTGCCGCCCGGAATATCATCGCGGCCGTGCACAAGACGGGGAATCCCTTGTTTATCAAAATCCACGCCAGCCAGATGGGCCAGCACAGCCACATCGACTTCTTCCAAGGCCGCGCCCTCGCCTGCTGCCTCAAGCAGCCCCCGGCCGGGAAACCGGCTCCGATCATATCCGAACATCAGGTAATGGGCGGTTTCACTGGGAAGGCATTCGCCCGGAAAAGCGGCATGAAACAGACCGTTGGCGCCCAGGGCGGAAAGCCGGTCCAGGTTCGGCGTGTCTGCCGCAGCCAGCGGGGTCTGATTGCCCAGTTCCGCATAAGAACGGTCCCCCAGACCGTCGAGCAGCACCAGAATTACCTTCATTCCGGGCCGGGAAGTATCCCCGGCATGCGGGGTTATTTCGTGCTGATGCATGCGGCCAGCGCCCTTTCTGCAATTTCCGTGTGATCCGGAACCCGATCTTCCAGGTAGGTGTGGATAATTTTTTCCGCGCACGGACCGGCAAAAGCTTTAAAAAAATCCATAACATCGGTTTCAGAAAGCGCGGTGCCGCCCCGGCATCGATTGTAATTGCCGGAAAGGCAGCAGCCGGGCTGTTCTTTTCCCCGCTGCCAGGACATGCCCAGAATCTGCTCGATCTGATCGCCCCGGGCAATTTTTGCCAGCGGCAGATGCAGGCGGATTTGAAAACGCGCCAGAAACCGCACGTAAAAATCCAGAGCCGGGGCACACTGGTTGACCTTGACCTTTCCGCTGTGGGATTCGCGCTCTCCCCCGATAATCGGAACATTGCCCAGCAGGCGGGCCAGGGGGATGCGCACGCCGTGCAGGTACAGGTGGCAGCCGGTACAGGGGGTATAATGGCCGAAACAGGCAATCAAATCGGAAATAAACCGGCCGTTTAAGGCCCGCCAGAACTCCGGGGAACCCAGCACCACCAGTGGATGCACCCGCACTTCCGGCAGGCGCCTGGACATGCGATCCACGGCTTCGGCAACGCTTTGCCAGGGTCCGTGCTCCGAACCGGTATAGGCATATACCGGCAGCAAATCCGTGTATGCGTTTTCGCAGACCGCCTGAACGGCAGCAGCCACGCTGTCGCGTCCGGCAATCTCGACAATGGCCAGGCGGGACATGGCGCGGTAGGCATCAATCCATTGCCGCGGAAGCATCCATTCCGGAAAATCGGTCACCATTTCCGGCTTGTCCCGAAACAATGCCGCCAGACGGCCTTCCCGTTCTTTGTTAAAATCTGCGTCCATCCCTGTTTCCGCTGTCCCCGGGCCCCCGTGAAAAGGAAACGCTTTGCATTCCAGCATGTTTACTTTTATACTATAATATGCTTTTCTCTTAATCGTCAAAAACAATTGAAGATATGCATCCAAAACTCGAGCTTCCAATAAACCGGTTTAAAGTTGCCGGACTACCGGACCACCGGATCGAAAACGCCCCGGCCCCAGGAGAGGTGGCGGCCATGCCAGAGCGTATCCCGCTGCTCAAAGCCCGGCTGCGGGTGGACACCGGCGACCGGGTCAAAATCGGCACGCCCCTTTACGAGGACAAGAAAAACACCGACATTGTGTTTGCCTCCCCTGCCGGCGGGCGGGTCATGGACATTCGCTACGGCCCCAGGCGGGTAATCCGGGAAATCATCATCCAAACCGAAAAAGCAGAAGAACATGAGGATTTCGGGGCACCCCCAGGAACGGAACTGTCCAGGATGACCCGGTCCCGGCTTGTACAGATGCTTTTAAACGCCGGCATGTGGCCCTTTATCCGGGACATTGTCTACCGCGGCGTGGCCGATCCCGCCGAAACCCCGGCGGGAATCTGGGTGGCCATGGACAACCTGGACCCGTTTCACCCGCCCCCGGACATTTACCTGAGCACGCCCGCGGATCTGCGGCAGTTTAAAACCGGCCTGCAGGCACTGGGAATTTTCTGCGAACACACGTATGTCTCCAAAAGCGCAAAATCCGCAGAACTGGATGCCGAAATTGAAAAGCGTGTCACCCACCGCGTACGCGGTGACTTCCCGGCAGAAGATCCAGGCGTGGTGCACTTTCATAATAAGTCCACAGCAAGAGAAAACCGGGGCTGGTTTATCCGGGGCCAGGACGTGGTCCTGCTGGGCGAATTTTTGGAGACCGGGCGATTCCCCACCCGGCGCACTGTGGCGGTTTCCGGTGCCGACATTGAGAGCCGTTATGTCAGCACCCGGATCGGCGCACCATTGCACACCCTTGTCAGCGGATTCATTGAACCGGATAAGTATAGATGGGTGACAGGCGGTTTGTTTCGCGGCTCCAGCGGCTCAATTGAATCCTATCTGGGGCTTTACGAAACCGCGCTGTTTTTAATCACGGAATCCGGGAAGCGCGAATTGTTCGGTTTCATGCGCCCCGGGGCAAACAAACCGACCTGTTCGCGGGCGTTTCTCTCCATATTCAACCCCAGGCCCCTGCCCGTAGATGCAGACATGCACGGGTCAAAACGGGCATGCGTAAACTGCGGCAACTGCACCCGGGTCTGCCCGGTCGACATCCTGCCCCAGTTCACTTACAAGTGCATCCGGGCCGGGGAAATCGAGGAGGCGCTTTCCCACGGCCTGCTCGACTGCGTGGAATGCGGGCTGTGCGCCTATGTCTGCCCGTCCAAGATCGAGCTCTGCCACACCTTTCAGGAAACCAAGCACGCCTATTTCAGGGAGCGGATATAACCCATGGGCCGGATTGAAACAACACTGCGCAAAATATTTGACATCCCGCGCAAACACTTTGCCCCGGGTGGGCGCCTGGAAAAGATGGGCCCGTTGTTTGAAGCCATTGAAGACGTTTTTTTCTTCCCGGCCGAAGCCACGCGGCACCGTCCCCTGGTTCGCGACAGCCTGGATCTGAAACGGTTTATGAGCTTTGTGCTGGTTGCCCTGATTCCGCCGCTGCTTTTCGGCATCTACAACACCGGGTATCACACCCGTCTGGCCTCGGGGCTGTCCACGGATTTTCTGACTGCTGCAGGCACGGGACTGATGATCGTGCTGCCCGTTATTATTGTATCGTATGCCGTGGGACTGTTCTGGGAGCTTGTGTTTGCCGCCGTGCGAAAGCATCCCATCAGCGAAGGCTTCCTGGTGACCGGACTGCTTTTTCCTCTCACCCTGCCGCCCACCATCCCTTTGTGGCAGGTGGCCGTAGGGATCTCCTTTGGCGTGGTCATCGGCAAAGAAGTCTTCGGCGGTACGGGCAGAAACATTTTCAACCCGGCGCTGACTGCGCGGGCATTTATTTTTTTTGCCTACCCGGCGCAGATGTCGGGAGATGGGGTCTGGGTGGCTGTCCGGCAAAACGCGGCAAATGCAGCAGACGCGGTCACCGGGGCCACGCCGCTTGCCTTGACCACGCTGCAGGCGCCTTTCAACCATATCCAGGAAATGCTGGCATCTAAAGGCTACACACTGGCCACCCTGGCCGTCGGCAATTATCCGGGCACCATCGGCGGAACCTCGGCGATCTGCGCGGCTGTCGGCGCCCTGATCCTGATCGCCGCAGGCATTGCCTCCTACCGGATTATCCTGGGATGCATAGCCGGTCTGCTGGCCACGGGTTTCTTGCTCAACCTGCTTGCAGCACCGCAGGCCATGCCCTGGTTTTCCGTGAACCCGGTATATCATCTGGCTGCCGGGGGATTTGCCTTCGGCGCGGCCTACATGGCAACAGACCCGGTCACCGCACCGGGCACGGAACGGGCCAAGTGGATATACGGCTTTCTCATCGGCGCCCTGACCGTGCTTGTCCGGGTGGTCAACCCGGCCTTTCCAGAGGGCGTGATGCTGGCGATCCTCTTTATGAACATGTTTGCCCCGCTGCTGGAATACTCAGAAATCCGGCTGCGGATCAAAAAAAGGATTCCCCATGTCTGACACGGCCAAATCCATACTGTTTGCCCTGGGCATGTGCATTGTGTGCGGACTGCTTTTGACCGCAGCCGCCACCGGACTGCAGAAGCGCCAGGAACAAAACCGGATCACAGACCGGCAGAAAAACATTCTCTATACAGTGGACCTGATTTCCCGGGACAAGCAATACAGCCCGGAAGAAATCGTGAATATCTCCGAAAACAACATCCGCAAATACGAAGTCACTCCTTCCGGAAAAATTGTGGCCCCGGAAGAAGCCGCCGGTAAACAGACCCTGCCCATCTATGTGTACGTGGACAAGGCTCAGATCCGGGCCTATATCATCCCGATTGAAAGCCAGGGCCTGTGGGGCAAAATCTACGGCTACATGGCACTGGAGGCCGACGGCTCCACCATTGCCGGGTTCACGGTATACCAGCATTCCGAAACCCCGGGTTTGGGCGGTGAAATTGACAAAAGGTGGTTTCAGGAAAATTTTGAAGGCAAAAAAATCGTGGATCAAAACGGCAACTTTGTTGCCATCCAGGTGGCCAAGGGGGATGTGGAAAAACAGGTGCCTGAAGAAAAGGAATCCCATTATGTGGACGGCATCAGCGGGGCGACCCTTACCGGAAAATATCTGTCCCGGGGGATCGAAAAGACCCTTTCCCGGTATGAACCGGTATCGCTTTGCTTCCGGAAAAACCGGCTCCGCTGCCGCCTTCAGGAAAGAGAACCAGCGCAGGATGAAAAATGAAGATTACCCGGACCAAAGCCTTTAAAACCTTTGCCGATCCGGCATGGTACGACAACCCGATCAACATGCAGATGCTGGGCATATGTTCGGCCCTGGCCGTGACCGTGCAGCTCAAGACCGCATTTGTGATGACCCTGGCCATGACCTTTGTGGTGAGCATGTCCGGACTGATCATCTCTCTGATGCGACGGGTCATTCCCGGAAATATCCGCATCATCGTGGAACTGGCCGTCATCGCCTCGCTGGTGATCCTTGCAGATGAGTTTTTAAAAGCCTACTTCTACGATATCAGCAAGCTGCTGTCGGTATTTGTGGGCCTAATCATCACCAACTGCATCATCCTGGGCCGGGCCGAAGGATTTGCCCTGTCCAACCCGCCACACCTGGCACTGATCGACGGCCTGGGCAACGGCGTTGGATACGGCTCGGTGCTGCTCAGCGTGGCCTTTATCCGGGAGCTTTTCGGCTCCGGCAGCATTTTCGGATTCTCCGTGATACCGGAATCCGCGTATGCG
>JAGXKN010000076.1 GCA_018335195.1 Desulfobacterales bacterium
GATACATGGCCGCTACAAATAAAACCGCTAAAAATAGGATTCCCAACTTTTTCATTTTTTTCTCCCCTTGTTTTATGGGTTGCTTTTAATTTTTTGAAATTACCTGTTTTACAACATCAGCTCGTTAAATTTTTGAAAGGCCCGAATCTCGCCCGGTCACCTTTCCTGTTCTATCACCCCCTTTCCGTGCATTGAAAGTGTGGAGTTCAATACGGAAGACCGCATTTGTTTTTCGGTTCACGGGTTTCATTTTTCGTAAAGTCCGTAAACAATGTTTTCAGGAATGGAAAAAAAATATGGAAAGAAATTATGTGCATTTGGTGTGTTTCCCGTATTCTCCGCTTTTCAGCCATTCTGCTGAACGGAACCGCATCTGCGTTCCCAAAACACCATGCCTGGCCATATCCGGGCAACCTGTATATTGTTTTTAAAATTATTTTTGGATGTTGTCAAGCAAAGAAAAACAATTGTGCATGGGAAATGAATTTTTATGGTTTACATGAATATGATGAACGCGACTTCGGTTGAGACTTTTATCGATGTGGGGCATGGGTGTCAGTCGCGTCGTCGGTTTGGGAAATATCCCGGATTCCGGGCGGTTTGGGCGGTTTTTCCGGCAGGATGCCCTGGGGCCTGAGGATCAGTATGATTTCCAGCAAAAGCCCGATAAGAAAAACCCGGATGGCCGAGGCCCGGGTCACCCAGGCTTCGGGCAGTTCGGAAGTGAAAATCTCGGTGCCGGACCACACGCCCCAGATGATCAGCACGCCGAGCAGCGCCCCCCTGTTGTTGCCGCTGCCTCCGGCAATCAGCATGACCCAGACCAAAAAGGTCCCAAACATGGGATCAAATGCCGAGGGACTGATAAAGGTCGTAAAATGGGCGTACAAGGCGCCGCCCAGGCCCATGATCATCGAGCCCAGGACAAAGGCTTCCACCCGAAAGCGCAGCACGTTTTTGCCCGCGGCCTGCACAGCGTCCTCATTTGCGCGCACGGCTCGCAGGACTCTGACCCAGGGGGAATGAAACAGCCGCTGCAGCGCCAGGTAAATCAACACGACAAAAAAAGCAACCAAAAGCAGGAAAAGCAGGGCGTCTCCGCCGGCAACCATTCCGGACAGCGGTTTGGGGATGCCCGGGATGCCCCGGACGCCGTTGGTCAGCCAGCCCTCGTTTTTTAAAAACAGCCGAATGATTTCCGCGATACCGATACTGGCAATCGCCAGGTAGTCCCCGCGCAAATTGAGCGTGATCAGCCCCACGATCAGTGCCAATAGGCCGGCCAGCGCCATGGCGCCGATTACACCGACTAAAAAGGGCATACCAAAGCCCCCCAGGTGATCGCCGCCTGGTGCCGTGGTTAGAATGGCGCTTGTATAGGCCCCGATGGCGAAAAAGGCGGCCACACCGATGTTGATTTGTCCGTTGTATCCCCACTGCACGTTGAGACCGAGACTCAGCACAGCATAGATCCCGGCCATGGTCATAAAGAAGATAAAGTATCCGAGAAGGCCGCCAATCTCCATTACTCTTTTCCCCCCATGATGCCTCTCGGGCGAATAACAAGCATCAATACCATGATCGCGAATGCGACTGCCGGTTTGTATGCCGGGGACACGAACATGGTTGAGAGTTCCTGGACGATTCCGATGGACAGACCGCCCAGAATTGCGCCGTAAAAGCTGCCGATTCCCCCGAGAATGGCAGCGGCGAAAACAGGCAGAAGAAGCCGCCAGCCCATGATCGGATTGAGTCTGGTATCAATGCCCAGAAAGATCCCGGCAGCCGCAGCCAGAAATGCGGCAACCACCCAGGTCCAGAAAATGACCCGTTCGGTGTTGATCCCGCTGACTCTTGCCAGGTTCATGTTGTCGGACATGGCCCGCATGGCCTTGCCCATCCGGGTCTGGTGCAGAAACAGGTGCAGCAGAACGACAAGCAAAACCGCCCCGATAACAATGATTAATTGTTCCGGTTTGATGCGCAGCCCCAGAAACGTGTAAGGCATCGTAATCCCGGCCGCGTAGATCTGATTGTCCGGCCCCCAGACGATCTGAATCAGGCTGCGGAGCATCAGGGCGGTGCCCACTGAACTGATGAGCATGATGATCGGGGAGGACTCGCGCATGAATCGATAGATGGACCGGTCAATGCCAACCGCGACCAGGCCCGCCGCGGCAAGGGCAAACGGGAAGACCAGCAGCATTGGCAGATTCAAAACGCCCACCCCCACCAGGGCAAAATAGGCGCCCAGGGTCATGAAGTCTCCGTGGGCAAAATGGGCGAACCGGAGAATGCCGAAAATCAGGGATACGCCGATTGCCCCGAGTGAAATGATGCTGCCCAGTACGATCCCATAAATGATGAGCTGGAGGATTTCAGTCAAGGCCTTCTCTTTATGGATTTTAACATTGGATTCATCTTCATCCGCCCAAAAACATCTCGGCCACTTCCTGATTGCGCAGCAGGTTGGCCCCCGTGTCCGCGTAGCGGTTCATTCCCATCGTCAGGACATAGCCCCGGTGAGAAAAGAGCAATGCCTGCTTGGCATTTTGCTCCACCATGAGGATGCCCACGCCGAGATTGTTGATCTCCTGTATACGTTCGAAAATCTGGTTGATGAACAGGGGAGACAATCCGGCTGAAGGCTCATCCAATAAAAGCAAATCCGGATTGAGCATCAACGCCCGACCGATTGCCACCATTTGGCGTTGTCCGCCGGAAAGAAGGCCGGCGGCCTGTTTGCGCTTGTCCTTTAGCGGCGGAAAGAGCTCATAAACCTGGTCAAGCTGTTCGGAAAAATCGTCTTCGCGGACAAAAGCGCCCATTTCAAGATTTTCGTGGACAGTCAGGGAGGGAAAGACATTGTGTTCCTGGGGCACATAACACATTCCCTGGCGGACGATTTTGTCCGGCCGAAATCCGGTGATGTTCCGGCCATTGAAATGCACGCTGCCTTTTCTGAGTTGGAGCAGCCCGAAGACCGCCTTCATGACGGTGGATTTGCCCGCACCATTTGGGCCGATGATGGAAACGATTTCGCCGGGTTCCACAATTATAGATATTCCGTTTAGGACGTCCATCCCACCGTATCCGCCAAAGATTTCCCGTGCTTCCAGGCGGCCCCGGTCCTTTTCCGTCAATGCGTTCACTGCGCCGGCCCTCCAAGGTAGGCATCCTGGACCTGTGAGTTGTTTCGCAGGTCTTCCATGGCCCCCTGCGCCAAAACCTTCCCCTGGGCCATGACGATTACGGGATGGCATAATTGCATGATCAGATCCATATCATGCTCAATGATGCAGAACGTATATCCCAGTTCCTGGTTGAGGCGGCGGATGTCATTGGCCAGATTTCCCAGCAAGGTGCGGTTCACGCCGGCCCCCGGTTCGTCAAGGAGTACAATCTTGGCATCCGTCATCATGGTCCGCCCGAGTTCGAGCAGCTTTTTCTGCCCCCCGGAGAGATTGCCGGCCAGTTCTGTCTTCAACCTGGAGAGCTGAAGAAAATCCAGAACATCTTCAGCCTTTTTGCGCACGGTCATTTCCTGCTCCCGAACACGCCGCCATCGAAAAAGCGGTGCCAGGGCGTTTTCCCCCCATTGCCCGGGAGGAACGAGCATGAGATTTTCCAGAACGGTCATTCGGTCGAATTCATGCGGCACCTGAAAGGTGCGCAAAACGCCCTTGCGGAAAAGTTTGTACGGCGGGAGACCCGTGATGTTTTCCCCGGCCAGGGAAACGGTTCCGGCATCAGGTTTGAGAAATCCGGCGATGATGTTAAACAGGGTGGATTTGCCTGCCCCGTTGGGGCCGATGAGTCCTGTGATGGCCCCCTTCTGTATCGACAGGCTGCAATCGCCCACCGCCATGATACCACCAAAGGATTTCACGATGCCCGAAACTGTCATCAAAGCGGATTACCTCACTGCATGGGCGGGCTATTGCCCTGCACACTTGTGCTTTTCTGCCGTCTTTTTTATGACGGACAAAAGCCAGCATCTGTTTTTAAATTCAACTCCTATAACAGGACCCATTGACTGTGTAAAGTCTAACCTGTGCATTGCCATTGAATTGGCATTCATCAGGTATGCCCTTGGGCTTGCTTTTGAAGGCGGGGAGGCATGAAGGTTTTGCAGGACAAATAGCAGCCCCTGCCGCGTAAGATGCTACAGGGGCTGCCAATTTTCGATCTACATTTCTGGTTCAAAAACCTTGACGGTTTCGATTTTTCCGTCTGTAATCATCCATTTGGCAAATGTTCCAGAGACATCGCCGGCTTGGTCAAAGTTAATGGATCCCGAAGCGCCAACATAGTCGATATCCTTGCCTTTTTCCAGAAGCTTGACGGCCTTGGCCCACTGACCGGGGAGGATTTTGGTGCCCGGTGGATTGGCCACGTCCCGAAGGGCATCCCGAGTTGCCTTGCTGTCGGTTGTGCCTGCTTTTTCTACAGCCAGTGCCAGAACAAAAGCGGCATCATAAGCTGTATCAATGTACGGCTTTGGCGGCACTTGCCCGAACATTGCCTTGTATGCATCCAGATATGTCTGTGCGGCAGCGCTGTCACTCATGGCCTGGGGGGCGATACCAAAGGAGCCGTTGAGATATTCGGCCCCGATCGCATCAATGATTTCCGGGGCTTTGAGGCCATCGGTATAAATAAATTCCTTAAAATATCCTTCTTCAAGCGCCTGGCGTAAAATGGTGGTCCCGTTCTCCGGGTAGCCGATCATAATCAGCGCTTCAGCCCCCTGGCCGCTTGCCTTGGATAGTTCCCCCCGGTAAGAGGCGTTGCCCGGTTCATAGGCCAGAGATGCCGAGACATTGCCGTCCTTTTCCGAAAAAGCCTTGTCGAAGCTTTGGGCCAGCCCTTCGCCATAGTCGTTGTTGATGTAGAGAACCGCGACATTGGAATATCCCGCCTCAGTGACCAATTGTGCCAGGGCGACGCCCTGAAAGGCATCCGAAGGAACGGATCGGAACAAAAAATCATTGTCCGCAAGCCCGGTAATCACCGGCGAGGTGGAAGCAGGGGAAATTTGGGGCACCCCCGCACTCTTGGTCACGCTTTGGGCCACGGGAATGGTTACGCCGCTGGACAAGGCGCCCACGATCCCGGAAACATTGTGAATGGAGACCAACTTCTGGGCAGCGTCAATGCCTGCCTGGGGTTTGGTTTGGGTATCGCCGACCTTGATTGTCAACTTCCGGCCCAAAACACCGCCGGCTTCGTTGATTTGTTTTTCCGCCAACTGGACCCCGGTCAGGCTGGATTTCCCATACGCCTGAAGGTCCCCGGTCATGGGTATCAGCGCTCCGAGCTTGACGGTTTCTTCCCCATATGCCGGTGACATTGAAGCAAGCAGCGCGCCGGCCAAAATCACCATGCCAAAAAACTTTAAGAACCAAGCATGTTTCGTTCCCATAGCAGTCCTCCTAAGAAAATTGAGTGCGGATATAAAAAATTCGATTAAAGATAAATGTAGTTGAGAATGCAGGGAATTGTCAATTGTTTTCGGCGGTGTTCGACGTGGGCAAACACTTGCCGGGCAGCACGGATTTTTGTGTTGTTTGAGAAAATAATGCTTGAGTTTTTAGACCAAAAAGACCAATTTGGTATAAACAGAAAAAGAAGCGCCTTGGATTATGCAGAAAAAAACACAGAATTCCGATATACAGCGGCTGGTCCTGGAAAAGGCCGCCGGCTTTATTGCCGGCCGGGGGCCCAAAGGATGGAGTACGGCGGAATTGGCAAAGGCTTGCGGGCTGGCCAAAAATACCCTTTACAAAATTATCGGCTCCAAAAAAGAGCTGACCGAAAAAATCGTACTGGACCAGATTGACGCCACGACCACGCTGCTTAATCGGATTATCCAGGATTCCAGCGGCTACCGGGACGCCGCCCTGCAAATGATGGGGGAGGCGCCGCCTTTTTTTGCTCGGCGGCCGCGCGTGACATTCGCCGAGATTTTTCTGGAGTACCCGGCCATTGAGCGAAAGGCCCGGGATCATCAGAAGGCCTCGGCCTCGCGTATTATCGAATTCATTCAAAAGGGACAGTCTGAAGGGCATATCCGCAGTGACGTGGAGCCGGAATTTATCTATAACCTGGTCCAGGGGATTGTGGACCATTACGTGCGTTCCGGGTTGACGGGGCAGGATCTGGCCGCGGCCCTGGCCAAGGCGTTTACCTGCTTGCGGGAAGGGATTCGCCGGGGAGACTGGTAAAAAGCTGTTTATCCCGCCGCTGCGGCATTTTTGCAGAAAGGAAATCCGTAAGCACTTTGGCCGATCGGCGGCGTGAAAAAGGCGTTTCCTCGCTCCAGGAGCCTCTTCGAGCCTCAATTT
>JAGXKN010000034.1 GCA_018335195.1 Desulfobacterales bacterium
CGATAACCAGGCAGTTGAGCCCTTCCGGGATCGGCTCGTCTGAGAGGTTGACCTGCTTGATGGTGTATGTCTGAGAAGCCAGCTGGTGGAAATTTCCGATTGACTGGCGTTGCTGCTTGTTCATTCGGGAACGGCGCCGCGAAAAAAGCTCCAGGGTGCCGTGATCGGCCAAATATCCCAGATCCTGCTGCGGGGCGCATCCCAGGGTAACCCCGAGCGCGTCGGCCTCGGCGTTTTCCTGGAGATGCACGGCTTGCACGCCCTGCACGGATTCGAGCCGGTTGCGCACGCTTTGGGCATCCGCGTTTTTCAGGGTCAGGTGAAGCGCGGGGCCCTGCTGGGCTCCCTGTTTTAAGGCCTCCGTGGCGTCGTCTGCCACGATTTTGCCCTGGTCGATAATCATGATCCGATCGCAGGTGGCCTCGGCCTCGCTTAAAATGTGGGTGGAAAAGATCACGGTTTTTTCCGCGCCGATCTCTTTGATCAGGCTGCGGATCTCCACGATTTGGTTGGGGTCCAGGCCCTGGGTGGGCTCGTCTAAAATCAGGATTTCCGGATCGCTCATCATGGCATGGGCCAGGCCCACCCGCTGGTTTAATCCCTTGGAAAGCTCGCCCACGGCCTTGTGCATGACTTCGGAAAGGCCGCACAGCCCGGCCAGGTCCTTGAGGCGATCCGGGATGTCGCCCGCTGTAATGCCGCGCACGGCAGCGACGTAGCCCAAGTAGTCATATACCAGCATGTCCCGGTAAAACGGGGAGGATTCCGGCAGGTAGCCGAGCATCTGCTTGATTTCCAGCGGATTTTTTGCGACGCTCAGGTCCTTGATCCGGATGTCGCCGCGGGTGGGCGGGAAAAAGCCGGTGAGCATTTTCAATGTGGTGGTTTTGCCCGCCCCGTTGGGGCCGAGCAGGCCCAGGATTTCCCCCCGGCTGACGTCAAAATTGATATGATCCACCGCGCAGAAATCATGGTAATACTTTGTGAGGTCCTCCACATGGATCATGGGTTTTCTCCTTGGTTGACAAAGTTTGCCGAATGTCGTGGATAATGTGATTTTTCAGCAGGTAAGGCGTTTGCTCTGCAATTACAGGCGTATAAAAGAAAAACCCGCCCTTGTAAAGAGCGAATTTAAAGGGCATGCCTGCGCGCTGGCGTGAGTTTGGCCGGGATTTGTCAACACGTAGTTCACCAAGCGCATAAAACGGAATAAATCAAAAATTAATAACTTCGTGTCCTTCGTGGTTGTTGCGGTATTTTTGCAGAAAGGAAAACCGAGAGCGCCCTGGCTGACCGGTGGCCGCGAAAAAGGCGTTTCCTCGCTCCAGGAACCTCTTCGAGCCTCAATTTCCGCTCGGAAAAACGCTTTTCCGCGGCCGCCGGTCAGGAAACCGAAGTACAATAAAGGTGAGCACAATGAAAGAAATGGACCGTTTGGTGCATATTATGGAAACCCTGCGCGCCCCGGGCGGCTGTCCCTGGGATGCGCGGCAGAATCACAAAAGCCTGGTGCCCAGCCTGATCGAAGAGGCCTACGAGCTCGTGGAGGCCATTGAAAAAGACGATGCCGATGCCATGGCAGAAGAGCTCGGCGATGTCCTGCTCCAGGTGGTGTTTCACAGCATCATTGCCGGGGAAGACGGGCAGTTTACCTTTGCCGAAGTGGCAGACCGGCTTGCAGACAAGCTGGTGTACCGCCATCCCCATGTTTTCGGCAACACCGAAGTCGCCGATGCCGCTGAAGTCACCCGCAACTGGGATCAGCTCAAGGGCGCGGAAAACGGCAAGTCGGAGCGCGATTCCATTGCCGACGGCATCCCCGCAAGCATGCCGGCGCTGCTTTATGCATTAAAATTGCAGTCCCGCGCCCAAAGAGCCGGGTTTGACTGGGATAATGCCGAAGGGGTCATTGAAAAACTCCGGGAGGAAGTCGATGAACTTGATGCCGCGGTAAAAAGTCGGGATGCGGCGGCTGTTGCCGACGAAATCGGGGATCTGGTTTTTTCCGCGGTCAATCTGGCCCGAAAGCTGGATGTGGATCCGGAGGCCGCCGTGCACCGCGTAAACCGTCGGTTTGTCGGGCGGTTTGCCCATATTGAAAAGGCCGCCCGAAAGCAGGGTGTTGCCGTCTCCGAGTTGTCCATGGCCGAAAAGGAGCGCATCTGGCAGCGGGCCAAAAACTCGGACTGAACACCGCGTTCCGGGTTGCATTCTGCGATTGCCAAACCGGACGGGGGGTGGTAAGGGTGGCTTTTCCGTATGCAGAAACTGTGGTTGAGGGTTGCCGGGCCGATTCCGAGGCATAAGCTTTTCCTTTAAAAACAGGACCTTGTTTGTCATCCGGGTTTTCCGGCAAATGATGGTTTCAGCCCGGAAAGCTTACCTGGCAGGGATTGGCCCGAAATTTTTTGAAATGAGCATTTACTTAAAATCTCAAATGTTATGCGAATGCGGAAAATTTTTCGTTTTTGCAGTCTTGACAAGCTGTTGTGTCGGTGTTTTTATACAGTCTTTTTTAATGGGATCTGATGTAACCTATCAGAATATATAAAAATTGTAAACAATTGCAGGTCAGCGCAGTGAAACGCCGACGTAATGGTCGCAAACCCGATCCCCCCCTTTTCCGGCAGACCCTGTCGATTTCCGGTTCGTGTCGTATGGTTTCATATAATTTCAGTTTATCGGGTTTTGTTTGTTTTGCGCCGTGCCTGTGGGGCTTAAGGATAACTGCCTTAAATAACGAGGGATAATTATGAGTTTAAAAAAGAAGCTGTCAGCCGCCGAATTCGTGGTGCTCGCCGAGATGAATACCCCCAAGGGGGTGGATATCTCGGAACTCGTGACCAACGCCAGACGTTTAAAAGGACGGGTCGATGGCGTGTTGATTCCGGATATGGACAACGGCGTCATGCGGATGAGTGCCCTGGGCGGAGGTGCGTTAATGCGCAGGGAAGGCCTGGAAACCGTGGTTCACGTTTACGGCCGGGATAAAAACCGCATGGCCCTGCAGGGCGATATCCTGGCGGCAAACGTGCTGGGGATCCAGCATCTGCTGGTGGCCCCGGCCGAGCCCATGGCCAACGGCGACCACCGGGATGCCGCGGTTGTGGACGATCTTGATGAATCCGGCATTCTGAAGATGATCCGCTCTTTGTCCGAAGGCGTGGACCTGGCCGGTTTTGAGCTTCGGGGTCTCCCGGAGTTCACGGTGGGATGTGCCATGGCGCCGGTGGCAGATGATGCCGCACTTGCCCGCGAAGTGGAAAACCTCGGCCAAAAGGTTGCCGCGGGCGCGCAGTACATTGTGACGCCGCCGGTTTTTGATCTTGAAGCCTACGGCAAGATGCTCGAATCGCTCAAAGAGTTTGACGTCCCGGTGATCGCCACCGTGTTTCTGCTCAAAAACGTCGGCATGGCGCGATACATGTCCATTCACGAGCCCGGTTCCTGCATCTCCGAGGATATGATCCGGCGCATCCGCAAGGCGCCAGACCGGGAGGCGGAATGCATCCGGATGGCCGGAGAGGCGGCAGCAGAATTAAAAAAGATGGTCCAGGGCGTCAAGATTACCACACTGGGCTGGGAACACCGGCTGCCGGATATCCTTTCGAGCGCGGGACTGTAGGCGACCCGCCCGGGCGGATCATCCGCGTGCGGGTGCACGCAATGCGGCAAGCCAAATTATGCGATAAATGGGGACCCCATGCAAGAATACAATGATATCTATACCGAAGATCAAGGCAATCAGGCCGTGCTCGTGATCGGCGGGGGGATGGGGGGCATTCGTGCGGCCCTGGACCTGGCCGAATCGCGCAGGGATGTTGTGCTCATTGACAAGTCATATGCCATCGGCGGGCTCATGACCCAGCTGGACCGCACCTTTCCCACCAACAACTGCGACTTGTGCACCATTTCGCCGCATCTCTCCGAAAGCGGCAGGCAGCTGCGCATGGAGCTCAAGCCCATGACCGTGGTTGAAAAGGTGGAAGGCGAGGCCGGCAACTTTCAGGTCACCGTCAAGCGCATGCCCCGTTACATTGATGTGGACAAGTGCACGGCATGTGGGGAATGCGCGGAAAAGTTCCCGGAATGGGTCCGGTTTACACCGGGCCTGGATCCCCGGGCGCCCACGTGCATGCGCTATCCCCAGGCAACACCCTATGCGTTTTCCATTGACGCGGAAAAAGTCACCGATTTTGACGCCCTGCAGCAGGTGTGCAAGGCCGGGGCCATAGTTCCCGACGACTGCGAGAAAACCGAAACCCTGTCCGTGGCCTCGATTGTGCTTTCCACCGGCGGCGAGCTTTTTGATCCGTCGGTGCTGGATAATTTCGGGGGCGGAGAATACGCCAACGTGGTCACAGGGCTGCAATACGAGCGGATCATGTCCGCATCCGGCCCGACCCAGGGCAGTCTGGTCCGGCCATCGGACAACAAGCGCCCCCGGCGCGTGGCCTGGATCCAGTGCGTGGGCTCAAGGGGGATCAACCGAGCGGATGTGCCGTATTGTTCCAGTGTGTGCTGCATGTACGCGCTCAAGGAGGCCATTGTCACCCGGGAGCGCTTTGCCGACGACATTGAAACATCCATTTTTTACATGGACATGCGCACATTCGGCAAGGACTATGAATCCTACCTCAACCGGGCGGTGGACGAATACGGGGTCAACCTGATCCGGAGCCGGCCGCACTCGATAATCGAAAATCCGGAAACCGGGGACTTGTCCATTACGTACGCCACGGATGACGAGCTTTTTCATAAGACCGAGGTTTTTGACATGGTGGTGCTTTCCACCGGTTTTCGCATCAGTGCCGAGAACATGGAGCTGGCACGCCGCCTGGGCATTGACCTGAACGCGCACGGTTTTGCCAAAACCGGCGGTTTCGCCCCGGTGGCCACTTCCAGGCCCGGCATATACGTCTGCGGGGTCTGCGAAAGCCCCAAGGACATCCCGGAGACCATGATCCAGGCCTCGGCCGCAGCCGCCGCGGCCGGCAGCGATACCCCCGTGTCCGGCGCTGCTGTCGAAGAAGAGGAAATCTTTGCGCCCGAGCGCGATGTTTCCGCAGAGCCGCCCAAAATCGGGGTGTTTGTATGCGAGTGCGGGGCCGAAATCGGCGGCGTGATCTCAGTGGAAAAATTGGTGGCGCAGGCCCGTGCCATTCCCGGCGTGGAGGTGGCTGAAGCCGTGGGTTACGGCTGCAGCGGTGATTCCATTTCCCATATTGAACAGCAGGTGGCCGGCCACGGCTTAAACCGGGTGGTTGTGGGCGGCTGTTCACCCCGGACCCATGAAATCAAGTTCCAGGACATGATGCGCAGGTGCGGGCTCAACAAGTACCTGGTGGACATCGTCAATCTACGGGACCAGGATACCTGGCCGCACATGAATCAGCCCGAAGCGGCCCAGGATAAGGCCTATAAGCTTGTGGAGATGGGCGCCCACGGGGTCAGCAAGGCACATCCCCTTGCCGAGCACACCCTGCCCATGAATCAGAACGTGCTGGTGGTCGGCGGCGGCGTGGCCGGGATGAATTCCGCGCTGGTGCTGGCCGACCAGGGCTTCCGGGTCTACCTGGTGGAGCGCAACGCCGCACTCGGCGGCCTGGCCCGCAATATCCGGAAGACGCTCCAGGGAGAGGACGTGGGCGCATACATGGACGAGCTGATCGAAAGGACCGGGTCCCACGACAACATCCAGGTGCTGACCCGGTCGATCATCGTGGATCACGCGGGCATGCCCGGGCGTTACACAACCGGCCTGCAGACCGGCCCGCGCATGCATTACATGCAGATCGAGCACGGCGTCACCATTCTTGCAACCGGGGCCCTTGCCCACCGGCCGCCGCAGTATCTGCTTGGCGAACATGAAAGCGTGATGACCCAGCTGGACCTGGACGCGCAAATCGCGGATAATCCCGAATCCATTGAAAAACTCGAGCAGGTGGTGATGATTCAGTGCGTCGGCTCCCGGGAGCCGGGCAATCCCAATTGTTCGCGCATCTGCTGCCAGAGCGCCATCAAGAACGCGCTGCGGATGAAGGACATCAACCCGGATATGCAGATTTACGTGCTGTACCGGGATATCCGGACATACGGCTTTGATGAGGATTATTACCGGGAAGCCAGAAAACGCGGGATCAAGTTCATCCGGTATGAAACCGACAACCGGCCCGAAGTTCGCGACACCGGAGACGGCCTGGAAGTGGGCGTATATGACCCCATCCTGGGCAGAAACCTGGAAATCGCAGCAGACCGCGTGATTCTGAGTACCGGTTTTGCCGCAGACGATGAAACCACAGAGGATCTGTCCGTGCTGTTTCATCTCACGCGCTCGGATGACGGATATTTCCTGGAGGATCATGTCAAACTGCGGCCAACGGACATGTCGGTCCGCGGCTTTTTCCTGGCGGGCACGGCCCATTCGCCCAAGTCCATCCGGGAAAGCATCACCCAGGGTCAGGCCGCCGCGGGCCGGGCCCGATCCCTTCTGACCAGCCGATTTATCAACCTGGGCGCTGCAGTGGCCAAGGTGGACGGAGATAAGTGCGCGGCCTGCCTGATATGCGTTCGGGCCTGTCCCTTTCATGTCCCCTATATCAACGCCGAGGGCTATTCGGAAATCGACCCGGCCCTGTGCCACGGCTGCGGGACATGTGCGGCCGAGTGCCCGGCCCGCGCCATACAGCTCATGCAGTATGAAGACGATCATATTCTGGCCAAACTCGACGGTCTGTTTGAGAGGATGAACTGATGACAAAAGCATTTGAACCGGAAATCGTTGCGTTCTGCTGCCATTACTGCGCCTATACGGCCGCGGACATGGCCGGCAGCAAACGGCTTTCCTACCCGGCCAACGTGAAGATTATCCGCGTGCCATGCACCGGAAAGGTGGACCCCATCCACATTATGAAGGCCCTGCACAAGGGCGCTGACGGCGTTTATGTCGCCGGCTGCCTGGAAGGCGACTGCCATTTCAAGACCGGCAATATCCGGGCGGCCCACCGGGTCCGCCGCGTGCAGGCGCTGCTCGAGGAGATCGGATGGGACAGCCGGCGGGTGGAAATGATTACCATGTCTGCGGGCATGGGAGAGCGTTTTGCGCAGACCGCCCGCGAATTTACGGAAAAGATCCGCGAGCTCGGCCCCAGCCCGGTTTCCCGGGCTGGCCAGGAGGCCGGCCGGCAGGCGGTGAGTTAATCACTGAAATATGACCAGCCTGTAAAAAGTCCTTTTTACAGGCAGTGTTAAGTTTTAAGTGATTAAGTGGTTAAGTAAAATCGGAAACTTATCATTTTATTGTCTGGCGATTATAATGGTTTCAGGACTTTTTGCGAAACCGTCAAATATAACTTGGAGATAAAACATGATTACGGCTGTACGAAAACCCATGGAAGAAATTATTGCGTGTGTGGCGCCTTATGACCGGATTCTTCTGGTCGGGTGCAACGAGTGCGTCAGTGTCTGCTCCGTGGGGGGGCGAAAAGAAGTGGCGCTTCTGGCCTCGGCCCTGCAGATGCATTTTCTCAAGCAGGGCAAAACAATGGACATCAAGGAGATTACCCTGGAGCGCCAGTGTGACCCGGAATACGTCGAGGAGCTGGTCAATCTTACGGACGGCGCAGATGCCATCCTGTCCATGGCCTGCGGATGCGGCGTGCAGACGATTGCGGGGCGCTACCGGGAAAAGCCCGTATTCCCGGCGGTAAACACCACCTTCATGGGCGCATCCGAGCGGCAGGGCGTATGGTCCGAGCGCTGTCAGGGGTGCGGCGACTGCGTGCTGGGCATCACGGGGGGCATCTGCCCCATTGCCCGCTGTTCCAAACGGCTGATGAACGGGCCTTGCGGCGGTTCCTCAAACGGGAAATGCGAAATTGATCCCAATATTGACTGCGCGTGGCAGTTGATCTGGGACCGGTTAAAAGCCCTGGGCCTGGAAAGACGCATTGAAGACATCATGGAAGCCAAGGACTGGCGAACCAGCCGGGACGGCGGCCCCCGGAAAATTGTAAGAGAGGATCTGGCATCATGAAAACCGAAAGCAGACTGGAGAAAGTACTGGCCTCGGGTGCGCTGGCGGTCACCTCGGAGTGCGGCCCGCCCAGGGGCGTCGTGCCCGATAAGGTCAAGGAGAAGGCGGAACTGTTGCGGGGATATGTGGATGCCGTTAACGTGACAGACAACCAGACGGCCATGGTGCGGATGTCGAGCTGGGCCGCAAGCATCCTGCTCAAACAGATCGGAATTGATCCGGTCTTCCAGATGGTGACCCGGGACCGCAACCGGCTGGCCATGCAGGCAGACATCATCGGGGCCTATTCCCACGGGGTCAACACCATGCTGTGCCTGTCGGGCGATCATCCGCATTTCGGCGACCATCCCATGGCCGCCAATGTCTATGACCTGGACTCGGTCCAGTTGATTCAGGCAGTGGTCAAAATGCGGGATGAAGGCAAGTTCCAGGGCGGAAAGGATATTGATCATCCGCCGAAAATGTTCGTGGGCGCGGCTGCCAATCCTTTTGCCGATCCGTTTGAACTGCGCGTAATGCGGCTTGCAAAAAAGGTCCGCGCGGGTGTAGATTTCATTCAGACCCAGTGCATCTACAACCTGGACAAGTTTGCCCGGTGGATGGACGGGGTGTGCGAGCGGGGCCTGCACGAGAAGGTCCACATCCTGGCCGGCATCACTCCCATGAAATCGGCCGGGATGGCCCGGTACATGAAAAACCGGGTGCCGGGCATGGACGTGCCCGATGACATTGTCAAGCGCATGGAGGGTGTGCCCAAGGAAAAGCAGCCCGAAGAGGGCATTAAGATTGCTGTGGAATCCATAGAGCGCTTAAAAGAAATGGAAGGCGTGCATGGTTTCCATATCATGGCCATCGAGTGGGAGGAGAAAGTTCCTGAAATCGTGGAAAAAGCGGGTCTGCTGCCCCGCCCCGAAATTTAGGGACCGGTATCAACCGTAAACCATAAGAATCAGGCAGAAAAAATTCAGCAACAAGGAGCCGTGCATATGAGCGAGAAGAAACTCGTGATGGTGGTAGATGACGATCCGGACCTGGTGGAGGCTGTTTCCATGAAGCTCGAATCTAAAGATTTCCGGGTGGCCAAGGCTTATGACGGCCAGGAGGCCATGGAAAAGATCCAGGCCGAAAAGCCGGCCCTGGTGATCCTGGACGTCATGATGCCGCGAAAGAACGGATGGGTCGTCTGCGATGAGATCAAAAAGGATGAAGGGCTCAAAGACATCAGCGTGGTCATGCTCACGGCCGTCGGGGATGCCGTGCCGAGCACGAGCTACACCCACCATGACGGCAAAACCACGCTGGCAGATGATTATGTTCCCAAGCCCATTGACATGGGTAAGCTCATGGAAATCGTGGATGATCATCTGGGGTCCTGACCTCCGCGCCGGGACGTGATTTCCATGCAGATGAACGGTCTACGCGTGAGCGACCGGCTTGTCCGGCTGGAGCAGGTTTTTACCGACCAGTGGGATCCGCGGCTTGTTCCCTTGTACCGGAAGCTTGCCGCAGACCGGATCAATATTTCGTTTTTATACCTGAATTACCTGGTGCCGGCCAAGCAGATCAGCTGCCTGGTTGAGCCCGAAACCCTGACCCGGCTGACCCGGGATTCGGTGCCGGGCGGCGTCGAACCCGTAAAGCCGGATGCGTCCGCCGCCGCAGGCCTGGTCTCGGCGTTTCCCCATCGTTTCGACCCGGCGGCCATAGGCACCATGCTTCGCGCCGTGGCTCAAACGGAAATCGAGTGGCATTGCATGGCAAGCTCGGGCTCCATGCTGGCAATTGCCACGGATTATGCGACACAAAAACAGGCGGTCGATGCCGTTGCCGGCGGCATCGGACTTCCGGAAAACCATGTTCCGGTTTTCCCGGGTCAGGACTATGATCCCATTGCCAGGTCACTGAAGACCGCCCCGGAAACCGTGGCCCGGTATGTGGAGTCTAAAATCAAGACTTACGGCATCCAGGTTTATACCGGGCTGACACTCTGCAGCCTCCGGTTACGAGCAGATGCGCTGGAAAAGTGGAGCCGGGCCGTTTCGGAAAAAGGATGCCGGTTTTTTTACGCCTGTGCGGCGCCGATGGAAAATGAGCGGGTGAACCTGGAGGTGCTGCTGGATGCCGGAGAACCGGAAACGCGGGATTTTGATATTGCCGCGGATACACCCTGCGCTGATACGAGCCCGGACAATTCGGCGACAGTCCGCGAAAAAGCAGAAATGATCTGTTTTCACGGTCCCCATTTCGGCGATCGCTACGGCATTGCAGACAAGGCCCTGGGCCGGATCGCACAGGCGGGCGTGCCGGTATGGCTGGCCGGATGCGTGGGTGCGACCGTTTCCATCGTCCTGCCGCCGCATGCGGCGAAAAAGGCAACAAAAGCCCTTTCCGCGGCTTTTGAGATGCCGGATTAAATACGGGTAATCGGATGAAGATTTATGCAGGAAGCCGCACATAAAGAGGAAACCGATTGGCGCTATCGGGTGTTTGATTCTCTTTCTTATCCCACGCTGATTCTCAAGCCCGATTACACCATCGTCAGTGCAAACCGGAAATTTTTGGAACTCTTTGACCAGCGGCTCGAGGATCTCAAGGGGATGCGGTGCTATAATTTCTTTTATGGCGCCCACGTCCCCTGTGATACCGGAAACTGTCCGCTTGTGCGGGTGCTTCGCACCCGGCAGGGCCAGACCCTGCCCTGGAAGAAGGGAAACCGCTGGGAGGACCGGGTTTTTTCGCCCATCCTGGATGACAACGGGGATGTGGCTTATGTCATTGAAAGCATCCGGGATGTAACTCGGGTCAAGCAGCTCGAAAGCGAGCTGTCCGATATCAAGGAGATGATCAGCCGGGTGGTGCACAGCTCTGCCAGCGCCATTGTGGCTGCAGACAGGCAGGGCCGCATTCAGTTAATGAACCCGGCGGCAAAAGAACTGTTCAAAGTGGCAGACCGGCAAGCCTGGATGATTGAAAATGCCGCGGACCTTTACCCGGAAGGCAAGGCCCGGGAGATCATGCGGATGCTGCGCGATGAGAACATGGGCGGCGGCAAGGGAAAGCTTTCGGGCGTGCCCACCACAATTGTGGCTGCCGACGGCGAGGAGATCCCGGTGGAAATGAGCGCGGCCATTGTTTATGACGATGATGACCAGGAAGCGGCCACAATGGCCATTTACAATGATCTGCGCAAAAAGCTGGAAATTGAAAAACAGCTCAAGGACGCCCAGAAGCAGCTCGCCCAGTCCGAGAAAATGGCTTCCCTGGGGCAGCTGGCCGCGGGCGTGGCCCACGAAATCAACAACCCCCTGACCGGCATCCTGCTGTATGCCAGTTTTATCATGGAGCAGATCGATCCGGACAGCCCGGTTAAAAAAGACTTGGAATGCATTGTGGAGGACGCCAACCGGTGCAAGGAGATCGTCAAGAGCCTGCTGGTATACAGCCGGAGCACGGACTCGCGCAGAAGCATTATCCATGTCAATGAACTGGTGGAGCAGAGCTTCAAGCTCACCCGGGACCAGAAGACCTTCAGAAATATTGAGATCAACAAGCAGCTCTCAGATGAAATGATGCTGCTTAACGTGGACACCAACAAGCTGAGCCAGGTCATTATCAACCTGGTGATGAATGCCGCAGATGCCATGGACGGAAAGGGAACGCTCACGGTGCGCACCTACCGGAACAAGGCCGCCCAGAAGGTCTATCTGGAAATATCGGATACCGGCTGCGGCATTGCCGAGGAAAACGTCTCCAAAATCTTTGATCCCTTTTTTTCCACCAAGGCCAAGGGCAAGGGTACCGGCCTGGGCTTGAGTATTGCCTACGGCATCGTGGAGGAACACGGGGGGCGCATTTCCGTCAAGGAGACCGGGCCCGGGGGCACCACGTTTCTCCTGGAACTGCCGCAATATATTCCGGCAGAGGAATAAAGGGGGCTTTATGAGCGCCGATCAGGACAATCAACAGGACCGTCAGCAGACGCAGATCCCGGATTCATCCCCTGAGCAGGAATCCGGGGCGGACAAGTCCATCCGGGAAAGTGTGGAGGATATTTTTTTCCAGCCGCGGGTATTGGTCGTCGACGATGAGCAGAGAATCCGGGATGCCTGTCAGCGGATGCTGTCCGAAGAAGGCTTTTCCGTGGCATGCACGCAGAACGGGGAAGACGGCCTTGACATGCTCGAGCAGACGCATTTTGACATCATCCTGCTGGATTTGATGATGACCGGGCTGTCCGGATTTGACGTGCTCTCCCGGGTCAAGTCGCTTCACCCGGATACCGTGGTGATCGTGATTACCGGGTATGCCACCATTGAGCACTCCATTGAGGCAATGAAAAAAGGGGCCTTTGATTTTCTGCCCAAGCCGTTTTCCCCGCAGGATCTGCGGCTAGTGGTGCGCAAGGCCATTGAGTTCATCCGCACACTCCAGGATATCGCCACGGAGAAGTCCCGGATGCGGGTGCTGATCAACCTGCTGTCCGACGGGGTGCTGACCACGGACAACCAGAAAAACGTGGCGCTGGCAAACCCCGCATTTCTGCGGATGATCCGCTCCACCAAAACCAACGTCCAAGGGAACGAGGCCCGGGAAGTGGTTTCCAACTCCCGGCTGCTGGAGATGATTGACGAGGCCATGGTCCAGCCGGCAGACAGTTTTGCGGAAATCGCAGACGAGATCACAGTGGACGGCGAGGATGAAAGCGAAGCCACGATTCTCGGGGCCAGGTGCATTCCGTTTCGCGACCGGCTTCAGCGCAAACTCGGCACGGTTACCGTGTTAAACGACATCACGGCCCTGAAGAAACTCGATCAGGTCAAGTCCGATTTTGTCTCCATGGTGGCCCACGAGATCAAGGGACCGCTCAATTCGATCCTGATGCTGCTAAACAACGTGCAGTCCGGGGTGGCCGGAGAACTCAACGAAAAGCAGAGCGAAATCCTGGGGCGCGTGGCAGACCGGATCCAGTCTCTGACCAGCCTGTCTTCGGAGCTGCTGGACCTGGCCAAGATTGAATCCGGCCTGATCACCCAGGAAAAAGAGGAACTGGATCTCTGCGAGATGCTGGACAACCAGGTGGCGCTTTACCGGGATAAGGCTTCCGCCAAATCCATTGACCTGGATATGCAGCAATCCGGCCAGTCCGTGCCGGTCATGGGCAACCGCACCAATCTCGAGGAACTGATTTCCAATCTGATTTCCAATGCGATTCGCTATACCCCGGAAGGCGGCCGGGTCCGGGTTTCGGCGGGAATTGACGGAAATTACGCGCTGCTGGAAGTCTCAGATACCGGCTACGGCATTCCCGAGGAGGAGCAGGAGCACATTTTCCAGCGGTTTTACCGGGTGAAAAATGAAAAAACCCGCTTTATCAGCGGTACCGGCCTGGGGCTGGCCATTGTCAAAAGCATCGTGGATGCGCACAAGGGCATTATCCAGGTGGACAGCAAGCCGGATACGGGCACCGCTTTCCGGATCTATCTGCCCACCCTGCAGGAAGGGAAGGCTTAAATACATATGCCTGCCTGTGCAGGTACCAAACCCGATTGATTGAATTCAACATTTGGAGGAGACAATATGTTCAGGATCGTCAGACGAGAAACCATGGCCGATGACACGATCATTTTAAATGAAATCGAGGCGCCGAAGATCGCGGCCAAGGCAAAACCCGGCCAGTTTGTGATCTTAAAGGCCAATGAAACCGGCGAGCGCATTCCGTTGACCATTTCGGACCTGGATGCCGAGCGCGGCACCATTACCGTGATCTACATGGTTGTGGGCAAATCCACCGCCCTGTTTAAGACCCTGGCCGAAGGCGACGGATACCAGAATGTGATCGGCCCGCTGGGCAAGCCCACGGATATTGAAAAACTCGGCAGGGTCGTGTGCGTGGGCGGGGGCACGGGCATTGCCGTGCTGTTTCCCATCACGAGAGCTTTTAAGGAAGCCGGAAACGAGGTCATCAGCATAATCGGCGCCAGAAACAAGGACCTGCTCATACTGGAGGAGAAAATGGGCGCGGTCTCGGATGCACTGCACGTGTGCACTGATGACGGTTCCTACGGGCGAAAGGGTTTTGTCACCGAGGTGCTAAAAGAGGTCCTGGACAACAACAAGGTGGATCAGGTGGTGGCCATCGGCCCGGTGCCCATGATGAAGTTCGTTTCCAAAATGACGTATGACTACAATGTAAAGACGATGGTGAGCCTGAATCCGATCATGATCGACGGAACAGGCATGTGCGGCGGATGCCGCGTTTCGGTGGGCGATGAAACCAAGTTTGCATGTGTCGACGGACCGGAGTTTGACGGCCACAAGGTGGATTACGACAACCTAATGCAGCGGCTCCGGGCGTATGAAGAAGATGAGAAAAAAGCATACGAAGAATACTGCAAAGCGCAGGGATACAAATAAGGACGGCAACCGGATAAGCGACGGAGGGAAACATGACGGAAAAGACGAGCAAAAAAGAAAAGATTCCACGCCAGCCGATGCCCGAGCAGGCTCCGGATTTGCGCAGCCGCAATTTTGATGAGGTTCCCCTGGGATACAGCCGGGAAACTGCCGTAAAAGAGGCAGAGCGCTGCCTGCAATGCAAGAAACCCGCCTGCGTCAACGGCTGCCCGGTGCAGGTTGATATTCCCGGCTTTGTCAAGCAGATCGCGCAGGGCGATGTTGAAAGCGCCATCCAGACCATTTGGGGGAAAAACAGTCTGCCGGCCATTTGCGGACGGGTCTGCCCCCAGGAAATTCAGTGCGAGGGCGAGTGCATCCTGGGCAGAAAAGACGAACCCCTGGCCATCGGGAATCTGGAGCGGTTTGCAGCGGATTTTGCCCGGGAGCAGGGCGGCTGTGAATTTCCCGAAAAAGCCCCGCCCACGGGCAAAAAGGTGGCCATTGTCGGATCCGGTCCCTCCGGGCTGACCGTGGCCAGCGACTTGCTGTTAAAAGGCCATGATGTGACCCTGTTTGAAGCCTTTCATCAGCCCGGCGGGGTGCTGGTCTACGGCATACCGGAGTTTCGGCTGCCAAAGGAGATTGTGTCATGTGAAATTGCCGGACTGGAAGCACTCGGCCTCCGCATTGAGTGCGACAATGTGGTCGGACGGACCGTGAGCCTAGATGAACTGTTTGAAGAAGGATATGATGCCATCTATATCGGGGTGGGGGCCGGGCTGCCCAAATTTCTCAATATTCCCGGTGAAAACCTGATCGGCATTTATACGGCCAATGAATATCTGACCCGGGCCAACCTGATGAAGGCCTACCGGTTCCCGGAGTATGATACCCCGCTTGTCAAGGGGAAAAACGTTGCGGTGCTGGGCGCGGGCAATGTGGCCATGGATTCGGCCCGGACGGCCATGCGCCTGGGTGCCGAGCGCGTACGTATCGTTTACCGCCGGTCCAGGGAGGAAATGCCGGCCCGGGCCGCGGAAATCCACCATGCCGAAGAAGAAGGCATTGAATTTTATCTGCTGACCAACCCGATCCGGTTTATCGGGGATGAAAACGGCCGGGTGACCCAGATGGCGTGCCTGAAAATGGAACTGGGCGAACCCGACGAATCTGGCCGCAGAAGACCCGTACCCGTGGAGGGCTCCGAGTTCATCCTGGACTGTGATCTTGCCGTGGTCGCGGTGGGCGCCGGGGCCAATCCCGTGCTGACCCAGTCCGATCCCGAGCTCGAGCTCACCTCCAGAGGATATATCGCTGCGGACCCGAAAACCGGCAAAACCACCAAGAAAGGCGTCTGGGCAGGCGGCGACATCGTCACCGGCCAGGCCACGGTCATCCTGGCCATGGGCGCGGGCAGAGACGCGGCAGACTCTATACACGATTACCTGCGGATCGGCTGGTAAGCCCGTTTCTGCGGTTAAATGCAAAAGCCTTCTTGATTTTGTAAAAAAATCGGTTATGCCCCCCACGAATCCCGGTATTCCCGGCCAAGCCGGGAAACCGGGATTCTTTGGGAATCGGGTTTGAAAATTTGCCTGTATTGAATAAAAATATTTGACCCACAGGGAATCTCGTCTGTGTTTTTTACATATACATTTTACGCGGCATGCCTGGTTTGCGTGCTTGGCATGATCTACAAGCTTCGGCCCTGGTTTTCATACCGGATCGGACCGCCGGAACCGGGATATTCGGCATGGCAGCGCATCTGGCACGCCCTGCGGGCCGTGGTGCGGACCGTTTTCAGCTTCCGGATTTTCAGGCTCGCCTTCAGCCTGGTATATGACGTCATCCTGCAGGCACACATTCTGCGAAAAGACCCGCTCAGGTGGGGCATGCACTTTTTTATTTTTGCCGGGTTCATGGCGCTGCTGTTGATGCACGCCCTGGAGGACCAGGTTTCCCGCGAGCTGTTTTCCGGCTATCATTCAACGGTCAACCCGTTTATGTTTCTGCGCAACCTGTTCGGCCTGCTCGTACTTGTCGGCCTGGGCATTGCCATATACCGCAGGCGGGCCAGCCGGACCTTGAGGCGGATCACCACCCGGGCCGACCGGATTGCCATTGCCCTGCTGCTGGTGATCATGACCTCCGGATTTCTGCTCGAGGGCGCAAAGATCATTTCGCCCTCGGTATTCGGGTCCATGCTCCGGGATTATTCGGGTTATTCCATGGCCTCGGAAGACAGTGATCCGATCAAGACCTACTGGCAGGCGCATTACGGCGTGGCTTTTCCCGGCGAAGACCTGCCCGAGACCCCGGAGATGATGGAGCAGGGCAGGTTCATGCATGTCAATTACTGCGCCTATTGCCATGATCGGCCGGAGTGGGCGTTTGTCTCCTATCCCGCCTCCAGGGTGATGTATCCGGCGGCCGGATTGCTCGACCGCTTCCGGATGGACGTGATTCTGTGGTACTTGCATTTCCTGGCCTGTTTTATCGGGCTGGCCCTGCTGCCGTTTACCAAGTTTTTCCATGTGATCACAACGCCCCTGAGCCTGCTGGTCAAATCCGCGGGCCTGCCGGCCCGGGGGGAAACCGCCGAGCGCCTCAACCGCCGGGCCATGGAGCTGGATGCATGCACCAGCTGCGGCACCTGCAGCTTGCACTGCTCCGTGGCGCCGATGTTTGCCAGAATTGAAAACCGGTATATTCTCCCATCTGAACGTTTGTCGGCCTTGAAAAATCTTGCCGCCGGAAAGACTATGACGCCGGGCCAGCTTCAGCAAATCGTCGAAGGCGGGCAGATATGTACAAAGTGCTATCGCTGCACCCGGCTTTGCCCCGCAGGCATCGATCTGCAGGATATCTGGCTGGCTGCTGAAGCCCAGTTCGCACAACAGGGATACAACCCGGCGGCCAGATGGATTCCCGATTCATTTGCCCGGGATCTGCCGTCTGCACACCAGAAACTCTCAAGCGATGCCGATCTCCTGGGGGGCCTGGCAGCGGTTTCGGTTCATCAGGAGGACTTTTCCGGGTGTTTGAAATGCAAGACCTGCACAAATGCGTGTCCTGTGGTGGATGCCGCCGATGACCCACTGGGCGATCTGGATCTGTTGCCGCACCAGATGATGCATGCCCTGAGCCTGGGGATGCGGGATGAAGTGCTGAGCTCGCGCATGATCTGGGCGTGTGCCACGTGCTACCTGTGCCAGGAGCACTGCCCCCAGGGTGTCAGAATTACAGACATTTTTTACGGCCTGAAAAATCTTGCCTACAGGCAGACAAACAAGTATCCGCCGAATTAAAAGGAATGAATCAGATATGACGCTGGCGTTTTTTCCGGGCTGCAAGATCCCGTATTTTTGTGCCCATTACGGGACCTCCGCAAAGGCGGTTTTAAAGTCGCTGGGGGTCGATTTTGCTGAACCGGAGTTCAACTGCTGCGGTTATCCCATGCGCAATTTCGACCTGAAGGCCTTTGTTCTCCAGTCGGCGCGCAATTTTGCTATCGCCGAGCAGCGCGGCATGGATATTGTCACGCCGTGTAAATGCTGCTTCGGCAGCATGGCCCACGCCCGGCACATACTCGATGAGAATCACGTGCTGCGCGCGGAGATCAATCAGATGCTTGCAGCCGAGAAGCGAAAATACACAGGGGTCTCCCGGGTCCGCCATTTGCTATCCGTGCTTGCCGAGGACGTGGGCGCTGCGCAAATCGGCGCGCATGTCCGCAAGCCGTACCACGGAATGAAAGTCGCGGCACATTACGGCTGCCATGCACTGCGACCCAGTTCAGTGGTGCAATTTGACAATCCCTTTTCGCCCACCATATTTGAAAGCTTGATCCGGGTGACCGGTGCCGAATGTGTGGACTGGGAAAAGCGCCTGGAATGCTGCGGCCAGCCGCTGGCCGAAGGCAGCCCCCAGCTTTCGCGCAGGCTGGCTGAGCGCAAAATTACCAGTGCCGTGGATTCCGGGGCGGATCTCATATGTTCGGCATGCACCTACTGCCAGATTCAGTTTGCAGCCATGCCTGAAACCGCAATTCCCAACATTTTGTATCCCCAGCTGCTGGGACTGAGCATGGGACTTTCCGGCCGCAGGCTCGGACTGGACCGCACCACTGTCACACGGGAAAAACTGGAGCGGTTTATCGCAGCATAAGCATTTTCTTTACTGCTGATAGCGCCGGCACCCGAACGTCTTCCGGAACCCGGACTTCCCCGGAGAGCTGCTCAAGGCTCCGGGCCACATCGGCAAGTGTGATTTTTTTCATGTCCGCACAATACATCCGATCCGAGGCCGGGTAAAAGGATTTGCCGGGGGAGGCTTTTCCCAGCGGGTAAATCAGGCCCACTTCCGTGCCCACGATAAACTCCGAATGGTCCGATTGGTTTGCAAAATTGAGCATGCCCGAGGTGCTTGTCACCACGTCGGCCATGGCGGTGACTTCCGGGCGGCATTCCGGGTGGGCCATGAACAGGGCGTTTGGATGCGCCTGCCGGACCTGCCGGACCATTTCCGGGGTGAGCCGTTCATGGTACGGGCAGCAGCCGTCCCAGCAATGGACGGTTTTGTCGGTATGGGCGGCGGTGTAGGCTGCCAGGTTACGGTCCGGCACCATCAGGATTTCGCCGGCATCCAGGCTGTTTGCGACCTTTACGGAGTTGGCAGAGGTGCAGCAGACCGTGGAGATGGCCTTGACCGCCGCGGGCGAGTTTACATAAGTGATTACCGGTACGCCGGTCAGGGATCGGTTTTTTTCCTTCAGTGCCTCCGGGGTGACCATGTCTGCCATGGGGCAGCCGGCATCCGCCCGGGGCAGAAGCACTTTTTTCTCCGGGCAGAGAATCGAGGCGGTTTCCGCCATGAAGTGTACGCCGCAGAAAACCAGCACCCCGGCCTCGGTTTCTGCGGCCTTTATGCTCAGTTCCAGGGAATCGCCGCACATGTCGGCTATCCCCTGGATCTCCGGCGGCTGGTAGTTGTGCGCCAGGATCAGGGCGTTTTGCTTTTGGGCGAGCCTTTTGATTTGATCTGCAATTGCCTGGTTCATGGACCGCCCCCTTATTGTTCGTCCATCTCGATTACATCCGCGCCCTGCGGAATCCGGAAATCAAACAGCTTGTCTTTCATGTCCGGGTGAAATTCCGGGTTGTCCAGATAAATCCGGGTGATATCGCCGTAGGCGTTTTCAGTGACCACCTCCGTGATATCCAGGGGCTGCCGGTTTACCTCCAGGTAAATCGCGCTGAGATCGATCTGTTTTTCTTCGGGCACCAGCTTGAGGCGCCAGTGGTTTTCTTCCGCCTTTTCCATAGAGACGTCAAAAGCTTCCCGGATCAGCGTGAAATCGGCCAGGAAACTCGCCCCCTTGCCGGTTCCGAAGTATTTCGCGGCATCGCCGATAATCACCTGGTTGTCCGCAGGCCGATATATCCAGAGGGTTTCGCCGTCAGAGATGATCACGTGCTGTTCGGGCTCCTGATATTCCCAGCGCATCTTGCCCGGATGCTTGAACCAGGCCTGCCCCGAGGCGGTGTCCGTGATGTCCATGGCTTTCAGGGTGGACTCCTGGCGGAAGTCCGCTGAAAAGTTCCGGCCGGCATACCGGTCTTCCAGGCCTTCGAGAATGTCTTCGGCCCCGGCCGCCTGCCCTTGATTTTCCGCTGCAATGCCGGCCGTGGCCGATATTGCCGCGAATCCGGCGATCAGGCAGAATAAAACGGTTTTGCGCATCATTTCCTTCTTTCTTCCTTGATTATCCGCATGTGTAAAACTTGAGGCGCTTTTATTTTCAGAAGCCTACCAAATAGAAAAAGCCGGCAAATGTCAACCCGATTCTTTCGGGATTTCGATCCTTGATGCCGGGGCAAGCCTTTTTCGCGGGCGCGGAATGCCGAACATTTTGAAATTTAAATTATTTTTAATTGATTGCCCCGCCTGCTTTTTGCTTGACAGATAATTTGGCTCTTTGATAATTAATACGTTTTCCCGATTTCAACATCCTTGGTTTCGTGTGGAAATCACAATCTTTCAGCCGACCTGCAAACGTTGTAAGTTGTGATTTGGTTTATTCCCGTTTTGGTTTTAACTTATATAGTCAGGAGGTAATCATGCAAAAAAGGATCACCAAGGCAGCCGTTATCGGTTCCGGGATAATGGGGGGCGGAATCGCCGCCCTGCTGGCCGGTGCAGGCATCAAAACCCTGCTCCTGGACATTGTTCCCTTTGATTTGTCCGATGAGGAAAAAAACGATCCCAAGGCGCGCAACCGGATCGTGGAAAAAGGGCTTCAGGACGCCATCAATTCCAAGCCCCCGCTGTTTATGGACAAGAAGAGCGACCCCCAGCTCATCACCACGGGCAACCTCGAAGACGACATTGACAAGCTCGCAGACTGCGACTGGATCGTCGAGGTGGTCGTGGAAAACGTGAAAATCAAGCAGGAGCTGTTTTCAAAAGTCGAAAAGGTCCGGAAAAAAGGGACAATCGTCAGTTCCAACACCTCCGGCATTCCGCTCAAGGACATGTCCGGTCACCTGAGTGATGAATTCCAGCAGCATTTCCTGGGCACCCACTTTTTCAACCCGGTGCGCTACATGCACCTGCTCGAAATCATCCCCGGGCCCAAGACCGACAAAGCCGTGCTCGACTTTATGGCCGACTTCTGTGAAAAATACCTGGGCAAGGGCATTGTCTGGGCCAAGGACACGCCGAATTTCATCGGCAACCGCATCGGCATCCAGGGCATGGGCAAGGCCATGAATGCCATGCTCGAACACGGGCTGAGCATCCCCGAGGTGGACGCCATTTTCGGTGCGCCCATGGGCCGCCCCAAAACCGCCATGTTCAAGACTTCGGACCTGGTCGGCCTGGATACCATGTATCACGTGGCCAAGAATTGCTACGACATGTGTCCCGACGATGAGATGCGCGACACCATGGCCCTGCCCGAATTTGTCGGGAAAATGGTCGAAAACAACATGCTCGGCAACAAGACCAAGGGCGGATTTTATAAAAAGGAACTCACCGAGGAGTGGAAGACCATCCGCAAGGTCATCAATCCGGAGACCATGGAGTACGGGGAATACGGTAAGGCCGATTTCCCCTGCCTCCAGGAAGCCAAGAAAAAATCCGCGCTGTCCGAAAAAGTGCGAGCCATCGTCTACGGAGACGACAAGGGCGCCAAGTACGCCTGGGATGTCACGGCCACCGGCCTGATTTATGCCGCCAACCGGATTCCGGAGATTTCCGATACCATCGTGGATATCGATAATGCCATGAAATGGGGCTACAACTTTGAAATGGGCCCGTTTGAGACCTGGGATGCCATCGGTGTCAAGGAATCGGTGGAAAAGATGGAAAAAGAAGGCCGCACGGTTCCGGAAAAGATCAAGAAGTTTCTGGAAGCCGGCAACGAGACCTTCTACAAGATCGAGGGCGGCCAGCGGTACTTCTATGATTTTGATTCCGGTGCCTACAAGCCGGTGCCGGTCAGTGAGAAACAGATCAGTCTCTATAATCTGCGCCAGGAAAACAAGGTGGTCAAGTCCTCGGGTTCCTGCTCGCTGATCGACCTGGGCGACGGCGTATTTGACATCGAGTTCCATTCCAAGATGAACGCGGTCAACCGGGAAATGATCGAGTTCATGATCGATGCGCACGAATACGTCAGTAAAAACGGCGTCGGGGTTGTCGTGGGCAACCAGGCCTCGGGCATGCCCGCCCCGTTTTCCGCCGGCGGCGATCTGGCCTTCATGCTGGGCCTGGCCAAGGAGGGCAAGTTCTCGGAAATCGATGATTTCATCAAGACCGTGCACCAGAGCATCCTGGCCTCCAAGTACGCCCCCTACCCGGTGGTGGCCGCGCCTTTCGGCCTGGCCCTGGGCGGCGGATGCGAGGTCTGCCTGTCAGCCGACCGGGTGGTGGCCAACGCCGACCTGTTCATGGGCCTGGTGGAAGTTGGCGCCGGCCTGGTTCCGGGCGGCGGCGGCATGATGCACCTGTGGCAGAACTATATCCGGTATAAGCCCCAGGTGGCCAAAATCACGGATTATTCCGGCTTTTTTATCCAGGCCTTCATGCACGTGGCCCAGGCAAAAGTCTCCAATTCCGCAGCAGAGGCCAGAAACAGCGGCTTTCTCCGCCCGGCCGACCGGATTGTCTTTAACAAGGACCTGCTCATCGGCGAGGCCAAGAAGGAAGTCCTGAGAATGGTTGATGACTGCTACGTGCCCCCGCGCAAGGAGAAATTCCCGGTGTTCGGCCGCGAAGCCCAGGGCATGGTCTGGTCCGAGATGCTGAACATGAAAACCGGCGGCTATATCACGCCGCACATGGAAACCATCGCCAAGCGGGCCTGTTACTGCATGGCCGGCGGGGATGTGCCTCAGGGCACGCAGGTGAGCGAAGAATACCTGCTGAAACTGGAGCGCGAAGCCTTCGTGGATCTCTGGCGAACCGAGGAAACCCAGAAGATGGCCGAGCACATGATGAACACAGGCAAGCCTTTGTTCCTGTAATATAAATTACAACCGAAAGTTAGGAGGATATACAGATGAAAGAAGCCTATATCGTCACATCGCTCCGTACGCCGGGTTGTCGGAGGGGCAAAGGGGCTTTCGCCCAGACCCGCCCGGAAGACCTTCTCAAAACGGTGATCAATGAGGTGGTGGAGCAAACCGGCCTGGAAAAACAGGCCGTGGAGGACATAATGGTCGGCTGTTCATTTCCGGAGGCCGAACAGGGATTGAACATCGGCCGGGTTATTTCGCAGATGTGCGGTTTTCCGGACACCACCACCGGTGCCACCGTCAACCGCTTCTGCTCCTCCGGCCTGGAGGCCATTGCGCTGCAGGCCATGCGGATCAAGTCCGGTATGTGCGATGTCGCCATCGGCGGCGGCATTGAGTCCATGACCATTGTTCCCATGGGAGGCAACCTGCCGCGCCCCCATCCCCAGATGGTCAAAGAAAATGCAGACGTGTACATCTCCATGGGCGCCACAGCGGAAAACGTGGCCAACCGGTACAACGTTACCCGGGAAATGCAGGACGAGTTTGCCTATCACTCCCAGATGAAGGCGGCCAACGCCAAGCAAAAAAACCTTTACAAGGAACTGGTGCCCACCCCTGCCACAAAGTGGGTGGAAGATGCCGAGGGCAGCTGGGCCCCGAAAACCTGGAACCAGGATTTTGACGACGGCATCCGGGAAAATACGACCATGGAAGGCTTGGGCAAGCTGCGGCCGGCTTTTGCGGCAAACGGCTCGGTTACGGCAGGTAACTCTTCGCAGACCACTGACGGTGCAGCTGCCACCCTGATCATGAGCGAGGAGGCCGTAAAGAAATACAATGTAAAACCGATTGCCCGGTTGGCTTATTATACGGTTACCGGCGTGCGGGCTGATGAAATGGGCGTGGGTCCGGCCTATGCCATTCCCAAGCTGATGCGCGAGACCGGCATGAAGCTCGAAGATGTCGGTATTTTCGAGGTCAACGAGGCATTCGCCTCCCAGGCCATTTATTGCCTCCAGCAGATGGGCATGTATGACGAAAAGAGCCTGTGGACCTCTGACAGCGACAAGCGGATCGTCAACGTCAACGGCGGCGCCATTGCCCTGGGCCACCCCCTGGGATGCACCGGCGCAAAGCTGTGTTCCCAGCTCATGACCGAGATGCAGGCGCGCGGCGTGAAATGGGGCGTGGAATCCATGTGCATCGGCGGCGGCATGGGTGCGGCCGGCCTGTTTGAACTAATGGAATAGCGCGAGGCTTTAAAACGCGAAGGAAATTAAAAAAGGGCCGTGGGATCTTCTTCCCGCGGCCCTTTTTGTTTAGCACAAATCCGAAATTCGAAACCCGAAATCCGAAACAATATCGAATCACCAAAAAAACAAATGACCGAAACGGATCAGACAATCTGTTTCGGTCATTTCAGCAATTCGGATTTGTTTCGGATTTCGATATTCGATATTCGGATTTTCCCCCAGTTATCCGTTTTTCTTCTCAAAATCCTTCATAAAGGAAACCAGTTTTTCCACAGCTTCCACTGTGGCGGCATTGTAAATCGAGGCCCGGCAGCCGCCCACGGAGCGATGGCCTTTTAAGCCGCCCAGCCCGTTTTGCGCGGCCTCGTCAATGAACTTCTTTTCCAGGTCCTCGCTGGGCAGCCGGAAAGTGACGTTCATCAGCGAGCGGCTGTCCTTGTCCGCGGTGCCCCGGTAAAAACTGCTTTCGTCCATGGCGGAATAAAGGATATCCGCCTTTTTGCGGTTGATCTTCTCCATTTCCCCCAGGCCGCCGATGGTTTCCTCCAGCCATTTTAGCACGAGCTGCACCGTGTATACGGCAAAGCAGGGCGGGGTGTTGTACATGGAATTTTTTTCCACGTGGGTCCGGTAATCCAGCATGGTGGGCAGCCCGTCGGGAATCAGTTTTAACATGTCGTCGCGTACGATCACCATGCAGACGCCTGCCGGCCCGATGTTTTTCTGGGCGCCGGCATACACGAGCCCGAATCTGGACATATCGAACGGGCGGCACATGAAATCTGAAGACATGTCTGCGAACATGGGCACATTGCCGGTATCCGGAAACTGGTCCCACTGGGTGCCCTTGATGGTGTTGTTGGAGGTGATGTGCACGTATGCGGCATCCGGGGAAAATGAAAATTCCTTGGGGATGTAGGCGAAATTGCGGTCCTCGGAGGAGGCGGCCACATTGTGATTTTTATTCTGGATTTGCGCTTCCTTGATCGCCTTGGTGGACCAGGAGCCGGTGTTGAGATAGTCGGCCTTGCGGCCGCCTGCCAGAAAGTTCATCGGGATCATGGCAAACTGCATGCTGGCCCCGCCCTGCAGGAAAAGCACGTGGTAGTCATCTCCGATATTGAGCAGTCTTTTGGTGCGGGCAACCGCATCGTTGATCACGTTGTCAAAGTCTTTTGAGCGGTGGCTGATTTCCAGAATTGACATGCAGCAGTTCTGAAAATCAAGTACATTGGCCTGAAGTTCCTTTAATACCGGTTCCGGGAGGGCCGCGGGTCCCGCATTGAAATTGCAGATACGGTTTTCAGCCATATACATTCTCCTTTGATTGACGTTTTTAACCTCTTTCTTGTCACTGCAAAATTTAGAACCATGACAAATCAGTGGATAAAAGTCAATAGCCTTTGAGAATATGTCCAAATCTTCCGTGCGGACCATTGACATCGCGGGCTGTATCCCGTAATAGAGAAAAACCGTTGTTATTTTTTGGATAAAATTTGTGCCACCCCAGCAAAACGGAGTGAAACCTGATGGAAGTATGGACCTATCCGTCCGAATCTGCTGAAAATCGGATCAAGGCCATTCTCGGGCGCGGCCTGGACTATGGCACCGGGGATTACGAGAATGTATCGCGCATCGTCGACGATATCCGCCAAAATGGAGATGACGCGTTGATTCAATACGCCCGGAAGTTTGATGCCCCTGAAATGCGCGTTTCCATGCTTCGGGTTACCGACGCGGAGATGGCGGAAGCCGAAAAAAGCTTGGATGCGGAATTCATTTCCGCCCTGAACCGTGCGGCCTCCCGGATCGAAGCCTTTCATCGCCGCCAGTTGCGAAAATCCTGGTTCGCCGCGGACCGGGACGGGGTTTTTCTCGGTCAGCTTGTCAATGCCGTGGATGCGGCCGGCATTTATGTGCCCGGCGCGAAGGGGGGAACCACCCCGCTGGTTTCCTCTGTGCTCATGGGCGCGATTCCCGCGGCCATTGCCGGGGTGAAACGGGTGGTGATGGTCACGCCGCCCACGGCCGAGGGTTCGGTTGACCCCCACCTGCTGGCTGCGGCCCGGGCGGCCGGGGTGGATGAAATTTACAAGACCGGCAGCGCCTGGGCGATTGCCGCCCTGGCATACGGCACGCAAACCATTGCGCCGGTGGATGTGATCGTCGGACCCGGAAATATTTTTGTGACCCTGGCCAAGAAAATTGTTTCCGGCAAAGTGGGTATTGACATGATTGCCGGTCCCAGCGAAATCCTGGTGGTGGCAGATGGGGCGGCCAATCCGGCTTATGTGGCCTCAGACATGCTTTCCCAGGCAGAGCACGATCCCCTGTCGTCGGCGATACTGATTACCTCTTCGGCCGCCCTGGCAGAAGCCGCGGCCGGGCAGATCCGGGAGCAGCTTGCGCAACTGCGGCGAAAAGATATCGCCCAACAATCCCTGGCCGATTACGGGGCGGTTTTCGTGGTCCCGGATCTGGATACAGCAATGGAACTGGCCAACCGTATTGCCCCGGAGCACCTGGAAATTCAGACGGCCGATCCGTTTTCACTGCTGGCATCCGTGAAAAATGCCGGAGCGGTGTTTCTGGGCGGATATACCCCGGAGCCGGTCGGGGACTATGTGGCCGGCCCCAATCACGTTTTGCCCACAGGCGGCAGCGCGCGCTTTTCCTCAGCCCTTTCGGTGGAGTGTTTCCTTAAGCAGACCAGTGTGGTATATTATTCCCAGACGGCATTTTGCCGGGAAGCCGCTGATATTATCAGGCTGGCGGAAATCGAGGGCCTGGACGCCCATGCCGGATCCGTAAAAAACCGGCTGGAAGACTTGACAAGAAAATAGACAGGTCCTATTATATAATTTTGAGAATATTCTCAAAAAAGGAGAGATATGGGCAGACCCCACAAAAAACGAAACGTTTCTTATAATCCGAATGTCAGCTATTTTAAGCCCCGCGGCATTCCCATGAAGGAACTGCTGGAAAGCCGTTTGACAGTGGATGAGTGCGAGGCGATTCGTCTGGCCGACTACGAGGGGCTTTCCCATGAGGCCGCAGGCGAAAGCATGGGCGTGTCCCGGGCAACATTCGGCCGGATTATCGAGCAGGCAAGAAAGGTGGTCGCCGATGCCCTGATCAAAGGCAAGGCCATCCGGATTGAAGGCGGTGCGTATCAGTTTGTGGAAACCGAGCGCCGGTTTGCCTGCAAGTCATGCCGTCATCAATGGGTAGAGCCCTGCGGCACCGGCAGACCGTCGATTTGTCCGGAATGCGGGGTTGAAGCGGTGGGCCGTATCCGCATGGGCAATGCCAAAGCCTGTTGATGCGGATCTCCAATATCGTTGAAATCGGTACAAGGGTTTTTGAGTTGTCATCCAAGTTGATATAAGGAGTTGTAACCATGGCAAATTGTGATCAGGGCGGCTGCAGCGCGCAAAACCCGCAGCAGCAGCAACAGCAAAAACAGCAGGAACAGCAGGAACAGTCTGTGAAAGAAACCCTGGCGCAGATCAAGCATAAGTTTCTGGTGATGAGCGGCAAGGGCGGCGTCGGAAAGACCAGCGTTTCCGTGAACCTGGCCATGGCCCTGGCGGAAAAAGGTTACCGCGTGGGAATTATGGACGTGGACGTCCATGGGCCGGATGTTCCGCGAATGCTCGGTTTGACAGGACTGCTTACCGGGGACGGCAAAAAGCTTTCCCCCATGCGCTATTCCGATAACCTGGCCGCCATATCCATTGAGGGACTAATGCCGGACAAGGATTCCGCGGTGATCTGGCGGGGGCCGTTGAAGCATTCGGCCATAACCCAGTTCGTTTCTGACGTGGATTGGGGCTCCCTGGATTTTCTGATCGTGGACTCTCCCCCCGGCACCGGGGATGAGCCCATGAGCGTGGCCCAGACCATACCGGATGCCCAGGCCATCATCGTGACCACCCCCCAGGAAGTGGCACTTTCAGACGTGCGAAAGTCGATTAACTTTTGCAACAAGGTGCAGATTTCGGTTTTCGGGCTGATTGAGAATATGAGCGGTTATGTCTGCCCGCACTGCGGCGAGGCAATTGACCTGTTCGGCTCGGGCGGCGGCGAGAAGACCGCCCAGCAGTTCGGGCTGACTTTTCTGGGCCGCATCCCGTTTGAACCCAACCTGGTCAAGGCCGGTGATGCCGGACAGTCCTATATGACGGCATATGCCGATTCCGCAGTGACAAAGGCACTGGATCAGATCGTGGACCGGATGGGGGACCTGGTTACGGTACAGGCAAACGCGGATTAACCGCTGCGGGCCAGCTCGTTTAAAATCAGCGTGATGGGCCGGGCATCCTCGCTTTCCCCGGAATACCGGATGGGCCCGGGGCGCCGGTAGCAGTCCGCCCCGGGCTTATCTGCCAGCCACTTGTCCCGCATGGCGGAAAACACCCGGAACGCCGGGGATTCGATGTCGACCAGGGACTTTTCCAGCACCAGGGAGAGTTTGCCCTGGCGTTCTTCCAGGTGCATCAGCGGGGCAATGGGGATCCCCAGGGGCTCCCAGTTGTCAAAGGTGCCCTCAAGATTCTTGATGGCCGCCATCTGGCCGGTGCACCCGTTTGCCACCAGGGAAAAAACCGTGCGTCCCAGGTTGTAGGTATAGGTGCAGTCAAACCAGGTGGGATCATTGCCCCGGCCGTCATAGCCGTAGAAATGGTTCTGGGTCTTGAATTTCGGCACCGAGGCCTTGTATATTTTTTCAACCGCCCCGGGAATTTCCTGGTCATCTGTGATTGCGCCCGCTTTGGCCAGGGTCTGCTTTAAGGTTTTCATGGATACCACGGCTTCCCTGACCATCAGGAACCGGTCCTCTCCCGGATAGTTTCGAAACAGGGCAGGGCCGTAAGTTTCAGGGTCCAGGCCGCCTTTTTCCATGGTGCGCCGGTACCACCCGCGTTCAATCCCGACCTTGTAAACACCTCTTTCCGCGAGAATTTCCAGGTAGTCCCGGACCAGCCCCATGATGACCTTGTCGGTTTCCACCTGGGAGAACTGGAAGTTGCCGTGGCTGTCGCGCTCCGTGAGCAGGCCTTCCTGGAAAAAGGGCGGCAGCACGTTAAACAGGTCGTCATCTCGGGTGTTCCATACCGAGAAGGTGTTGTTCTCCCTTGCCATCCGGGCCATGCGCCGCAGATAATCAAGCTTGTCGTCAAGCGTGGGAAACTCGGAGTGAAAATCCGTGTCATGAGTCTGGTTATAGTCCGCGATAATGGTGTTGAGCTTGATGATAAAGACCTGGATCTCGTTGATGAATTCCAGCAAACCCTCGGGCATGACAATCACGCCGTAATTCTTGCCCACTGCCGCCCGCCGCACGATGCCGTCGCAGATCAGGCGCGAGACGTGCCGAAGCGTCATGCCGTAGGCGGTGTAATCTGTGGTGCCCTGTTCTTCAGCTTTCCGGATGCGCTCGGTATCCACGAAATCCGCGACTTCCTCGCCGATCAGGGTGATATTGGGATGTACCTGGAGCCCGACTTCCAGGGCCAGGTGGCTGGCCACCCGTCCCATGACCTTGCAGATGTGCCAATATTTCACGTCTGAACTGCAGTCTGCGCACAGGTTGCTGATGTTGTGGGAAAACGCCCGGGCCGCGGTATGAAATCCGAAGGACATGGCACAGAGCAGGTTGCTGTTTTTGTCCCGGACCTGGATATCGCCGTCAATGGTCTTTGGTACGCCGATAATCTGGATGCCGTCGTTGTAAAGCTCCTGGGCCAGGAATGCGGCGTTGGTGTTGGAATCATCCCCGCCCACGATCACCAGGGCGTCCAGGTTCAGCTGCCGGCAGTTTTCCCGGGCCCGGGCCATTTTAGCGGGGGTGTCGATCTTTGTCCGGCCGGTGCCGATCATGGTAAATCCGCCCAGGTTTCGGAATTCGTTGACTTTTTCCCTGGTGATTGCCGTGTAATTGTTTTCCAGGACCCCGTCTGGGCCCCAGAGAAATCCGAAAAGGCGGCTGTCGGCGTTTGCTTCGGACATGGCGTCAAACACGCCGGCAATTACGTTGTGCCCGCCGGGCGCCGGGCCGCCTGAAAACACGATGCCGACGTTTAATTGCCGGTCGTAGGGCTTTGCACCGGGTTCCGGGGAGGTGCCGCCGACAATGCGCTGCACGGGATTATCTATGATGTCGGGCAGTTTTTCCCGGGCCGAGGGGTGAATCTTGAAACCATAGCCGGGTTCGGTTTCCAGGCGGGTATACGGCGTGGTAAACACTTCGCACAGGGGCGGAACAAACTGCAGCCGTTCGTTTAATACCGTATTTTTATCACTGGTGGCCTTTTTTACTTCCGGGTGTTCCAGAAATCGGTCTGTGTCTGCAGGGTGCGCTTCGCTCATGTCGCCTTTCTCCGTATCGCTGTTTGATGAGAAAAACAATCCGGGCCGTTGGAAAATAAAGGCCGCGCAAAAAATATACGTAAATATGGGCAGTATATTCACAGGCGCCGGTGTGTCAAGCAAATCGTTTTCGGGGGAACCTTTCTTGTCATGCCCGAAAAGGAGACAGTTCGTTTGAAATTCGGCAAGAGTGCCGTTATTTTAAGTAAACGCGATTTGCCAATCTAACCATGACAGTTGCGGAAAAAGCTGATTATACCGTCAGGGCGGTATTTTTGCAGAAAGGAATCCGCAGGGCTGATCGGCGGCGCGAAAAAGGCGTTTCCTCGCTCCAGGAGCCTCCTGGAGACTCAATTTCCGCTCGGAAACCCGCTTTTCCGCACCGCCGTCAGGGCAACGAAGTGCAATTTCGTGAGAGCGCAAATCCCGGGGAATGCATCGTTTTATCGTACGTGAAATTCCGCGGGGATGCAGCGCAACGTAGATCTTGGACTTTTTGCGAAGCCATCAACCATAACCAAAGGAGACGGAGAAATGGAACAGGACTTGAAAAAGTATTTTGAAGAAACCGAGGGCACCGGTGTGCTGGCCACTGCCGGGGGAAACGGAGATGTCAATGCAGCCGTGTATGCCCGGCCGCATATATTCGAGGACGGCACCGCGGCCATGATCATGCGCAACCGCCTGACCCGGAAGTACCTGCAGGAAAATCCAAAGGCGGCCTTCCTGTTTATGGAAAAGGGACCGGGATACAAGGGCTGCCGGCTGTATCTGACAAAAACGGCCGAGGACACGGACCCGGAAAAGATCAAGGAGCTCAGGCGGCGGTGTCCGACAACGGACACGGATCCGGGCAATACGGAAATCTATCTGGTGACCTTCCGGGTGGACAAGGTTCTGCCGCTTGTGGGGCCGGGCGCATAGCCGCGTATGGGATGAATTGGAAAGGAGATGCTTGATATGAAAAAGTGGCGTTGCACGGTATGCAATTATATTCACGAGGGAGCGGCGCCGCCGGAGAAGTGCCCGGTCTGCGGGGCGGATAAAAGCAAGTTCGTGGAAGTCTCCGAGCAGGAGGCCGCAGATATCCAGGCAGCCAAGACCGAAAAGCAGCTTGAGCGGGAACGCGCCATGGTGGAAAAGGCCCGCCACGCAGATCAGGGGCAGGAAAAACCCGGGAGTGTATCGGAGCCGGCTGCGGCTTCAAAACAAACGGCCCGGCCGGCGGGATGGATGGAATTTGCAAATGAGCAGATGATCAGGCATCATGCCCACCCCATGTCCGTGCACATCCCCAACGGGGTTTTACCGGTATCCGTGCTTTTCGTGCTGCTGGCAATCCTGGTTTCCGCGGAAACGCTTGCGGCAGCGGCGTTTTACAACAGCGTCGTGGTCCTGGTCTCCATGCCCGCGGTGCTTTATACCGGGTATAACGCCTGGCAGCACAAATTCGGCGGCAATCTGACGCCGATTTTTACGGCAAAGATTGCGGCTGCGGCGGTTGTGGCAGTCACTTGCCTGCTGGTGGTGCTGTGGTATTTGTTTAACCCGGAAATCCTGGCCGGCGGTGCGGCCCGCCAGGCCGGCTTCGTGCTGCTCAACCTGGTCATGCTGGCAGCCGCCATCGTGGCCGGCCTGATCGGCGGGAAGCTGGTGTTTAAGGATTAGGTGCACCGGCAGCTGCGGGGACAGATTTTAAATCTGTCCCCGGTGGCGCGCAGGATCGGAAATAAAAAAGGCCCGGATTTCGAAACTTCTCGAAATCCGGGCTTTTGCGCTTTGATTAAAGGATAATCGCTCTATCCTCTCGGCCTAGAAGTAATAGCCGAAGTTGATGTTAAAGCGGTATTCCCATTCGTCTGTGGTATTTTCTCCGATACGGTTGCTTGTGAAGAAGGGGGCGCCAGAGGCTACATCGCCGGCAGTTAGATATCCGGCTTCGCCGCCGACAAAATCGTTGCCGTTGGAGAAAGCCAAGTCGGTGTAAATGTACCATCCACCCCGGGCCCAAGCAGAACCGAGCACGATCATCTCGCTGTCGTTATGAGCGCTTTCGTCCTTCATGATTGAGCTGTATTCCGCATAAGGAATCATGTAGTCGAGCCAGTCCACCTGCGGGGTTTCCAGGTAGTAGCTCAATGAGACGGCCGGGATCATGGCTTCCGCTGCAACCAGTGTCGGGAAGTCATAGGCTCCGAACTGAACCAGTTCTTCGCCCCTGGGGTCTTCATATTCTACGTCATATTCGTAGTAAGTCAACTGAGCTGCAAGTTTCCAGTTCCCTAACTGGTTGACCGCGTGGATGGATCCTGCCATGTGATCGCCGTCATCCTGCGGGCCGTTGCTTTTAAGCATACCATACTGCAGGGAAGCGCCGAGATCTGTTGTGATATCAACCATTTCAATGGGGTAAATCGCCCGGATGTTGAACTGATGTTCTTCTTCGTATCCGTTTCCGCTTTCATCCACAACATCGTAGGAGTATCTTGTAGAATCCTTGCTGGATCCGAAATAATCGCCTTCACTCATTGCGTAATAACCAAAATCCAGGGTCAGCTTATCCATGGACATGGTGTATTTCGCACCCAGATCCATGTCGTCGGACAGGCCCACATAATAGTGCTGGTCAAATAACCAGCTCTGAGAGATCCCGTAAGCACCGGGGCCAAAGGGAACCCGGTTTACGCCCACCTGGAGCTGGCTTTCATCCTCGAAATTGTAGCCGACCCAGCCGGTGTGCAGGAAATGATATCCATTATAAAACCTGTATTCGGCTTTCCCGAGCCAGGGGCCCTGCTCATAATCCAGGTTGATGCGGAAAGTATCCAGTGAAAAATTTCCGCCGTCTTCTTCTGCGTTTGAGGGTTGACCCATTTCAGCATAATCCCCAATCGTGTAATTCGCCCGCATGGCGCCGCCGATTGTCAGCGGGCCCAGGTCAATGCCTGCTGCGGCGGTCATGGGGAACCCCAACAGGAACACCAATAAACCGGTTAATAATAACT
>JAGXKN010000005.1 GCA_018335195.1 Desulfobacterales bacterium
TGATTTTGTTTGCCATGATCGGTGTCGGAGAGGCGATTGTCTGGCCGAGCTTGGGGGCGCTGGCTACCGAGGAGGGACGGACTTACGGTCAGGGTTCCATGATGGGCGTGTTTAACATGGCCATGAGTGCCGGGCTTTTCGTGGGTTCCATGGGAGTGGGCAGCCTCATGGATATATTCGGCATTGCCTGGGCCTTTTATTGCGTGGCCTTGATTCTTTTTGCCAGTACGGTTGCGGCAGTGATCATGATCGGGCCTTCGCCGGTTCGACTACAGGAAAAGATCTCCTCGTAAAAAGCTCCACAGACCGGCCGGGGTCAGATCATCCGCCGGAGCTGGCCCAGCCCGGTGATAACCGCGTCCGGCGCCAGGTTCTGACAGCGCGGATCGTCCTGCCGCAGGTGCAGGGATCGTTTGTCCCCGGCAAACAGGGCGGTTTGAAATCCGGCCTGATGGGCCGGGTAAATGTCACAGAGCATGTCATTGCCCACGTAAAGCACGGATTCCCGGGAAATCCCGTATTCCTGCAGCCGGTGCGCGGCCTTTTCAAACAGATCGGCAGCGGGCTTGGCCAGGCCAAAGGTATAGGAATAGAGGATCAATTTTGCGTCAAAGCCGAGATCCCGGGGCGGTCGGCCGAAAAAGTGCTGAAACAGCAGTGGCGTGTAAAACTGGGCATTGGATATCAGGCCCAGTTGCAAACCATCCCGACGGCATGCAACCAGCAGCTCATCCAGATCCGGCATGGGATAGGGCGGGCTGGCAATAAGTCCAAAACCAAGCGCCAAGCGCCGGGCCAGGCCGCGGTCGTCAGTTGCCAGTACGTCCTGAAAGATCCGGTCAATCCGGGCTTCCGGGTAGTCAATGCCTTCGGCCCGCTTTTGGGCATGCGCCGCATTTACGGCATCCGAAAGCTGCCGGAGGAATTCCTCGGCGCTTTGTTCAATTCCGTGTGAACGCAGCAGTTGCTCCATGGCCCCAATTGCCTTGGAGCTGTCCGGCACCCGGGTGATGTCCCCGGACGCACTGATAAAAAGGGTTCCGTAAACGGCAAACACCACCGCGCGTACCGGCGCCCGGAGGTGCATTTGCGGGCGCATTCCCGTGGGCCGGGGAGCCAGGCGACGAACATACTCGGCAAACAGGTCGCTGTCTTTCATTGTTCCTCTCTGTTGTATCGGGTCGGATCAGGAATGCCGGCTTCTGCAAAGCCTTTGCGCCGCAGGCGGCAGGAGTCGCACCTGCCGCAGGCCAGACCCCCGGGCGATGGATCATAGCAGGAGTGGGTTATGGAAAAGTCAACTCCCAGGGCGGTTCCCTTTTGAATGATTTCGGATTTTCGCAGATTGAGCAGGGGGGCGCGAATGCGGATCCGGCGGGTTCCTTCCACGGCCATCCGGGTGGCCAGGTTGGCCATGTTCTCATAGGCCCGGATGTATTCCGGCCGGCAGTCCGGGTATCCGCTGTAGTCCACGGCATTGACCCCGATGAAAATATCACCGGTTTCCAGCACTTCAGCCCAGGCCAGGGCCACGGACAGAAAGATCGTGTTGCGGGCCGGCACATAGGTGGCCGGAATATGGGCCCCGGGTTGCCGGTCCGGATCGCTGCGGGGCATCGCCATTTTTGAGGTCAGGGCGGAGCCACCGATGGCGCGCATGTCCAGGGCCGCCACGTGATGTTCGGCCGCGCCCAGGGCCCGGAAAATATTTTCGGCAGCCCTGAGTTCTTGGGAATGCCGCTGCCCGTAATCAAAGCTGAGCGTGTGGCAGCTAAATCCTTCCTTCCTGGCCACGGCAAGGGTGACTGCCGAATCCAGTCCCCCGCTTACCAGGACCACTGCTTTGCGCGAATTTCTCGCAGGTTCCGTCAATTATACCCCCCTTTGGATGTGCGGCCAAATGATTTTGTGTAGCTGCAGCTGAAGCCGGATATCCATGCGGTCTTCCAGGATCCATCCGGCAAGCCGGTCGGGTTCGAGCCGGCCGAAAGCCGGGGAGATCAGCACCGGGCAGGTAGGGCGGCCGGGCCAGAAGCGCTCGATCACCTGCCGGGCGAACTCGTAATCGCGGCGGTCACAGACAACGAACTTGACCTGGTCCTGTTTTTTCAACCGGCTGATATTGTCAAAATCGGTTTTTTCGCTTTCCCCGCTTGCGGGGCACTTGATATCAACGATTTTTATGCATTCAGGTGAAACCCGGTCAATGGGATAGGTGCCGTTGGTCTCCATCAGGACTTCAAGGCCGGATGCAAGCAGCCGATCGACCAGAACCGGGGTTTGCTCCTGCATCAGGGGTTCGCCGCCGGTAATTTCCACCAGCCGGCAGCCGTAGGCCGCAACTTTTGACACAATTTCATCCATGTCCATGATGCGCCCTTCAAAATAGGCATATGTTGTGTCGCAGTAGGAGCACCGTAGATTGCATCCGGTCAGCCGGACAAAAATACAGGGCCGGCCGGCATGCAGGGATTCGCCCTGGATGCTGTAGAAAATTTCATTTACCCGGAGGCGTAATCCGGATTCGGGGTTGGTTTCCGGCGTCATGGCCGCACCCCGGCCTTGTAAATCCGGGCGTCGCCCGTGACTTGCCATGGGCCTGCCGCAGCCGGCACCAATGCGGATTGCCCCTTTGCAATCGAGATACGGTATTGGTCTGCAGGCGTTTCGATATCCGCGCTTCCAGCAAGGCACAGCAGGATTTCTGCACTGTGAGCTTCGGATGAACAGTATATTTCGCCGGCCCGGATTGTAATTTCGGACAATGTGAATTCCCGGGCAGGGCTCGGGTACTGCTTTTCGTGCGCGCGCACGGGTTCCGGCTGCATCTGTTGCACGGAAAACGGGGCAAACTGCAGCACGTGCATCAATTCGTCCACATCTACGTGTTTCTGCGTCAGCCCGCCGCGCAGCACATTGTCCGAATTGGCCATGATTTCAATGCCGACCCCGTATAAGTAGGCATGCAGCATGCCCGGCGGCAGAAATACGGCACTGCCCGGGACGATTTCCGCGAGATTTAAAAAAACCGGGGCCAGCACACCGATGTCACCCGGATAAAAGACGTGGAGCCGACGGATCCATGCGGCTTCCGGCCACCCGGATCCGCCGTCCTGTTTCAAGGCCTCTTCAATGACCTGTTTGCTTCGGGTTTGTCCCAGGGTCATCAGGCTGTGAAAGAACCGTTCGATTCCCCGGGCTTCCGGGCGGTCAGCCAGGGCAGCGATTTCCGGGGCCAGGGATCGCGGGCAGAAATGCCGGAAGCCTTCCACGATTGCGCCGGGATTGCGGAAACCCAGCAGAGCGCCGAAAGGCTTTAGCGCGCAGATGAGTTCCGGCTTGGGCCATGGATCTCGGTAATTGCGGTTCGGGGCTTCAATTGGAATGCCCCGGCGGTTTTCCCGTTCAAAACCCTCCAGGGCCCGAGTCCGGTCCGGGTGGGCCTGGATGGACAGCGGCTGGTCTGCGGCCAGAACCTTGAACAAATAAGGGAGGGTGTCTTCGTAAGTCCGCGCCGCGGCATCGCCCAGCACGGCCTCGGGATGCGACCGGATCCATTCATCCAGGTTGGTCCGGTCGTTGTTGACAAGCACCTGCGAAGGGGCTTTCGGATGTGCGCCCATCCAGACCTCGGCCCACGGCCTTTCGGTCTCGGGTTGTCCGCCCAGCAATTGCTGGATTTCGGTTTTTGATCCCCAGGCATAATGCTGGATCGGGTTTTTCAGTAAAACGGGTCGGTCAGTCATGGATCGTCCGTGCCGTCAGTTTTGGAACAAACCGTTTTCATAGATCACGGTTCGGCTGCCGTCGGCCAGGTGCGCTGTGACCCGTTTTTTTTCCGTGTTGACGATATCCCAGTGCAGGGCCGAGTCATTGAAACCGAGCTTTTTTTTGGTTTCCTTTGTCAGATCCCCCGGATCGCCGGCATATGCATCCGAATAGGAACTGCCCAGGGCGATGTGGCAGTTGCCGTATTTTCCGCCGAAATTTTCATCATACAGCGTGTTGGCCATAAACCGGCTGATCCTGGAAAATCGTCTGTCCGTGAGGGAAAATTCGCCGATTCTGCTTGCTCCGGCATCGGTCCGGAGCAGTTTGTGCAGAAAATCCGCGCCGGATTTTGCATCTGCAGACACGACCCGGCCCTTGTCAAATTCCAGGCGGATGCCTGTGACCAGGTTGCCGCCCCTGTAGGTGGGCTGATCGGCGTAATATACCCCGCGGGTGCCGCGCCAGTCCGGGGACAAGAAAATTTCAAAACTCGGGATGTTGTGCCCGGAAATGCCGATCCATTGCCGGTGCGCTCCGGGCGTGACTTCCAGGTCGATACCCGCTGACTCAATGTGCAGGGTTTTGATCGGCAGGCTGTTGAGCCATTTTTTGACGGATTGGGCTTTTCTGTACACGGACTGCCAGTGCGCCAGCGGCTGCCTGCGGTTGATAAAGCAGGCCCGGGCGATCTGGTCTGCGTATTCCGGAACCGTCATGCCGGCATGCTCGGCCAGGGCGTGTGTGGGGTACATGGCCAGGGTCCAGCTGAACTGCCCGGTTTCCTCCCGGTGGTCCAGTATGTCTCGAAGCGGCTTTCTGGCCTTTAAGGCTTTTCCCATGATTTGCGGGTCCACGTGGGAGAGGTGCGTGAGGGATTCCGGCGCTATTAGCACGATGCTTCCGTTGAGGTTTTCGTAAAATTCCTTTTCTCCCGGCGGGATAAAGGTGAGCTGCTGGTTGTTGGTGTATTCAAAAAACTGTCTTTCCATGTTCGCGGTCTGCATCAGCCGCTGGACCGGACGTCGTCCGGCGGTCAAAAGTTTTCCATACAGCCGTTCGGCAAGGGGCAGGGCGGCCATATCATAGCGGATCAATATAATGTCGTTTTTTTTGCGCCGCCCCCGCCTGGCGATTTTTAATCCCCATAAAAGAACTTCCGCGTACCGGTCCAGGTGTTGATCCTTAAACATGGGTAAATTCTCTTTTTGCCCGGGTTCAGTGCTCTTCCTTGAGAAAGAGCCGGTGATATTCAGTGTCGCTTAAATGGGTTCTAAGCAGACTGTTGACCATGTCGTGGAGCGTTTCGAGCTCTTCGGCGCTCATGCGCCGGACAAGGGTTTTGATCAACGCGTCATCAGAAAACATCTGCATATAACATACCAGGGTCTGCTCGTCGGTTTCCCGTTCCCAGCCAAAGCCCAGCAGGCCGTCATATGTTTCCACAAATTCGTGCGTATACTTTTTCATTCTGGATAAACCTGCATTTCCGTGTTATCTAACCAATGTACGGTGTTGTGACAAAAATCCTTTTTTACCGGGCCGAAGTATTGGTAAACTCGGAAAGCCACCATATTGAAAAAACCCGATCGGGTCAAGCCGGCATTGTAGATCGTTGAAAAATTTATGCAGCCGCGTTTTGATTATTTCTACACCCGAGACCGCTTACAGATCCGCTGGGGACGTTGGCCTGCAGCTGAATCAGGTACCCGGGGCAGCATCGTTTATCTGTCCGGGCGCGCAGAATTCATGGAAAAAAACGCCGAGGCCTTTGAGCGGCTCAGCCGTGCGGGTTTTGATCTTTACACCTTTGACTGGCGCGGCCAGGGCCTGTCGGCGCGAATGCTGGCAAATTCGCACAAGGGTTATGTGCAAAGGTTTGCTGACTATCTCGAAGATCTGCAGTTGTTTATGAAGCGGGTTTTTCTGCCGCAAGCCCCTTCTTTCCGGGTGCTGATCGGCCATTCCATGGGCGGGCATATCGCTCTGCGCTACCTTCATGATCACGGAAGCCAGGTGGACAGGGCGGTGCTGGTATCACCGATGTTTGACATCAATACGTACCCGCTTCCGCGTCGATTTGTTGGACGGGTGTCCCGGGCACTCGTCCGGGCCGGCCTGGGAAGGCGCTATGTCTTGGGCGCAGGAGACTGCAGGCTCGCATCCAGAAAGTTTGCAGGCAACAATCTGACGCATGACCCGGAGCGTTTCATGGACGAAATCCGGGAGATCCAAAAGAACCCGGAACTGGCCCTGGGCGGCGTGACTTATCAATGGCTGGCAGCGGCTTGTGATTCCATTGACACGATCCATGCAGCCGGCTATCCGGAGGCTGTGGCAAACCCGGTGCTGCTGGTTTCGGGTGCGTACGAGCGTATCGTCAGCAGACGGGCGCACTTGCGCATATGCCGGAGGCTCCCGGATTGTCATTTTGTTGTGATCAATGGTGCAAAACACGAGATTTTAAAGGAAACCGATGCGCTTCAGCAGCAATTCTGGCAGGCTTTTGACCGGTTTGTCGCAATGTGAAAGCTTTATGAATATTTGCAAAATCGGAAGTGACTTTTATCAATTTGGATAAACCGGCCCGGAAACGAAGAGCTCTTCCCGGGTCCGGGTGAAGTTGAATTGCCTGGAAGAAAGGAAACCCCATGATGAATTATGAATCGGATGAAAAATCAGAAGGCTACGAAGAGGCGCCCCGGTCTTTTCTGCGCAATCAGAGCAGGCGTGGCGGGCGGCCTCGCAAGTCCCTGCCGCTGGTGCTCATCGGCGCGGGATTCGTGCTCTGCCTGGTGGCGCTGGTTCTGGTGCTAGCCGCAGGAGACAGCTCCCGGGAGCAGGCGGTGCATAAAAAAACCCTGGATCTCGGCGGCGCTGAAAATTTGCCGGAAGCCGGAACTCCCGAGGGCGTTGCTGCAGGGTCCGGAGCCGGGTCCGGCCCGGAGGCGGCATCTGCCCGGGAAGATGCCCCCCAATCTGTTGCTGCATCGTCATCCCGGGCGGCCGAGCGTATGGAATCCATGCTGTCGGATTTTGAATCCCGGATGCAGGCCAACCACGACCAAGTCATGAACCGTCTTGCGGAACTGGCAAAGCGGGTTGGGAAAAACACCGAGCATCACCGCCAGTCGATAGAAACGCTCGAGAAACTGTCAGCCAGAATCGACAGGCTGGAAACACAATATTTATCCGCAGCACAGGCCGAAACCGGCAAGAAAACAACAAAATCCGCCGAAGATGAACAAGCCCGGGACAAAGAAGAGGCGCAGGAACCGGAGCAGAAGGAATCCTCCAAACCCGAATCATCGGAGGAAGCGTTTTACACCGTGCAGAAAAACGATACGCTTTATTCCATTGCCAGGGCCAACGGGCTTGAAGTGGATACGCTGCTTGAAATCAACGGACTGGAAGAAGGCGCGGTAATCTATCCCGGGGATAAACTGCTGGTCGAACCGTAAGGTATATTCTACAGGGAATTTGCGACCGGAATGCCTGTGTCACTGCGCAGCATTGATCATCAGTGTGCTACAGCAGGCACCAGGCATGCTGTTCAGGCAGACCGGACTGGTATATCCGGTTGACGGTTTCCGTGATGTTATAGGCCACGAACCGGACCTCCAGTTCAAAGCTCTGGTCGTCGAAAATCACGTATTTTGCGTGATTGTCTCCATCCCTGGGCTGCCCCACGCTGCCCACATTGACAAGATAGCCGCAACCCGCGTCCAGGACCACGGTTTCCTGCTTGAGCGGCCGCTTTGAGAGCCCTCCGTCGCCATGGGAAACCAGCATGAGTTCATGCGTATGGCCGACAAAGCAGATGTTTTCCGTTGATTCGCGAAGGGTTTGGGCCAGTCTCTCCGGTGTGACCTCAAAAAGGTATTCCGTAGCCGAATCCGGCGGAAATCCATGGACAAAACGGCAGTTGCCGGCAATGCGGTAAAACGGAAGTTCGGCGATGTAATCGAGGGTTTCGCCGGAGAGAAATCCCATGGTTTTTTCCAGGGAAGCGCGGGCAATGGGATTGAACCAGTCGAGAAACCCCGGATTGTTCACCGCCAGTTCATGATTGCCGATGATCGAGGGGATTTCATGCTCCCGCATCATCCGGATCACGGCCTCGGGTTCGGGACCGTATCCAATGTTGTCGCCAAGTGAGTAAACAACGGACACCTCCGCCTGCTCGATATCTTTGAGCACTTCCCGAAATGCCGCGGCGTTGCCGTGTATATCCGAAATGACAGCAATTCTCATGGTCCGTGTTTCCCGGCTGAGAGGGTTGATCAAATCAATATCGCCTACATTAGCAATTTCAGCGTCTGCTTGTAAACGATAATTTGTGGGCCGGGAGTCGGTTTTCAGTTCCCCGGATTTCCGTGCAGAAAGAAATGCATGGTCTTTTCCTTCGGTTCGAGGGTCTTTTCACAGGCACTCCCCGTACTTTTTCACAATACGGAATTCATTCCCGTGCTGACAGTGTTTTTTAAATATTGCAAAAGGTTTTTCCCTGATGTAACTGGCGAAATTTGCGTTTTACCAATCGTATGTTTTTTGTCAGTAGGGTCAAATTATAAAAAAAGATTTGACATCAATAGCCGTTTATTGCATAAAAGCCTCTACTTGGTTTGCTCATAACAAATCGTACTTATTCTTTTAACTCAGAGGCGGCGGCGGGACACCTAAAACCTGAATCCAAAGAGGAGTATAAGATGATTAGTGCTATGAAAGCTTGTAGATTGATTCTGGTAGCAGTATTGTTTCTCGGAATTTCAGGCGCTTTTTTGCAGGTCAGTGCAGAGAGCAAAATTGATGTGAACACGGCAGCAGCAGAGCAGCTTACGGAAATCAAGGGAATCGGGCCGGTGATTGCCCGGCGGATCGTGGATTACCGGCAGGAAAACGGTCGGTTTACAAACAAGGAACAATTGCAGGAAGTCAAGGGCATCGGGCCCGGGACACTGTCAAAGATAGAAGAGCGGATCACGCTGGCGCCGGACTCGGATTAACGCGACATCCGCCCGGGCTTTCCGGCAAAGGTGATCGTAAAATCCCGCCGCCTATAAAAAAACCCGGCCTGGCAGGGCCGGGTTTTTTTTGTAAGCGGAGTAAAATTGCCTAAAAGCGGAACTTGACGCCTGCATATACCGCCCGGTCGTTTTCCTGCCATTTCACCGGATCCTCGAATTCTGCTTCCAAAAAGCGAAAATGAAGCATCAGGGCTGCATTCTGGATGATCATCCAGTCCACGCCGAAGTTCGCTTCGATGTATTCCTCCGTGTCATCAAAGCATATGGGTGATGGCCCGATATTCACATCCGCATGCAGAATCAGCGGGATGTAGTAGGATATGTAGGCAGAAGACAGATCATAATCCGCGCCCAGGACAAAGGCGGCGGCAACCAGGTTGCTGTCTTTTCCGGGACGGTCAAAGTCCCCGAGAACACCGCGGAAACCAAGCCGCCCGGTCAGTCCCGGCGTGATCACTTCGTCGCCGAAGGTAATCGAGGTGCCGATCATTTTGTACAAATCATCCTCATAAAGCCCATTGGCATCAATACGCATTTTGCCGGGCATCGCGGTGTATTCCATTGCGGCAATCGCTTCAATGGCGGAATTATTCACCCGAAGACCTATCTCGTAACGATCCTGGGAAAAGCCTGAGGCCGGCATCACCAGCACAAGCAGGAGCGTCAGGGGCAGTATAAATCGGAACGCATTGGGTTTCATACAGATTCTCCTTTTTGGGTTCGCAGCTCGCAACAGGACCCGGTTTCCGGGCAGCTTTAGCGGTGGTAAGACCGTTGTGCGATTCACGGTTCGGCAAAAGGATGGCTGCCGCTGCATGAAATGCCTTTGGCCAGGATGGTGCGAATCCGGTCCAGCAGGCTGCAGTTCTCGGCACATCCCGGCAGTTTTTTCCGATGGTCACACGTTTTGCAGGGACTTTTGGACAGATACCCGATTTCAAAGTCAAATATGTCTCTTATGATAAACATTTCAAATAAAGATTCTCCCTGTATTTATATTGATCTAAAATAATAACATCCCACAAATGCGCTATCAAGAGAAAAACAATGCGGCGGCCTCGATTACAGGACTGTGTTGACAGGTGTTTGAGAATGAAAAGATTCTTGACACATCTGGCGCAACTGATTCATTATTCCTGCTTGTGTTTTTGGCCGGTTTCCCGCAGGACGGGGGGGCGGCAGCAAAACCGGATTTTTACTTGGAACCACGGGGGCTCACAAAATGGATTCGATGCATTCGTTTTCCCGGCGCAGCCTGGTCTGGCTGCTTTTGCTCAACCTGCTGTTTTTCGCGGTGATTGACGGTGCGGTTTATTTCCTTGCGGGTTATGTGTTTTCCGGAGACACGTTTTCCGAGGTACTGGGCATGGCCTCGAGCACGACAGGGCTCGAGACCTGGGCCGAAGCCATGCGCCCGCTGTTTGCGTGGATCCGGGCCCTGTTTTTCCCGGTTACCCTGGCGCTATTTGTGGCCGTGGCATTGATTCAATGGGCGGTGCTGCGCGCTGTTTTGCGCCGGGCAATGCAGAAATCGCCGACGGCAGACAGGGACGCGGAGAAGAAAAGCCGCCGGACTGCAAAAAAATCTGCTGAACCCGGAGGACCCGATGTGTCTGAAAGAGAGATCCGGCAGCAATACCAGCGGTACTATCTGCACCTGCTCTGGGTGCTGCAGCGCCAGGGGCGTCTGCTGGATTTTTTAAAGGAAAATCTGAGCGCTTATGAAGATGCCCAGATCGGGGCCGCGGTGCGCAGCATCCATGAAAACTGCGCTGACACTGTTGAAAAAAACCTTGCCCCCAGGGCAATAATCGAAAAGGCCGAGGGCGAACAACTCACCGTGCCGGCGGATTTCGACCCGTCTGCAATTAAGCTCACCGGCAATGTCACAGGCGAGCCGCCGTTTACCGGGATATTGCGGCACAAGGGATGGCGGGCCGGGAAACTGGAGCTGCCGGTGCTTTCATCCACCGGCGACCCCCGGATCATTGCCCCGGCGGAAGTGGAGATTACATAAACGAAAACGATTTTGAATATGAAACAGATCATACACCCTGATTGGTGTTGACAGGAGACATTTTTGACAGATCCGGCATTTATTATTGGAATTGATCTGGGTACCACCAACTCGGCGGTGTCTTGGGCGGATCTTCGGGGCAAGCCCGGCCGGGACAAGGGAATCCGGCTGTTTCGGGTACCGCAGTTGACCGGCGCCGGCGAAGTTTCGGAAATGCCCGTGCTGCCCTCTTTTTGTTATTTGCCGGGCAAATACGACGTGGATCCTGAGGCCATCTGCCTGCCCTGGGACGGCAGCCAGGGGCCTTTCCGCGTGGTGGGTACGTTTGCCCGGGATCACGGTGCAAAAATTCCGTCACGGCTGGTTTCTTCAGCCAAAAGCTGGCTTTGCCACGGCCAGGCCGACCGCCGCTCCCGTATCCTGCCCTGGGGCGCCGGGGGGGGCATGCCGCGGATATCGCCCGTGGAGGCCACCGCCGCTTACCTTGGTCATATCCGTTCAGCCTGGAACCACGCCCAGTCCGACGAAGACCTGTACCTGGAAAACCAGTATCTGATTATTACGGTGCCTGCATCGTTTGACGAAGCCGCCCGGGACCTGACCCTGGAGGCTGCAATACTCGCCGGTCTCCACGATGTAATTCTGCTTGAGGAGCCGCTTGCGGCTTTTTACAGCTGGCTGATCCGTTACGAAAACAATTGGCGCGATTATATTGCCCCCGGTGAACTGGTGCTGATTTGCGATGTGGGCGGCGGCACCACGGATTTCACCCTGATCACGCTGCGGGAGACCGAAGGAACGCCCCGCTTTGAAAGAATCGCGGTGGGCGATCACCTCATCCTGGGCGGAGACAACATTGACCTGGCCCTGGCCCGGCACGTGGAGCAGCAGTTCGGCCCCGGCGCCAATCTGACCGCTGATCGCTGGAAGACGCTGTGCCATTTGTGCAGGCAGGCCAAGGAAAACATTCTCAACCAGGGCACGGACCGTGAGACCATCACCATGATGGGCGAGGGCAGCCGCCTGATCGGCGGCACCCTGACCGCCCAACTCGACCGAAGAACACTTGAAAACATCGTGCTGGAGACCTTTTTTCCGGTAGTCGAAAGACAGAAACCCGTTCAGAAGATCCCGGCCCGGGGGGTGTCCGAGTTCGGACTCCCCTTTGCCGCGGATTCGGCAATTACCCGGCATATAGGGTATTTCCTGGAGCAGCACCGCTCGGATGTGGAAAATTTCATAGGTCCGCGAAGCCCGTTTCCCGACCGGATCCTGTTCAACGGCGGGAGTCTGAAATCCGGAATGATCCGGGAGCGCATCCGGCACGCCCTTCGCATCTGGTTTACTGAAAACGACGAAAGCCTGCCCGGTGTGCTTGAAAACCGAAACCTGGATATTGCCGTAGCCCTCGGTGCGGACTATTACGGCCTGGTCCGGTTCGGCAGGGGGGTTCGCGTGGGCAGCGGAAGCCCCCGTTCCTACTACCTGGGCATTGAAAGCCGGGAACAGGAAGAAGCCGAGCCGTCTCAGGCCATCTGCCTGGTGGAGCGGGGCATGGACGAGGGCACCCGGATCGCCCTGACTGACCGGAAATTCGAGGTGCTTGCCAACCGCCCGGTGGCCTTTGACCTGTTCAGTTCCAGCTATCGCTCGGGCGACCGGTCCGGGGACCGAGTAACCGTGGATGAGAGCATGACCCGCCTGCCGCCGATCCAGACCGTGATTCAGTTCGGCCGCAAGGGGGTGCGGACCGCCATTCCGGTGCAGGTGGAAGCCGAATACACCGAAACCGGGGTGCTTGAAATCTGGTGCCGGTCACTGTCCACCGGGCACCGGTGGCGCCTGAATTTCCAACTTCGACAGATGCCGGTTCAGCCGGAGGTCACTGAAACCGAGGTGTTTGACCACGAAACCGTGGAAGCCGCAATTGCCGCGGTGGATGCCGCGTTTGCACCGGATGCCGCAAAAAGCGAACTTTCAGGTTTGGTGAAAACCATTACCGGAATTATCCGGAGGTCCCGGGATAATTGGCCCCTGTCTTTTCTTAGAAGCATTGCAGACGCATTTCTGGCGCGCATGGGGAATCGCAGGCACTCCCCCGAGCATGAAATCCGGTGGCTGAATCTCACAGGCTTCTGCCTTCGCCCGGGATTCGGGGATGGGTTTGACAGCCGCCGAATTCAGTCCCTCTGGAAAATATACAAAAGCGGCGTGAATTTTAAGAAAAACCAGCAGGCCGTAACCGAGTGGTGGATCCTGTGGCGAAGGGTTGCCGGCGGATTGAGCGCCGGGCAGCAGCGGCAGTTTGCCCAGGACTGCCGGGTGGTGCTCATGCCGAAAAAAGGGACCCGGGTCAGGGTCCCGCTTCAGGAGCGGATTGAAATGTGGATGGCGCTGGCCAACATGGAGCGCCTGGCAGCCGAGGAAAAAGGCGCCTGGGGCGATGCCCTGATCGGGGAAATGAATCCGAAAAAATCCAGGCCGCAGCTGTTCTGGTCAATTTCCCGGATCGGTGCCCGTGAACTGCTCTACGGACCGGTGGATCGCGTGGTGCCGCCGGGCAAAGCCGCACAATGGGCGGACTTTGTAATGCAACAGCAATGGAAGCATCCCGGGGCAGCGGGCACTGCCCTGGCGCGTATCGGGCGCAAAACCGGGGACCGGGCCCGGGACCTGGAGGAAAAGACCCTGGCCAGAATTATTGACTGGCTTGAGTCCCGTCAGATGGAAGCCGAAGCGCAGGTTGTCAAGACCGTTGTGCCGCTGAAAAAGGCCGAGGCGTCTTCCATGTTCGGCGAATCCCTGCCTGCCGGCCTGATCCTGCATGAATAGGTGCATTTTTTCTGCGGCGCTGCCGAGCAAAGCCCCTCTCGCTGTCATCGTAGGGTTTTTTCCAGAAGCTTTCCACTTTGCAAGGTTCTGGTAAAAAAAGCGCCGGGCTTCCAGGTCTTTCGCAGGGCCGGACCGGCCTGACCCAGCCCCCTGACAATTTTACCAATAACATCCGAAGGGCTTTAAAATTCCAGGAATCCAAAGAAAAACCATCGGAATCGGGAAGCCTGAACCAGCCGGTGGTAAACCGACGGGGTTTTCTCGTGCGGGGATTGCCGAGCCGCCGCGAAGCGAGCCTTATAGACCCCCGGCCCGAGTGCAGAGACATGCGGCAGCCCCGGCAAGCGAAGCACGCGGAGAAGCGGTGAAGACCGGGGTTTTTCCAAATTGTGAGGCCCTGCAAAAGGACATTGAACTTTGTATATTTTTCTTTTTGCAGGGCGGGCATGTCCGGGTGGTCCCGGGTGTGAAAGAAAGCGCATTCTTCCGGGCCTTGGCTGTTTTTTGCCCTTGCGGCTTGAGAAAATCGGCTGTTTCGGTTATATTTAAAAAACTTTACTGTATAAACCGGCGCTGTTAATCCGGATCGCTGACAAGGCGGCAGTGTACACAAAGGACCAGGAACAGGGCATTGCATATGCATCCATATCCCTGGCTGATCGCCCACAGGGGAGCGATGGCCGAAGCTCCGGAAAATGTGGCCGCGGGCTTTGACATTGCGTTTTCCCACGGGATCGACGGCATTGAAACGGATGTGCAAATGAGTGCAGACGGGGTGCCGGTAATTTTTCACGATGACACATTGCGGCGGATTACCGGCAAAAAGGGGGCAGTGGCGGATTACCCGTTTGCCGCTCTGCAGGAGCTGGATTATGGCGCCTGGTATGCCGAATCCTTTCGGGGACAACAGATCCTGACTCTGGAATCGCTTTTAAAGCGCTATGCCGGCAAGGGGATTCTCATGATTGAGCTGAAATCCGGAGCGGGCAGGCAGGATCCTTCTGCATACCGCACTCGTTTGTGCCGTGCGGCGGCAAATACGATTCTCCGGGCGGTTCCAGAAAATCGGCACCAAGAAATTTTCATTCTCAGCTTTGATGCCGGCATGGTGGTCCATACCCGGGAACTGGCCCCGTCGCTGAATTATGTTTTAAATCTCGGCAAGCCAGTTTCCTGGAAAGCATTTGATGGCGCCCTGCACCGCGGCCTGTGGGGTTACGGGCTTGCCTTCCGGAAACTCACCGCCGGGTTTGTCCGGCAGTGTCATGACCGGGAAAAGCGCGTGGCCGTGTATTCCTGCAACTCGCCGGCCGAGGTGTCCGCCGCCATAGAACTTGGTACGGATGTGGTGATGACAGACGATCCCGGCAAAGTAGCAACGTATTTTTCCGATCTGCGCGAATCTGTCTCCGCAGCATCGAGTTTTCGAAGGGAAATCAAGACAAATCGCCAATGTAATGCCGGAGAAGGAGAATGACCCGAAACGGTCTCTGGTATACGTGCATATGGATTCTCATTTTCGCGGCAATAGCGAATCATTCAGGCGCTCAGTCTCAGGTCGATGCGCCCGAAAACGTCACCCTGTCGCCGGATTTGAATTCGATCACCGTCAAATGGGAAGAAGGCGATACGAGCGCAGACAGCTATATCGTTTATTGGGGAACGCGTGCCGGTAATCTGGACAATCAGGCGGAAGTGGAAGATTCGGCGGGAAACACGGAAAGTTTTGTGATTGAGAATCTGGAAGCCGGTACCACCTATTACGTGGCCGTGGCCGCGGTTGATAATAATGAGGAATCCGAGCTGTCCCGGGTCGTCTCCGCTGAAACCGACCCCGATGAAGTGGCCCCGGAGGTGCCAAGTGGTTTTTGGGTTACAGACCCGGAGGAAATCACTGAAAGCGAGGTGCCGCTGCAATGGGACGCCAATTCCGAGTCCGACCTGGATTTCTACCGGATCGAATACGGCACGGATTCCGGCATTTATGACGGCAACAAAGATGTGCTGGCAGAAGAGGGCACGCAGACTACTGTGACCGGTCTGGATTCAGGGGAACGGTATTACTTTACAATCAGTGCGGTGGATGAATCCGGAAATCCATCGGATCCGGCCGATGAATTGATCGTTGATACCCTGCCGGACAATCGTGCACCGTTTGTCCCGGCCGTGGTCTCGGCGTTAATGTCCGATGCCCGGGAAGTGACCGTGACCGTGGAATCAAACAATGAAAATATGGCCGATTATGCCGGAAACATTGTCCATTACGGCATGACATCCGGCGGTTACGAGCGCTCCGTTGATATCGGCAAATCAAGGACCCATGTTGTTACCGAACTGCCCGAAGACACCACCTGGTATTTTGCAGCCAGCGCATACGATATATCCGGCAATGAAAGCGGATTTTCCGGCGAGACCGCGGTGGCCATCGAGGAAACCAGGGGGTATGTGAGCGGACAGGATGATGATTTTCAGAGCGGATGTTTTGTTTCCTCGTTGTTTGACCCAGCAGAACCCGAGACCGAACCCCCGGAAAACAAAACCGGAATTTCGGCGGGATACCTCCTGACCGCAGATTCGGAGTTCGAGGGTATTTACGGCAACGAAACCTTCCCTGTGTTCGTTTTTTACGACCGTAAACTGAGCAGGTGCTTTTCATTGGATTTCAAAGCGGGTTATATGGAGAAAGAGGGGCGCATGCGGACCGTGTCCGGTGCGGCTACCCGGATCAGAACCACTTTTACCGCAATTCCGGTCTCAGCCTCCGTGAACTACAATTTCCCGGTGGCAAAATCCGTATGGGCGTTTTTCGGTGCGGGCCCGGATTACTGGCATATCCGCGAGGATCCGGAAATAAGCGGTTTGCCGGCCGAAATCAGTGAATGGGTGGGGGGATGGCATGGCCGTACCGGGCTCTGGCTTTATAACCGGGACCCGGAGTATTCGCAATGGGGAGCGCTCGTGGAATGCGGATATTACCGGATTGACCGGTTTGGCGGCAATTCGTTCGATCCCGGGGGATGGATTTTTTCTCTCGGACTGTTTTACGGGTTTTAGCCCGAGCCGGGACAAATCGGTTTTGTCTTGCAGAAATCAGCATTTTACGGAAAAATGGAAAAAGGACTTTTTGCATTGAGGTGAGGATGTTATGAAAGTCGTTTTTGATGAATGTTTTTATCAGGTTTATACCACGGATCCGGCCTCCGCACCGGGACGGATTGATGCAATCGTGGATAAGCTGCCGTCGCATGCGGAAATCGTTGAGCCGGTGCCGGCAACCGAGCAGCAGCTCCGGCTGGCCCACACGGATATCCACATCCGGGATGTCAAAAGCGACGGCTTATACGAAATCTCCGCCATGGCAGCCGGCGGGGCCATTCATGCCGCCCGGATCGGCCTGACCGAACCCACATTTGCCCTGATCCGGCCGCCCGGACATCATGCATCCGCGGATACGGCGTGGGGTTTTTGTTTTTTTAACAACATGGCGGTTGCCCTGCTGACGCTGAAGACGGAACAGCGGATTGAAAGAGCCATGGTGCTCGATATTGATCTGCATTTCGGGGACGGCACGGTCAATATCCTCGGGAATTCGGACTGGGTGGGGATTTACAATCCGGTGAAAAATTCCCGTGAGCAGTACGTAGCTGAGGTTGAAAGGGTTCTCTCCGATACCAAAGCCGATATCATCGGAATATCCGCTGGTTTTGACAATCACATGCAGGATTGGGGCGGTCTGATGGCCACCGCGGATTACTATCAAATCGGCCGGATGGTGAAAGTAGCGGCAAGTGCCGCAGGCGGCGGTTGTTTTGCCATACTCGAGGGCGGGTACAATCATTCCGTGCTGGGAATGAACGCGGCTGCCCTGATCAATGGTATGGCCGAGCCTGGAGATTAAAATTTTACAGGATTTTCAAGGGAACTTTTCGGGCGGTTCATGGAAAAAAGCAGAACACAGGCGGATCCGTTTCGTGAATTGACGTGGGGCGACCTGACGGTCTGGGTGGGTCAGGCGGCGGTTACCGCCGGCAGACGCATGCAGAAAAACGGCGCTGTCAAGCGTCTGGTGAAGACGCCGGACGGCGGACTTCTGGCCTGGGTTCAGGCGGAAGAAACGTTTGCGGCCCACGTGGGATTTGAAGACGGAGAGCTTTACTGCAGGTGCGCGTGTCATTCTGAAGATGCATGCGAGCATGGAGTCGCCGTGATTCTTGAATATATTGCCCACTTAAAGAAAAACGTGCCCGTTCCCATAACCGCCTCCAATGACCAGCGGTTTTACCTTCTCTGAAAACCTTCAGTTTACCGGGATACTTTACCCGTAATAAAGGATTGCTCAAGCATGCGTACAGGCATCGGCTATGATATTCACCGGCTGACTTCCGGCCGCCCCCTGGTGCTCGGCGGAGTCGAAATTCCTTATGAAAAGGGACTGCAGGGGCACTCGGATGCGGATGTGCTGGTGCATGCGGTCTGCGACGCACTGCTGGGTGCTGCAGCCATGGGGGATATCGGGCGGCATTTTCCGGATACAGATAAGGCCTGGGAGGGTGTGAGCAGCCTGCTGCTGCTTGCCGAAACCTGGCGGATGGCATCGAGGAAGTTTCATGCTGTGGTCAATGTCGACGCCACCATTTTTGCCCAGAAGCCCAGGCTTATGCCTTACGTAGACGAGATGGCTGAAAAGCTTGCCCATTGCCTGGAAATTGAGACCGGAAGGGTGAACATCAAGGCAACCACCACCGAAGGCCTGGGCATTATCGGCCAATCCGAGGCCATCGCCGCCATGTGTGTTGCCCTGCTTGAATAAGGACCGGGGCGATTTATTTTAATTGTGATACGCTGATAAGAGAACCAGACGAAACGGACGGAATTGATGAGCATTTACGTATATAACACCCTGGACCGGTGCAAGGAGCCACTCGAACCCGCCGTGCCCGGGAAAATCCGGATGTACGTGTGCGGGCCCACGGTATATGATTCCTGCCATATCGGTCATGCCCGCTCGGTTGTGGTCTTTGACGTCATATACCGCTACCTTTGCGCACGCGGATATGATGTGTATTATGTGCGCAATTTCACGGACATCGATGACAAGATCATTAACCGGGCAAATGAATTGGGCATGACGTGCGAGGAACTGGCCGGAAAGTACATCCGCGAGTTTCAAACGGATATGGTTTCATTGAACATGCAGGCCCCGGACCTGGAGCCGCTTGCAACCCGGCACATTTCCCAGATTATCCGGATTGTAAAAATCCTGGAGGACAAGGGGTATGCGTATGCCGTGGACGGGGACGTTTTTTTTGCCGTGGAGAAATGGCTGGGCTACGGCAAGCTCTCCGGCCGCCGGCTGGCAGACATGGAAGCCGGCGCCCGGGTGGATGTGGATGCGCGCAAGCAAAGCCCGTTTGACTTTGTGATGTGGAAGGCCTCCAAACCCGGAGAGCCGGCCTGGGAAAGTCCCTGGGGCCGGGGCCGTCCCGGCTGGCACATCGAGTGCTCGGCCATGAGCGCCCAATATCTGGGAGAGACGTTTGACATTCACGGCGGGGGCAAGGACCTGATCTTTCCGCACCATGAAAACGAAATCGCCCAGTCCGAGGCGGCCTTTGGAAAGCCTTTTGCCAGGTACTGGATCCACAACGGATTTATCAACATCAACCAGGAGAAAATGTCCAAGTCCTTGGGCAATTTCCTGATGATCAAGGATCTTGTCAGAATTTGGCACCCGGAGGCCCTGCGGCTGTTTTTGCTGTCAAACCACTACCGCTCCCCCCTGGATTACACGGAGCAGGCCATGCGGGAAGCCGCCTCCGGACTGGACAAACTCTACGGCTTTCTTGATCGGATTGTCGGCTGTTTTGATGTCTGGCCGCCGGAACCCGTTTCGGATCCGGCGGCATCCGCGCAATCAGGCGGGGAGATATGGCAGCGCTTCTGCGAAGCCATGGATGATGATTTCAATACCGCCAGGGGCATCGGGATTCTGTTTGAGACTGTACGCAGTCTGAATCGGGAAATCGACCGGCAGGGCGCAGATGCGGTCACGCGCCAGCCGGCGCAATTCACCCGGATAATGGATATCATGGGGATCGGTCGGGTGCTCGGCATCATGGCCGAGGCCCCGCAGCAGTATTTTGCCCGGCAAAAACACGCGGTGCTTGCGTCCCAGGACATTGATGAAGAATGGATCCAGGAAAAGATTCATGAGCGGGCCGAGGCCAGAAAAGCAAAAGATTTTGCGCGGGCCGACCAGATCCGCGATGAACTTAAAGGCCACAATATCATTCTCGAGGACCGCCCCGACGGAACAATATGGAAGCACGGCGATGGAAAAACGCAAGTTTGATCTGAAAACCGAAATGATCCCCCGGGGCGATCAGCCCGAGGCGATCGAGCAGTTGAGCCGGGGCGTGCGGGAAGGCCGGGCGCACCAGGTCATGCTCGGGGTGACCGGTTCAGGCAAGACCTTTACCATGGCCAATATTATCGCCTCCGTGCAGAAACCCACCCTGGTCATCGCGCCCAATAAGACCCTGGCGGCCCAGTTGTACAACGAGTTCAAGGGCTTTTTTCCGGACAACGCGGTGGAGTATTTTGTCAGTTACTATGATTACTACCAGCCTGAGGCCTACCTGCCGGTTTCGGATACCTATATTCAGAAAGATTCGTCGATCAATGAAATGATCGATAAGATGCGTCATTCCGCAACCCGTTCGGTGCTCTCCAGAAAGGACGCACTGGTGGTGGCCAGCGTGTCGTGCATTTTCGGGCTCGGGGCGCCAGAGGATTATCTGGCCATGCGCCTGGATCTGGACACGGACCTGGAAATGTCCCGCGAACAGCTTCTGTCCAGCCTGGTGGAGATGCAGTATCTGCGAAACGATATGGATTTCTACCGGGGAGTGTTCCGGGTCCGCGGCGACCGGGTGGAGATATTCCCCGCGTATGAAGAGGACCTGGCAGTGCGGGTGGAGTTTTTCGGCGACGTGATTGACGCCATTGCCGAAATCGATCCGCTGACCGGGCGGGTGAAGCGGCGGTTAAACGGAATTACCATTTATCCGGCCAGCCACTACGTCACGCACCAGCCCAGCCGGCGGCGCATCATCGAAGACATTCAGGCGGAGTTAAAGCAACGCATCGATGACTTCCGGGATTCCGGCCGGCTCATCGAGGCCCAGCGCATCGAGGAGCGCACAAACTACGATATGGAAATGATCCAGGAACTGGGCTACTGCAACGGGATCGAAAATTATGCCCGGCACATCACCGGCCGCGCTACGGGCGAGCCGCCGCCTACGCTGCTTGATTACTTTTCAGACGACTACCTGGTGTTTCTGGATGAAAGCCATATCGGCATACCCCAGATCCGGGGGATGTTTAACGGAGACCGGGCCAGAAAACAAACTTTGGTGGAATACGGCTTCCGGCTGCCATCGGCCCTGGACAACCGCCCCCTGCAGTTTGACGAATTTCTTGCCCGGGTCCATCAGACGGTTTACGTATCTGCCACGCCGGCGGATTACGAACTGGAAATGGCGGAAGGCGCCGTGGTGGAGCAGATCGTGCGACCCACCGGACTGATTGATCCGAAAATCGAGGTGCGGGGCGCAGAGAACCAAGTGGATGACCTGTTTGCCGAAATCCGGATCAGGCTTGAGGCAAACCAGCGCGTGCTGGTTACCACGCTGACCAAGCGCATGGCCGAGGACCTGACCGCGTATTACTCGGACCTTGGCATCCGGGTACGCTACCTGCACTCGGATGTCAAGACCCTGGAACGCATTGAAATCATACGGGACCTGCGGGCCGGCGAATTTGAGGTGCTCGTGGGCATCAACCTGCTGCGCGAGGGTCTGGACCTGCCGGAAGTCTCGCTGGTTGCCATATTCGACGCGGACAAGGAGGGTTTTCTGCGCTCTGCGCGATCGCTGATTCAAACCGTGGGCCGGGCCTCCAGAAACGTGGACGGCACTGTGGTGATGTACGCGGATACCGTCACCCGTGCTATGCAGTATGCTATTGATGAAACCGAGCGAAGGCGGAAGATTCAAAAGGCCTACAATGAAAAGCATGATATCGTGCCCGCATCCATTGAAAAATCTCTTGCCAGCGCTTTTGTCGCAGGTTCCGGTGCCGGGGGCCGGGAGCAGGCCCCGGCCGGGCAGGTAGCCGAGACGGCTGCGGCCTACGGCTCCGAAAAAGAACTGGAGCGGCAGATTCGCTCCCTTGAAGAAAGCATGCGCCGGGCGGCAGATAACCTGGAATTTGAAAAGGCCGCCCAGTATCGCGATCGCATACGCAGCCTGAAAAAAATGATGGTTTTTGACTTTGAAGCAGCAGTCGAATAATTCCATTACCACCCCTGAAAAAGACCCGGTGGAGACGCCCCTTGCGGACAAGCTTGTCCGCGTGCCCCGCAGCCCGGGCGTCTACCTGATGAAAAACGCCTCCGGGCGGATCATCTATGTGGGTAAGGCGGCCAACCTCAAAAGCCGTCTGAGCAGCTATTTTTCCAACACTGCCCGAATGGACGCCAAGACCGGCGTGCTGGTCAAGCACATAACCGACTTTGAAACCATGGTGACCGCCTCGGAGACCGAGGCCCTGATCCTGGAATCCAACCTGATCAAGCAGCACCGGCCCCGGTACAACGTGATCTTAAAAGATGACAAGCGTTACCCGTCGCTGCGCATCGATCCTTCCCAGAACTATCCGAACCTGACCATTGTGCGCAAAACCCGGAAGGACGGCGCCCTGTATTTCGGGCCGTATGCTTCGGCCGGGGCGGTCAAGCAGACCCTGAAGATGATCCATCGCATGTTCAAGCTGCGCAAGTGCCGATCCTCCGAGGCCAAGCCGCGCACGCGACCGTGTCTGAATTACCAGATCGGGGCGTGCATGGCGCCGTGCTGTTATCCGGTGGATCCGGAAGAGTACCGGAAGATCGTTAGCGAGGTGCGGATGTTTTTAAACGGCCGTACACCGGATTTGATCCGACGCATCCGCTCCGAGATGCAGGACGCGGCCGGGGCACAGAATTACGAGGCGGCAGCCGCCCTGCGGGACAAGATGCAGGCCCTGGAGAAAACCCTGGAAAAGCAGGTGGCTGTGACCACGGATTTTGTGGACCGCGACGTGCTGGCCGTACAGCGCGCAGGAGAGCGGGCCGTGGTGATGCTGCTGAAAGTGCGAAACGGATATCTGCAGGGCATGCGTGATTTTTCCTTCAACGATGCCATATCTGCGGATGCGGAAATCCTGGCTGCACTGCTCAAGCAGTATTATGCCGAAAATGATGCCATTCCGGATGAAATCCTGACCGGCATTCGGATGCCGGACATGGCGCTTTACGCCCAATGGCTCTCCGAGATCCGGGGCCGGAAGGTGAAGCTGCATGCGCCCCAGCGCGGGGAAAAGGTCCGGCTGGTGCGCATGGCTGCTGAAAACGCAAAACAGCGGCTTAAATCCATGACCGAGGAAGCGGAATCCACGGCCGCTCTGCTTTCCGGATTGCAGCAGCGACTTTTTCTGATCCGCTATCCCCGGCGCATCGAGTGCGTGGACAATTCCGGGCTTTTTGGCACAGACCTGGTGGCGGGCCTGGTGGTTTTTGAGCACGGCGTGCCGAAAAAGTCAGAATACCGGCAGTACCGTATCCGGGACGTGTCCGCCCAGGACGATTACGGGTGCATGCGTGAGGTGCTTTCCCGTCGGTTTGCAAATTCCGGAGAAGAAGATGCCATGGACCTTCCCGACCTGCTGATGGTCGACGGCGGCAAGGGGCAGTTGAACATCGCCCTGGCCGTACTCCGTGAATTGGGCCTTTCCGATGCATTTAACGTGATCGGCATTGCCAAGAAAGACGAGCATAAGGGCGAGCCCGAGGACAAGATCTACCTTCCGGGCCGGGTCAACCCGGTCAATTTTCAAAAAAATCCCCGGGAGCTGCAACTGCTGCAGCGGGTCCGCGACGAGGCGCACCGCCGGGCGGTGCGCTTTCACCGGAAACGCCGCACCGGGCGGAGCCTGAAATCGGCGCTCGATGAAATTCCGGGAATCGGGAAAAAACGCAAATCGGTTCTGCTTCAGCACTATGGAAGTATCGAGGGCATCCGCAAAGCATCCGCCGAGGAGCTTGCAGCGCTTCCGGGGATGACGAAAAAAGCGGCCGAGTCCCTTTGCGCTTTTATTAACCGCAGCAATACGGCCGATTGAAGCATAATCTTGTTTTTTTGTCTACAAATATGCAGTATATACAATGAACTTTAACATTAATTGCTTGGACTCCCGGGTAAAGCAAATCCATGACAGTTAAAGGCGATTTAAACACATTCAGTTTCGCGTGCCTGCTGCAAATTCTCAGTTATGAGGAAAAAACCGGGAGACTCTGGATCAAATCAGAAAACAACCTGGTACAGATGTTTCTGCGGAACGGGAATCTTTTATTTGCCACGGAAAGCCGGAAGAGCAACCGTATCGGATCGCTGCTGGTCAATCACGGCATTATCGATCAGAAAGCACTTGATACCTGTCTTGCCTTGAGCCGGGAAAGAAACCAGGGCATCGGCACGACCCTTGTTCAGGAAGAATATCTCACGCTCCATCATCTCAACACCTTTCTGCTGCGGCAGGCCGAAAACACAATATACAATGTGATGCTCTGGGAGTCCGGTGAGTTTATATACAAGGACGAGCAGATCAACATGAAGACGAAGGCGGGCGGGAACCTGGACACCATGAATCTGCTGCTGGAGGCCTCCCGCAGAATCGATGAACTATCGGTTTTAAAAAAGCGGATTCCGGATGACCAGATCGTGCTGAAACGGTGTGAGAACTGGGAACAAACAAGGGCTGCAGAACTTGATGCAAGCGAGCGCCGCCTGCTTGCACTCGTTGATGGAAATCGCACAGTCCGCGATCTTCTGGATCAGACCGGCTACGACGACTTTACAGGGTTTAAGGCGCTATATACGCTGATTGCATCCGGTGCAATCGAACCGGTATCATTCGCTATGCAGAGAGAACAAATTGCAAATCAAGCGTTTGCAAGACTCCAGGCAATAGACGCCAGCCGGATCCGGGCGGCCCTTGACCATTTCGGGCTGAAGCGCTCAAGTGCACTACGGATTGCCTTGACCCGCATATTCCGGGATGCAGCGGATTCGGAACAGCTGCTGACAGCCGTAAAAAGGGACTCCAGGAAAATCAAGGACTCCCCGGATCTCTCTGAATTGCCGGCGCTAAAGGAAAATTCATCCAACCCGTTTCTTAAGGATCTGCTGGAAATCATCGACCAGGCGGTGCATGAGGAAACAACCGGCAATTGACTTTTTCCCTGGACTTCCGATCAAAAAAGACAGAAATCCTTTTTCCCCGAAGATCTCCGCGGCCGGCGTTATTCCAGCCTGGCCATGGCATCGACCAGGGAGCGTACCGCGTCGGCAGACTGCTGCAGGGCTGTGGCTTCCTCTTCTGCGAGCGTGATTTCCACGATTTCTTCGATACCGGATTTGCCGAGTTTGACCGGCACGCCGATAAACAAGCCGTCAATGCCGTATTCGCCTTCCAGGTACGCGGCACACGGCAGAATTTTCTTCTTGTCCTTTAAAATGGATTCGGCCATTTCCACGGCAGCCGAGGCCGGGGCGTAAAATGCGCTGCCGGTTTTGAGCAGGGACACGATTTCCGCTCCCCCCTTGCGGGTACGGTCCACCAGGGCCTCGATGCGGTCTCCGGACAGCAGTTCCGTAATCGGAATACCGGCAACCGTGGAAAACCGGGGCAGGGGTACCATGGTGTCGCCGTGGCCGCCCAAGACAAAGGCATGGGTGTTTTCCACGGAAACGTTGAGCTCCCGGGCAATAAACGTGCGGAACCTGGCTGAATCCAGTACTCCGGCCATGCCAATCACACGGTTTTTTTCAAAACCCGATGCTTCGTAGGCCACGTGGCACATGGCATCCAGTGGGTTACTGACAATGATAAGGATGGCATCCGGGGATTTTTCCGCCACATTGCCCACCACGGTTTTCATAATATCCGAGTTGGTCTTCAGCAGATCATCCCGGCTCATGCCCGGCTTTCTGGGAATTCCGGCCGTGATAATCACGATGTCGGACCCGGCGGTTTCCGCGTAGTCATTGGTGCCCGCCAGGTAGACATCATGCTTTTCAATCGGTGCGGCTTCCGCCAGGTCCAGGGCCTTTCCCTGGGGCAGGCCCTCGGCAATATCCACCAGCACCACGTCGCAAAGCTGTTTTTCCGCCAGCCGCTGTGCGGCGGTAGCGCCCACATTGCCCGCGCCCACAACCGTGACTTTTTTCTCCATGGTCTGCTCCTTGTTCAGTTTGGTTGGAGGTTTTTGAGATCATCATATCCTAAGGCTGAGCCCTTTTTCGCGGCGGGTAAATAAGGTGCTTATCTGCATTGCCCGAAAAGATGAGGGCTGATATGTATATTTTCAAACCAAGAGATTTCATTGCCGCAGTCACTTGTCAAGCGCAATTTATGCATTCGGCGTGTTCCTTAGCCGACGGCCGGCACCGGATCTGCGGGCAACCGCCCGGGAATAAGTAAAAATTTTCTTGAGCTTGCGGTGTTTACAAAGTATTATACAATTTCATACGTTTTTTATAATAAAAAAAGCATGACCCGAGTCCGGAAAAAGATACCGAGGTCTTGATGAACCTGGCCGAAAAAATCAAGTGGAAAATCGAGGAGGCCGAATTATACCGGAATCAGGGGCTGATCAACGAGGCCCTGGACATATACCGGGCCGTGGACGCCATGATCCGGAAAAATTCGCGTATCAAGAACCGGGAAACCCTGCTGGCTAAAATTTCCGCCAGGATCGATCTGCTAAACAGGAATTGGGAAAACCTGAAGGCCCCCAGCCAGGCCCCGGAAATTTCGGACCAAGCCCGGGATCTGATCCGGGAGATGTTTTCCTTTGATGATCCGCATGTAAAGGGTTCGTCTTCGCTGGGCGGAGCCGTTTCCCTGGCCGAGTTCGGGCAGTATGATCAGGCCCGCAAAGAACTGGAATCCCTGTTTGATTATGATCATCTCAGAATGGAGGCTGCCAGAAATATTCTGCAATACGGCATCCGGCACCTCTCGTCAAAAGAGTTGACCCTGGTGTATCAGCAATGGCAGTCAGATGAGCGCTTTTCAGCCGACGAGATCAAGCGGCTCGGGGAGATCCTGGAGCAGGTGTTAGAAAACGCGGGCCGGAAGGCGAATGCGGGCGCACCTGCGGCTCCCGAACCGGCCTCTGATGGTTCGGAAGACCGGGACGAGGAGGTCGATGATGAGGACATACTGGATATCAGCACCATCGGGCTGCCGCTTCCCACAGGTTCCCGGGCGGGAGAAAAAGTCGAGCTGGATATCAACTTTCAAAACGGCCGGCAGATTAACTTGGTTCTGTCAAAGGGGCAGAAGGAGATTGTCAACAGCCTGGAAACCGGAGGCAGGATTGCCGGCGTGATATTTTATTCCCCGGTTGCCATCTTTTCAGGAACTGTATACGTGGCCGCCAAAAAGGAGATCGGTTCCGGGCCCAAGCAGGGGGATTACACCGTGGATCTGAAGATTTTACATATTGAATCCGGATAAGTGAAATTTGAATCGGCATTTTCCCGGGGTTCCGGCGGAACATATCGGTGGAAGCGCTGTTGGTGGAGTTCGATTATGGCTACTGTGAATTTGAAAAACCGGGAAATCGAGTGCAAAATTGTTTACTACGGACCGGGGCGGTGCGGTAAAACCACCAACCTGGACTATATCCACCGGACGTTTAAAAAACAGGTGCGCGGGGAGATGATCTCCATTGACACGGACGGGGATCGAACCCTGTTTTTCGATTTTCTGCCCATTGGACTCGGCCAGATCAAGGGCTGCGACATCAAGGTACAGCTCTACACAGTACCGGGCCAGGTGCAGTACCGTTCAACCCGGCAGCTGGTGCTAAAGGGAGTGGACGGGATCATATTCGTGGCCGATTCATTGAAGGTCCGACGGGAAAAAAACATGGAATCCCTCAAAGACCTGCATGAGAATCTGAAGAAAGCCGGTCTGAATATATTGCGGATCCCCCTGGTTATGCAGTATAATAAAAGGGATCTGGAAAAAACGGAAATGCCTTTGATGAGCGTGGAGCAGATGGAACGGGATCTCAACCGGCAGCTACGGGTACCGTCATTTCCGGCCAGTGCAGTAACCGGCCAGGGAGTGGGGGCGACTTTGACCCAGACGCTGAAGAAGACGCTGAAGTATCTGCATAAAGAATTTCAATGGGCGCAAGAATAAATTATTATGAACGCCAAAACGGTCCTTAAGGGAAACCTGGAATTTGTCGGCTTGGCCGAGCTGCTCCAACAGCTCGGGGGAAATGCGAACAGCGGCGTTCTCAAACTCGTAAGCGACTATGCAGATAAGCCCGGATACATTTACCTGAAAAACGGCGATCCGGTGGACGCCGAATACGGGACGGTTACCGGGATTGATGCATTTAATGGTTTTTTCGGATGGGAGCAGGCAGAGTTCGAATTTGTGGAGGAGCAGGTCGCTCGCGACCGAGTGATCAAAAAAAGCCGCATGGAACTGATTCTGGATGGTCTGAGAATGGTTGACGAAGGTTCAACGCCCAAAGTGGGCCCGGGTCAAACCGGGAAGCGCAAAGGCCGCCACGGCGGCTCGGAACTGCCGACCCTCAAGGGGCCGGTGGTCGATTACGTCTACGTGGTGGACGAGGAAATCTTTAACGACGGCCGGGAAGTCGTTGCACAGAATCGGTTCGGCAACTGGTTCTGGGTGATCCTTGACGGAATCGTTGAAGTGGTGCGGATTATGCCGGAGGGTCGTGCCCCGATTCTCAGGTTGAGCGAAGGGGCTTATATCGGCAGTATCATTTCTTTTCTCCGGGAGGGAAACGTCCGCAGTGCGAGTATTTATGCGATCGGACAGGTTCAGCTCGGCGTTCTCGACTCCGATCTGGTCGCCAGGGAGTACTCTACACTGAGCGATCTGTTTCAGACCATCCTGGTTTCCATTGACAGCCGCCTGAGATCGGTAACCACGGTGTGCGCCCAGCTTGTGCTGGATCCCGGATCCGTGGCGGGCAAGACCCCGGAAGGAACCTTCTACATCGGACCCGAAAAAAACGAAAATCTGGTCCAGTTGATTGAAAAAGGTTCAGCGGATGTATACATCAATACGAAAATCGGACGTGTGCACCTGATGACCATGGGTCCGGGAGATATCCTGGGACGTGTTCCCTTTTTAAACACGGCTCATGAACCGTATTCCGCAGAGATTTACATCTCCCGGGACTTTGCAGCCCAAGATATCGACACGGAACAGATAGAACCTGAATACGAAGCACTTTCCGTGGTTTTTAAAAACATGGTCCAGAATATGACCGATTCGATTTCCGTTACCACGGGTCGAATTTCCGACTTGATTCAAAAGGCCAAAAAGCATGATTGATCATATCGACAACAATCACTTGACCCAGACATCATGACAAGGAGTGTACGAAATGAAAAAAGACAATCAACGCCGGCAGAAACGATATGAATCAATAAACCTACTGACATATGTGTGCATGGATTCCGACGGAAAGGAATGGACGCAGGGCATGGGCAGGACGCTGAATATCAATGAAACCGGCGCCAAGCTCGAGACCCATGAACCTATAGAAACGCAGTATATCGTTCTGTTGGCCATGGGCATCGGAGAAGAGGTGGTGGATATCAAGGGAAGGGTGGTTTACTGCAATCGCGGCGAGGCCGGCCGGTTTGAGTCCGGAATCGAGTTTTATGATGTGGACGGGGATTCCCTTGCCGTTCTCAGGGAATTTGTCGAGGCGTTCAACCAACAGTACAGTTAAAGGCGGGATGACACATATGGCCAATACGATTTTTGAAACACAGTTCGAATCGATGTCTGTTTTTAAGCGCGGAAAAGTGCGCGATATTTATGATCTGGGCGACACCCTGCTGATGGTGGCCACAGACCGGATATCGGCTTTTGACGTGATCATGAGTGATCCGGTTCCGGAAAAAGGGTGTATCCTGACCCGGATATCCCTTTTCTGGTTTGAGGTGATGGAATCCATTATTTCCAATCACGTGATTACCAGCGATGTCAATGAATATCCCGAAGTCTGCCAACCTTACCGACAGGAGCTGGAGGGGCGCAGCATGCTGGTGAAAAAAACCGAGCCGCTGCCTGTGGAATGTGTTGTCCGGGGCTACATTTCCGGTTCGGGATGGAAGGCCTATCAGGAAACCGGCGAAATCTGCGGCATTGAGCTTCCGGATGGACTGCGGGAATCCGACCCGCTTCCTGAACCGATATTTACACCCTCCACAAAAGCGGAACTCGGCGAGCACGACGTAAACATCCCCTTTGAACAGGTAAAGGAGATGATCGGGGCCGAGCGTGCGGAACAGATCCGGGACATCAGCCTTCAGATTTATCGCAGGGGGGCGGAGCTTGCTGAAAAAAGCGGTATACTGATCGCGGATACCAAATTTGAGTTTGGGGTGGAGGAAAACGGTCTGCTTCTCATTGACGAGATCCTGACGCCGGATTCATCTCGGTTCTGGCCCAAGGCCACCTACCAGCCGGGAGGACCCCAGGAGAGCTTTGACAAGCAGTACCTGAGGGATTACCTGAATTCCGTGGATTGGGACAAAATGCCGCCCGCGCCGCCGCTGCCCCGGGAAGTCATAGAAAATACGAAGAAAAAATACGAAGAGGCGCTCCAGGGCCTTGTCAGCCAGGCAGATGCAAGCTGAGCAACGCCTGATCGCAATCGGCGATCTTGTGTTGTCGGATCGCCGCTACCAGATTACCCGGCCGGAAAATACCGATAGGATCGCAAACGCCATCCAGGGCGCTGGATTGATCAACCCCCCGATTGTCCAGGCCGGGCAGCACGGCTATATTTTGGTGGCCGGGTTCGGGCGGGCCTCTGCATGTCTGAATCTGCAGTGGCGCCACATCGCGTGCCGCGTGCTTGCCGGGACAACATCCCCGCTTGACTGTCTGAAGATCGCTGTTGCGGATAACGCCTTGACCCGGCAATTAAACTTGGCCGAACAGTGCCGGGCAGTAGCGAAGCTGCGGGAATTTTGCGAAAACGCCCGTTCGCTTTCTGCACTTCTTGAGCCGTTGGGGCTGTTTATTGCCCCGCAGCTCGTTGAAAAGCTTTACCGGTTGTTCGAATTGCCCGAAGATGTACAAAATGCGACTGCGCTAAATCATATTTCATTAAACACCGCACTGTCCCTCGAATCCATTGACCGGACCTCGGCTGAAGCTATAGCCGGGTTATTCAAAAGCCTCCGGCCCACTGTCAACCAGCAGCAGGAAATTTTCTCCGGGCTCCATGATCTGGCCCGTCTTGAAGAGACTGCAATTGACCGGCTGCTGAAGATTCCCGAGTTTGCATACATCCTGGATTCCGCCGATCTTGATCGCGGTCTGAAACTCCAGCGCTTGCGTACAGCGATTCGCAGGCGACGTTATCCAACGCTGAGTCGTGCGGAAAACGCCTTTCACCGCCGCAAGCGCAGCCTTCAGATGGAGGCGGGCATGGATCTGAAACCGCCGGCGAACTTCGAGGATACGACTTTTACCATGATGATGCGGTTTTCCTCGACCCGGCAGCTCTGCCGCCAGGCCGAATGTCTGGGACGGATTTGTGAACATCCGGATTTAAAAGCCATATTGAATAAAGAGATTGAAGATTCGTAGGATCTATATTGACGCCGATGCCGCCGACGATCCGGTGACCGAACAGGTGTGCCGGCGGATCGGGCTTCCGGTAAAACGCGTCAATCATCCCGTGGAAATTTACCAGCAGATTTCCGCATCCCCGGACCCCGAGGCAGCCGGTAAGTCCGTGCTTCTGCTGACACGGAACAAGGGGCGGTTCATTCGTGACTGTCCCGGAACCACCCATTATACCTGCTGTGGATACCAGATTCTGCACGTGGGTGCATATTGCAGTATGGACTGCGCGTACTGCATTCTTCAAGCCTACTACCATCCGCCCGTACTGCAGTTTTTTACGAATCATGATGAATTGAATGAACAGCTGCAGTCTTTTTTTGATCAGGGCGTTGTGGGAAGAATCGGTACCGGTGAGTTTACGGACAGCCTGATATGGGAACCGCTTTTCCCTTTGGCACAACAGCTTGTGGAGCGGTTTTCCCGCCAGGATACGGGCAATCTGGAGCTGAAAACCAAGACCGCTGCCGTGGACGATCTGCTGGCGATTTCCCATAACCGGAAAACGATTATGGCCTGGTCGCTGAATACCCAAACGGTTATCAGGCACCAGGAAAGGGCTACAGCTGGTCTTTCGGCGCGAATCGAGGCAGCCGAGAAATGCCAGGCCAGTGGATACCCCCTGGCTTTCCATTTTGATCCGATGATCTTGTATCCCGGCTGCCATGCGGATTATGAAGCAGTTGTGCACCTGTTGTTTGCCCGGATCGATCCGGCAAATATCGTTTGGATCAGCATTGGCTCGTTCCGGTTCATGCCGGAACTAAAAGAGGTGATTGCCCGTCGGTTTCCTGACTCCACGATCATATACGGGGAATTTATCAAGGCCCTGGACGGCAAGATGCGCTATTTCAAGCCGCTACGTATCCGCATGTACCGGTGGCTCATCGACAGAATTCGGGAGAAGGCCCCGGACGTGCTGATTTATTTCTGCATGGAAGACGAAGAGATCTGGGAAAAAGCCCTCGGATTCACCCCGGCGGCCCACGGCGGCCTGGCCCGCATGCTCGATGAGCGCGCCGCGTCAATGTGCGGCCTCAATGGCCGGGTTCAAACCCGTTGACTTTTGTCCGGAAATCGTTTTAGGATGAGTGCCGCAAACTTCAGGTTTTTGAGAGCTGTTGCCATATCCTTGCAAACAACTCCTGCAGCCAGGAGGGTCGCCATGAAGTTATCGCTCACCGAGAAGGTCCCGGTTTTCTTAATTGCCATTCTTGCTGCGGTCTGCATCCTGCCGTCTTCATATGCCCAGGCCCGAAGCAGTTCCCAGCCGGATGTCGTTGTGCGAATCGGGCGGATTGAGCAGACACTGGACCTCATCGATGATACGTTTGATTCCGATGTCCGGGCTTCCGAGCGTGCGCCGTCTAAAAATCTTCGGACTATGCTTATGGGCACGCATTGGATAGACCCGGACCGGGCCGTGGTGATCGGCCTGAACTTTGATCCCGAGCAGATGCAAAGGCAGTTATATGCAGGGACGCTCCTGGTTCCCTTTGCGCAGCCGAATGAAGATTTTGCCGCCCGCCACGGCGCAAGGAAAAAGGATGACTATTATCTGGTTCCCCTACAACAGCATCCTGACGCACCAGTGGATCCGGAGCTGGCATCAACCCTGGCAGAAGCCTCTGAACAACCGGTGGAACGTTTTGTTTCGGTTGATATTGCCGCATCCCGGATTCTCGGCAAGACAGAGCAACAGATCAAGCAATTGCTTTCCGCCATGGAGGAGCAAATGGCGGCTGCTCCGCAGGAATCCCCGAATGCTGCTGCCACCGCCCAGGCCGGTACCATGTTGGAAGCGCTTCTGAAAATCGGCCGCCAGGTGGAGACCTTGTCGTTTGGCGGGGACCTTGGCGGCGGAGATGCCAGTTTTTCAATAAATGTACTGGCCCTGGCCGATTCGGAACTGGCCGGGGCGATGACCGGGAAACAAGAGTTGCCCGCCGGGCGCCTGGGCAATATTTCGCCTGCCGAAGATCTTCAGATGCAGCTTCGGAGCCGGCCCTACGACATTGCCGCAGCCGCAGGTTTCATTACCGATTCTTTCGGCGAATTCTACAAGTCCATGGGCATTGACCTGGAACAGGCCGTACAAATGTTTACCTATTTTACCGGTGAAACCGTCGGGGCCATGTCCATTGCTCCTTCGGGCATGCGCATGGAAATGGCGGCTGCGTTAAACCCGGACAAGAAGATACCGGCGGATTTTCTGGAATCCGAGTACATCCCGTGGTTGATGGATACGGGCCCAAAGATGGCCCGATTCTATAAGGACCAGCGTCCGGGCCTGGAGTTGGATTCGGTTTTTACCCGCACCGAGAACACGACCGTTGACGGCAATATCGTGGTTGGGGTCGAAGCACGGATGCCGATGATCAATCCCGAGGCCGAGGAAGTGCCGATTCTGAAGATGCCGATCCGAATGACCCGGCTTAATAACTGCCTGCTGGCGGCTTCGGATGACGCCCGCATGAAATTTTTGATCAGCAAGGTTTCCGATCTTGAGCCGGCAGATGCAAAAGGACCGTTGGTGACCATGACCATGGACTGGACCCGGTTGTTAAAGGCTGCAGCAGCCATGGATCCCGCGCAGGACACCGAAGCACTTGAATCCCTGCCGGATCTGGGGGATTTGGTTTATACGGTGGACCTTCAGGACCGCAGTATGCATGCCGAGTACGCCATGAAGCTTGAGGATATGAAGCGATTTGCCGAATCCGTGCAGGCCATGCAGGCCCGGGCGCAGACGGGTCCCGCCATTGAGCCATATCCGGGCAAAGCCTCTCAAAAAAGTTCCCCTGAATCCACCCAGTCTTCTAAACCGCAGGCATCCAGTGCATCCTCGGAATCTGCCGGGAGCTCGACAGAAGGGGATTTAGCCGAGCAGGGTGAAAAACAGGAAAGGGAGAAAACAGAGCAGAAGTTCACCGAGGACGATCCGCAATACTGGATGGACAAAGGCGGGCTGTATGCTTCCTATGGCAACCAGGACGCTGCAATCAAAAGCTTCCGGAAGGCACTCGAACTCGATCCGGAAAATATCCGGGCGGCTTTTAGCCTGGGCCTGGCTTATGCGGAAAACGGGGATTATGACAGGGCGCTGGGATTTATCAACAAGGCGGTTTTAGGGGCACCGGAAAACGGCAATTATCTGTATGGCCGGGGATGGGTGCACCTGCTCGCCTGTGATTCGGAAAAAGCCATGCAGGACATTGGCAAGGCTGCTGAGCTTGGAAACCCGGACGCACTCGAGTACATGAATTCAATTGCTCCCCGCAGGTAAACCCAACAGCCCGGAGAATTACCCGCGGCCTGCTGCCTTGGCGATGGCGCAATGCATAAAGTGCTTGCAAATATGTGAATATGTGTTATAAGGATCGAAAATGAACGTGACTCTAAACCTTGAACCTTAATCGGGTCTGACAAAATCTGACTGCAATGAAATCAGACAGCGAGGTCTCCCAATCCCGTACGCCGCTTTATAACAGTCGTATTATCCATTCTTATGTTCAACTGGCCCGGAAAAAATACCCGCATATAAACATTTCGGAACTTCTGGCCAGGGCCGGCATGACCCTGCACGAGGTCAAGGACCAGGGCCACTGGTTTACCCAGGAGCAAGTGGATTTTTTCTATGAAGAATTGCTCCGGATGACCGGCAACAAAAACCTGGCAAGAGATGCTGGCCGATACAGTGCATTGCCCGAATCCATCGGGGCGATTCGGTATTATCTTTACAGCTTTACCGGGCCGGCCAAGTTCTATGAAATGATCGGCAGCACTTTTGCCAATTTTACCCGCAGTATTTATTCCTACTCCCGCCACATCAGTGCCAACAAGGTGGAAATAATTGTCTCGCCCAGATCCGGGATTGTGGAAAAACCGTACCACTGCGAAAGCCGGAAAGGCTTTTTTGAAGCGGTTTTAAACATTTTCAACAACCGAATGGTCAACATCGAGCATCCGGAATGCGTGTTTTCCGGCGGGGATGTCTGCCGATACCTTATTTCCTGGAATAAATCCCCGGGGGATTACTTCCGGCTGATCCGCAACTACATGCTGGTGATTTTTCCGCTGGTCGGATTGCTGTCAGTTCTTTTTCTATCCGGCGCACAGGGGCTGAGCGTTCTATCCGGGCTCCTGGTCCTGCTGCTGGCAACCGCCTTTTACGGCGAGCGGTTTGACAACAAGCACCTGTCCATGGCCATGCAGAATCTGCAGGAATCCAGCGAGCAGCTTGTGGATCAGATTGATATCAACTACAACAATACCCTGGTTACCCGGGAAATCGGGCAGGTGGTAAACCGTCACACCAACATGGAAGAGGTGCTCTCGGCAATTATTGATATTCTGCAGATCCGACTCGACTATGACCGGGGTATGATTATGCTGTGCGACCCGGAGAAAAAGAGGCTCAGGTTTGCAGCCGGGTTCGGCTACAACGAAAAGCAGTATCAGTTTTTGAAAAATATTGAATTCCATCTGGACAAGCCCGACTCCCGGGGGGTTTTTGTGCTTTCGTTTCGGCAGCAGAAACCTTTTCTGATCAATGACCTCAATGACATCGAGGATTCGCTGTCCCGGCGAAGCATTGCATTTGCCAGGCAGATGGGGACGATTTCCTTTATCTGTTCGCCGGTTATCTGTGACAATGAAAGTCTGGGCGTGCTGGCCGTGGACAATGTCCGGTCCAAGCGTACGCTTATGCACAGCGACTTGAGCCTTTTGGTGGGCATTTCCAATATCGTGGGCATCAGCCTGCGCCATACCCAGCACCTGGAGGCCCGGGAAAAACAGCTTCAATCCGTGGTCCAGGTCATGGTTTCCACCATTGATGCCCGTGATTCCGTAACCAAGGGCCACTCGGAGTGGGTGGCGGAATATGCAACAGGCATCTGCGAGGAACTCGAACTGGACAAGGATTACCGGGAGGTGGTGCGCGTGTCTGCCCTGCTGCATGATTACGGCAAAATCGGGATTCCGGACACGCTTTTGAAGAAAAAGGACCGGCTGACCACGAATGAATACGAATATATTAAGTGTCATGCTGAGAAAACGATCGAGATCCTGAGGCAGATGAATTTTGAGGGCAAAATGCAGCAGGTACCCGACATTGCCGGGGGGCATCATGAGAAAATCGACGGCACCGGGTACCCGAGAGGTCTCTCGGGCGATGAAATCCCGCTGGGTGCAAGGATTATTGCTGTTGCAGATAATTTTGAAGCCCTAACCGCCAGCCGTTACTATAACAAGCAGCTGCCGCCGTCCCAGGCCATGCAAATGCTTATTGAAAACATTGATACATTTTTTGACGGCCGGGTGGTAAATGCGTTTATCCGTTATTATCAGCGCACATACCCGGGATATCACACTGAAACCGTCCGCAATGAAAACGGCGGGAAAAATTTCGCGAAACTGGGCTGACGGATTATTTCAGCGCGTTGTAATTTTTGAAAAATTCATCCGTATATTGCATATCCAGCGCCCAGAGGCGATAGACCCGGTCAAAGGACCGACCGGAGTTGCGGGCGTAGGACAGGGGGTAGACAAGCACCGGCACCTTGGCTGCCGAATAATATTGCCCTAGCATGGATATGGATTGCTGCAGGATCTCGTAGGGCGTCTGCTCATCGATGACAAAGAAATTAATGCAGTTGGTCAAATCAGACAGGTTTAAGGCGAAATCAGCCACGTTGGCCATGATCACAACCTTGACCTGAGCGTCCTGCTTTAGTGTAAAAACCCGCCGCTCCCGCCATAGCCCCATTTCCTGGTATAAATCGCTTAGATCGCCTTTGGGGCCATCCATATTTTCCGGAATCAGATCAAGCGCCCTGAGCATCAATCCGCCGGAGTGCTGATCATAAAAATCTCTGAGTTCATAAAGATCCCCGGGCTCGGCTCTTGACAGTTCCCATTCCGTGGCAAGCGGCTTTTCGTTTTTTTCCAGGCGGGTATGGAAATAGGCAAAGTCGTCAACGGAGCATGCACGGGGGTTATTGATCTTTTCCGCCACACCGCCGAAGAAATGGGCTGGAAAACGGTTTTCCGGCCGGTAATAGCAGATCAGATACGACATGTGCGACGAGGCCAGCCTGTGGGTATCGTGTGTAAATGCCCCGATCTGGTCGACCATGTCCGTGCCGGTGCCGAAGCGCTTTTCGGTTTTGGATGCCAGGTGTTGAATCAGCCATGTCTTTTCGTAAAATCGCAGCATTGCGAGATGGGCAATGATGGTGCCGTTTTGCTGCCACGTAAAGTGCCTAGCAACCGAGGACTGACAGGTATAGAGCTTTTCGTAGGTTTTTTTGACCTCTTCCTTGAATTGCCGGATAAACGCGTATTTCTTTGGATAAATAAATCCGGTTTCAAAAAAGAAGGCCCACAACGAATCAATATCCACCGGGTTGCAGATATATAAATGCTGATTTTCCACCTGGTGGATCATGGACAACAGGCGCATGTGGTCATTTGGCTCCATGTCCAGAAAAACGATACCGCACTGGATTTTTTCCCCGCCGTGCGCTGTGGTGAAATTCCGGGTGTAGACCACCTGCGCTTTGCACCGGATTTTAAAGGCGCTGGCAAAATAAATGTGCATTTCCGGCAAAAGCAGCCCCGCCACTAACATCGCACTCTGCTGGTTTTCCTCCACGGACATACCGGAGCCGGAAATATCGATTGCCTTGAGATTGACAAGACCGCCGGTGAGAGGGTGCCGAAGGGCGATATCCGGGGGCGGAGAAACCGGGACCCGTTTGCTGCGGTATATCCTGGGGGTAAAGCGCTGAATTAAATGGCTGAGCGGTTTTATGACCAGCTGGTTTTCATTTCGTTGCCGGGTATTTCGGGTTACCCGGCATTCCCCGGAATACAGGATCACGTCGTTGGCAGAAAGTATCAGCGTCAGGTTTTGTTCGCTATTGAGCCATTTTTTCGGGGCGTCATTAGCAGGTGAAAGGCTGACGCAGAAAGCCGAGGCATTAAAATCCTTGAGCATGCCGTTAAACATGATGCCGTTTTGCAGAAGCCGGGCATGCACAGATTGACATGAATGCCGGATCCAAAGCCGTGAGGATTGAGACACAGCTTTTTCGGGAAGCCGGACACAGATCCCCTTTGCGCTGATGGCGCGGCAGGACCCGTCTATCCGGATGAATTCGATGCCGTTGGAAAATGACAGTCCGTCAAATCGATAGTTGTCCAGGTGCGGCAGGGGACCCGGCGGATTTTGCCAAAGGCAAAGTAGATATTTTCCAAAGCAGGGCTGAGGAATTGCATCAAAATACAGCTTGCGTTCATCCCGGACATGCTGGAATTGCATGCGGATTGTTTCATTCCGGAAGTGGCGGAGGTTCAGCGTGTTGACCAGCCGATTCTTGCCGATTGTAGTAGGTTCCGGGAGTGGGTCCGTTTCAAAATCTGTATCAATCAGACGACGCCGGGCCAAATTCGTGCTGCCATCTTTTTCCCGGCCCTCCGTGTCCGTGCTTGCTGTAAGATTTCGGAGATAATCCATGCATCGCCTCGATGACAAAGCCCAGGCAAAGGAATCACAGGCCATTTTCATGTCAGGCTGAGCCTTTTGCAGGGCGAATTTTTATTCCCGGACCATGATAAGTTATGGTATCATTATATCTCACAGAGATGCAAGAGAATTTCTATCTCCCAGTGGGAAAGGATCCCTGTCGGGTTTCGTATAACTTATGCAGGCAAACCGTTTTTTCGCAGATACAGAGTGATTCATGCAGATTGTCACCACGCATCAGAGTACGGATTTTGACGGACTGGCCTCGCTTGTCGCGGCAACACTGATTTATCCGGGTGCCGTGGCCGTGCTTCCCAGGATCACCAATCCGAACGTAAAAGCATTCCTTTCCATCCACAAGGACCTGTTTTCCCTTTACCGAACGGGTGATCTGGATCTGGCGGCGGTAAACCGGCTGATCGTGGTGGATACGAATAAATGGTCCCGGATTGAGAAGGGCGGACTTTTTCGGGATCAATACAAGCCGGAAGTCCTGATCTGGGATCATCATGACCCGGCTGACTGCGATATGGACGCGTTATGGAAATGCCAGGAAAGCATGGGCGCCAATATCACGCTGATGGTGCGCAGGATTAAGGAACAGGGTACACAGATTTCCCCGATACAGGCAACATTGTTTCTTATAGGGCTTTACGAGGATACGGGAAACCTCGTGTTTCCTTCAACAACTGCGGAGGATGCCTATACAGCGGCATATCTGCTGGAGAATCGTGCGGATTTAAGCATTTTGCGAACCTTCCTTCAGCCGGCCTATGGAGAGCGCCAGAAGGACATCCTTTTTGAGATGCTGAAAACGGCAAGCCGCCGAAAAATTCACAACTACAGTGCCAGTATCAACATCACCCATATCAACGGGCACATCAGCAACCTTTCGCTGGTGGTACACATGTACCGGGAGATTGTGAATGTGGACGTGGCCGTCGGGATCTTTGTCCAGCGGGAAAATGACAAGTGCATAGTCATCGGCAGGAGTATTGTCAGCGACCTTAACATCGGTGCAGTTATGCGGAGCATGGGCGGCGGCGGGCACCCGGGAGCCGGGTCTGCGCTGCTGAAATCCGTGAATCCGAATTCCGTGAGGGAATGGATTGTCGAGCTGTTGAAGGGCAATCAGGAAAGTTCCGTTCAGGTGCGCGATCTCATGTCATCCCCGGTCATTCATGTCACAAGCGATACTTCAATGTCCGAGGTTTCCCGGATCCTGGAGGTGGAAAACTGCACAGGTCTGCCGGTGGTGGATCAGGATTGCCTGAAGGGCATTATTTCCAGGAGGGATTTCAAAAAGCTCAAAAAGGCGGGTCAGCTTCAGTCCCCGGTCAAGGCGTTTATGAGCACGAAAAATATTACCATCGGCCCGGATAAAAGCCCCATGCATGCCGCCCGCCTGATGGTCAAGCATGATGTCGGCCGCCTTCCGGTGATTGAAAACGATCGGATTATCGGCATCATTTCCCGTTCCGATGCCATGCGGTATTTTTATGACGCCTTGCCGGATTGAGCGGACCGGCTTTCGGGTGCCCGGGCAGGGAAGCGTCAGGCCATCTCCAGGACCTTTTCCACAAGTTTTTCGATTCCTTCTGCAACCTCGCTGATTGACGGCCCGATCATGTAGGCGGGGGTCGTGACCAGCTTGTTTGCGCTGTCCACCTGGATTTCGTCCACTTCGCAGACCGTGTGCCTGCAACCCATGGCCTCGATGGCTTCAGCCGTGCCCAGGTCGTTTCCAATGGTGACCCGGGGATTCCGGGCTTCAAGCACTTTCGCCAGGATCGCCGGCGAAATGCACATGGCGCCGATCGGTTTTTCTGAATCCGCCATTTCGGTAATCAAGCGGTGAACCTCCGGATGGACTTCGGCTTCCTTGCCCTTGATGGCAAAATCGCTGAGGTTCTTGGCCGTGCCAAAACCCCCGGGCAGGATCAGGGCGGCGATCCGGGAGGCACGGATATCCTTGATGTCCGTAATTTCGCCTCTGGCGATGCGGGCGGATTCAACCAGCACATTGCGGTTTTCTTCGGTAGGCTGGCCGGTAAGATGATTGACAACGTGATGCTGGGAGGTATCCGGGGCCATGCAGATCACGCGGGCACCTTTTCGATCCAGAGCCAGAAGCGTGATTACGGCTTCGTGAATTTCCGTCCCGTCATAGACACCGCATCCGGACAATAAGACACCGACATCTTTCATACCGGACTCCTTGTCGATCGATGTTTGATGTTGCGTTCCCGCTCATAACCGCTATTATCTATCAATGAATCGTGTTTACGTCAACAGGAAAAGCAGGCAGGGAAAACGATTTCAAACAGCAGGAGGCCGGATGACAGACAATTCATGGACTCCCGGAAAAATCCTCGAAATCTCTGGGTATTACTGGAAAACCGCCACGCTTCATGCAGCAGTGCATCTGGACCTGTTTTCCGTGCTCGACGGGCGGCAGGTCACGGCCCGGGAAGCGGCCGAGGCCTGTTGTTCAGACACCGACGGCACGGAGCGCCTGCTCAATGCACTGGCAGCAATGGATCTGGTCAACAAGACCGGACACAACTATACCAACACCGACGCGGCAAAGAAGTATTTGAGCCGGCATTCCGGGGAGTACCTGGGCCATATCATTTCGCACCACCATCACCTGGTACCTGCCTGGGCGCGGCTGGATCAGGCTGTTGCCAAAGGGGCCCCGGTTCGGCAGCAGGGTCCGCACGCGGATGAAACGCAGCGCAGGAGCTTTTTAATGGGGATGCACAACCTGGCCCGGCTGGTCGCCCCCCGGGCTGCGGTGCACGTGGACCTGAGCGGAAGCCGCCGGCTACTGGATCTGGGCGGGGGACCGGGCACTCATGCCATCTACTTCTGCCTGGAAAATCCCGGCCTGAACGCCACTGTGGCGGACCTTCCCGCCACCCGCGCGTATGCCGAAGAAAACATCGCAGAGTACGGCTTGTCCGGGCGCATTTCCTTTACACCCGTGGACTACACGGCAGAAAACATCCCCGGGCAGTACGATGCCGCGTGGCTTTCGCACGTTCTGCACGGGGAGGGCCCGGAAAACTGCTTGGAAATCCTGAAAAAAACCGTATCTGCACTTATCCCGGGCGGAAAAATCCTGGTCCACGACTTTATCCTGGACAATACCCGGGCCGCTCCGCTGTTTCCGGCGCTTTTTTCCCTGAACATGCTGGTCAACACCGATTTCGGCCGGGCGTATTCCGAGCAGGAGATCACGGAAATGATTTCGGCAGCAGGCGCTGAGCAGATCAAACGCCTGGATTTCTGCGGGCCCAATGATTCTGGCATTATTGAAGGCATCGCTCTACGGGGGTGATCCGGCGATGCCGGATTCGCGATCGAATCAGGGCTGGATCTGCTTGCGAATCCGGCCTTCGGCATCGAGCATAAAAACCAAAAATCCGTTATCGCGGGCATCTCTGGCCAGTTCTTCAAACATCACCGCCTGGACTTCATATTTTTCTCCGGGCGAACGGGGCAGGTTGATCAGGCAGGCCATGGCGGCTTCTTTTTCGTGAAATGCAGGGATGTATGAAATTCCGCTTTGTTCATCGTAAAGCCCCATGAATTTTTCACTGCCGCCCGGATCCGCCACAGCCACGTAGACCCAGGATTCATTTTTCAGTTCTTCGTTCATAAGCGCGTTCCTTTCAGTCCGGGGTTTTGAAATCAGGCCGGCATACAGCCGGAATGCTGCGCATAAATTCGAATATCCAAAATCAAAAGTCAATCATTCTGTTTGCGCACAAAATTTCGATTGAAGATCTGCTGTGCAGTGAATTGACAGTCCGGCTCCTATGGGTTAGGATGCATCCACGAAATGCATAAGGCAGGAAAAGATGGACTTGCAAAAGTTAAAAACCCCGGAACGCATCGGTCTGATCGGAGACACCCACGGCAATGCGGATCTGCTTGGCAGGGCAATAGATACCTTGTTACACAACGGCGCAGACTGCATTGTCCATCTCGGTGATTTCTGTGATTCCCAGGATCACGGAGATCTGCGCCAGGTTTTTTTATTATTGTTTCGTCACCGGGTTCGGACGGTCAAGGGAAACAATGATTTCCAGGTGGAGAAAATGCTGCAGCACAAGGAATTGTGCCAATACCCGGATAAACGGGAGCAATGGCTGGCTTTTTTGCAACAGACACCCGTTGTTATGCGTTTGGGTGGTGTCTGCTGTTGTCATTCCCTGCCGTACGATTCGATCCGGGCCTTTTACGAGCCCGTTGATACCGGTGGCACTGACCGGGCGGCCGAGGTGTTTGATCGTGTCGCCGATCATGTTATATTCTGCGGACACAGTCATGATCCGGTTTTGTTCAGGAGCCGCAACCGGGTCGTGACCCGGGAACAGATGCATGGGCAATCCACCGTATTGCATTGCCATCAACGCTATATTATTATTGTCGGCGCCGGGGAAAATTCGGAATGCGCCGTATTTGATATGAACCGATTACGATATGAGCGGATCTTGATCCCCGCTCCAAGCCGGGTGGAACAAGCCGATGAAAGAGCCGAACTCAGATTTTAAATACATCAGCGAGATCGAAACCCAAACCCTGGAAACCATGGGCATATGTCTGGGCGCCTCCACGGTTTCCATCGTGCACCTGCAGACCGCAAGCGATCCGGCGGATTCTTTCCGGCCGCGGATTGTTGGTGCATCCACGTATCCCCATGGCGGAAATCCGAGAAAGACCCTGTTGTCTGCGCTCGAAGACTCCGGTGTGCAACGCTGCCATCGGGTCGTGGCCACCGGCAGGCGATTCCGGGAGTTCGTCAACCTGACCACCATCCCCGAGCCTGAAGCCGTTGAGTATGCCTACCGGCAGGTCCGCCCCGCGGACGTGAAGTGTCCGGCGATCGTGTCAGCGGGCGGCGAGACCTTCATGGTCTATGTTCTCGACGACAAGGGACGGATCAATAACGTGCTCACCGGAAACAAGTGCGCTTCTGGCACGGGCGAGTTTTTCATGCAGCAGCTAACTCGCATGGGGGTGACGCTGGAAGAGGCCGCGCTCTGGTCTGCCACCGAGACCCCGTACCAGGTTTCGGGCCGATGCTCGGTATTCTGCAAGTCAGACTGCACGCATGCCATTAACAAGGGGGTGCCCAAGGCCAGGGTTACCGCCGGCCTGTGCCGGATGATGGCCAACAAGATCCTGGAGCTGCTCAAGCAGGTGGAAAAAAGAAATATCATGATCGTTGGGGGATCGGCCCGCAACCAGATGATGATCGATTACCTGGAGGAGGCCATCCCCGGCCTGATCGTTCCGGATGAGGCACCGTATTTCGAGGCGATGGGCGCTGCCTTGTGGGCCCTTGAAAACGAGGCCGCCGCCCTGCCGGATGAAAGCCGCCTGTTTGTCGAGGGTGCGGCATCGTTTGATATTCTTCCCAGACTGCAGGATTATGCGGATCAGGTAACGTTTAAAAGCGTGAACCGGGGGGAAATGCTCCCGGGCGATGAATGCATCCTGGGCCTGGACGTGGGTTCCACCACCACCAAGGCGGTTTTGATGCGCAGAAATGATGATGCCATCCTGGCTGACGTGTACCTCTATACTCACGGCGACCCTGTGGGCGCTTCCCGGTCCTGCTACCGGAACCTGCTCGAGCAGGTGGCGGCACGCATGGATCCGGACAGTCTTTCGATCACCGGGCTCGGTGTATGCGGGTCCGGCCGTCAGATTGCGGGCCTGCACGCGTTGACCGACGGCGTGATCAATGAAATCGTGGCCCATGCCGCCGCAGCGGTGCATTTTGACCCGGAGGTGGACACCCTGTTTGAAATCGGGGGCCAGGATGCCAAGTATACTTATATCACCAGCGGGGTCCCGTCCGATTATGCCATGAACGAGGCGTGCTCGGCCGGCACCGGTTCCTTTCTGGCGGAATCCGCGCACGAAACCCTGGGAGTGGGTGTGGAATCCATAGCTGAGGTGGCCCTCCAGTCCCAGAATCCCCCGAATTTCAACGATCAGTGCGCGGCATTTATTTCATCTGACATCAAGACCGCGGTGCACGAGGGCGTGGCTCATGAAGATATCATTGCCGGGCTGGTCTATTCCATATGCATGAATTACATCAACCGGGTCAAGGGCAACCGGCCGGTGGGCGGCAAGGTTTTTATGCAGGGCGGGGTTTGCTACAACCGTGCCGTGCCCCTGGCCATGGCGGCACTGTCGTCCAAGCCCATTATCGTGCCGCCGGATCCCGGATTGATGGGTGCATTCGGCGTGGCCCTGGAGATCAAAAAGCGAATTGACATGGGGCTGATTGTCAGCCATGCCTTTGACCTCAAGACCTTGGCCGGGCGCGAGGTGGTTTACCGGAAATCTTTTACCTGCAAGGGCGGCAAGGAAAAATGCGACCGCGGATGCGAAATTGCCGTGATCGAACTCGAAGGCAAGCGCTATCCGTTCGGGGGCGCCTGCAACCGCTACTACAATCTGCGCTACAATCTCAAGTATGATATCGAGTCCCTGGACATGGTCAAAAAGCGAGAACATCTCGTATTTGACAAATACGCCGCGCCCCGGCCGGAAAGTCCGGCCCGGCCAGGCCGTGTGGGCATTAACAAGAGTTTTTTGACAAACAGTTATTATCCCCTGTATTCCCAGTTTTTTGCAGCACTGGGCTTTGATCCCGTGCTTTCCGAACGGCCCGAGCCGGAGGGTATTGAGATGCGCAATGCCGCCTTCTGCTACCCGGCCGAACTGTCCCACGGGTATTTCTATTCCCTGATCCACTCGGAAGATCCCCCGGAATTCATCTTTCTGCCGCACGTCAAATCCGTGCATGTGGAAAACGGATATGCCAATTCCCAGGTCTGCCCGTTTGTCCAGGGCGAGCCCTATTACCTGTGCACGACCTTCAGGCAAACCCTGTCGGAACTGGAAAAAAAGGGAATCCGGGTGCTTTCTCCCTTTATTGACATGTCCCCGGGACCGGATGCGGCAAAGGACCCGTTGGTTCGGACTGCCGTGGACATGGGGGTGGATCGGCAAACAGCGGAAGAGGCCTTTGAAACCGCCAAGCAGCAACAACTTGCATGCTTTGCGGAAATGAAACAGATCGGCGCCCGGGCGCTTGAACAGCTGGAGGCCGATCCGGAGAAAATCGGGGTGGTGATTTTCGGCCGGCCCTATAACGGTTTTGTGGAGGAAGCCCACATGGGCATCCCCCACAAGTTGGCTTCGCGGGGGGTTTACGTGATCCCGCTGGATTTTTTGCCCATTGAAGCAGAAGCCTCCAAGCCGCATATGTACTGGGGCATGGGGCAGATGATCCTGAAGGCGGCCAGGCATGTCAAAAACCATTCCCAGCTTTTTGCCACCTATATCACCAATTTCTCCTGCGGACCGGATTCCTTTGTAGTAGGGTATTTCAGAGACATCATGGGAAGAAAGCCCTCGCTGACCCTGGAGCTTGACAGCCACACCGCGGATGCCGGGATCGAAACCCGGATCGAAGCGTTTCTCGATATCGTGGCCGAGTACCGGCAGCTCCTGCTTGCCAGTAACCAGCCTGCGGAGCGGGACGCGTTTTCACCTGCACGAACCTTTCTGGATAGCGGCACGCCCATGGTCAGGACTTCTGACGGGCGGGAGCTTCTCTTAACCGATCCGCGGGTCACGTTTCTGATCCCTTCCATGGGGCGGCTGGGTACCGAATTGGTGGCAGCCGCGTTTGAAGCCTCGGGGCTGCACGTGGCCCCTCACCCCCCGGCTGATGAAAATGTGCTCAAGCTCGGCCGGGCCCACACGTCGTGCAAGGAATGTCTCCCGCTGATTCTGACCACCGGGACCCTGCTCAATTACGCCTACAACAAAAAGCGGGATGACGAAATCCTGGTCTATTTCATGGCCTCGGCCTCGGGTCCGTGCCGGTTCGGCCAGTATTCCGTTTTTATGGAAGACCTAGTCTCCCGCCTAGAACTTGAAAATGTGGCCATTTTTTCCCTGACCTCGGATAATACGTATTTTGGCCTGGAGGGGCACCTGAATTATTACAAGGCATGGTGGGCGCTGGTGATCTCGGATATCATGGAGGATATCCGTTCCATGATTCTTGCCAATGCAGCGAACGTGGATCAGGCCATGGAAACGTTCGAACAGCAGTGGCAGCCGATCGTGGAAACCATGATTCACGGCAATTACAAGCAGCTCATGGCGCGGCTTGAAAACACCGTGGACGTGCTTTCCCGCATCCCCATGCAGAAAAACCCGGCGGATGTGCCCGCCATCCTGATTACCGGGGAAATTTTCGTCCGCCGGGACGCACTGTCCAGGCAGTTTCTGACCGAGCGGCTGGCCGAAAAGGGTTTTGCCGTGATCTGTTCCCCGGTCTCCGAGTGGATCCGGTATTCGGACTATTGCGTGGAAACAGATGAGAAAAACTGGGGCCGGATGTCGGTGGGCCAGAAGCTCAAGTTCAAGCTCCGCCAGATGTTCATGAACCGCTATGAAAAACGGATTTCCGGCACGTTGGCGCGCTCCGGGCTGGTGGATGGTCACCTGGCAGACATTCATACAATGATTGAAAACGCCTCCCCGTATATTTCCCCCCGGCTGGGCGGCGAGGCGATTCTCACGGTAGGCAGCGCGTTGACTGAAATCGCCTCATCGGTTTCCGGGGTGATCGCGATCGGACCCTTCGGGTGCATGCCCAACCGGGTCTCAGAGGCGATTCTCAGCGAGGTCATGACCCGGCGGGACAAGCTTCATATCCCGCGCCGGGAAAATTATCTCGAGCCTGTACTTTCAGAGGTAGACGCCCTGCCGTTTCTGGCAGTGGAAAGCGACGGATCCCCGTTCCCCCAACTCATTGAGGCAAAACTCGAAGCGTTCTGCCTGCGGGCCCGGCGACTGCACCAGCGGATGCGTGCGGTAAACTGATCTATTCTTTGGCATGCCCCACCGGCAGCAGGTAAAGGGGCCGGGTGTTTTCATCCAGGTCCAGGGTGCGGGCCACCCTTGGATCGTCAAACGCACCGATGGGCACTGTGGCCAAATCCAGTGAAACGCCCTGAAGGCAAAGGTTCTGCGCGGCATGCCCGGCTTCCATCAGGGCGTAGCGTTTTCCCCGCTCGTCGTATTTTCGCATGGTTCGCTCAAATACGGCTGTAAACACGAATACGGCCGGGGCCTGTTTAATGGCGGACTGATGCAGGCCCGCTTGCCACAGCGCTTCTGTTTTATCTCCCGGGGCTTCTCTGACAAGCCCGTGGTCTTCCGGCTGATATCTGTAAATTCCAGGGTCCAAACCCTCCACGTCTGCTGCGGCCAGAAATACCTCCAGGGGATAGAGCGCGCCTGCAGAGGGTGCGGTGCGAAATCCCCCCGGGCTGGTAACACCCTGTGCCGCCCAGCAAAGCTGGGAGATTTCCTCCAGGGTGAGGTGCTTGTCGGTATAGGCCCTTTGCGAGCGGCGCTCAAGCAGGGCCTGTTCAATGGTGGTTCGGCTGTTGTGCTTTGGCCCGGGCAGGTCAATTGTCTTTTTGGGGGATGTATCCATGGCGTCTGCCTCCAAACTGTTTGTAAAAGGGACAATTGTAAGGGAAACGATCAAGGCAAGGATTGCCGCAAATCCTGTGATTCGCATGGGATTTATCCTTTTTCGGTTTTAAATGGTTGAGCAGGGGCGAGCCCTTATGTTCGCCCGAACCAGTGATTAACACATAGCTCCATTTTTTCTTTTAATTATAAATTTTCGATTTGGATTGTTCAACCAGGCAGCCTTGAGATTTCGTTTCGGGGCCCGCAAAGAAGAAACCATCTACGGAACCGCAAAGGGATTTTTCGTGCAGCGGCATGCGGTTGCCTTGGAAAGCGACATTCGCGGATAGGCGATGAAGACCGGAGTTTTGCCGGAAGCTCTCAACCTTGAAAGGCTCTGCAAAAAAGCATCGGGCTTCCCGGATCTTCGTAGGGTCGGGCCGGCGGGGAAGTTTGCACATCTGCCGTCCGCTCTCGTGCCCGATGCATCTGCGCAAACCACCCCGCGTAAGCTGCAGAATTTGCTTGACACTTTTTTCGGAATTTATCACAAAAAAGGGCTGTGGCTGCGGCCGGAGCAATTTCAGGGCGGGGGAACTTAAAAATATGAAGCCGGGCATATATATCGCCGGATCGGGCAGAAACGGCCTGTTTGACGGACTGTCGCCGGAAGGGCTTGCCGGGTTTCATCCGTCCTGGCAAAGGGACGTCGATCGGCTCAGGCCGTGGGATAGCACCCGGCTGCCGGCAACCGGGCAATTCGAAGACAGCCTGGCAGCCTGGAAATCCCGGACAGGCCGGGCCGATGCATGCACCCTGGTCTGCGGGCGGTGTTCTTCAACCATGGACGGCCTTCGCAGCCTGATCGATGTGATCGGTATGACGCCGTGGGATTGCCTGATCGCGGTGGAGCAGCAAAAGGGCAGAGGCCAGATGCAGCGCTCCTGGATTTCCCCGCCGGGAAACCTGTATGCCTCATGGTATTGGCCGAACCCGGGAGAGATCAACGGAGCGGCTCCCGGCTGGCAGGCAATGGCTTCGCTGATGGCCGGGGAACTTGTGGCTACGGTACTCGATGCCATGGGCGTTCGGGTCTTTATAAAATGGCCCAATGACCTTCTTATCGAGGACCGGAAAGTCTGCGGCATCCTGGTGGAGCACCGTGGCGGCCACCTGATCGTGGGCATCGGCTTGAATCTGGCTTCCGCCCCGCCTCTGGAGCAGCTTACGGATGCATTTGCCGTAAAGCCGGCAAGTCTGCAGGAACTGGACCTGCAGGTCACCCCCCTGGAATTCTGGATGCAGATGCTTGAGATCGGGCGCAGCCGGTTTTATCATTTGGTGCAGTCCATGACGCCTGCGGCGTTTGTGGCGCTGGTAAAAAAACGCCTGGCATGGCAGGGACACATGGTCACCATCCGGATCAGCCGGGATGAGGCCTTTACCGCAGAAATTGCCGGGCTGGCCGCAGACGGCGGCCTGATTATTGAAAAAAACGGTAAAACCCGCGTGATCTATAACGGCAGTATCCTGCCGGCGGGAAATGTTCATTCTTAAAGCAAAACATTAAGTCAATGATATATAATTTTGGAAAATAAGGGTATTTGTGTTTATGAGCAATGAAGGGCAGCCGCGTATTGAAAAAAGTTTTGAACAGGTGCAGTCAGAAATCGAGGGCAGGCCGGTTCTGATCGCCAACAGGGGGATCCCGGCCCGACGGATTAGCCGCTCCATATCCGAGCAGCTCGAAGCCGTGGCGATCATGACCGCGACAGACGTGGACAAGACCTCGCCCTCCACGCTGGGCGCCCATGAATTGTTGCTGTTGCCTGATGACCCCCAGGCCTACCTGGACCTGGACCGGGTTATACGCAAGGCCCGGGAAAGGGGAGTTATCGGCCTACATCCCGGATGGGGCTTTGGCGCCGAGGATGACAGCTTTCCCGCCAAGTGCGAAGAAAACGGGATCACGTTTATCGGTCCGCCGGCAGAGTCCATGCGCATTCTGGGCAACAAGGTCTCTGTGCGTCGTCTGGCCCGGCAGTTGGGCGTACCCGTGGTGCCGGGTTCCGAAAGTGCCGTGACCATCCCCGAGGCCAGGAAAATTGCCGCCCGGATCGGTTTTCCGATTATGCTCAAGGCCGAAGGCGGCGGGGGTGGTCGGGGAATCTACACGGTATACTCTGAAAACCAATTGGAGTCCGCCTTTCACAAAGCTTCGGTCATGTCTGAAGCCTCGTTTGGAAATCCCCGCGTGTATGTGGAAAAATACCTTCCGTCCGTGCGGCACATTGAAATCCAGGTGATCGCCGATCAATACGGCAATATTTTCGCCTTTGACGAACGCGACTGCTCGGTGCAGCGCAATCACCAGAAACTCGTGGAAATTACGCCCTCTCCCTGGCCCCTGATGACCGAGTCCCTGCGCGAACGTTTGAAAGCCTATGCACGGCAGCTCGTCAGTGCGGTCAACTATTATTCCCTTGCCACCGTGGAGTTTCTGGTGGATGAAAATGCAGCGCCCTACCTGATCGAGGTCAATACCCGGCTCCAGGTGGAGCACGGCATCACGGAATGCCGCTATGGCATCGACCTGGTCGAAGAGCAGATTGCAGTGGCTTTCGGCGCCGCCCTGCGCTTTACCGAAAAGACCACCGTGCCGTTTCTCCATGCCATGCAGTGCCGGATCAACTGCGAGGATCCCCAGAACGAGTTCGGCCCCAATTCCGGCCTGATTACCCGGTACGTATCCCCGGGCGGCCAGGGGGTCCGCCTGGATTCCTGCGTGACAGAGGGATACGAGTTTCCGTCCCAGTATGATTCGGCGGCCTCCCTGCTGATTACCTATGGCAGCACCTGGGCCAAGACGGTGAAACTCATGCAGCGGGCGCTTCGCGAATACATGATCAGCGGGGTCAAGACCACGATTCCGTTTCACCGCCAGATCGTCAAGCACCCGGTCTTTGTTTCCGGAAAATATGACACCCGGTTTATCGAGCATCACCCGGAACTCATGTTTTACTCGGACATCGAGCCCGAGGCCCTGCGCATGTCCCGGCTGGTGGCTGAAATTTCGGCCCGTGGATACAATCCGTTCGTGGCGCTGGGGGCCTACCGCGGCCGCGGGGACAAGCGGGTGGGACGCCTGGAAGTGGTTCAGCCGGAAATCCCGGAACAAAGTCACGAAACCTTCTCCTTTCCCCGGCGGGATCGGCAGACGGCGCTCGACCGGGTCCGCGACAGCAGGGAACAGGGAATTGTGCACTTTACGGATACCACCACCCGGGATATTACCCAGTCCAACAGCGGCAACCGGTTACGGCTGGCAGAAGACCGCCTCGTGGGGCCGTATCTGGACCGGTGCGGCTTTTTTTCCCTGGAAAACGGGGGCGGGGCGCATTTTCACGTGGCCATGCTTGCCAACATGACCTATCCGTTTACCGAGGCGGCACAGTGGAACGAATTCGCTCCGAATTCGCTCAAGCAGATTCTGATCCGCTCCACCAACGTGCTGGGATACAAGCCCCAGCCCCGATCCATGATGGAAAAGACCGGGGAGATGATTTGTGCGCATTACGACGTGATCCGTTGTTTTGACTTTCTCAATCACATTGAAAACATGCGCCCGTTTGCCGAAATCGTGCTAAACGACAATGCCTGCATCTTTGAGCCCGCCATTTCCCTGTCCTACGCCCCCGGGTTTACTGTGGCGCATTACCTTGCGGTTGCCGGGGAAATCCTGCAGATGACCCGCAGAGTAGCCGGCGTGGATGCGGAGCAGGCCTCACAGATGATTATTTTGGGGTTAAAGGATATGGCCGGCGTGTGCCCGCCTTGGTTCATCCGGGAACTGGTCGGAGCCATCCGGGAGAAATACCCCGAACTTGTACTGCATTATCACAGGCATTACACCGACGGCCTGTTTGTGACGGCAGTCGGGGCCGCGGCAGAGTCGGGCGCGCATATCCTGGATACCGCCATCGGGCCGGCAGTGCGATGGTACGGCCAGGGAGAGGTCCTGTCCACCGCTGCGTATATCGAGGACGAACTCGGCCTGCAGATTCGCCTGGACCGGGAGATGATCCGCAAGTCCGGGTTTGTTTTAAAACAGATCATGCCTTACTATGATCAGTACTGTTCCCCGTATTTCAAGGGCATCGACTATGACGTGGTGGAACACGGCATGCCCGGCGGGGCCACGTCATCTTCCCAGGAAGGCGCCATGAAGCAGGGGTATATCCGCCTGCTGCCGTACATGCTGCGTTTTCTGGCCGGCACCCGCAAAATCGTGCGGTATCATGATGTCACCCCGGGCTCCCAGATTACCTGGAATACGGCATTTCTTGCCGTAACCGGGGCGTACAAGCGGGGCGGAGAGCCTTACGTACGGCACATGCTCGAAGTGCTTGAAACCGCGGCCGCATATCCGGAGGATGAACTCAGCGAGGAAGTGATAGAAGATCGCCTGAAGCTTTACCAGGACAGCAATGACGCTTTCCGGGACCTGTTGCTGGGCAAATACGGCCGGATGCCCCAGGGATTTCCGCCGGACTGGGTGTACAAGAGCGCATTTGACAAGGAATACGGTTGGGCACTGGAGAACCGGACCGAGGATTCCCCCCTGAATTCGCTTGCGGAAATCGATATCGCGTCCGAAGCCCGCAGTCTTCAAAACAGCATCAAGCGCATGCCCACCGAGGAAGAACTGGTGCTCTACCTGAACCATCCCGGAGACGCACAGAAAACCATTGAATTCCAGAAGCAGTATGCAGATCCAAACCTGTTGCCTTTGGATGTGTGGTTCGAAGGGCTCGAGCCCGGACAGGAGCTGGAATTTGCCGACAGCCAGGACAAGCCCCACAAAATGACGATTTATGACATTTCCAAGCCCCGGAGAAGCGGTATCAGCATCGTACGCTATCTGCTGGACGCTGAGATCATTACCTGCGAGGTGCAGGTCCAGGCCCCGCAGGGCGGGACAAGCGAGGTGCTTGAAATGGCTGATGCGGACAACCCCTACCAGTTGGCCTCTCCGAGCAATGCGGATCTGTGGGTGGTTTATGCCAGCCCCGGCAAGATTGTGAAAAAGGGCGAGGAGCTGTTTAACCTGTCGATCATGAAGCAGGAAAAGGCTGTGTACGCACAAGTGGCCGGCATCGTCAGGCGGGTGCTTAAAACCGCAGATTACACAGTGGACAAGAAGATGGTGCCCGTCCGGGAGGGCGAGCTGATCGTGGAACTGGCACCGGTGCCCAATTTCTGCACCTCGTGCAGTGCGCCGGTTGCAGGTGAAGATTTCCGGTTCTGTCCTTACTGCGGATACCGGGTGGAGCAAACACAGTGCGCCGGTCAGCAGGCTTAAGCGCCCGGACGCCCCGGCCATTTTTCCAGGTCCACCGGGTATCCCAGGGCTGCGATCCGGCAAAGGGTAAAGGCCATATCCAGCACCGCGGATTTTTTTCCGGCGGATTCATCCACGGAAAATGCGTTGTGCGGCCGGTCGGATAAAATGCTTTTGACAAGTCCGGTGAGCACGGCCCTGGGCCCTACCTCGACAAACGTGCGGGCCCCGTCCTCATGCATGTGACGGATTTCATCGATAAAATTGACCGGCTGCAGCAGGTGCCTGCCGAGCAACTCCCGGGCGCCCCGCTCGTCTGCGGGGTAGGGGGCTGCGGTGGTGTTGGCGTAAACCGGTATATCGCCCGGAAAAAACGGGACCGATTCCAGGTGTTGTTGAAACGGCGCTGCCGCATCCATGACGAGCCTGGAATGAAATGCTGCGGATACCGGCAATTTGGCGGATATGATTCGGTTTTTCCGGCAGATTTCCTGGATCCTGTCAATTTCTATTGTGGGGCCGGAAAGGACGCTTTGGGACGGGCTGTTGCGATTGGCCAGCACCAGGTCTGCCCCGTGCTCGCGGACCAAGATCTCGATTTTTTCCGAAGGAGCGCGCACCGCCAGCATTGCACCCCGGTCTTCGGAGGCATTCCCGGCCGAGGCCATCAGGCTGCCCCTGGAAACAGACAGCTCCATGAAATCCGTGTTCCGGATTTTCCCCCCGGCCCAGAGGGCGGTTAATTCCCCGTAGCTGTGACCGCACGCGGCATCCGCGGAAACCCCGTGCCGCCTGAGAATTTCCACCATGACCCGGCTGATGACACCGATTGCCGGTTGGGCCACGTCCGTATTTCGCAGGGCCGCCTCGTTGTATGCGGCCGTGCCCTGTGTGCCGGCATCTTCCGGATAAATATACGACAACAACGGCGGATTCCGGTCGAATGCCTGTTCCGCCAGATCTATCACCGGTTTGGATTCTGCAAACATTTCCAGGAGCAAGCGGCTCATGAACGGATACTGGCTTCCCTGGCCCGGAAAAACAAAGGCGAGCTTTCCGGGCGGGGCCTGCGTGCCGAAAAAAACGCCTGGCGGAAGACTCGGGGGACGTTCTTCTTCGTTTTGAAGCCACCCGGCGACCGAATCCAGGTTTCCGCGCGCTGCCTCCGGATCCGTGCACGCCAGCAGCAGGCGGAAACGCGCGCTTTCCGAAAAAGTCCCGCGGGTTTTTTCACCCATGGCGGCAATTGTTGAACCCTGGGACAGGCTGCGCGCTGCCGAACGGATTGCCTGACGGAATTCCGATTTGTTGTCTGCACAAAAAGCCAGGATCTCAACTTGTTGATCTGTTGTATCCACAATCACACCCAAAAGGAGATACGGGGTTTCTGTAAGCCGTTGTCCGGAAACATTATAAAATAATAAAAATAACATTTCCCGGCATTGAGAGGGAAGCAAAAATTTAAAACCGATTGCTGCCGTTTTCCCGAATATTCGAGTTTTCCTGGCCTTACAGAAAAGAACAAACATTCTTCCCGGTTTTCCGCGGCGGGCCATCGGGCAAGAGGACACACTTCAAGTCTGTAATCTAAAGCGGGGCAAGCTTTTCGTTGGCTTCGTCGGTATCGGTATCGAAATAAAAAGAAAAAAGGACCGATTCAGATCACGACAACGGTAGCGGGTTTTTTTATGATTGCCCAATCCGTTGCGCCCTGCAAAAAAATCGTCACTGCATCCCTGAAAAGGTATGCTATATTTTGTTTATGCCGGAACGGAATTTTCATTCCGGCATTGACTACAAGCTCATTGCATCTTGGTTGCATGGTGAGATCCGGAGGCGGGCGCATGTATATCGGTAAATATCGGGTTCTGGGCCTTTTGGGCGATGGCGGCATGGGGCGGGTATACAAGGTGGAATTGCCGGATATCGGCAAAATCTCGGCCTTGAAGTTGCTTCGCCCGCGCGATCATATGATCGATCTGCTGGGCTTACGGGCAATTGAAGACATGTTCATCCGGGAAGCCCGGATTCTTGGACGGCTGCGCCATCCGAACGTGGCAGCCATCCTGGATTTTGACCGGGACGGGCAAAACCGGCCGTTTTTTTCCATGGAATATCACTGCATGAATCTCGGGGCCATGATCGGTGAGCATTACGAGATGGAGGCCGCCACCCGCCTCATGGATCCGGCCCGCGCATTTACCTATGCCGACCAGGTGCTCTCGGGCCTGGACCGGCTGCATCATGCGGGCATTGTCCACCGGGACATCAAGCCTTATAACGTGCTGATCACCGAGGGAGATACGGTAAAACTCATTGATTTCGGACTTTCCCTGCTGCGGGGGGAAACCCGGCGGGTGCCGGACACTTTCAAGATCGGCACGCCGTATTATGCCGCGCACGAACAGCAAGCCGACCCGGACAACGTGGATGCGCGTGCGGACCTTTACGGCGTAGGCGTGATGATATGGCGCATGCTCACCGGTATGCTTCCCCCGGAGGCCGGGGAAAAATTCCGGCCCGGTTCGGTCAACGAGTTGCTGGGTGAATGCTGGGACGATTTTTTAATCCGGGCCACCCATCCCCGAAGGACAGAGCGGTTTTCCGACTGCCGGCAAATGCGGCAGGCCCTGAAAACCGCTTACGGGAACTGGCACGAGCAACTGGAACGAACATGCCGCCTGCAGACCCCGCAACAGGGCGCGGGCGGAACAGAGGTGCTCAAACGGGGCGGGCTGCGCAAAACCGCATTAAAGGTGCAGGCCCGGGAGGCACAGCGGATCTTCGGGCTGGATTCGCAATGGCGCCCGCCCATTCATCGGGATGTTGTGCTGCACCCGGAGGAATCCGGAATTGTCCGGGATATCACCCATGGCTTGGTGTGGCAGCAGACCGGAACCCGTTATCCAGTGGAATGGAAGGATGCGGGTGCTTATATCGACGCTTTAAACAAAAGCGGGTTTGCCGGGTTTCTGACCTGGCGCCTGCCGACAATTGACGAGCTGGTAACGCTGATCCGGCGGGCGTCAATACTCGGAGACTACTGCACCGCGCCTGTTTTTGAAGGCGGCCGGGACCGCCTCTGGAGCGCGGATCGGAAATCGTTTACTGCCGCCTGGTTCGTGGATACCTACCTGGGGTATGTGGGGCCTGCGGATTTCACCTGTCCGTGCCATGTCCGGGCGGTCTGCGGTTACGACCCGGCGGCGGACTGTTCGGATTGACGGATAAAATCCCGGATGCGGCGAAAATAGTCGTGACCCGCCATCATCATGAGGGTGTTGTGATTGGCGTTTTCCACTACTTCCAGGTCCTTGTTTCGTGCCGGCGAAGACTGGTAAAGGGTTTTTCCGTGATCCAGCGGAATGATGTGATCCTGTTCGGCGTGCATGATCAGGGTCGGTCCGGTATAATGGGTTATTTTATCTGCATTGGAAAAAACATCTGACTCTTTGATGCCCAGGGCATCCGCATCAATGCCAAGGTGCCGCAGCAGTGACACGGTCTGCGCAAACCCGCTTTCAATGATCAGCCCGGCAATGTTGCCGGGTCTGGCCGCGGCCAGTTCCAAGACCGGGGCGCTGCCCAGAGACCGGCCCATGAGCCACAGCGCGCCGGTCCGGCCTTCGAATTCCATCGAGTTCAATACGGCATCCAGGATCGGGTGGGAATCTGAGAGCATGGCGGAAACCGTGGGCGTTCCCGTGCTCTTGCCGTATCCCCGGTAGTCGGCCACCATGAAGTTGAGCCCGTAGTCATTGTAAATCGGGCCGATGGGATCGTAATCCGCCGCGATCTCCCCGTTTCCGTGAAAAAACAGCAGATGCGGCAGGTGGCTGTCTGTCCGGAAAAAACGGCAGCCCAAGCGGATGCTGTCGGATATGGGCACCTCGATATCCACGGCGCTTTTCGGAGGCTCGCTGTCCGGGGCTTTTCTGGGATGGAACAAAATTTCCGAGATCTCCGGGCGGTCCAGGATGGAAAGGTCTTCGGTGTTCATAAAGGCTCCTTTTCGTATCCGGCTGAGGAAGGTGATGCAAAAAATCCCGCCGTAAAAGCAAGTGATCACTAGTATACCCTGATTTGCGATACCTGTAAAGCACTGCGAAAATTCTTGAAGCCGGATGCTTTTTTTTTTGCAGAGCGCAACGGATTTGAAAAGCAACAACAACCAACCAATCAACATCCCCGGATCCCGGGAAAGAAAAAGCCTTGATCAAATTTTGCTGATTCTGTAGACTACGCGCGTAATGAAAACCGGGCCGGCAGGGCCGGGAGAAAAGCTTTTCGACCTTCATTTCAGGATTTTTCATGCGCATCCTTCTTCAATTTTCCACAGAGAAAAACAGATATTCCGGTCGATCAGGTTTTACCCTGATCGAGCTGATGGTGGTAATTGTCATTCTGAGTATTCTGGCAGTATACATGATGCCCAAGATCATGGGCCGGCCTGAGCAGGCCAAGCGGCTCAAGGCCAAGGTGGATATCCAGTCCCTGGAAACCGCCCTGAAACTCTATAAGCTCGACAATGGGAGATATCCGACCACCGAGCAGGGGCTCGAGGCGCTGATTGAACCGCCGAGCTCCGGTCCCAGTGCCGATGACTGGCGGGAGGGCGGATATATTGAAAAAGGCAGAATCACCAAGGATCCCTGGGATAATAAATACGTATACCTTTGCCCGGGGGTGCACGACGATTATGACATTATTTCATACGGCGCAGATGGCGAACCCGGCGGAGAGGGCGAAAATGCGGATGTCAAGAGCTGGGAACTGGAATAAACCTTGACCGATCGGCGGGCATTTACGCTAATCGAGCTGATCGTGGTCCTTAGCCTGGTCAGCATCTTGATGTTTTTTGCAGTGCCCCGGATCGACCAGTCATTTTTCTCCACGGATTCCCGCAAACTTTCCAGCTGGCTTCAGATCAATACCAAGGCCCTGAAAAATCGTGCGGTGGAAGAACAGGCCGTATATGCCCTGTATGTGGGGCTCGATGATAACCGGCTCTGGACCGGACCGGCATCGGATCGGGAAAATGCCCCCGACCCGGCCGACGGGGACGCGTTTGCTCCGGACTCGGGCATCCGGATAATTGATGTGATGTTTCCGCAGGATGCCCGCATATCAAGCGGTACCGCCCGGATTCTTTTTTATCCAAAGGGGTATTCAGACCGGGCGATTATTCACGTGCAAAGCGGGAATCAAACCCGCAGATCCTACCGGATCGAATCCTTTCTGCCGCAGATTGACATCCGGGACGCGTATGTTGAATTCTGAGCATTACTGTTTGAAAAGTCAGCCGGAAAAGGGCTTTACTCTGCTGGAGGTACTGGTTTCGCTTGCCATTATCTCCATTGTGTTGATCAGCTTGATCAGCCTGCAGGGGCAGACCATCGGGATGTATGAATCCGTCCGGTTTTATTCCACGGCTCCGTTTCTGGCCCGGTCCAAGCTCAGCGAAGCAGCTTTGAACCCCGGCGATTTCCGCGGAAACAGCGGTGATTTCGGCAAAGCCCATCCCGGCTATTCCTGGCAGGCGCAGGTTTCGGAAAAAGAAATCCAGACCGGGGACCAGCCCCCGGTCCGGCTATCCGAAATCCGGGTACGGGTGGAGCTGTCGCCTGACGGCCTGTCATATACGCTAACCCGGTATCAATCCGCGGATTCCGGGAGGTTATAGAAATGCGCAAATCTGCTGGATTCACGCTGCTCGAGATATTGATTGCAATCGTTATTTTTGCCGTGCTTGCCACCATCGTCTACAGCACGTTTAACGCGGTAATCTCCAAAACAAATGCAATCAAGGCCGAAACAAGCATCGACGAAATGGCCGCAGCCTGCCTTACCCGGATCTGCAGAGACCTCCGCGCCGCTTATGTGGAGCAGTACCCGCTTTATAAGCCGCCGGGTTCAGGTGAGTCCCCGGATCCGTATCGTTTTGCCGCGGACGTGGATTATGTCGGAACCGAGCAGTTTTCCGAGCTGCGCTTTGCTTCCACGGAGCACCTGCCGGTTTCCACCGGCAGGCCGGAAAATGAGTTCGCTTCTGCCGAACTGGCGCAAATCCGCTATCACGTGGATAAAAGCAGTGCATCGAAATCCGGTTATGTGCTCAAACGCGGGGACACGCCGTTTCCTTATGATATTTCGGCGAACCCTGCGGCGGAACCGGACCCGGAAACAGACCCGGTGCTTTGTACAGGGATCGATGCATTCAACCTTACCTGCATCGATGCAGACGGCAACGCATCCGAATCCTGGGACTCGGATGCGCAGATGTTCGACTATGCCACACCGCGGGCAGTGCGCGTTGAACTGAAAATCAAAACCAGGAAGGGTGCACGTTTCTTTTCCACGCGCATCAGCCTGCCGACCTACCGGGAGCCTTTGAAGGATGTTAAACAATAACAAAGGGATCGCCCTGCTTATTACCCTGACCATCATTACGGTCCTGGTGGCGGTAAGTTTTGAACTTAATCGGCAGATCCGTGGTTCGGTCTCAAAGGCCGGGGTCAGCCGGGACATGATGACAGCGGAAAACATGATCGTTTCAGGGGTCAACATTGCAGAAAAAATCCTGATCCGGGACAAGGAGGAAACCGAAATCGACTCCGTCCAGGAGGACTGGGCCGACCCGGAGGTGATCAATGACTATCTGCGGCAGACCGGTTTAAAAGCCGAAGACATTTCACTTTCGATCACCGATGAACTCAGCCGGCTCCAGATAAACGCCCTGGTGCAGTTCCCGGAAGCCCGGAAATTCCGGCCCGCCCAGCGGAAACTCTGGATGCGCTTTTTTGATCTTCTGCTGGCCGGACGGGAACCGTCGGCTCAGGCGGTTTTTTCCGAGCCTCTTGAGCCTGCAATGATCATCAACCCGGTCAAGGACTGGCTCGATTCCGGAGACAATGACGCGGTTTCGGGTCTCACCGGTGCCGAGTCGGATTACTACCGGGGCAAGGATTCGCCGTATGCCTGCCGCAACGGACCGTTCCGGCATATTTCCGAACTGCTGCGGGTGCGCAATATTTCATTGGACCTGTTTGAGCGCATGGAGCAGGGCGGCAATCCGGGGGATTTCATGACAGTCCATGGCATGGTGCCCTCACCGGATTCCCGGCATGATTTTACCTATCCGGGCAAGATCAATATCAACACCGCCCCGATGCCGGTTATCGCCGCCTTGCTGCCTGCTGGCCAGGAATTTCTGGCTTCCGAGGTCACAGCCTATCGGGAGGAACTTGCCGGCGGCCAGTTCGTGCATGATCTTGCCGCGCCCAATTGGTATAAAAACGTTCCGGGCATGGGAGACGTGGAGATTGACAGCGATCTGATTACCACACAGAGCGATTTGTTCCGCCTTGAATGCACTGCGAAGAAAAACGGGGTTCAGATGGCGGCAACAGTCCTGGTGACCCGGGAAAAGGCAGAAAAAACCGGTAAGTGGCAATGCCGGGTATTGAACTGGAAGTACAGATAGGATATGATACTAGATTTGCGAATATAGGGCTTTACATCGGTGATGAATGCTATATATGATTTTATGGTATGAATAATAAAATTTTTGCACTCGATATTCGGGAAGACGGCCTTTGCGCGGTACTGGTCCGGACCGGCCTGAAGGAAAACCGCCTTGAAAACCATGCGCAGGTCTTTTACAAGGATGCACCGGATCCTGAGCAGGCATTTCAATGGGGTTTGGGGAAAATCACGGGCCGTATGGACCCGTCCGGCGCGTTCTGCCTGGTCTCTGTGCCGCCGACGGATGTTTCTTTCCGGAACCTGAGCGTGCCGTTTAAAAGCCGGAAAAAAATCCGCCAGATTTTGCCGTTTGAATTGGAGCCCACCCTTCCGTTTGAAGTCGACGAGATGAAATTCGATTTTCTGACGGTCCGCCAGGCAGACCACAGCGACCTGATCGCAGCAGTCGTGGAAACGGCCCGGCTAGACGTTCTTATGGACGTACTCGAGGTTCACGGCATTTCTCCGGGTTTTGTCACCACCGGCGGAGTGACCGCCGCCCTGTGCATTGCCGATCTTTACGAGGCCCGCCCGGAGACCTTTCTGCTTATCGAGAGCCATCCGTACAGCGCCACCGTGTGTATCGTGGTATCCGGAGAAATTTACCTGATCCGCACGTTCCGCAAAAACGGCCAACCCGATTCCCGGTCCGCCGCCCGGGAGCTTTCAAAGGGTATCAACCGGATGATCTCTGCCTTTGAGACGATTTACGATGCGGACCTGCAGCCTGAAAAGCTTTTGTTCTCCGGCAGGGATGCCACGGACCCGGATTTTGTTCACGCACTGGGCGACTTCCTGCAGATTGAGGCAAGCGCTGTCAACCTGGCCACTGACGCCCGCCTGAACATTTCGGTTCCGGAGAACCTCCCGGTTTCCCCGGAGATTAACGGTGCGCTCGGCCTGGCGGGAATTGAAACTGCCGGCCTGGCCCCCTTTAATTTCAGCCGCCGGCATTCCGCCCTGGAAAAGAACTGGAACGAAAACCGCACCCAGCTGATTGCCACCGGCATTCTGGCGGCCTTCGTGTTTGCTTTGTTTATGACGTATGCGGTCTTGGATGCACATTTCCTGGAAAAACGCGTTTCCCGCCTGGATGACCGGATCACTGCGGTGTTTCAGACCACGTTTCCCGGAGTCGAGCGGATCGTGGATCCGGTCCAGCAGATGAGGTCCAGGCTCCAGGAGGTCAAGGGGAAAAAGGGGTTTTCCGAAGATGTTAGCGCGGATGTCCGCAATATTGATATCCTGAAGGATATCAGCCGGCTGGTGCCGGCCCGGACAAACGTGGTTATTACCCGTTTTGTCCGGGATGAAGGCAGTGTCCGGCTCTCCGGGCTCACGGATACCTTTAACGCAGTGGACGATATTAAGATGCAGCTTGAAAAATCTTCCCATCTCAGCGGGATTACCATCAGTTCAGCCAATATGGACCAGGCCGCAGACCGGATCCGCTTTCGGATCAGGGCGGATCTGTCGGCCGGGCAACAGTGAATCAGGAGTTTTGACGCATGATTCCGGTTAATTTGAATCACCGCGAAAAATTGTTTGTGGGCAGCGGGGCCGGTTTTCTCCTGTTGTTTCTGGCTTTTTTGTTTCTCATCCAGCCGGTTTTTGAAAACCGCGCTGCGCTTGAAGCCAAATTGGAAAAAAGAAAACAGGCCCTGTCTGAAATGCGCACGATGCACCGGGAATTCCAATCGCTTCAATCCCGGACCGAGAAGGCAAAAGCGCAATATCAACAGCGCCCGGACGGATTTACTCTTTTTTCCTTCATGGATCGGCTGGCCGGGGACACGGGCCTCAAGGAGAATATATCCTACATGAAGCCCAGCTCTTCAGTGGAAGAAGCATCCGGCCTGAAAGTGACCTACGTGGAGTTAAAACTCCAGGATGTCACGCTCGAGGATCTGAGTTCCTACCTGTTTCGCGTGGAAACTTCGGAGAACATGGTGCGGATCAACAGTCTGGCCATTTCCAAGCCCGGGGCCGAAAAAGGGCTGCTTTCCGTGGTGATGAAAGCCGAAACCGTGGAAGCATGATTATCAGGCATTCACTGCGCGGCGTCTGCGGGGAGAAAATTATTAAAAATATGACCATTTCACGTATTTTGGCGTTGTACTCAACAAAGACAGAAAACCGGTACCAGGGCTTATGAAAAATTATCGCAAATGGCCTGGATATATTTTATATGTGATTGTGCTTGCCGTGCTGTTTCTTTACATCTGCTTTCCTTCGGATTCGGTGAAGCAATACGTGGAATTCCGTATCAGCCGGCCCGCCGCCGGCGTCGAGGTAGCCGTCGGTACGCTTGGACTGGGTTTTCCGCCGTCTGTGGTTATCAATGACGTCGAGTTCCGGTACCGTCGGGCAGAGTCGGTAAATCTTGAACGGATTACCGTATCTCCGGCCTACCTGGAGCTGCTTAGGGGCGTGCGGTCCTTTCGCATTGACGGGGACGCCGCAGGCGGAAAAATACAGGGGAGCCTCGCATTTCCGGGTTCCTCCGGCAACAGCGGCAATGTTTCCGCCCGGTTTGATTTCCATGAACTGGAAATCGGGTCGTTTCACATCCTGGAGGCCATGGGCAGAGGCGAGGCTGCCGGCCGCATGGAAGGGAAAATTGACTATACCGGAGATTTAAGCGGAAGCGGCAGTGGCAATGCGGCGCTTGATCTCAGAAAGTGCCGGATTCAACTTAGTCCGGCACCCTTCGGTGTAAAAGAACTTTCATTTAAAGAGGTTCAGGTGGTTATGGAACTTGAGCAGCGCCGGCTCAGGATTTCCCGGTTTTCCCTGGACGGAACCCAGTTTTCCGGAACAGGCAGCGGAACGGTTCGTATCTCGGCACCCATAGAAAGAAGCCGGATCAATCTTTCCGGGGAGATGTCCCTGCATCCGCCGCTTCTCAGAGCCATCGGCGGAATGCTTCCGGAAAAATTCACCCGTAAAGGCGGACTGCCGGTTCGCATTACCGGAACCCTCGGGCGGCCGGGTTTTTCCGTCCGATAGCCTGGGGCTGGTAAAAAAACAGCCGTTTTTGACAAACAGGATGTTTTGCTGATTCATGATGGTTCAAAAAAGCCTGACAATCATAAACCTGCTGCTCATCGCCGCAGCCGTGTTTCTCTGCATGGAAACATTCTACACCATTGTTGAATACCGGCTGGATGTCCTCACCATGGAGGCTGCCGGATCGGGCAATGTTACCGACAGGCAGACTGAGCCCGGCCCGCGCCGGTCCACCGGGACTGCAGACAACCCGGCATCCGGTGATTACGCCGTGATTTACGAAAAGGACCTGTTCAATACAGAACAAAAAGCAGATGCGGATCAGGAAATTGAGCCCTCGGAACTCGACAGGATGGAGAAGACCGAACTCAATCTCCGTCTGTGGGGTACGATTACCGGCACCAACGGGAAATCCTACGCCGTGATTGAACAGAAATCAAAGCGGGAGCAGAACCTTTACCAGAAAGGCGATAAGATTGATCAGGCCCGCATTAAAATGATATTGCGCAAAAAAGTGGTGCTAAGCGTCAACGGAAAGGATGAAATCCTGGAACTCGAGGAGTTGGTGGATCAGTCCGGCCGGGTAAGCGACCGGACTTCTTCCGATGACCGGGATAAGGGCATATCCAGGCGTTCCGAAGGGGGTCCGGTCAATATTGACCGGGAACAAATTTCTGCGGCCATGCAGAATGTCAACAACCTGATGCGCCAAGTCCGCGTGCGCCCCTATTTTGACGAAGACGGCAGTCCTGCCGGCATTATGCTAAGCGGCATCCGCAGCAACAGCATTTTTGAGGATATGGGCCTGGAAAGCGGCGATATAATCAAGGCCATCAACGGCCGGCAGATTCGTTCCGTGGAAGATGCTATGCAGTTTTATCAAAACCTGAAAAGTGCCAGCGAAGTGGAACTGCAGATTCAGCGAAGCGGCTCCCGGCAGACAATTCAATACCGGATCGATTAAACCCGTGGCGGATGTGAGGAAACAATCATGAAAAAATTCCAGCGGCAACGTGTGACAGTGCAATATTTTGTTCCGGCCCCTCGAATTTTGATCATATGGATCTGCCTGATCGCGTCTGTGTGCATTTGTTATGCCCCGCTATACGCCCAGCCCGCGGATTCGAAGGACGGCCGGGAGGCCGGCGACCAGCAGCAATATGTTTCCATTGATTTTAATGAAGTGGACATCAACGTATTTGTCAAGTTCATCAGCGAGCTCACGGGACGCAATTTTGTGGTGGATCCCCGGGTCAAGGGCAAGATCACCATTGTCTCACCGTCCAAGATTTCCGTTGAAGAGGCTTACAAGGTTTTTGAATCGGTTCTTGAGGTCCACGGTTATGCCACCGTGGATGCCGGCCGGGTGACAAAGGTGATTCCCGCGCCGTACGCGCGGACCAAGAGCATTGAAACCAAGCTGAAGCGGGAGGCCGACTCGGCAGACGACAAGGTGGTCACCCAGGTGATTCACTTGAAATACGCCGATCCCAATGCGATCAAGCAGGCGTTTGCCCCCCTGGTTTCCAAGAGCAGCGTGATTATTTCCTACCCCCCGACGAACATGCTCATTGTCACGGATGTTTATTCCAATATCAAGCGTCTGATGGGAATTCTCGATACCATCGACGTTCAGGGCACCGGCCGTGAAATCGCCGTGATTCCCCTGGAATACGCGGAGGCAGAGGAAATGGTTTCCATTGTCGATTCAGTGTTTACCGCCCCCCGGCGGGAACAAAGGCAGGACGGCAGCAATATAACGGCAGTGGCAGACCATCGCACCAATATCCTGGTGGTCCGGGCAAGCGAACCCGAGGTCGAGCGGATTGAGAGCCTGATTAATACGCTGGACCAGGAGGTGCCCCGGGGCAAGGAAAAAATCCATGTATATTACCTGGAAAACGCAAAGGCAGAGGAACTCGTCGGCGTACTCCAGGAGCTGCCTTCAAAGGAGACCCGGGACCAGGGGAAAAAAGAGGCGCCCATTGTGTCTGAAAGCGTGAAGATCGCCGCGGACGATGCCACCAACAGCCTGATTATCCGCGCGGATAAGGATGACTACAATACCCTGGCCTCCGTGATAAAAAAACTCGATATGCCCCGCGCCATGGTATATATCGAATGTCTGATCATGGAAGTGAGCAAGGATAAATCCTTCCGACTCGGCGCGGAATGGCTTGCCGGCGGCGAGGGCAGCCATGATGACAGGCAAGGGGTTTACGGCGGCGGATTTTCCGGCGGCGCCATGGGCGGAGACAGCGGATATAATTATGTATCCCCCTCCATTGGCGGAACAGCTACAGCTCCTTTGCCGCCCGGGTTTTCACTTGGCGTACTGGGCGAAAGCATTGAGGTGGGTGATATCACCTTTCCCACCATCCGGGCGCTGATCCAGGCCTACAAAAAGGACCGGGACGTGCACATCCTGTCCACCCCTCAGGTATTGACTACGGACAACAAGACCGCCAAAATCCGTGTGGGCAAAAACATTCCGTATTTGACCCGGGCGGCTTCCGGCGATACCAATTACAGCAATTACGAGTACAAGGACGTGGGCATATTGCTCGAGATCACGCCCCAGATCAGCAAGGACCGCAAAATCCGCCTGGACCTGCTCCAGGAAGTCACCAAACTTGAGACCACAACGGATCAGTTCCAGCCCACCACCCTGAAGCGGGCCATTGAGACCACGGTCGAAGTCAACGATAAGAACACGGTAGTCATCGGCGGATTAATTGATGAGAGCCTGTCGAAAACGGAATACCGGATGCCCTGCCTGGGAAGCATTCCCGGATTGGGATGGCTTTTTAAGTCCATGGCACAGGCCGATGAGCAGACCAATTTGTTTGTTTTTCTCACGCCCCGGGTTATGGCAGAGCCCGGGGAGGCCGCACAGTTCTATGAAGAGAAAAAAGAGGATATGGCGCCCATTCCCGGAGATTCCATCAAGCTCTACGGGCAGCCTGAAAATCAAGAAGGTGATACGTCTGAAAAATGAAACAACGGCTGTCAGACATTTTAAGCAGGGACTTTGGCGTGGATGAAGAGGAACTGGCAGAGGCCCGGCAAATGCGGGCCGAGCAGAACATCCCCCTTTCCGAAATCCTGCTGAAAAAAAAGATCATTTCTGAAAATCAGCTAATGAAGGCATATGCAAGCCTTTATGACCTGCCGTTCTGGCCGAAGCTACCCCTGGAAAACCTGGATACGGAGTTTGCCAGAAAGGTGCCGATCCAGTTTCTTAAAAAATATGCCATGGTGCCGATCCGCCAGGCAGGCGGAGAAAGCGGGGAGGGCAGCGACGGCAGGATCGTGATCGCGGTCAATGATCCCTCTGCTTTCCAACAGCTCGATGACCTGGTGCGAATCCTGAATATTCACGATTTCGAGCTTGTGGTCTCCACCCGGGATGCGATTTATTCCCTGATCAACCTTGCCTATGACAGCAGTCGGGATACGGCGGAACAACTGGTGGCGGACATGGCGGATAACGGCGGCAATATTATCAGCGAGATCGAGGAAACCGCCGATTTGCTGGATGATACCAGTGATGCCCCGATTATCAAACTGGTCAACCACGTCATCTCCCAGTCGGTCAAGATCGGGGCCAGCGATATCCACATCGAGCCCGAACAGTACAGCTTCAAAATCCGCTACCGGGTCGACGGTATCCTGTATGACCTGCTCACCCCGCCCAAGTGGATGCAGCCTTCCCTGGTATCGCGGATCAAGGTGATGGCCAAGATGAACATCGCGGAAAAGCGCCTTCCCCAGGACGGCAGGTTTGAAGTGAAAATCGGCAACCAGAACATTGATATTCGGGTCTCCAGCATTCCCATCCAGTACGGCGAACGGGTGGTAATGCGGCTGTTGAACAAATCCGGATCGTTGTTCCAGCTCTCCGAGCTCGGCCTGGCCCCGGAAAAACTCGAGCAGATCAAGCAGCTCATCAGCTATTCCCACGGCATTATCCTGGTGACCGGGCCGACGGGAAGCGGCAAGACCACCACGCTGTACGCAATTCTTTCGAGTATTAATTCCCCGGATGTCAACATCATTACCATCGAGGATCCGGTGGAATACCAGCTAAAGGGCGTCAACCAGATCCAGGTGAATCCCAAAATCGAGCTCACATTTGCAAGAGGCCTGCGTTCCATTGTCAGGCAGGATCCGGATGTGATACTGATCGGGGAAATGCGGGATCTGGAGACCTCTGAAATCGGCGTCCAGTCGGCCTTGACCGGGCACCTGGTTTTTTCCACCCTGCACACCAATGATTCGGCCAGTGCCATTACCCGGCTGGTGGATCTGGGCATTGAACCGTTTCTGATTTCCTCGTCCGTTATCGCAGTCATCGCCCAGCGGCTGGTCCGGGTGCTCTGCCCTGAATGCCGGGAGCCATACATCCCGGATGCCGCCGCTCTTGAGCGCCTGGGCATTGATCCGGAAACAGCCCGGCACTCGGTCATATACCGGGCCATCGGCTGTAGCAGGTGCTTTCACAGCGGATACCGGGGGCGCGTGGGCATATATGAGATCCTGGAGTTAAAGTCGAGCCTGCAGAACCTGGTCCTGAAAACTTATGACTCGCATCGCATCAAAAACGAGGCTGTCCGGCTCGGGATGACAACGCTTTACCAGGATGGCCTTGCCAAGGTGTTAAAAGGGGTGACCACAATTGAGGAAGTGCTTCGTGTCACCCAGGCTTAAGGCCGCACGCGTGGCCCCGAGCGCAGCCGGAACCGTGCGGCTCCGGCGATCTTTGCCGGTGAGGGCGGCAGGGATGGCGCTGATATGCGCTTGTCTGTTTTCCGGCCTGCTCCTGCCAAAAGCCGGGGCGAGCCAGCTCGGTTTGTCCCCTGAGGCGGTATTGGAATTTGCCCGGGAAAATTTTGACAATGGCGATTACCGGACTGCCGCAATTGAGTTTAAACGGTTTGTTCATTTTTTTCCGGATCATCGGCGCGCACCCGAGGCGGCGTACCAGGCGGGTGCTGCATATTTTCATATGAAGCGCTATGCCAGGGCAATTGATGCGTTTAAAAAATTAACGGCGCAGTTCGGTGGTACAGAACCGGCCACTGAGGCCCGGTTCATGATCAGCCGGTGTCATGTAAAGCTCGACAATACCAGAGATGCCCTGTACACATTGGAACGGATCCGCTCTGAAGCAAAGGATTCTTACGTCCGGGACCGGGCATATTACCGAATTGGCCGGATCCGGCTCGATTCGCAAGACATCGCCGGGGCGGAAGCGGCGTTTGAATCCATCAGCCCGAAGAACCGCCCGGATTTTCAGGTAGAGAAAATCCTTGCCCACCTGGATCGGAAGGACGAAATTTCGACCCGGAGCCCGTTTCTCTCAGGTGTGCTTTCCATTGTCCCCGGGGGCGGATATCTTTACGCCGGCCGGTATCGGGAGGCCCTGACAGCGTTTCTTGTGACCGCCGGACTGGCTGCGGCAACCTGGGAGAGCTTTGACGAGGATCTATACGCCCTGGGCGGCATTACAGGATTTGTCGGGCTGGGATTCTACGGCGGAAGCATGGTCGGATCGATTTCCAGTGCGCATAAGTATAACCGGAAAAACTACAGGGAATACATCGACCGGCTGCCGTCTAACCGGCGAGCGCCGCTTTCATTGGAAGTCCGTCCGGAGGCGGTCATGCTTTCGTTTTGTTATCGATTTTAATTGACAGCAGGAGTACAGGAAAATGAACAAACCAATTGATTATCAGAACCCGCCTGTCGCATCCACAGCGTCCGGAAAAATGCGCCTTGGCGAGTTCATGGTGGACCAGGGGCTCATCACCCGGAATCAGCTCGGCGAGGCGTTAAAGCGTCAGAGCCAGGTGGGAGAGCATATCGGTTCCATTCTCCTGGAACTCGGACACGTTACCATCGAGGAACTGCTCGGAATTTTGCGGTCCCAATTCGGCGTACCTGCGATAAACTTGTTTGACCAGGAGGTCGAGCCCCAGGTGACCGGATTGATTCCTTCGGATCAAATCCGGGAAAAACAAGTACTTCCGATTGCGATACAGGGAAACCGGCTGATCCTGGCCATGGTGAATCCAAAGGATTTGACCACTGTCAGCGAACTTGAATTCCGGCTGGGCAAGAAAATCGATCCCGTGGTGGTACCGTCCTTTATGATGGATACCGCTTGTGAAATGATGACAAACGGATCCATGAAAAGGCTCAGCGGCAAGGAACTCGAGCAGCAGTGCAATTATGGAAGAGAAGGTGACAAGACCGGCACCCGCTTGGTGGCCCTGCTGAAAAAAGCCGTGGGAGTGAAGGCCAGCGACCTGATCCTCACGGCCGGGGCGCCGCCTTCGCTGCGCATTGTTAACAATCTCAAGCGTCTGGCCGCACCGCCGCTGACACCCGCGGACTGCGAGGCATACGCCCGGGAAATGATGCCCGACAAAACATGGCATACGTATCTTGATCACAACGATGTGGATTTTTCCGTGACTTTCCCGGAGATCGGGCGATTCCGGGTCAATGCCTACAGGCAGCGAAATTCCGCGGCCCTCGCCGTGCGGCCGGTGATCGAAGCCATTCCGTCGGCTTCGGAGTTAAACATTCCGCCATGGTTAATGGATTATGCCTTGAAACCCTCCGGGCTTATCGTTGTCAGCGGACCGGCGGGACACGGCAAATCCACCACTCTGTATGCCATGGTGGACATGATCAATAACCATAAGCGCTCCAACATTATCTCCCTGGAAGACCCGGTGGAATTCCTGCACAAACACAAGAAGAGCAATATCAGCCAGCGGGAGGTCGGGGTGGACACCCCCAGTTTTTATTCCGGACTGAAATCCGTGCTGCGCCAGGCACCGGACGTCATCGTGGTCGGCGAGATGCGGGACAAGGAAAGCTTTGAAATCGCCCTGCAGGCCTCATATACCGGGCATCTCGTGATTACCACCATGCATGCGGGCAATGCCACGGTGGCCATTGAAAACACCATCCAGATGTTTGAGCCGCACAAACAGACCCTGATCCGGATGATGCTTGCTGATGCCATGATCGTGTCCGTTGCCCAGCGCCTGGTGCCGCTCAAGGACCGCAGCAGCCGGGTGCTGGCCGTGGAGCGGCTGGTCAATTCCTACCGGGTCAAAAACCTCATCCGGGAAGGCAAAACGCACCAGATCCGCAGCCAGATGCAGCAGGGCACCGAGGATTTCGCCTCCATTGATATCGAGCTTGCGGGGCTTCACAAAGACGGCCGGATCACGATGGAAGACGGGATGATCCTTGCAAATGACAAGCATCACTACAGGGAACTTACGGAATCGGCAAGACCCGCCAGGGACACAAGGTCCTGATGGCAACGGTTTGCGGGAAGGATCCGCGCGTTACCCGATCATCTGGTTCATTTCGAAGATCGGCAGGCAGATGGAAAGCACGATAAAACCGACAACGATTCCCATGAACAGGATGATAAGGGGTTCGAGCAGGGCGGTCATGGATGAGACGGTGGCCTCGACCTCGTTTTCGTAAATATCCGCGATCTTGCCGAGCATGGCCTCGAGTTCCCCGCTGTTTTCCCCTACCTGAATCATCTGGATGGATATATGGGGCAAGACATTGGCGGTTTCAAGCGATGCTGCCAGACTCCCCCCTTTTTCCACGTTAAGCGCCGCATTTTCAATGGCGTCTCCAATCAACCGGTTGCCCACGATGTTTTTCACGATACCCAGGGCGGCCATCAGTGAAACCCCGTTTTCCAGAAGCGAGCCAAGGGTTCTGGAAAAACGTGCAACCGCCAGTTTGGTTTTCAAAGGGCCCAGCATCGGGAGCCGCAAGGCAAGCCTGTCAAAGGCGTAGCCCCCTTTGTCGGTCTTTTTCACGTGCCGGCCCACCATGAAAACCGCAACAAGGCCGATTAAAATGATCCACCATGCGTTTTTCAGAAAGTCGCTGGAGCTGATAAGGACCCGGGTCGGCAGGGGCAGGGCCTGGTCCATATCCGTGAAAATCGCGGTAATGCTGGGGACAATGTAGGTCAGCAGAAAAACCAGGATCAGGGTGCCCACAAACAGCATCAGGAGCGGATAGGCCATGGCCGAGCGGACGCTTTGGGAAATCGCCTGCTGGCGTTCCGTGATATCGGCCAGCCGGTTTAACACCAGTTCCAGCGTGCCCGAGGATTCCCCGGAGCCGACCATATTGACGTAAATATCGGAAAAGGTTTCCGGATATTGTCCGAGCGCGGCGGCAAAACTGCTGCCTTCCTCAATGGAATCTTTGATCTGGGCGATGGTGCGCTTTAATACAGCCGAGCGGGTCTGCGGAATCAGGGTGTTTAACGCGGAAACCAGCGGGAATCCGGCCCCCAGGAGGGTGGCGAGCTGCCGGGTCATAACCGAGAGCTCGCCCTGGCTGACCCGGTTGGAAAAGGGGCGGAGCCATTCGGTTATACGGGTGCCTTGCCGCGAGTCGGTATCATAGACTTCCTTGATGGAAACCGGGTATATCCGGGAGGCCCGGAGCTTCTGGCGCGCAGCCGGGGCGCTGTCAGCGTCCACGATATCCCTGATCGTTTTTCCATTGGCGTTTAATGCCGTGTATTCGAATATGGGCATGCGTGTATTCCGGAAATCATCGGTTTGGTTGCATCATGGATCCTGGCTCGGATCTTTTATAACAATAATGGCCGGAAAATTCAATTGCCGGACAAGGATATCACCAATTCCCGCCCTGCGAAAGTCTTTGAAGCCAGATTTTTTTGCAGAGGCTCACGAGGTTTAAAGCTCCTGGAAAAACCCCGGTCTTCGAGGCCTCGCCGCGTGCTTCGCTTGCCGGGGCAACCACATGTCGCTACACTCGGGCCGGGCGTCTCTAAGGCTCGCTTCGCGGCGGCTCGGCAAACTCACGCGCTATCGCGGGCTCAAACAAAGCCGGCCGCCTGTTCCGCTTCGCCAAGAGCTGACACCGGCCCTCGTGCAATGCGTCATGCGGCAGCCCCGGCAATCTCCGCACGAGAAAACTCTCCATAGTCTCTCAGGCTAGGTTTGGGTTTTTTCAAGCTGTATAATTTATCTTTGAACCCTGGGAATTTTGGAATTTTCCTGAATTCGATGGGGGATGCTGTCGGGGGTTTGGGCAGGGCGCTGCGGATTTGAAACGCAACAGCAACCAACCGGAAATTCGTTGCCGGGATCGGAATCCCGATCGCGATCCTGATTTTGATGAGGAAAATTGCCGGTTGACAAAAAATCGAGGTGGTTTATAAAAAATAATTTTAAACGCAACTATGGAAAAAGGGGATGATTCCGATGTTAAAAGTCGCATTCATTGGGTGGCGCGGCATGGTCGGCTCGGTGCTCATGGACCGGATGCGGGCCGAAGGCGATTTCGCCGGGTTTGAACCGCTTTTTGCCTCCACGTCCCAGGCCGGGCAGTCCGGACCGGATATCGGCATGGATATTCCGCCGCTGGCAGATGCCTTTGATATGGAGCAGCTCGCGCAAAGCCATATCATTGTCACCTGTCAGGGAAGTGATTATACCAAGCAGGTCCACCCGGAGCTCCGGAAAAAGGGATGGGACGGCTACTGGATTGACGCATCTTCGGCCCTGCGAATGGCAGATGACAGCATCATCGTGCTCGATCCGGTCAACCGCGAGGTCATTGATAATGCCCTGGCCGGCGGGGTGAGGGATTTTATCGGCGGCAACTGCACGGTCAGCCTGATGTTAATGGCCGTGGGCGGCTTGTTTAAACAGGGCCTGGTGGAATGGATGACCTCAATGACCTACCAGGCGGCATCAGGTGCCGGGGCCAAGAATATGCGGGAACTGGTCTCCCAGATGAAGACCCTCGGCGAATCCGGAGAGTCCCTGCTTCGGGATCCGGCATCTGCTGTTCTGGATATTGACCAGTGCGTGCTCGATGCCATGACAAGTGATGGCTTCCCTGTTCAGTACTGCGGCGGACCGCTTGCGGGCAGCCTGATTCCGTGGATTGACAATGCCATGGAAAGCGGCCAGACCCGCGAGGAATGGAAGGGTTTTGCCGAAACCAACAAAATCCTGCAGACCGATCCGGTCATTCCCATCGATGGCATCTGTGTACGCATCGGAGCCATGCGCAGTCACAGCCAGGCCATTACCATCAAGCTCACCCGGGACGTGCCGGTTGACGAAATCACGAATATTCTCGGCGCGGCCAACGACTGGGTGGAAGTGGTGCCAAACACCAAGGAGGACAGCCTCAGGAGGCTGACGCCCGCCGCGGTAACCGGCCGGCTGAGCGTACCTGTGGGACGGATCCGTAAAATGAACATCGGTCCAGAGTATCTGAGCCTGTTTACCGTGGGAGATCAGCTGCTGTGGGGTGCTGCCGAACCCATCCGCCGGATGTTTCGGATCGCGCTGGCGCACCTGGGAGAATAATTCTCAGGATACCAGGCCGAGGCTGAAAAGCGCCAAGTTGCCGGTAATGTGGATAACCACCGGAACTGCGAGGTTTTTTTCCGTTTCATAGGACAGGGCAAAGACCAGTCCGCCCACTGCCTGCGTGACCGGTATCCCCCGGGTGTGGTGTGCCCAGGCAAATACTGCGGTGCTGCCCAGAAGTGCGACGATAAAACCCCACCGCCGAAGCACGCCGAAGACGAGTCCCCGGAATATCAGCTCCTCGGCAAACGGGCTGATAATCCCGCCGATGAGGAAAAAGACAAGGATGCCGCCGGCGGTGGCCGGCAGGTTCATGGAGAGCATTTCCAGGGGATCGAATCCGGAAAGGTACAGAATTGTGCCGCATACCGCGGCAATGCCGCCGAATCCGGCAGACCACAGCACGCCCCGCATCAGCCCGGATTTGATATCAGGCGGAATAATGCCGGGCAGTTGCGCGCCCGGCCCGAAGATCTGGGCTGCGGCAATGATTGCGACCGCATCGAGCACCCGGGCCGCACCTGCGGTAAGCAGCGGATCCCGTATAGCGAAGCTGGCCGCGATTTCAATTGCGATCACCGCAAGTGCGCTTACGGCAAACGGTTTCCACGCGTATCTGAGCGTTTCTGTTTCCATCCCAGTCGTCTCATGGCGTTATATGCGTATTGCTGTACGTACCAGTGGGGAATCTCCCGGATGCGGTTTTTTATGAAATCCATCGCGTTTTGGCCGCCCAGGCGCCCCAGGCCGGCGTAGGCCATGCAGGCCACATTGGGCGACGGATCCCCTGTCAGGGTTTTGAGCAGATCGCGGTTGTTGGCTGAATTTGAATTTCCCAGGCCCCGGGCCAGCCAGTATCGCACAGGCACGTGCGGACTTTCCGCCAGTTCCGGGCCGATATTATAGGCACCCGGGCTGCGGCCTTCGGCGGCAATCGTTTTCAGGGCATCCCGCTGCTTATGCCACGATTCCGAGTGCAGCGCCGTTCGGATATCCGAAAGCTTGTCTGATTGAAAATTTTCCGCATACAGGGGAATAAGCACGGCCGCGGCAAGGCCCAGGCAGATCACTGAGGCGCATATCCCGCGCCCGGGCACGGACCGGACGAATACGAGCAGAAGACAGAGCCCGGCATGTACAAGTATGTATAATCCCAGGGGGAAAGCCGCAATCAGGCCGTAAAGACTGGCCTGCCGGAAAAAACGGTATGTATCCGCCCGTATGGAAACGGTTTTCAGCTTTTGTCCCGGGTCGGACAGGAAATTTTGAAGCCCGGTTTCAAGCAGGACGGATTCGTCTGCGGCAAATTGCAGCCGGTTATTTTCAGAGCGGATTGTTATCCCGCAAGGGGCGTCTCCGGCTACCGGCAGATAATCAAATGCAATCAACCGCCCGGCGATTTGCCGATACCGGGCAGGGGAGGCGGCGTTTTCGATCCGGCACGGCTTTATCAGCTTATTGGCCAGGGGCTGGATCATGTTGGCCGGGTAGAGGGTATAGCTGTAGTAAAATGCATTGACCTGCTTGCCGGCCGGGTTGGAAAGCAGAATATAGTCCCGGATGGAAATGAATATGTTCTGCTGCAGGCAGGGAATCCATGCAACAGCTGCGATTGCCACGACAATGATGTGTGCGGCCCGGACATGTCCGTGCCCGGTCTGTGCAGGCGGCATCCAGGTCCGTGCGGCGGCGAACACGGCCGGCGGCACCAGGAGAAACACAATCGATGCCGGCAGGTTCCACCCCTGCAGGTTGCCTGCGATCAACAATGCCAGCCAGGCTGCAACAAGCACTGCAGTGTAAACCCGGCTGCCGGGCAAAAGCCTTTTTAGCACCCAGGCCGCAAAAAAGGCCGCCAGGGTCAGCCCGGCGCCGGTGGTGAGCGTAAAGAACAGGGCGCCGCAGAATGCGGGCATGAATTGCAAAAGGCTCGGCATGACAATCCCGTTGGGCACGACCAGGTAACCGGCGGCCTTCATGACTGCCAGTTCATCATGGAGCCGATGGTTGGAAACAAAGACCAGTGCCGAAAAAAGGATCTGGGAAAGCGCCAGCCCGAAAAGGAGCATGGAAGCCGGAAAGACCAGGCGCTTCATGTTACTTGCCAGCCAGGTTGAGTGCCGCGTCCAAAGCCAGCAGATAGCCGTAGGCGCCCAGCCCGGAGATCTGCCCGGTGGCCGCGTCCGCGATTATGGACTTGTGCCGGAATTCCTCCCGTTTGCAAATGTTGGAGAGATGCACCTCGATAACCGGTATCTCCAGCAGCAAAACGGCATCGCGGATGGCCACACTGGTGTGGGTGTAGGCCGCGGGATTGATAATCAGGGCGCTGCAATTGCCTGCAGCCTGCTGGATGGCTTCTACGATTTCACCTTCATGATTGGACTGAAACGTGTTTATGGCAGCGCCCTGTTTTTCCGCCCTTGCCCGCAGGGCCTCGTTGATCTCGGAAAGCGAGGTGCTGCCATAGGTCTCCGGCTCCCGGTTGCCGAGCATGTTGAGATTGGGGCCGTGAATGACCAGGATCGGTTTGTTGTCCATTCGTGCCCTCCTTTTAATGTGAGGGGATTTTCATTGTTTCGATATACGGATTCTGTATTGACAGGGATTGCGTTCGAACTTTAATTGACCGCTTCCGCGATGGTCGTTTTAAAGGAAGCAATGGTTTCCCCGTAGTCCGCGCTGCTGAAGATGGCGGATCCGGCTACAAAGGCGTCCGTACCGGCAGCGGCGATTTCCCCGATGGTGTCCCGGTTGACACCGCCGTCGAGTTCAACGAGCGTGGAAAGCCCCCGGCGCACAATTGTTTGCTTTAAGCGCTGGACTTTGTCCAGGATGCCGCGGATGAAGGACTGGCCGCCAAAGCCGGGATTTACGCTCATGAGCAAAACGAAATCGATTTCTTCCAAAATCCAGTCCAACGCGGTAAGCGGGGTTGCCGGGTTGAGCACGACTCCGGGCCGGCAGCCGGCGCTTTTGATCAGATCAACGGTGCGGTGCAGATGCACGCACTCCTCGGCATGCACCGAGATGAGATCGGCCCCGGCATTTGCAAAATCCGCGATGAAGTGATCCGGGTTTTCGATCATCAGATGGACGTCCATGGGAAGCGAGGTCACCCGTTTGGCCGCTTCCACGACCATGGGGCCAATGGTAATGTTGGGCACGAAATGCCCGTCCATGACATCCACGTGGATCCAGTCGGCGCCGGCGTTTTCCACGGCCCGGATTTCGTCGCCCAGTTTTGAAAAATCCGCTGAAAGAATCGAAGGTGCGATAATCGTGTCCATTTTTTTCTCCGTTGCAGTCTTTATCGTTGTTGCCATCGTTTCCGGTATTTTTAATGATAGATTTCCGATTTGACCAGTTCATCGTTGCGGTACAGGAAAACAGCTCCCCGGACGTGCTGTGGAATAACGGCCCAGAGCAGCGTATCAGGTTTCATCAGGCCGTCATAAATCGTCAGTTGGGTGCCAAAGCAATTCATCTCCAGGCGGATGTGCTGTTTGAGGAACCCGGGCGCGACGCGGTAGGAAAAAAGGACCCGGTTTTCTTCGGCATCCCTTTGCCTGGCGCCGGGTTTGCGGTTGACCATCAGTCGGACTTTTTTGCCTTCTTCCACCCGGTATCCGGCAGGCGGTGCCTGGCCGAGGACAGCATTTTCCGGTTTTGCAGGGTCGTGCAGGTACTTGATGTCCTCGAGCCGCATACGATGTTTTTCAATGGCGAGCATGGCTTCATCCAGAAAATCGCCTTTAAGATCCGGCATCTTAAAGGATTCGGGCCGCGGCCCGGAACTGACAAGCAGGTGGACGGGGGTGGCGCGCCGGATGGTTTTTCCGGCAGCCGGGCTCTGGGCGATTACCGCATCTTTTGCAACCCTGCGGGAATGCGTTCTGGAGATGTTTCCCGTGTCCAATCCGTTGTCTTCAAGAATTATTTCCGCCCGGTCCGCCTGCTGTCCCTTGAGGTCCGGAAGGGTTACAGTCCTGGCGCCCTTTGAGATTACAACAGACACGTCCCGGTTTTTTTTGATTTCCTCGCCTGCAGACGGATTCTGGTGCATGATATGATTCCTGGGGATGTCATCGCTGTATTCCAGGTCCTTCACCTTGGTATTCAATCCCAGGTCCGTGAGCATTTCAAGGGCGGCAATGGCGTTTTTGCCTTCAAGCTCGGGCACCACCACCGCATCCCCGCTTTTGATAATAAACGACAGGGTAAAAAAGGCGCTCAGCCCTGCGATCACGCAGAATATGACCAGTACGGCAAGGTATTTCAGCAGGGTTCGTATCATCGCCTCCGCCTGAGCCTTGCAATAAAAAATCCATCCGTGTGATGTCTGTGCGGCAGCAGACGCAGAAATCCTTTCGGGTCTGCAAGGTCGGCAAGCTCAGGGAGCACGCTGCCCGCGGGCTCGACTTCGAAATGGTCGGCAGCATCACAGAATTCGGATATGACCGTATCGGTTTCCTCGGGTTCCATGCTGCACACTGCATAAACCAGAATCCCGCCGGGCGCAAGCCCTTGGGCGGCATTGGTCAGGAGCCGGATCTGCTTTTGCTGATACCTGGGGAAATCGCGTTTTTCGGCAGCCCACTTGATGTCGGGATTTCTCCGGATCACGCCCAGCCCGGAGCAGGGTGCGTCAACCAGGACGCGGTCAAACCGGCCGGCATCCGTTCGGTCAAGGGCTGCTTCAAGGTCGTGGCAACGGGTTTGCGCAATATGCACCCCGAGCCGCTGCATTGCTGATAGTAGATCTTCGAGCTTCTGATTGTCGCTGTCCATGGCAACAATTTTTCCGCGGTTGTCCATGCACTGGGCAATATGCCCGGTTTTTCCGCCGAGTCCGGCGCATGCATCCAGGATGTTTTCGCCCGGTTCCGGGGCCAGTACCCGGGTGGCAAGCTGGGCGGCTTCATCCTGCACCTGGAACCAGCCCTCTTCAAATCCGGGCAGGTCGGGAATCGGTCCGTGCAGGCCGGGCAGGGCAATCCCGTGTCCGGCCCATTTGGTGGGTTCGGGGTCGTCACCGGTACCGGCAAGGGCCTTTATGAGTTTTTCGCGGGTGGTTTTCAATGAGTTTGCCCGTACGGTCACCGGCGGGATTTCATTGAAATAACGGCACAATTGCTGGGTCTCCTCGATGCCGTATCGATTTTGCCAGCGCCGGATCAGCCACTGCGGAAACGATTCGTCTACCGCCAGCGCCTGTATCGGATCCTTTTCCGGATCCGGCCAGTTGACTGCATCCGGTCTGCGGGCCGCATTGCGAAGCAGTCCGTTGACAAAACGCACCACCTGCGGCGGGGCGGATTTTTTCGCCATTTCCACCGAGGTGTTCACTGCCGCGGAATGGGGTATTTTCGATAAAAACAGCATTTGAAAAAGGCCGATGCGCAGGATGTTCAATATCTCGGGCTTAATCTGATTAATCGGCCGGGTGGCAAACACGGAAATATGCCAATCCAGTCTCGTCCGCCAGCGCAGCACGCCGTATATGATGGCATAGGCCAGGGCCCGGTCCCGGCGGGACATGTCCGCGCCGGGAGACGCAAACCGCATGTTGAGCAGTTGATCCAGGTTTGCACGCCCCCGCGTAAGATCGTTTAAAACAGACAGTGCCAGCTGCCGGGGGGTATCTGCGCTCATGTCAGCACGGTTCCGGCCGACATGGTCGATCCCTTCAGAAATTCGCTGATTTCCAGTCGTTTGCCGGATGCGGCCTGGATTTCCAGAATGGACAGGGCATCCTCGCCGGCAGCAACGCGAAGTTCGTTTTCAAAACCCTGGATTATCGTGCCGGGGGGCGCATCTTCTGTCCGGGGGCGCACCTCGGCCCGGTATATGTTGAGCCGTTTTTCCCCCAGGTAGGTATATGCCCCGGGCCAGGGAGACAGGCCCCGGATCAGGCGCTCCAAGTAATCGGCGGGCCGGCGCCAGTCAAGGCAGCCGTCGGATTTTTTCAGCAGGGGCGCATGCGAGGCAGCGGCATGATTCTGGGGGGTGGTCCGAATCGTCCCGGATGAAAAGCCTTCCAGGGTTTCATGCAGCACATCCGCGGACAACCGGGATAGCCGGTCATGAAGGGTGCCGGCCGTATCATCTGCATGAATGGGGGTTTTGCGGGCCGCCAGGATCTCCCCCGTATCCAGCCCGGCGTCCATGAGCATGCCGGTCACGCCGGTTTCCGCCTCTCCGTTGATTATTGCCCATTGAATGGGGGCCGGTCCCCGGTATTTCGGCAGAAGGGAGGCATGCAGGTTGATTGCGCCCAAGGCGGGCATTTCCAACAGCCGCTTGGGCAGAATATGGCCGAATGCCACGACCACGAAAAGATCGGGCCGATGCGCCGCAATGGTATTGCGGAATTCTTCGGTTTTTACCGATTCCGGCTGGACCACCGGATATCCGAGTTCGGCTGCTGCTTGCTTCACCGGAGGCTCGGCAAGCCTGCGGCCTCTGCCTTTGGGGCGGTCGGGCTGTGTAACAACCAGGTCCACGCTGTGCGGGCTTTCATGCAGCGCGCGCAGAGCGGGTACGGCAAACTCCGGGGTGCCCATGAAAATTACGTGAAATTGCGTCATCAGGCTTCTTTTAATACTTTTTTTCGTTTCCGCTGGTAAATTTGCCGCTTTAGCGCACTGATCCGGTCGATGAACAGGATCCCGTGCAAATGATCGATTTCATGCTGCAGGATCGTGGCCAGCAGTCCGGTTGCTTCATACCGCTGTTTATTGCCGTGCCGGTCGAGCCCTTCGACCACCATCTCCTCGAAACGGTTTACATCCGATCTGAAATCGGGCACGCTCAGGCATCCCTCGTTTTCCGAAACGGTTTTTCCCCGGGCATCAATGATGGCCGGGTTGATCAGTACATGGAAGTTCCTGTTGACTGGATCCGCCTCAGGGTCAAATACAATAACGGACTTGCCAATGCCTGCCTGTGTTGCGGCAAGTCCCACGCCCGGGGCCTGATACATGGTTTCCGCCATATCATCGATGAGCTGCTGGATTTCATCATCAATGTGTTCCACCGGCTCGGCCGGTTCCTTGAGCAGGGGGTCCGGATAGGTTAAAATGGTTAATACGGGCATGGCTCAATGTTCCTGGCTGAAAAATCGGTTAAGGGATTCCTGCGATCCATCAGGTTTTGTTCGACAGAATCCTGTGTGCGTTTTCAATGTCGTTTTTAATTTGACCGGAGAGTTCGTCCGGACTGCTGAATTTTTTTTCGTCCCGGATCCGCTCGACAAAGTCAACCCGGACTTTCTGTCCGTAAAGATCGGTATCAAAATCCAACAGGTGAACTTCCACTGTAAAAAGGTGATCATCAAAGGTCGGGCTGTACCCGATATTGGCAACGCCCTTGAATCTGCCCTGATCGGTTTCCACCATTACCGCGTAAACCCCGGTCTTCGGGCAAAGCTCGTCCTGCAGGACGATGTTGGCCGTTGGACAGCCGAGCAGTCGGCCCCCGCGGTTGCGGCCAGCGCCCACCGTGCCGCGGAGCTGATAGTAACGTCCCAGAAGCGGTTTGGCATCAGCCACATTGCCGGCCTCGATGATTTCCCGGATTCGGGTACTGCTGACCCGGTCGGTGCCTTCGGGTGTGACCGGCACCCAGTCGGGCACGATGACTTCGAATCCGTGTTTTTCGGAATGTTCCTGCAAAAAGGCCACGTTTCCCTTGCGATTTTTGCCGAACGTGTAATCCCTGCCGATCACGATGGCTTTCATGCCGAGTTTGCCGATCAGGATCTGCTCGAGAAACTCGTGGGCCGTGACTGCGGCAAAGGACTGATCAAAGGGGATGCATATCAGAAAATCAATTCCCATCTCACCGATGAGTTCGAGTTTCTGTTCAAGCACCGTAATCAGGGGCGGTGAGCCGTTGGCGCCCAGGATCTTGACCGGGTGCGGGTCAAAGGTGATGGCCACAGCGGCGCCGTTGATGGCTTCGGCCTTTTGCCGCACACATTCAAGAATGGCTTGGTGCCCCAGGTGCACACCGTCAAAGTTGCCGATGGCCACCACGGTGTTTTCAAAAGGGGTCTGGATCTGCTCTAAACCATGTATAACTTTCATAAAAACAACATGTCCAATCGCGGGAACTGTATATTGAAAGATTTTCGTCTTGACAACAAAGTATTATGGCTTTATATAAAAAAATTCATCTTTGATCAATGATTGTTTTGGCAGGAGTTGGTCAGGATACAATGTGCCGAAGTGGCGGAATTGGTAGACGCGCTAGGTTCAGGGTCTAGTTGGAGTATTCCAGTGGGAGTTCGAGTCTCCCCTTCGGCACCACCAAAACCAGATCAGGCCGTAATCCCGGATTCAGGATTACGGCTTTTTTTGTGTCAAGCCTGATGCCTGCATTATAAAAAAAGGGCTCAGCCGAAGTCGGCCGAGCCCTTGAATTTCCTGGCGCGCCCGGAAGGATTCGAACCTTCGACCTACGGATTCGTAGTCCGGCACTCTATCCAGCTGAGCTACGGGCGCGGAAATAATGGTTGTACCCTTAATAAGCAATCCGCCCGGCCTTGTCAATGATAAGTTGCGAGCGGGATCGATTTTGATCTGCATCCGGCCGATAATTATGATAAGCTGACACCCCATGAGCGCAAACGAGTTTTATAACAGTTCGGATGTTGCGGCCTTTAATCTGCGGCAGATGGATGCGGCCATTGGCCAGGCGTACAAGGCCCGTGCCGTCGGCGAAGTGCCGGTCGGGGCCGTGCTGGTGGATGAATCCGGAGAAATGCTGGCGTCTGCATTTAACCAGTGCATTCGCCTCTCGGATGCCACGGCGCATGCCGAGATCCTGGCAATCCGGGCGGCCGCGGATCGCCTGCAAAACTATCGCTTGTTAAACGCGACTCTGTATGTTACAATTGAACCTTGCATAATGTGCATGGGCGCTGTCATCCATGCCCGGTTAAAGTGCGTTGTGTTTGGCACGCGAGACCCCAGGTGGGGAGCTGCCGGGTCCCTGTATGATTTTTCCGCAGACCGGCGACTGAATCACAGCCCGAAAATCGTCAGCGGGGTTCGTGAAAACGAATGCCGGGAATTGATTGTGGATTTTTTTACGGCAAGACGGGAGAAACAGACCCCATAGAAGTCCTGCCGTATTTTTTTGACATAGTGCGGATTTAACGGCTTTGCATTTTGAAAGGAGCAGCAATTGGCCAATATCGTTATCGTCGGGACCCAGTGGGGTGACGAGGGCAAGGGGAAAATCGTGGACCTGCTGGCCGAGTATTCCGATTATGTGGTTCGCTTCCAGGGCGGCAACAATGCCGGCCATACCATGGTGGTAAACGGAGAGCAATTTATCAGTCACCTGGTGCCTTCCGGGATCATCCAGGGCAAAACCTGTGTTATCGGAAACGGCATGGTGGTGGACCCGGAAGTGCTCATCACGGAGATTGATTACCTGGCGGACAAAGGCGTGGATGTGAGCTCGCAGCGCCTGAAAATCAGTGAAAAGGCCCATGTGATCATGCCGTATCACAAGGCCCTGGATCATGCCAGAGAGGCGGCAAACTGCAAAAAGCAGATCGGCACCACCGGCCGGGGCATCGGGCCCTGTTATGAAGATAAGGCGGCAAGACGCGGTATACGGTTTGTGGATTTGCTGGATTCCGGGTTTGAGGACAATGTCCGGGCGGTTGCAGAGGAAAAGAACTTTTACCTGACCCGTTTTTATGAGTGCGAGCCCATTGATGTTGAGGACATGATCACGCGCTTCCGCGCGTACCGGGACAGGCTGGCACCCTATGTGAGTGATATTTCCGTGATCATCGACGAGGTATTGCGGGCCGACAAGCGCGTGCTGTTTGAAGGGGCCCAAGGCACCCACCTGGACATTGACCACGGCACTTATCCGTATGTGACCTCTTCAAACACGGTTTCCGGCAATGCGTGCTGCGGTTCCGGGGTCGGGCCCAGGAAAATCGACAAGGTCACCGGGATTGTCAAGGCTTATACCACGCGGGTGGGCAAAGGCCCGTTTCCCACGGAGCTCTTTGATGATACGGGAAACTTCATCCAGGAAAAGGGCGCGGAATTCGGTGCAACCACGGGCCGCAGGCGCAGATGCGGCTGGATCGATACCGTGATGCTGCGAAACGCGGCCCGGCTTAACAGCCTTACGGGCTTTGCGGTTACCAAGCTCGACGTGCTCGGCGAGATGGAGGAATTAAAGATCTGCACCGGGTATCAGTACAGGGGCAAACAGGTTTATCATTTTCCCACAAGCTTAAACGTGCTGGCCGAATGTGAACCGGTTTATGAAACCCTGCCCGGATGGAGCCAAGATTTATCCGGTGTCCGGAGTTATGCTGATCTCCCGGAAAATACCCGCAGCTACCTCAAACGCATTGAAGACTTGACAGAGACACCGATAGAGATTATATCCGTAGGACCCGGCAGAAATCAGACCATTATGCTCAACAATCCGTTCCAGTAAGCCCCGGTGGTGCCGGGGGCCGGAAGATACGGGAACCCCGGGAAAGACGGATGCCGGGCTGACTTGTTGATTTTTTGTTTGACAATCGTTTCATTGTGACCTAAAAATTGCATCCGAATGTCGGGACGTGGCTCAGTCTGGAAGAGCACAGCGTTCGGGACGCTGGAGTCGCTGGTTCAAATCCAGCCGTCCCGACCACTTTCCAACCAAGGGGAAGTGAAGTTTGCAACACCCGGGGAACGTATTTTGTACGTAGCGTCCAATCCTTCATGGCCAGGTTTTCTTCTTGCACTCCCCCTGCCGGTAATGTCCGCCTCCGGGTTGTTTCGCTTGTTTACCGGAATTCTCAATTTTTCAACGCAGCGCAATTTATTTAAAAGGAGTCAATTTTATGCGTAGCTACTGGTGTAAAGGAATGTTGATATTTGCGGCCGCAGTTTTCATGCTGGCGTCCGCACAAACCGGCCTGGCCGAGAAGGCCGGCGGCAGCGACAAAAATGCAGAAGACGCCGGTTACGTGGCGGTTGTCGATGGCGTGGAAATTTCCCGGCAGGACCTGGACAGAAAACTGGACATGATGAAAGCACGTTATTCCAGCCAGGGAATGCCGATCAAGGGTGAGCGCCTGGCCCAGCTCCGGGAGACCATTTTGGACAACCTGATCGAAAAACAGCTTCTTTACCAGGAAAGCCAGGAAGTGGGCATTGAAGTGGACTCCGAAAAAATCCAGTCGGAAATCGACCAGTTAAAAGGCCAGTTTGAAAATGAGGAAGCCTTTGAGAAAAAAATTGCCAGCATGAACTATTCCGAGGAAACCCTGAGCAAAGAAATCCGGGAGAATATGGCCATCCGGGCGCTTATCGACCAGGAAGTGGCATCAAAGGTCTCTGTCACGGATGCGGACGTGCAATCTTATTACAAGGAAAACAAGCAGGAGTTCGAGGTTCCGGAAAAGGTTCATGCCCGCCACATTTTGATCGAGGCCGGCCCAGATGCAAGTGGCAAGGAAAAAGCCAGGGCAGAGGAAAAAATCCGGGAAGTACAGGAAAAGCTCGAAGCGGGTGCCGAGTTCTCCGAGCTGGCCAGGCAGCATTCCGAGGGGCCGAGCAGCGAAAAGGGCGGGGATCTGGGTTCTTTCAGCCGCGGCCAGATGGTTGAAAACTTTGATAAGGCCGCCTTTGCCTTGGCGCCCGGAGAAGTCAGCGATATCGTGGAAACCCGATTCGGCTATCACCTGATTAAAGTGGAGGACAAAACGCCTTCCAGCATGGAATCCCTGGATGAGGTCAAGGCATCCATCCGGGAAAAACTGCAGCGCGAAAAAGTCATGCAGGAGCTGGAACCCTATATCGAGTCTCTGAAACAAAAGTATCCCGTGGAAAAAAATCTGCCCGAAGCCGATCAGGGATAAGCCATTGCATTTTTACCGGAAGCCGGCCATTTGTGTCAGCCTTCCGGAGAAAAAAGGCTTATAACGGTTGTGAAGCCGGAAGGCGGCATTCGTGCCGCTTTTCGTATTTGGCGCGTATCTGCCGGAAGTTTCAGGAACCCCTCAAAACAAGGAGGACCGGGTTTGGCAAAAGGAACAGTAAAATGGTTTAACGAAAAAAAGGGTTACGGCTTTATCCAGCGCGAGGAGGGACAGGATATATTTGTGCATTACTCCGCAATTGACGAGCCCGGGTTTAAAACGCTTACAGAAGGCGAGTCGGTTACCTTTGATGTCGAAGAAAGCAACCGCGGGCCCGTGGCAAAAAACGTGGTCAAGGAAACCGGCTGAGCAAAGGGCGGATATTTCGAATCTGGCACAGTCGGACGAGAAATGAAGGACAACACGGAATTCAATTTTCTGAAAAGCAAATAGAAGGGGAATATGAAAAAGACGATGATCAGGGCAACAGGCCGTTGCCTGCCGTCGAGGTTAGTGACCAACGAGGATTTGACCCGGTGGATGGATACCACTGACGAGTGGATCCGGCAGCGAACCGGTATTGAGCAGCGGTACTGGGTTCCGGAGGAAGGCGGGGTGGGAGCTGCGGACCTGGGCCTGGAGGCTTCAAAAATTGCCATGGACCGCGCCGGATGGAAGCCCGAAGACATTGACCTGATTATATTCGCCACCCTGAGCCCGGATATTTTCTTTCCGGGACCCGGATGCCTGCTGCAGCACAAGCTGGGCCTGGAGACCACACCGGCCCTGGATATCCGTCAGCAGTGCACGGGTTTTTTCTACGGCATGACCACCGCGGATGCCTATATCAAGAGCGGGTATTACAACCGCGTGCTGTTTGTGGGCTCAGAGGTGCACAGTACCGGACTCGACAAGTCCACCGCCGGCCGGGACGTGACCGTAATTTTCGGCGACGGGGCCGGGGCGGTCTGCCTGGAGGGCGTGGAAACCGATGCACCCGTGGGTATCCGTGGCGCCTCTTTGCATGCCCAGGGAAAGCATGCAGATGCACTGATGACCGAAGCCCCGGCCTCCCGCCTGAGCCAGCGGCTGACCCATGAAATGTTGGATCAGGGACGCCACTTCCCGGTCATGGACGGCAGAAACGTTTACAAGCTTGCATTGACAAGGCTTCCGGAGGTTTCCTACCAGGCCCTGGAACAGGCCGGAGCGGGCGTCGAAGACGTGGACCTGATCATCCCGCATCAGGCCAACATGCGGATCAACCAGGGTTTTCAGAAAGCGCTGAACGTCTCCGAGGACAAGATGTATCACAACATCCAGCGCTACGGAAACACCACCGCAGGAAGCATTCCCATTGCACTGGACGAGGCCCTTGAAAAGGGGATTATCGGCAAGTCAAGCACGGTGCTTTTTGCCGGTCTGGGTGCAGGCGTGACCTGGGCGGCGCTGGTTTATCAGTTTGAGGATTAGAAAGTTCTCGGTTTTTTTTAATTTAAACCCTGCCTGAAAAGAAAATATCCAGATATGCGTCAGAAATGGGATCCCCGGTGCTAATAACGCGCCCGGGATCCCTGTTTTTTTCCGCCATCTCTTTTCTCAGACCCGAGGCCATGGTTTTGCCCAGCTCCACGCCGAACTGGTCAAACGGGTTGATATCCCATATAAAGGCTTCATATACGGTCCTGGCCTCATAGAATGCCAGGAGCCGGCCGATGTTTTCCGGAGAAAGATCGGAAAGCAGCAGCACAGAAGACGGCCGGTTGCCGGAAAATTCGCGTGCGGGATGGGAAGCACCGGCGGTACCGCAGGCCAGTGCCCGGGGCTGGGCAATCAGATTGGCCCACAGTTCCTGGTGGTTGGTCACGCCCTTGGATTTGTTTGTATAATCCGCGTGCTGCGGCCGTACCACCCCGATAAACTCGATCGGAAAGGGGCGTCCCTGGTGTGCGAGCTGGAAAAAGGAATGCTGCGCATTGGTTCCGGGCTCTCCGAAAACGATCACGCCGGTTTCGTTTTCCACGCGACGGCCGTCCTGGGTCACGGCCTTGCCGTTGCTTTCCATGTATAACTGCTGGATATGCGCTGGCAGCTTGGCAAGCGGGGTGGAATACGGGATCGTTGCGCATGCCGGAAACCCAAGGAAATTATTGTTCCAGATGCCCAGCAATGCACTGATCAGCGGCAGGTTTGTTTCCATGGGCGCCTCTGCGGCGTGTCTGTCCATTTCATGGGCGCCCTTTAAGAACTTTTCAAACCGTTCATAACCCAGGTACAGGCTCAGCGGCACGCCGCCGACAGCAGAGGTGACACTGAAACGCCCGCCGATGAACGCAAACATGTGAAATACCCGGCGAACCGGGTTGGCGGGCTCATCGCCCGGGCTGCCGGAACTGGTCACGGCAACCAGGTGGTCTTCCGGATTCAGGCCCTGTCTGTGAATCCAGTCGCTGGCCAGATTTGCATTGGCCATGGTTTCGGTGGTGGTATAGCTCTTGGATATCACGATCCAGAGGGTGGCCTCCGGGTCGACCTGCCCGGCAATGGCACCGAAACAGTCAATATCCACGTTTGAAAGAAACCGCAGCTCAATGTCCCTGTCTGCCAGGGCCTGCATGGCGGTTGCGGCAAATTCCGTGCCCAGATAAGAACCTCCGATGCCGATTACCACGACATGCCGAAAAGGCTTGCCTGTGCTGCCGGTGAGTTCCCCGGCGTGTATTTGGGCGGCAAAATCCCGGATCTCCTGGCAAACCCGGCGGATATCGGCCATTACATCCCGATCGTTGACGTATACGGGCTGCCCTGAAAAATCCCTTGCTGCCGTATGCAGGGCCGCCCGGTTTTCCGTGCGGTTGACAATGCCGCCGCGGATCATATCGTTGAATTGCTGCTGCACCGCTCTTTCCGCAGCCAAGTCATAAAGCTGGCGCATCACGTCATCATCCACCCGCTGGCGGGAAAAATCAAGAAACAGCCCGCCGCCTGAGGCGGAAAGCTCGGAAAACCGGTGTTTCCGGATTATTAAATGTTTTAAGTGGTTTTCCGGCAGCGCCATTCGCTCTGCAGAAGCTGCCAGCTTTTTTGCGGATCTGGTTTCGGCAAGCGGGTCTTCTGTCATGGCTTTGCCCCTCCTGGTTAATCCGAATCCGTCAGGGCTTCAATAATTTCTGCAAGCACCTTTTCGGCTTCTGTTTCGGCAACGTGGCAGGCACCGGCAGCCCGGTGTCCCCCGCCGCCGTATTTTAACATGAGCTGGCCGATGTTGGCATCCGAGGTCTTGTTGATAATGGATTTTCCCACGGAAAAGGTGGTTTTCCCGGTTTCCGGGTCGTGCTTGACCTGTATGGATACATTGCACTGCGGGTAAAGCGCGTAGACGATGAATCGGTTCCCCGGATAGATCTGCTGCTGTGATCGGCAGTCCAGGACAACGATATTTCGGTGGATGATTGCACTGGCGGTCAGTTGAGACTTGTATTTCGACTCATAATGAAAATAGAGTTCCGCCCGTCGGGCCACATCCGGCATCTGCATGATTTCTTCAATGGGCATCTTTCCGATCCAGTCAATCAGGCTGAGCTTGAACTGCTCTTCGGATATGGCGAATTTCCCCCAGTCCTCGATTCCGGTGCGCTTGTCCACGAGAAAATTGAGCAGGGCCCAGTCTGTGGGATGCAGAATCTCCTGACGCGAAAACCGGCCTGCGTCCGCCTTGTCCACGGCTGCCATAATATCGTCAAAAAATTCGGGAAACCCGGATTTTCCGCCGTAATATTCGTATATTACCCGGGCGGCAGAAGGGGCATCCGGATCAATGATGTGCCTGGGATCCGCCTTGTTTCTCAAGGCTTCGGACAGGTGATGGTCAAAGGCCAGCCAGGCGCCGGGAACATAAGGCAGGTTGGCGATGATATCCGTATCCCTGACCTCGACCCGGCCCTCCTGCATCACGCTGGGATGATCAATGAGAACGATTTGCCCGATCATGTCAAGATGCCGCAGCAATACTGCGCAGACCAAGCCGTCCAGGTCGCTTCTTGTCAGGAGGCGATATTTTTGGCTTTCCATGAATCCTTTTCAGATCGTTTATGGTCGTGAGCATAAGTGTTTTGCAGTAAAGCGTTTTTATAGCACAAAAAAATTCTGCCTTCAAGAAGTCTCGCTTAACAACCTGATATCAAAAAAATTTTCTCAAAATTGGTGGACAAGCCGGGGCAGAATTGGTAGGGATCTAGGTTAACAACCACCCCACGGACCAGGGGCATTGCATTTGCCCGGAAATCAATTACGGACAGCAGACCATGATTCAAGCACTGATCCGCAAAGGCGTCAGGATTCCAAACCCGGAAAGCATTGAACTCGCCCCGGAGGTGGACGTCCGGCGGATCTTGCCGGGTGCGACGATCCATGCCGGCTGCCGCATCCGGGGGGCGGATACACTGATATGCGCAAGGGCGGAAATCGGAAAAGAAACGCCCGCCACAGTGGAAAACTGCCTGATCGGGCCTGATGCGGAACTTAAGGGAGGATACTTTAAGGGCTCGGTTTTTTTGAAAAGAGCTTCTGTTGGCTCGGGCGCCCAGGTCCGTGACGGCTCCATATTGGAAGAAGAAGCCAGCGCAGCCCATATTGCCGGATTGAAACAGACCATTTTGTTTCCGTTTGTCACCCTGGGCAGCCTGGTGAATTTCTGCGACTGCCTGATGGCCGGGGGCACCGGCAAAAAGAATCACAGCGAGGTGGGCAGTTCATACATTCATTTCAACTTCACGCCCCAGCAGGACAAGGCCACGCCTTCGCTGATCGGGGATGTGGCACACGGCGTGATGATCAACCAGGCGCCGATCTTTCTGGGCGGGCAGGGCGGTCTGGTGGGCCCCTGCCGGCTGGCCTACGGCACGGTTATTGCTGCAGGCACCATCAACCGCAAGGACGAGCTCCGGCCCGGGCGGCTGATATTCGGGGGCTCCGGCAAATCCGGAAACGCCCCGTATCACGGCGGACTTGTTTATCGGAATATCAAGCGCATTGTACTGCACAACCTGCACTATATCGCCGGCCTCCAGGCCCTGCGGCACTGGTACGAATACGTGCGTAGCCTGTTTATATCCGAGATCATGCCTGATGAACTTTATAACGGGCTTGTCCGGACACTGGATGCCTGTATTGATGAAAGAATCCGGCGCCTCGGGGAATTTGCGGACAAGATGCCGGAATCTTTAAAAAATTACCAGGCATCAGCCGGGCAGGGCGCTTCTGACACCCTGCTTTCCCAAAAAAGGCAGTTATATGACAACTGGTCCCGCCTGGAACAGGAGCTGCGCACAGGCGGGCCGGCAGTGGAAAGCCCGGAAAAGCGCGATGCGTTTATAAAACGGATCCGGGATCAGATCCAAGCAAGCGGCAGTTATGATTACGTGGCAGTCATACGGTCTCTTGATCCGGATGCGGCTGCTGCCGGCACGGACTGGCTCATGGAAATCATCGAGTCTCTGACCGGTCGCTGGCTGAGCATGGTACCGGCTTTTAACAGCGCATAAACCGCTTATAGCCGACTTTGCAACCACCCGGTGACACCACAGGAGAAAAGCACAAACCATGGAAGCGCTTTTTGGTACAGACGGAATTCGCGGCGTGGCCAACCGATATCCGATCACGCCGGAGATTGCCCTGCACGTGGGCCGTGCAGTGGCTGCGGTGCTGAAGACCAACAGCCGTTCGCGCATTGTGATCGGAAAAGACGGCCGGATTTCCGGGGACATGCTGGAAGCGGCCCTGGCTGCCGGGATCTGTTCAGCCGGCGCAGACGTTTATTTGGCGGGCATCATCCCCACGCCCGCAGTGGCGTTTCTGGCCACCGCGGTCAGGGCGGATGCCGGCATCGTGGTTTCGGCATCCCACAATCCTTACGAGGACAACGGCATCAAGATTTTTGACAGCCAGGGATTCAAGCTAAACAGGGAGACCGAGCAGGTCATTGAAAACCGGGTCCTGAATTCGAATGGGGATTTTGTTCCGGCAACCGACGATCAAATCGGGATTATCCATTCCATGCCAGAGGCCCGGGACTGGTATACCCGGTTTTTGAAGCAAAGCATGCAAGAGGCGGATAATTTAAAGGATCTGCACCTGGTGATAGACTGTTCCAACGGTGCGACTTCCATGATTGCCCCCCGGGTGTTTTCCGAGCTCAGGGCCGGGGTCACGGTTTTGTCCGATCAGCCCAACGGCTTGAATATTAACGCGAATTGCGGATCCCAGCACATTGAACCTCTGCAGAAGGCCGTGGTGGATGCCGGAGCGGATGTGGGCCTTGCCTTTGACGGAGACGGAGACCGGCTGATCGCAGTGGATGAAACCGGCAGCCCGGTGACCGGAGACCACATCCTGGCCATCTGCGCCCGGCACATGGAACAGGCCGGCGTGCTGAAAAACAACCTGGTGGTCAGCACGGTGATGAGCAATGTCGGGTTGATCAATGCGTTAAAGCAAATGGGGATCCGGCACATGGTCACGGACGTGGGAGATCGGTACGTGCTGGACCGGATGCGCGCAAGCGACGCCGTGCTCGGCGGGGAGGACTCCGGGCACATGATTTTCCTGGATCATCACAGTTCCGGAGACGGGATCATGACGGCCATCCGGCTTCTGGAGGCCATGCACTGCGCCGGTCAATCCCTTTCGTCGCTGCGCGGCATCATGGATGTCTTTCCGCAGGTATTAAAAAACGTCCGGATCCGGCAAAAAACCGATATTTATCAGTTTCCGGAAATTGCACAGGTCATTGAAAGGGTGGAAAACCATCTGGGGGACCGGGGAAGGGTGCTGGTCAGATATTCCGGCACCCAACCCCTCTGCCGCGTGATGGTTGAGGGTCCTGACCCGGATGAAACCGATCGCATGTGCCAGGACATTGTGGACGTGGTGAGCGAAAACCTGGGCGAATAAATCCTTACCGCCGCCCGCCGAATATATAGAGCAGCATGATGAACAGGTTGATAAAGTCCAGGTACAAAGACAGCGCGCCCATGATGGCGCCTTTTCTCACAACGCCGGCCTCCAGGCCCTCGGGCTGGGTCAGTGCCATGTTTTTAAGCTTCTGGGTGTCATATGCGGTAAGCCCGACAAATACCAGCACGCCGATATAGCTGATAATCATGGCCATACCCGAGCTCTGCACGAACATGTTGACCACGGAGGCGATGATAATGCCGATCAATCCCATGAACAGGAAATTGCCCCAGGATGTCAAATCCCGCTTCGTGGTCATGCCGTAGATGCTGCAGGTCACGAACGTGGCCGCGCAGATAAAGAAGACCGAGGCAATGGAGGTGCTGGTATAAACCAGGAATATAAAGGACAGGGTCAGCCCGTTTATTGCGGCATACAGCAGGAAAAGCCCGGTGGCGGTGGATGCCGCCATTTTCTGAATCCGCGCGCTGAGATAAAAAACCATGCCGAGTTCGGCAATGATCAGTCCGAAAAAGACCATGGGCGCGCCGAAAATCAGGTGGTTCAGGGTCTGGTTGTGTGCGGCGAAATAGGCCACGATGCCGGTCAGCGCCAGGCCCCCGGCCATCCAGTTGTACACGCTGCGGATAAAGCTGTTGACCCGTACCTGGGTGCGGGTGTCCTGGCGGGTGGTTGCAGTCTCTGTCATTGGAGCCTCCTTTTATTGGATAGAGCTATATGATCGATAACAAACGAGATACATGATTGTGCAGTTGGACTCTAAATCTGAAACAAGATAACACATCCGGCGGCGTTTTCAAGACAGATCGTTTTTAAACAGGCGTTTTTCGGTTCATGAGACGAAAACAAGTATACCAGCACCTCATTGAGGTGGCGGAAAAAACCGGCATCCGGGTTATTGAGCAGAATCTGCGCGTCACCGGGGTCAATGCGCAAAGCGGACTGTGCCGGGTAAAGGGCGAGTCGGTTTTTATCATGGACAAGAACCTGACAGTCAATGAAAAAATCCAGGCCCTGTCTGCCTGCTTAAAACAAATGCCCCTGGAGGATATCTACATCATGCCAGCGGTACGCGAGCTGCTGGACCCGTCTGCCTGAATTTTGATCCCGCTGATGTATTGACCGCTTCGTTTTCTTCAATTCCCTGCTTGCAGGAAATTTCTGTTTTTTTTAATCCTCCTTTCCTCCTTTTTAAATGCCAACCCAAATGAGTTTTCTGCTTGAAACACCCGCAGGGCAGACCCAGACTCGAGTCTATGCTCGACTATTGCAGTTTTGGCTAAAAGTTTACATAATATTTCTTATCAGACGTTATAACAATTCCGCGCTCCGGTCCGGGGGGTAAGCCGGCTGATTTTGGATTGAATGATTGCCCGGGGTGTGCTAGTTTTATGTGTTCGACAAAAAGGCAGGAAAAAAACAATGCCACAGCATGAACAGACTATATCCACAGAGCGGAAAATTTTTTCCGTCTCCGAGCTGACCGCGCGGATTAAAGCGTTACTGGAAACATCCTATCCATTTGTCTGGATTTCCGGGGAAATCTCCAATATCCGCGTGCCTGCCTCCGGCCATTACTATTTTACGTTAAAAGACCCGGAGGCCCGGATCCAGGCGGTCATGTTCCGGGGCCAGAACCGGAACCTCAAGTTCATGCCCGAAGACGGCATGACGGTTACAGGGTTCGGCCGGGTGTCGGTGTATGCGCCCCGGGGCAATTACCAGGTGATCCTGGAATACCTGGAGCCTTCCGGTGCAGGTGCACTGCAGGCGGCATTTGAGCAGCTCAAGGCCAAACTGGCAGACGAAGGCCTTTTTGACGAGCAGTACAAGAAAAAGATTCCCTTTCTGCCTGCCAAGGTTGCGGTGATCAGTTCTGCAACCGGATCGGTGGTCCATGATATCCTGCGGGTCATGCACCGCCGCTTTCCCAACATGCCGGTGGTCATCATCCCGGCCGCGGTTCAGGGCGACGAGGCTGTAGCTCAGCTTACGGCCGCATTTCGCCTGGCAGATGCGCATGCGGATGCCGATGTTGTGATTGTCGCCCGGGGTGGCGGCTCGCTGGAAGACCTGGCGGCGTTTAATTTCGAGGGAGTGGCCCGGGCGATTTTTGCGTCCCGGGTGCCGGTGATATCCGCAGTGGGCCATGAGACCGACTTCACCATTGCCGATTTTGTTGCAGATCTGCGCGCGCCCACGCCGTCTGCCGCAGCCGAGCTGGCCGTGCCTGTAAAGGCGGACGTGTTATACACGCTCCGGGCCTATACCCGCAGGATGCATGCGCGGATTTCCAGGCAGATCCAGGAGCAGCGCCGGTACCTGGAAAAACTGGGCCGACGCATGGTCCACCCCAGGCGGCGGCTGGATGATTTGCGTCTTCGGCTGGACGAGGATTATACTAGGTTAAAAAACGCCATGGACCGTTTGGTCAGCCGGAACCGCGAGCGCCTGGCCTGGCACGAAAAACGCCTTTTTGCCGCCCCGATCCGGGCGCGTATCCGGGCCCTGGCCGATCGCCGGGCGCACCTGGAAGGCCGGTTAAAGACCGCGGCAGCCGCGGAAATGCAGCGCAAGCGCGGCGCACTCGAGTCCCTTTACGGCCGGATGTATGCCCTGAGCCCGGCTGCCGTTCTCGAGCGCGGCTACAGTATCACCCGACGCCTGCCCGACGGCGCGGTGCTCACGGATGCCGGCATGACAGAAGCCGGTCAGGATATTGAAGTGCTGCTTTCAAAAGGAAGTATAACCGCCCGTATTCATAAGGTAAATAAAAATGGCAAAAAAGAGTTTTGAAGAATCCATGAACCAGCTTGAAAAAATCGTCGAGGAGCTGGAAGCCGGCAACCTGCCCCTGGACAAGGCGCTCAAGAGATTCGAGGAAGGCGTGAAGCTTTCCCAGTCCTGCTTTGAAAAACTCGACGAAACAGAAAAAAAGATCACCCGCCTGATGCAGCAGCAGGACGGATCGGCCCGGGAGACCCCGTTTATGGCGGAATCCGATGCAACAGATCAGAATTCTTCGGAAAATGAATAACACCACCAAGGCATCTGATAAATCTTTTGATCTGCGGACATACCTGGAAGACCGGCGCGGGCGCATTGACGGCCGGCTTGAGCGGATTCTTGCGCGCAGCCACGCCGAGACGCGGGTGTGCACGGCCATACGCCATTCGCTGATGGGTTCGGGAAAACGGTTCCGGCCGGTGCTGTGCCTGGCTGCGGCCGAAGCTGTGGGAGGAGTGACCAAGGCCGTGCTTCAGACCGCCTGCGCCATAGAAATGATTCATACCTATTCCCTGATCCATGACGACCTGCCGGCAATGGATAATGACGATCTGCGCCGGGGCCGGCCCACCTGCCACGTGGCTTTTGACGAGGCCACAGCCATCCTGGCCGGAGATGCCCTGTTAACACTTGCCTTTGAAACCCTGGCGGACTGCGGGCAATATGCGGAAACTGACGCGGTGCGGATGCTCCGGGTGATCGGCATGATCGCAGGAGCATCCGGGTACCGGGGGATGATCGAGGGCCAGATGCGCGATATGCAGGCCGAGCAGGCGCCTCTGGATCTCGATTCCCTAAAAGAGATGCACCGGATGAAAACCGGCGCCCTGATAGAGACTGCCGTGGTTTCAGGCGCGCTGCTGGCCGGCGCAGACAGGGAGCAGACAGACGCCCTTCAGGTGTATGCCGAAAACATCGGGCTGGCCTTCCAGGTCACGGATGATATTTTAAATGTGCGCGGTGATCCGGAAACCATGGGCAAAGCATCCGGAACCGACCAGGCGCGCGGTAAATCAACTTACCCGGCTCTTATGGGCCTGTCCCGGGCCGATGAATATGCCGACAGTCTCGTGGATAATGCCTTGCAGGCCATCGCGATTTTTGATACCAAAGCAAAGCCGCTCACTGCATTGGCAAGATATATTATTGCGCGAAACAAATAAACACAGCCACCACGACAACCAAAAGCTGAAGAAATTTAAAAAAGGAGATCCCATTCCATTGGGCTTGCTTGAAAACATCAACTCCCCTGCTGATCTGAAAAAACTGCCCCGCGCCGAGCTGCCCGCCCTGGCCCGGGAAATCCGGCAGCAGATCGTGGACGTGGTATCGCATACCGGCGGGCACCTGGCTTCCAATCTCGGGGTGGTGGAACTTACCATTGCAATTCATTACGTATTTGACCTGCCAGATGACAAGCTGATCTGGGATGTGGGCCACCAGTCCTACACCCACAAGCTGCTGACCGGAAGGCAGGACCGGTTTTCCACGCTGCGGCAGTTCCAAGGGCTTTCCGGTTTTCCCAAGATCACGGAAAGCCCGTATGACGCATTTTCCACCGGCCATTCCAGCACCTCGATTTCCGCGGGGCTCGGCATGTCGTGTGCCAAGCGTTTGAAAAAGCAGGACGCCAAAGTGATCGCGGTGATCGGAGACGGATCCATGACCGCGGGGCTGGCCTACGAGGCATTAAACCAGGCCGGAGACATTCACAAGGACCTGATTGTCATATTAAATGATAATGAAATGTCGATTTCGCCCAATGTCGGCGCCCTCTCCTCTTTGCTGAGCCGGACGTTTTCGGCAAGATCCATACAGGATCTGCGAAAGGATTTCGGCGAACTGCTGCGCTCTTTGCCCAAAATCGGAACCGATGCCTACCAGTTTGCCAAGCGGGCGGAGGAGTCGTTCAAGGCGTTTGTCACCCCGGGCATGCTTTTTGAAGCATTTAACTTCGAATATTTCGGACCCATCAAGGGCCACCGGATCGACCATCTTATTGATATCCTGGAGAACATCAAGAACCTGGACGAACCGGTACTGCTGCACGTGTCCACCAAAAAGGGACAGGGATATGCCCCGGCGGAGCAAAATCCCGTGTATTTTCACGGCGTGGGGTGTTTTGACGCAAAGACCGGAGACCGGGTGTCCTGCAGCACGGTGCCCTCTTACACGGAGGTTTTCGGCAAAACCATGCTGCGCCTGGCCCGGGACAATGAAAAAATCGTGGCCGTGACCGCTGCCATGCCCGAAGGCACCGGCCTGGTTGAGTTCTCCCGGCAGTTTCCGGACCGGTTCTATGACGTGGGCATTGCAGAAGCCCACGGGGTGACATTTGCCGCGGGCATGGCCGTGGAAGGATTAAAACCGGTGGTGGCCATTTATTCGACTTTTCTCCAGCGGGCCTATGACCAGGTGCTCCATGATGTGTGCCTGGAAAATCTCCCGGTTGTTTTTGCCATGGACCGCGGCGGCATCGTGGGAGAAGACGGTCCCACCCATCACGGGCTTTTTGACCTCACCTACCTTCGGGCCCTGCCCAACATGGTGATCATGGCGCCAAAGGATGAAAACGAACTCCAGCGGATGCTTCTAACCGCTGTGAATTATTCCGGCCCGGTTGCCGTGCGCTATCCCCGGGGCAAAGGCACCGGCGCGCAGCCTGAAAAAGTCGACAAGCCCGTTGCCATCGGAAAGGGCGAGATCCTGGCAGAAGGAGAAGATGTCCTGATCCTGGCCGTCGGGTATAGTGTCATCGAGGCCATGGAAGCCCGGCGCATGCTTGCCGAACAGGACAACCGATCTGCCACGGTGGTAAACGCCCGGTTTGCCAAGCCCGTGGATTCCGAGTTAATCAGCCGGTTGATCCAAAAAATCCCGCGGGTCGTCACTATTGAGGAAAACGTGGTGCACGGCGGGTTTGGAAGCGCGGTGCTCGAAGCCATGGCAGAGTGCGGGGTTTTTGGTTTCCGTATTACCCGGCTGGGCATTCAGGAAACCTTTGTCACGCACGGGGCCAAGGAAGAGCTCCGGGCGCATTACGGGGTGGATGCCAATGCCGTGGCCGCTGCGGCCAGAAAGCTGTGCCGGGAAAAACCGGAAAAATGAGCAAGGCGCGGGCAGGCAAAAAGCGGCTGGATCTGCGGGTGGTGGAACTGGGTCTGGCCGGGAGCCGGCAACGGGCCCAATCTTTGATTATGGCCGGTCAGATCCTGGTCAATGATTACCCCGTGGATAAGCCGGGCACGCTTGTGACCGAAGATGCCCATGTGGCCAGCCGGGCCCCGGATCTGGCATATGTCTCCCGGGGCGGGCTGAAGCTGGCCCATGCCCTGGCGCACTACCGGGTGGATGTAAACGGGTTTGCCTGCCTGGATGTGGGTGCATCCACCGGCGGTTTCACGGATTGCCTGCTTCAAAACGGCGCAGCGAATGTCCATGCCGTGGACGTGGGCTACGGCCAGCTGGCCTGGAAACTCCGGCAGGATCCCCGGGTCACGGTGATTGAGCGTACAAACATCCGATATGTCACCCGGGCGGAGTTTCCCGGAGAATTTGACCTTGCCGCCATTGATGTGTCTTTTATCTCCCTGCGTATTGTCGTGCCGGTGGTGCAGCAGTTTGTCAGGCCCGGCGGCCTGATTTTCGCCCTGATCAAGCCCCAGTTTGAAGTGGGACGCCGGGAGGTGGGCAAGGGTGGCGTGGTCCGGGACCCCGAACTTCACCAGCGGGTAATTGCCGAGCTCTCCGAACACTTCCGTGAATGTGGACTGACCGCGGAGACGGCAACCCCCTCGCCTGTCCTAGGTCCCGGCGGAAACCGGGAATTTATTCAAATGCTGCGGATTCCTGCATCTTAGGGTTGATTTTTTGCGGCTGAATGTATACAAACTTGGACCAAACAGCAGGTCCATTTCCGCATGTAAATCCAGCAGAATAGAGAGGAGTTAAACGTGCTATGACAGAAAACCTGAGAAACATCGCCCTGATCGGACACGGCGGATCCGGCAAAACCTCCCTGGCTGAAGCCCTGCTCTACAATGCAGGAGTGACCAAAAGATTTGGCAGCGTGGACGAAGGTAATTCCGTACTGGATTTCGAACCCGAGGAAGTCAAGCGCGGAAGCAGCATTTCAAGCGCCTTTCACCGGTTTGCCTGGAAAAAGTGCCAGGTGAACCTGATTGATACCCCGGGCGACCAGAATTTCTTTTCAGATACCCGGATGTGCATGCAGGCTGCAGACGGCGCAGTCACGGTTATTGACGCCATTGACGGCATCAAGGTCCAGTCCGAACAGGCCTGGGAATATGCAGACGAATTCGGCCTGCCGCGGATTCTGTTTATCAACAAGGTGGACCGGGAGCGGGCCGACTTTCACAAGGTCTTCAATGACGCAGTGGAGATATTTTCCCCCAAGCCCATTCTCCTGCAGCTGCCAATCGGACAGGAATCCGATTTCCAGGGCGTGGTGGACCTGGTCAACATGAAGGCCTATGCCTATGAAGGCGGCAAGGCCAGGGCCATTGATATTCCGGCGGATATGCAGGAAACCGTGGAAAACGAGCGCGAGACACTGATTGAAAATATTGCCGAGGCGGATGACGCGCTTGTGGAAAAATACCTGGAAGGCGAAACCCTGTCTGATGCGGAAATTATAAGCGCCCTTCGCAAGGGCACCCTGGAAAAGGTTTTTGTTCCGGTGCTTTGCGGATCTGCCACTTCGAATATCGGCGTTGATCTGATTGCCGGGATGATGACAGATACTCTCCCCGCCCTGGCCGACCGGGGACCTAAGACCGGTTATCTGCCGGGCACGGACACGGAAGAAACGCGCGAGCCTTCCCCGGATGCGCCTTTTTCCGCACTGGTGTTTAAAACCATAGCCGATCCGTATGCCGGGCGCCTGACCCTGTTCAAGGTATTTTCCGGCAAACTGGGGCCGGACGGCACGTTTTACAATCCCACCAAGCAGACCAAGGAACGATACAACCAGCTGCTCCAGATCCACGGCAAGGAACAGAAATCCGTTGACGGCGCATCCCCGGGAGACATCCTGGCAGTGGCCAAGCTCAAGGAAACCTTTACCGGGGATACGCTCTGCGACCCGGACAAGCCCATTGTTTACGAGTCGGCAAAACCGCTGCATGGACTGGTGTCCTTTGCCATTGCACCCAAGTCCAAGGGAGACGAGGACAAGATCTATTCGTCGCTGGGCCGGCTGATCGAGGAGGATCCCGGCCTGTCTTTGGAGCGAAGGGACGAGACGCGCCAGACGCTTTTAACCGGCCAGGGCCAGGTGCACATCGAAACCACGGTGGAAAAGCTCAAGCGCAAGTACGGCGTGGAGGTCACCCTGAAGATTCCCAAGGTGCCCTACAAGGAAACCTTTAAGAAAACGGTGCGCGTGCAGGGCAAGCACAAGAAGCAGTCCGGCGGCCACGGCCAGTACGGGGACTGCTGGGTGGAATTCCAGCCCCTGGAGCGCGGCGAGGGTTACCATTTTGTGGACAAGATCGTGGGCGGCGTGATTCCTAAGACCTATATTCCCGCGGTGGACAAGGGGATTGCTGAAGCCTCGGAAAAAGGCGTGCTGGCCGGATTTCCGTGCATTGATTTCCAGGCTAAGGTAGATGACGGATCATACCATTCCGTGGACTCCTCGGAAATGGCATTCAAGATCGCGGGATCCCTGGCCTTTAAAAAAGCCATGGAAAAGGCCGAGCCCGTGCTGCTCGAGCCGATTGTGGAAATGGAAGTGGTCACACCCGAGGACTATATGGGCGATATCATGGGAGACTTGAACAGCCGGCGCGGCCGGGTGCTGGGCATGGAAAACCGGGGCAAAAACCAGGTGGTCAAGGCCTTGGTGCCCATGGCGGAAGTGCTGACCTATGCCCCGGATCTGCGCTCCATGACCGGCGGCCGGGGGATGTTTACCATGAAGTTTTCCCATTACGACGAAGTGCCCGCCCAGATCGCCCAGAAGGTGATCGAGGAGCTGCGCAGCCAGCAGGAGCAGGAAAAGGAAAAATAGAAATAGAAAAAGAAAAGATGCAAGGTGAACCTTAGTGAAGATGACAAAAGGGGCGCGGGCAGACTGCCTGGCGTCCCTTTTTTTTATCGTTTTAGTCCTGCATGTCCGCCATGACTTCCCGCGCGGTTTCCTTGATGGCTTCAGCGTATTCGCCGTTGACAACGGATTCCAGCCTGCCACTGAGCCGGCTGTCATTTAACACGCCGAAAAGATGAATGATATCCCCCTTGACTGCATCGTCCACGCCGGAAAAACGGCTCCACATGGCGTCAAGGGCTTGGCGGGCCAGTTCCGGGGCCTGTTCGGCCAGGTATTCAAAAGTCACCATGGCCCCCAGCCGGGTGGGCCACCTGGGATGGGCCAGCAGATCCAGAAAACCCGGAATAATCGTCTTATAGGTAACCATCAGGTTTGCCAGGCCTTCTGCATCTCCTTCCGCAACGATCTTTTTCAGTGTTTCGGAGCTCAGTTCCCGGGGATCGCGGTTTTCCATTACATCTACGATTTCGGAAATCGGAACAACGCCGGTCCATCGAAAATTTCCATCCAGTACGGTTGTGGGCACGGACTTGACGTTTTCTGCTGCCGCCGCATCCGCAAACAGCATCGCATCAATGATGTGCAGATCGATCATATCCGGTGTGCATCCTGCCATGTAGAGCAACCTCGAAAGCGCCTCCGGGCAATGGGGGCAGCTCGAGGACACGTAAATCCGTATCACTCCCGGGATTTTGATCCGGTTCTGGATATCTGCCGCGGAAATTCCGGCATCTGCTTCTTCCACGGGCACATTGCCGGCTGCGCTTATTAGAAAAAGTTCCAGGAGCTTGCCTTCGGGAACCGCTTCAAACCGCAGATTGCGCGGAATGAAGATCGCGGGGGGCGCCCCTGCTTCCCCGAGCTCTTTTTCGACCGTGACCGCGGGCAGGTTAGCCTGAATCCGGTCGCAGAACATTTCCATGCGCTTTCCGGCCTCGTTGTCGGTATCGCCCAGGATCAAAAGCCGGGTGGGCTTGTAAATCTTGTATTTATAGCTTTCAATGGTGGTCATGTCCTGCCGGGAGACCACCGGTCGGATTTGTTCGTTATTCATGGCAATGCACCTTAGATTTATTCCTTATTGATTTCAGAGATCATCTGCGCGATTTCAGCGGCCATCTCGCGGCTTTTGTCATTCTCTGCGGCTTCGGAGGCAAGCTCGCCCTCTCCGGGCGCTTTGTCCGAGGCAGTGATGTCCAGGGGCTCGCCGTTTCGGTCCAGCAGCACGGAAAGGCTGGCCTGCAGGCTGAAATCGAGCTTGTAAACAATTTCGTTATTACGGATCACGATATCGCCGTGATGCACGGAGATGTCATCGCCGGCCGTCAATTCGTATTTTTCCCGGATGGCCGCTTTTAATGCGGATTTGTCAATATTTTTGGCAATCAGCCGGATCAGGTGCTTTTCGCAGGCCTGTATGATTTCCTTGCGGGCAAGTTTCATGGATGGACTTCCTTTTCTTCGGCTTTGCTTTTCTCCCGGGCCCGGCCCCACAGGGCGGCAAGGTCCAGATATGCCTGTGCCCCGGGTGCGGCAATATCGTGGCACACCGCCGGTTTGCCAAGCCAGTAGGCTTCATGCAGGCGTTGATCCTCGGGAATCAAAACCGGCAGACACGCGTGCCGGATCTGATCAAAAGTGCCCGGGCCAAGCAGGGCTTCGGCCTCGACCGCATTATCACAGCAATTCAGCAGAATGCCGGAGACCCGCAGTTCGGATTTTCCCGATTTTCTGAGCCCGGCAGCCTTTTCCAGCAGCTGCCTGAGGGATGCAAACCCGGTATCCATGTGCCGGACCGCAGGCGGATCAATACGCATCGCAATGAGCAATTCGTCTGCATTGCAAAGGGCCTGCGCCAGCATCCCGTTCAAAGCCGTGGCCGTATCCAGGACAATCACGTCATGCTCCCGCGCCTGGGCGCAGAGCATTTCAGAAAACCATTGCCTGTCTTCTGCTGCAGCAGCGGGATCATTTATTGCCTGATCCAGGCCTTGCCCGGCCGGCAGCACCCGGAGAAATTCCAGCCGGGTGGGCACGCAGTATCGGGCCACATCCTCCTGCAGCTGCAGTGCCCGGGCAAGCCCGGGCGCGTGTGCCGGCGGTTCAATGACTGTTCCGAGCAGGCAGCGATTATCCGGCGCACAGTCCACCAGCAGGGTTTGGTGTTCAAACACGGCAAACGCGGCGGAAAGGTTGATCGCCGCGGTGGTTTTGCCGGCGCCGGCCAGCGGTGCGGCTATGCATATGATCCTTGCCATGGCTTCATACATAACATAACCGCAAGGGATTTCAAGGTCATTTATTCGACATCCCTTTCCGTTCCGCGCGTCGGGGACAGAGTTCAAGTCTGTCCTCACCCATGTGCGGGGACAGACCTCAGGTCTGTCCCCGCTACCGATTCAACTGTTTTGATTTCGCAGCTGAAAATATGCTATACACTCAGCCATGGAACCACGAATTCAAAACCGGTTACAAAAACTCAGGCAGTCATTTCCGGAGGCGGGCATTGACACCCTGCTGGTGCTCATCGGGGAGAACCGCAGATATGTAAGCGGATTTACCGGCGAGGACACGGGCTTTGACGAATCAGCCGGGGCATTGCTGATATCTGAAAAAGCCAATGTCCTGGCAACGGATTCGCGCTATGAAATCCAGGCCCAAAACGAGGCCCCGGATTTCGAGGTGGTGTGCCACAAAAAAGGGCTTTCCAAAGAACTGCCCGGTATCCTGGACAGGCTCGAAACAACCCGCCTGGGCTATGAAAGCCGGCGCATGACCTGTGAGCAGCACGAGCAGATCAGCGAGCAGTTAAAACAGCAGTGTCCGGCGGTGGAACTGGTCAAGACCCGGAATCTCGGGGAAAACCTGCGCGTTTGCAAGGAGGAGACTGAAATCGAGGCGATCCGGACATCTCTGCATCTGGCGGAATCCGCGTTCTCCCGGTTTCTGGAACAGCTTTCCTCTGGCATGTCCGAAGCCCGGGCTGCCTGGGAGATTGAAAAGCAGATGCGCGAGGCCGGGGCACAATCGGTCTCCTTTCCGGTGATTTCCGCATTCGGCACCAACGCAGCCCTGCCCCATGCCGTGCCCACGGAGCGGGCGCTGCAAAACAGCCAGCCTCTGTTATTTGACTGGGGGGCGCGTTTAAACGGCTATTGCAGCGACATCTCCCGGACCATTATCCTGGGCAAACCCGACGAACAGTTCAGCCGGGTATTTACCGCGGTTTATCACGCCCAGCAAAAAGCCATTGCAGCGGTAAAGCCCGGGGCCTGGACAAAGGACGTTGATGCAGCAGCCCGTGATCACCTGCATGACAAGGGCCTGGATTCGTATTTCGGCCACGGCCTGGGCCACGGCGTGGGCCTGGCCATCCATGAGGCCCCGTCTCTGAGCCCGATGGATGAACGAAACGTGCAGCTCGAGGAAAACATGGTCTTTACCGTGGAGCCGGGCGTATACATTCCGCAATGGGGGGGCGTGCGTCTGGAAAACATGGTGGCAGTACGCCCCTGGGGCGCAGAGGTGCTAAACAGCATGGACGTGAGAATCTGACCCGTAGTTGATGAATGAAATATCCGCGCAGATTGACCAGTATCTCAATTACCTGATGGTGGAAAAAGGGCTGTCCGGGGCCACCATCGAGTCCTATGGATCGGACCTGGCCCGGTTTCACCGGTTTCTGTCCGGACAGAAGATCAAGCGTGTGGCCGAAATCGATACCGCGGCCATATTGAAATACCTTTTGCGCCTGCGCGACGACGGGCTCGGCATCCGCTCCCGGGCCCGGCACATGGTTACCCTGCGGGGATTTTTCCGGTTTCTGGTGCAGGAAAAAGTCATCTCCCAGGACCCGGCCCGGCTCATTGACCTGCCCAAGTCCGGCCTGAAACTGCCGGACGTGCTTTCTGTCACCGAGGTGACAAACCTGCTGGAAACCCCGGATACCACCCGGCACAAGGGCCTGCGGGATGCGGCCATGCTCGAGCTGCTCTACGCCGCCGGGCTGCGCGTAAGCGAGCTGCTGCATTTAAAGCTCCGGGACATCAACCTGGAAGCCGGTTTCGTTCGGGTGTTCGGCAAGGGATCCAAGGAGCGGCTGGTGCCCGTGGGCGGCAAGGCCCGGGAAAAGGTGGATCACTATACCAAAATTGCCCGCCCTGCCCTGCTTAAAACCCGGACCAGCGCCTACCTGTTTTTCGGCCGCGCCGGCCGGCCCATGAGCCGCCAGGGATTCTGGAAGCTGGTCAAGCAGTACGCCCTGGCCGCGGGGTGCGGCAAAACTATCACCCCGCACACCTTCCGCCATTCCTTTGCCAGCCACCTGCTCGAAGGCGGCGCAGACCTGCGTGCCGTGCAGATGATGCTGGGCCACGTGGATATCTCCACCACCCAGATCTATACCCACGTGGCCCGCGATCACATGAAGCGGATGCATGAACAGTACCATCCGCGGGGGTGAAGTTTAAAAGGCCTTTTGCGCATGAATTCTCAGCGGAAATCAAAAATCGGGCTTGAAGCCCGCTGCCGGCAGGAAACAGGAGGAGAACAATTCCCTGCCGGCAGGCGGGCCTCAAATCAGTATGTGTATTTCAGGCTGAG
>JAGXKN010000035.1 GCA_018335195.1 Desulfobacterales bacterium
ATGATCTCGTCGTCCATGACCGTCTGGAAAACGTCACCGGTAATGCCCGACTCGGTATATCCGTTGTCATGGACGAAATTGGCGCCCGATAGCATGGCCATGTGGATGGAGAAGGCGGCTTCAATGGCGGACTGCATTTCCATCTTCTTGGTGTCCGTGCACCCGGAGGTGGAGTACATGGGCAAGCCGACGTAATTGAGCATTTCCGTGAACATCGCGCTCATAATGCCCAATTCGGGAGCACCGTAGGAATAAATGGTGCGCCGCATGTCGAGAATGGACTGCACGCCGCCGATCAGAATACAGGTGCCCGGATTAAGCAGCTGGGATACCACCACGCCCACCATGGACTCGGCCATGGCCACAATGATCTGCCCGGCGTGGGTGGCCGGCACCGTGGCCCCGCCGATGGCGCACGGGGTGTATACCTGCGGGATCCGGTGCTGGGCGCAGTAATAGCACTTGCCGATGGCGTCAAAGTCACTGGTCAGCGGGCTGATGGGCTCGCTGTAGTGAATGAAGTTGGGATACCGCTTAAAGGCCTCCTCGCCCCCGGCCATGACAATGCCGATGCGGTGCTCGTCCTTGACGTTTTCCACGTTAAAGGCCCAGTTCATGATCACCTTGCGCGTATTCTGAATCATGTCGGCAAATTCATAAACATCGGACAGCGCGTGGGTCACGTCATCAATGGAGCCCAGCGACTGCACGTATCCGATGTTGGGCAGTGCATCGCATACCCGCGCCACGATGGTGGCGTCCTTGCGCTGATACGGCCGCCGCTCCATGGTCTCGGTGTCAATGAAGTTCGGCGGCGTGGGCCCTGGGCCGAAATAGCTGCGGCCCGGCTCCACATAGCACATTTCCTCCTGGCCGTCCCAGCTGTATATGGTGGTCGTGGGCGGCAGCGAGGCCAGGGCATCACGCACGACTTCCGGCGGGATGCGCACGCGGTTGCCGTCGACCTTGCAGCGGTTCTTGGCCAGAAGCTCGCGCACCTCTTCGTGAACCACTTTTGCGCCCGTATCGTTTAGCGTCTTGATCACCCCACGGAATATGCGCGCTTTCTGGTCTTCCGAGAGCAACGAAAACCGGGGGGTTTTGTTTACCGTGTAATTTGTCCTGAAGGTCATATGCTTTCTCCTTATCTGGCCTTACCAAAACCCCTGTGACGTAAAGAGTTGTCCGGGGCCGGATATTGTCGGTTATTTGGAATGGCGCTTCTCCGCCGCGTCAATGATTTCCTTGAGCCCCTTGCGGGTGGCCTCATCAATCGGCTGGGGCTCATAAGTATCCAGCAGCCGCTGGGTCTCCTCATTGACCCGGTCAGACATGGTTTTACAGCCCTCGCTGTTCCAGGTCTCCCAGTCGGAACGATCCATGAGCTTGGGAAAGAACCAGTCGCGCCAGTGTGCATAGGTGTGGTCATGGGTGACGAATTCGCCGCCCGGACCCACTTCATTGATAACCTTCAAGGCAAGGCCTTCATCATCGGTGCGGATCCCCTTGCCGACCTGGCGGACCATGCCGATAATCTCGTCGTTCATAACCAGGCTTTCCAGCGAGGCGTTGACCCCGGAGTCAATATAGCCCACGTCATGGACAAGGTTGGCGCCCGAGAGATATGCGGTCAGCAGGCTGAGGGTCGATTCAACGGCCGCCTGTTCATCAAGCCATTTGGAATCCGAACACCCGCCGGTGGAAAACATCAGCAGGTTCAGCCACTTGGAAATGTCAGTATTTGCCGCCGAGGCCAAAGACAGCTCGGGGGCGCCGTAGGAATAAGTGGTAGTGCGCATGTCCATCACCGTTGTCACGCCGCCCATGATCAGCGGCATCCCCGGATTTTTCAAATAACACATGACCGCGGCCAGCAGGGTTTCAGCCAGGGACTGCACCAGCATGCCGGCAATGGTGGCCGGGGCGGTGGCACCCGAACTCGGGCACGGCGTATACATGGCCGGGATGCCCTTTTCCGCGGCAAAAAGCAGTTTCTCCACCGCACTGTGATCGTTTGTCAGCGGGGAAATGGGCTCAATATAAGCCACGAACATGGGGCTTAAGCGGAATTCCTCTTCTCCGCCCTGGAACAGGCAGGCCATTTTCCACAGGTCTTCCAGGCCCTCGCCGTCCACGCTGGTAACCACCATGGGCTTGGTGCATCCCTCGAGCATGGCCATGAACTGGTGGCGGTCATAGGTCTGGGGGTTGGGCGCGTCGCCGACAATGCCGTGGGACATGAAAAAGTCGAAATTCGGCAGGGCGTCAACAATCCGGGCCGCATTCACTACGTCCTTATATGTGGTGCGGCGCCGCTCTCCGGTTTTGCGATCATAGGTAAAGGGCAGATCCGATCCGGTGCCGAAATACACGTGGTCCTTTTGAAGCGCCACGGATCGCTTTCCGTTTCTGCCCTGCAGGGTGATTTTTCTCGGGTAGGTTTTCAAAGCCCGTTCCACCAGTGAAGCCGGCACGCGCACGCGCTTGTCATCACTGACAACGGCCTCGTTGCTGCTGCGAAACAGCTCCAGGGCCTCGTCCTGATGGACCCGGGAACCGACCCGCTCAAGCACGTCCAGGGCCGCAAAGTAAATCTGCTCGATCTGGTCTTCCGTCAGGACCCGGAACTGCGGGGTTTCCTGTACGGTCTGGTTCATTGGTTGCATATCGGGCATTATAGATTCCATGGTCTATCTCTCCTATTCATTCCCCGTTGTTTGCCACAGGGGGGGTTGACATATCCGGGATTGCTCCTTTTCAAACGCGAAGCCGCGGTCAGAACTTTAAAATCCGGGCCGCGGCTGAAATCCGCCAGACTGCGAAAGCGTTATTTCCCTACGGCTTCTCTGCCCTTGTCAACGGAACTGGCCGCGTTTGCGCCGTAAATATCGGCCCCGATTTCCTCGGCAAACTCCCCTGTTACCGGGGCGCCGCCGACCATGATCTTGACCTGATCCCGGATGCCGGCTTCCTTTAATGCATTGACCACCTCGCCCATTCTGGGCATTGTGGTGGTCAGCAGCGCGGACATACCCAAAAGATCCGGCTTGTGCTCCTTGACCGCGTCCACGAACACCTGGGTCTCCAGGTCAATTCCCAGGTTGACCACCTTGAACCCGGCCCCTTCAAACATCATGGCCACCAGGTTCTTTCCGATATCGTGAAGGTCGCCCTTCACCGTGCCGATAACCATGGTGCCGGCCGCCTTGGCCTGGCTTTCGGACAGAAGCGGGCGCAGCTTGTCCATCCCCGCGCTCATGGCCTTGGCCGAGCGCAGCACCTCCGGTATAAACATTTCACAGGCCTTAAAGCGCTGGCCCACCACGTCCATACCGGCGATCAAGCCGTTTTGCAGGACCTCCTGGGGATCCATTCCCTCATCGATTGCTTCCTGGGTCATATTGCTAACGTCTTCGACCTTACCCGCGATCAGCAGATCTGCCATTTTTCCAAAATCAACAGCCATGTTTTCTCCTCCTTGCTCTTGCGTATTTAAAGTTTTTGAAAAAACTGAAACACCGAATCTTTGCCAAATATAAAATTAGGCCTGTTTTTCCGTTTCTGCCAGTTCCGGTCATTTTTTTGGCAAACAATTTTGATGGCTTCGGAAAAAGTCCAATATCTGCGTTGCGCTGCATCCCTGCGGAATTTCACGTACGATTCAGTACGCTGCATTCCTCGGGATTTGCGCGCCTTGATCTTGTACTTTTTACTTTGCCATCTCAAAATTGACTTCCAAGGAAACCCTTTTTTGCGCTCTAACGAAATTGCACTTCGTTGCCCTGACGGCGGTGCGGAAAAGCGGGTTTCCAAGCGGAAATTGAGACTCGAAGAGGCTCCTGGAGCGAGGAAACGCCTTTTTCGCGCCGCCGATCAGCCAAGGTGCTTACGGATTTTCTTTCTGCAAAAATGCCGCCGCAGCGGAATAAACAGCTTTTTACGAAACCGGTAATTTACTTTTTGCGGAAATGGAAAATCCCCCAGGCCAGATAGCCTTTCTGTCCGCCGTCAACCCAATTGCGAAGGCCTTTTTTCATGTTCTCGATATACTCGCGGCTGACCACGCCTTCCAGTTCGCTTTCCCGGCGTTCCAGTTCCTGCAGAACGCGTGCGTAATGCGTGGTCAGGTGCGGATCCAGCGGCTCGTAGCTGACTTCTTCAAAGCCGAGCTTCTTGGCATATTCCCGGTAAAATCCCGGTGAACCCAGGGACTGAAGATGAATCCGATCATAAATGGGCTGCAGCACGCCTTCGGGGCAGTCATCTGCCTGCATGGGGTCGGTAAAAATCATTTCCCCGCCGGGCTTCAAAACCCGGTGGGCTTCCTCGAGCACCTTCTTCCGGTTGTCACTGTGCAAGATGGCGTCCTGGGACCATACCAGGTCAAAGGATTCGTCCGGATAGGGAATATGGGCAAAATTGCCGTCCACCACCTCGATTAAGTGATCCAGCCCCTGTTCCTTATTCATTTTCCGGCCGCGCTGATTTTCGGTTTCACTCAGATTCAGCACCACCACGTTCCAGCCGTAATTCTTGGCCAGAAAGCGGGCCGAGCCTGAAAACCCCCCGCCCAGATCGATCACCCGGGCCTCCTTGCCGACCCGTTTGAACCGGTCGGCCATGTGCCGGATGGTTCGTCGGCTGGCTTCGAATATGGTATCGTTTTCCGACTCATAAATTCCGAGATGCAGATCTTCCCCGCCCCATATGGTGTAGTAAAAATTATGGGCATCATCACTGTCATAATAGGATTTTGTGACTTGTACGGGTTCCGGCATGTCGTTGTTCATGACTTTTCCTCCTGGATATACATTAATATTAATAAAATCAATTAATTAAATTTTTTTGAAGTCTATCTACCAAAATATAAAATATCCCGTTATTGAAACCTTGTTCAACGGGCGGGAAAACGATAGTTTTTCGAATAATTAAGTACAATTATATATAATATTTTGATATCATAATATAAACAAATAAACCTGTCAACACTTTTTTTCTGCAGAAAAATCAGTCCTATTTATAGATTAGTCTTTTCTACACCCAAAGAATTCTATTGACAAAAAAATATTCTTTTGTAAAAAGAGTTGTTTTAAATTAAACAAATAACTCGTAAAAACTTTTCTGCAACCAAACAAATAAATAATAATAAAAGGGCGCACCTATGGCAGAGATTTTACCCTTTTGCGGGATACGTTATAGTCAGGAAAAAATCCGGGACCTCTCAGAAGTGGTCACGCCTCCCTATGACGTGATCTCAGAAGAGGAGCAGGAGGCCTATTACCAGCGGCATCCCAACAACGTGATCCGCCTGGACAAGGCCAAGGCCACCCCTGGAGATACGGATACGGACACCCCTTACACCCGGGCGGCGGCAGATTTTCGCCGATGGCTTGAACAAGGCGTGCTGATCCGGGATGAAACCCCGAGCTTTTATCTGACCTCGGTGGGATTTTCCGTAAACGGCGAGCCGATCACCCGGTACGGGCTGATCGCAGCGGTGCGGCTTGAACCCTTTGAATCCGGCGTGATTCTGCCCCACGAAGAAACCTTTTCCAAGGTAAAATCCGAGCGCCTGGAGCTGATGAAGGCCTGTCACGCCAATTTCAGCCATATATTTTCAATTTATTCAGACCGGAACAACATTCTTGCCACGCTCAAGGCGGAAGCCGAAAAAAAGCAGCCCGAGGCCGCATTCACCGATGACAGCGGCCACTTCCACCGCATGTGGAAAATCTCCGATCCGGAAATCTGCCGGCAGGTCACCGGGGCGTTAAAACAGCGGCGCCTGTTTATTGCAGACGGCCATCACAGATATGAAACCGCCCTGAACTATCGGGAGTGGGTGCGCCAGAATACACCGGATTTTGATGAAAATCACCCGGCCAATTTCATTATGATGTATTTATGCGCAGTCGAGGACCAGGGGCTGATTATCCTGCCCACGCACCGGCTGCTGCCCGAGGTTCCCGAAAATGCCGGAAAAAAACTGCTCCACGATGCCCGCGCCTATTTTGACATTGAAACCTTTGCCCACGACCCGGACCGGGAGACCGCCGCCCGGCAGTTAAACCAGTCCATGCACCGGCACCGCAACGACCATATCGTGGGCGTGGCTATCAGGGAAGAGCCGGCCTATTACGCAATGGTCTTAAAATCCGGAGTCATGGAAGAACTCTTTGGTGGCGAGATTCCGGACGAACTGCAGGGACTGGACGTGACCACGCTCACACGCCTGATCCTGATGAAGCTGATGGGATATGACAAAAAAAGCCTGGACGATCATGCCCTGATCGGCTACAGCAGCAGCGAAACTGAAGCCCTGGATATGGTGGCGGAAGGGCAGTATGGCATTGCCTTTATCCTGAACCCGCCCACCAATGAACAGGTCAGAAAAATTGCGGAGGCCGGTTTGACCATGCCCCGCAAAACCACGTTTTACTATCCCAAAGCCATCACCGGCCAGGTCATGAACAAGCTGAGCCGGGACTGATTTTTTTCCGGGATTTGCGCATAAGGAGGCCGGGGAATCAAGGAAACCCGAGACATACAACAGATGCAGACGCTGGCCGGGGATTTTCGCCGGCAGGACAGGACTGTTGCATTTGTGCCCACCATGGGATATCTGCATGACGGGCACCTTTCCCTGCTGGCGGCGGGCCGGCAGATGGCCGATATCCTTGTTGTCAGCATATTTGTCAACCCGACCCAGTTCGGCCCGGGCGAGGATTACGACAATTACCCCCGGGATCCGGAAAGGGACCGGAGGCTTGCGGAAAATGCGGGCACGGACGTGTTATTCATGCCGGAAAAAGACCAGTTATACCCGGAAGGTTATGAAACCTATGTGACCCAGACGCATCTGCCCAAGCATTTGTGCGGGCTTTCCCGGCCCACCCATTTTTCCGGGGTCACAACCATCGTGGCCAAGCTTTTTAACATCGTCAAACCGCATTATGCGGTCTTCGGCGAAAAGGATTACCAACAGCTGGCCATTGTCCGGAAAATGACGGCGGATTTGAATTTCGACACCCGGATCGTTGGCGCCCCGATTGTGCGGGAATCAGACGGGCTGGCCCTGAGTTCGCGCAACAAGTACCTGACCCCGCAGCAGCGTCAATCCGCGCTAAGCTTAAACCGTGCCCTGGCAGAAGCGCAGCGGATGGTGGCCGAAGGCGAAACCCGGGCGGAGACCATAATTGAAAAAGCGGTTCAGATTATTACCGCCCAGCCGGAAACCGAAATCGACTATGTCCGGATCTGCGATCCGGAAACCCTTGAGGATGCGGCCGTAATTGACCACCCGGTTTTAATGGCCCTGGCGGTCCATGTAGGACAAACCCGATTGCTTGACAATACCATGCTTGCCCTGCAAAGCGGCGAACAACAATAACCGGGAACCGCAAATTCCCGATTGCGGAAATTTGCAATTCCCATCAAGCGGTCTCATAATTTAAGTATTGATGGCTTCGTAAAAAGCTGTTTATCCCGCCAGGGCGGTATTTTTGCAACAAAGGAAATCCGTAAGCGCCTTGGCTGATCGGCGACGCGAAAAAGGCGTTTCCTTGGAAGTCCAATATCCGCGTTGCGCTGCGTCCCTGCGGAATTTGACGTACGATAAAGTCCGCTGCATTCCTCGGGATTTGCGCGCCTTGATCTTGAACTTTTTACTTTGCCATCTCAAAACAGACTTTTTACGAGCCTGTGAAGTATTGCAGTGTTGAACCATTAACCTGAAAAAAGGAGTACACCATGACGCAGAAAAGTTACCTTTTTACCTCAGAATCCGTTACAGAAGGCCACCCGGACAAGGTGGCTGACAAGATATCCGACTCCATCCTCGATGCACTCATCACACAGGACAAACGCTGCCGCGTGGCATGCGAGACGCTTGTCACCACCGGCCTGGCCTTTATAGCCGGAGAGATCACGGCCCAGGCCACGGTCGACTTTCCGGACACCGTCCGCCAGACCATCAAGGATATCGGTTACTGCTCCTCGGATATGGGATTTGACTGGCAGACCTGCTCCGTGCTGACCAGCATCGACAAGCAGTCCCCGGACATTGCCCAGGGCGTGGACGAAGGCAAGGGCCTTTACAAGGAACAGGGCGCAGGCGACCAGGGCCTGATGTTCGGCTATGCATGTGATGAAACCGACGAGCTCATGCCAATGCCCATTTTGTATGCCCACAAGCTTACCCAGCGGCTTGCCGAAGCCCGCAAAAACAACATCCTGGACTTCCTGCGCCCGGACGGAAAGTCCCAGGTCACCATCGAGTACGAGGACGGACGGCCCAAACGCTTCGATACCGTTGTCATTTCCACCCAGCACACCGCAGATGTCACGTATGAACAAATCAAGGAAGGCGTGATCGAGGAAGTGGTCAAAAAGGTGGTGCCCGCGGAAATGATCGGGGATGATACCAAGTACTTCATCAACCCCACGGGCAAATTCGAAGTGGGCGGTCCCATGGGCGACTGCGGTCTGACCGGCCGCAAAATCATCGTGGACACCTACGGCGGCCAGGGAAGCCACGGCGGCGGTGCTTTTTCCGGCAAGGATCCTTCCAAGGTGGACCGCAGTGCCTCGTATATGGCCCGTCATATCGCCAAAAACGTGGTGGCCGCAGGCGTGGCCAGAAAATGCGAGGTCCAGATCGCCTATGCCATCGGCGTGGCCGAGCCGGTTTCCATCCTGGTGGATTTTCTCAATACCGGGAAAATCGCCGAAGACCGGGCCACCGAAATTATCCGGGAGGTTTTTGACCTGCGGCCGGCAGCCATTACGGAATATCTGGACCTGCTGCGCCCGATTTTCAACAAAACCTCGGCTTACGGACATTTCGGCAGAAACGACCCGGACTTTACCTGGGAAAAGACCAGCAAGGCCGAAGAGATCAAGGAAAAGGCAAGACTGTAGGGAAAATTCGAAATTCGAATATCGAAATCCGAAACAATGCGGTTTCGGCATCCTTGTTTCGAATTTCGAATTTCGGATTTCGGGTTTCGGATTTTTTTCATCGCCGGGTCCTTAGGAGGGTCCGGCTTTTTCATTTTCAAACGGACGGCGAACCACGATTACCCGGCACTCCCTCAGGAAAAAAAGATTCTCCACCGCACTGTGCAGCCTGGATGCGTCCGTGTTGCTGATCACAATATTCGTACCACCCGGCGGCTTTGCATTCAGCGCCTTGACAACCAACGGGTTATCCCCGACCCTTTCATTTTCCTGAACTGCGGACATGTTCGCTGCATATCCGCACATGCCGCGCTGAACGACAAATTCACGGCTCACGTAAGCCGAACCATAAACCTCCCGGCCGCCTTCATCAAAAATTGCAAAACACATGGAAGGCGCCGCATCCACGCCCCGGGCATCGACCACCAGGCCTGTAAAATCCGTTTCTTCCATATCCGGAGAGGAGTGTCCCAGGTTTTTCATCTCCAGCTGCACGATGTACTCGGGCAGAATCAACTGGGCAAGAGAACCGGCAATGGGCATGCTGCGGGTAACCTCCACGGCCCCGTCAGAAGAGTAAACAATATCTTCGATCGAGGCGGATTTGAGCAGCTGCTCGATCTTTGCCAGCACCTTATCATTGCCCGCAACCACGTCGCCGACCTGCCAGCGATCGCTGAGCCGCAGGTGCTTCACGGTTTCCAGCAGGTTGACATAGGCATGGCGTTTGGCATTCATGGCGGCCATTTCCCATCCCGCGGGAGTATTACTCACCTCCGGCAAAGCCGACCCGATCCCTTTTGCCTGCACCACCCGGCGGGTCCAGTTAATTTGACCGCCGGGCACGGACTGGACCAGATCGGCCGGGCCCGCCCAGGCGATCCAGGCCGGGCACAGCATTGCCAAGAATAATACGAGTGTTCGGACGTGCTGTTTCATCCTGCTGTTTTCACGATTAAATCTGTGATGGATATCACGTCGTCCAACCCGTAGCGCGGCACCCCGGCATCCAAGTCAGCATCCGTGACCAGGGCCACCAGATTGGCATCTGTAAGACATACCGGGTTTGTGCGGTCATTTTGCCGATAAACCTCGATTTTGGGCAAGTCCTGCTTCTTGTAGCCTTCTGCCAGGACAATGTCCATGTCTGAAAAATAAGCGGAAACATAGTTGCGCACGTGGTCGGTGCTTTCAGTGTTCCCAGCCACGGACTTGAACATGACAATATTTGTGTCGGCATCCACGACAACCGTATCCGCCCCCGCCTCGGCATGTCGGCGGCTGTCTTTGGCGCTCGGGTCAAAAACCATCTTGTGCATGATATGCTTAATCGTGCCGACCCGGTAGCCCCTGCGCATTAATTCCGGAATCAGTTTTTCCATCAGCGTGGTCTTTCCGGAATTGGTCCCGCCGACAATCGCCACGATCCCCGTCATCATCCCAGCCCGTTTCTGTAATCCGGAATCCGCAAAACCGTTGCCTTATCCTCTTGATGCTCTCATAAAAAGTCTAATTTCAGATGGCGCCGTAAAAAGTTCAAGATCAAGCCTTGCGCAATTTCGAAGAATGCAGCGTACTTAACCGTACGTGAAATTCTGAGAAATTGCGCGTAACGCAGATATTGGACTTTTTACGGTTGCATCATGCCATGATTTTCCATAAAATGCCAGACTTTATGCCCATACCACCCCCATGTCAAGACAAATAGAATCCAACCCGGCAATAAGGCATCAAGCGCTCCCCCCAGCATCGAAATCGGGATCGGGATCGAATGAAAAATACCGATTACTTGTCAATCGGCCTGTGAATCTCGGAAAGGAATGGTTGCCCCGGCAAGCGAAGCACGCGGTTCAATCTTGTAGCCCGGGGTTTTTCCAGAAGCTTTCAACCTTGCAAAGCGCTGCAAAAAAGCATCGAGCTTCGAGTGTTTTCGCAGATCCGTGCCGGCGGGGAAGTTTGTGCATCTGCCGTCCGCTGTCGCGCCCGATGCATCTGCGCAAACCACCCCGCCGTCCCGACCTTGCCCAATCCCTTCGGCATTTCCCCCATCTAATTCCGGAAAACTTCAAGAACCCCGATATAGGGGCGAACCTGTGTGTTCGCCCGGATATACGGTTGTAAATGTATGCGATACCAGGGTTGGTTTTTCTCATGCGGAGATTGACGGGGCTGCCGCATGGCGCATTGCATGAGGGCCGGAGCAGCTCTTGCCCGGCACTCAATAAACGCAAAAACCTGTCATTTAATGAAAACATAGGGAATTTATTGAGTGCCGGGGTGAGCCGGGGGGCAGGCTTGCCTTGAGAAACCTTGACGAAATCCGCGGGACGGCATAAATTAAGTCCGATATTTACCCTGAGATGCAATTCGAAAACCCGGATCATGGATATGAAGGTTTCCGCTAAGTTCCGCCTGCAGATACTGATCGCAGCGGGCGTGTTCATTGTCTTGCTGGCCGCGGCCGCATTTGTGCCCTGGCAGAAAAACGGCGGCAATTCCCGGACGGAAATCATTTCCCCGAAAAGTCCCCCTGAAAAAAAACCGGTTTCCGTAATCCGCACAGATGACGGCTGGTGGGAAAGCCGGCGCATGATATATTTTGATATTCCGGCGCGAATCCGGTATTATCTGCCGGAGGCTGACAGGCCCGCGGCAAAAGACGTTGCCCAAAAGGCATGGGACGCGTTTGCACGCATCGGCCGCGTTTTTAATCCCTCGGATCCGGACTCGGAAACCGGCCGCCTCAATGCGGCCGACAAAACCGACCCGGTTGCCGTGTCAGAAGACCTCTTTTGCGTACTTGAGATCTCCGAGCGCCTATGGCAGGCCAGCAACGGCGCTTTTGACCCTACCATGGGCCCTGTGAAAACCCTGTGGGAACAAGCGGTCAAAGACCAAAAAATCCCTTCTGACCGCCGCATCCAAAGCGTGCTGGCCCGGACCGGGTTTGACCACGTCCTGCTCAAGCCCGAACAGAATGCCGTGGTATGCACAAAAAATAACATTACCTTTGATTTCGGCGGCATTGCCAAGGGATTTGCCGTGGACCGGGTAAGAGACACAATAAAGGACGAGGGCATCCGCGCCGGCCTGGTTCAACTGGGAGGTGAAATTGCGGCATTCGGCAGCAAAGGGAACACCCCATGGCGCATCGGTGTTCAGCATCCCACCGATATGCAGGAAATATGGGGACTGATTTCCGGCAGGGGGTCCATGCGGGTATCGACCAGCGGCAATTACCGACAGCCGCTGGTTATTCAGGGGCATGCCTTTTATCACATTTTCAGCCCCGAAACCGGCAAACCGGTTTCGGAAAAAGTCCTCGGGGTGACCACCGCAAGCCTGAATCCAGACCACTCCAGTGCCATGCTCGATGCCGCAGCAACAGCCATTACCATCATGGGTCGGGAAAAAGGCCTGAACCTGGCTGAAAAACTCGGCATCCAGGCGCTTGTGTTAACCCGGGGAGGCGAAGGCAATATTGTGGAACATCATACAGGGGCATTTGCCGATGTCTACAGCCGGGAGCCCGGCGCGGGTTCATAAATCACTGAAATAAAATTTTTAAAACTCCATCCCCGGCCAATATTGCATTTCATCACAAACCACAGAGCCATCTCCGGCAGGACCGCAATCCTGTTGCGCTGTTGCAACCTTCTTGATGAAAAGGCGTTTATTCCATTGACACCGTAGCCCATTTATAGTATCGAAATTCTTTCGGAAACTTGCAGGCATCCCAACAAGCCAGAAATTTTTCATAATTGTCATTCTTTCATAAATTTGTTTGATGCTTATAGTAAACCCGGGTACGTGACGCCCTTACGCAAAAGCAAATATCATCAAACAGTATATAAGGGAGAACTATAGATGGAGTATAGAGAAGCCGCCGCTGTTCCCGGATCGGAACAAACCCCGATCGGGTCTGTCATGGTTGTCGGCGCGGGAATTTCCGGCATGCAGTCCGCACTTGACCTTGCCAATTCCGGATATTACGTCTATCTGGTGGAAAAGACATCCGCCATCGGCGGAATCATGTCCCAGTTGGACAAGACGTTTCCCACCAACGACTGTGCCATGTGAGTCATCTCGCCCAAACTGGTCGAGGTCGGCCGGCACCTAAACATCGAATTACTGACAAATACAGAGCTGCTGAACCTGGGAGGCGAACCCGGGGCATTCAAGGCACATACCCGCCAGGAACCGCGCTACGTGGATCTTGACAAATGCACCAGCTGCGGCGAATGCGCCAAGGTCTGCCCCATAGAGGTTCCCGATGAGCAGGACAAGGAACTGAGCAACCGCAAGGCGATTTACAAGAAATACGCCCAGGCCATACCCGGGGCGTATGCCATCAGCAAGCGCGGGACCGCCCCGTGCAAGGCCACCTGCCCGGCTCACGTAAGCATCCAGGGATATATCGCCTTAATCAACCAGGGACAGTACCGGGAAGCCGTGGAACTTTTCCGCGACGCACACCCGTTTCCCGGGGTGTGCGGTCGGGTATGCCATCATCCTTGCGAAAGCGTGTGCACGCGAAACGACTATGACGAACCCCTGGCCATCCGGGAACTGCACCGCTTTCTGGCCGACTGGGAAAAAGAGGCGGACGAAAAAGTGCTGCCCGAGGCGACCGAAGAAAAACGGGAAGAAAAAGTGGCCGTGATCGGCGCGGGGCCTGCCGGGCTGGCAGCAGCCGCTTCCCTGGTCCGCCGGGGCTACGGGGTTACAGTCTATGAAAAACTGCCCGTGACCGGCGGCATGATGGCCGTGGGCATCCCGGAATACCGGCTTCCGCGCGACATTCTCCAGCGGGAAATCGATATTATCCGCGAGATGGGCGTGGAAATCAAGACAGGCGTGACCTTCGGCAAAGACATCACCTTTGACAGCCTCAAGGCCGAAGGTTATTCGGCCGTGTTCATGGCCATCGGCCTGCACAAGGGCCGGAGCCTGGGCATTGAAAACGAAACCGCCGACGGCGTGCTCCAGGGCGTGGAGTTTTTGCGCGACACGGCAATGGGAAAAGACGTGCCCATGGGCAAAAACGTGCTGGTCATCGGCGGCGGCAACGTGGCCATTGACGTGGCTCTGACCGCCAAGCGCAAGGGCGCGGAAAGCGTTACCATGGTCTGCCTGGAACGCCGCGAAGAGATGCCGGCCTGGGAGCATGAAATCGAGGAAGCCATAGAAGGCGACATCAACATCGTCAATTCCTACGGCCCCAAGGACTTCTTTATCAATCAGGAGAACAAGTTCACAGGAATCGAGTTTAAGACCTGCAAGGCCGTATTTGACGAAGAAGGCCGCTTTAATCCGGCATTTGACGAAAACGCCTGTGAAGCCTTTTTCGGCGACACCGTAATTATCGCCATTGGTCAGGCCACAGATACCTCGGATATCGAGGGACAGGATGTACCGCTTACCGCCAGGGGCGGACTGGAAGGAGACCCCCTGACACTGCAGTCCTCCACGGAATGGGTTTTTTCCGGAGGTGATGCCTTCTACGGCCCCAAATCTGTAGTGGACGCGGTAGCCTCGGGCAAGGAAGCTGCAGAAAGCATCCATCGATATATCAACGGCATGGACCTGCGCGAAGGCCGGGAAAAGGAATGGACCTATGATAAGCCGGACGTGATCAACGAACCCCACAAGGATCGGGTGCCGGTGCGATGCCTGGATCCGGAAGCCCGGGAATGCAACTTCATGGAAGTTTCCTTCGGGTATAACGAGCAGGAAGCCCAGAACGAGGCAGACCGGTGTCTGGAATGCGGCATCTGCTCGGAATGTTACCAGTGTGTGAAAGCCTGCCTGGCAGACGCCATTGAACACGAACAAACCGCTGAGGAGCGCGATATCGGAGTGGGCTCGGTGATCCTCTGCCCGGGCAATGACACATTTGACCCCTCGGTCCTGGAAGACATCTACAGCTACCATTCAAGCCCCAACGTAATGACCAGTGCCGAGTTCGAGCGCATTCTGTCGGCTTCCGGTCCTACCATGGGTCACCTGGTGCGCCCCTCGGATCACAAGGAACCGGAGAAAATCGCCTGGCTCCAGTGCATCGGATCCCGGGACACCAACCGGTGCGGCAACGGGTACTGCTCTTCGGTGTGCTGCATGTATGCCATCAAGGAGGCCATGATCGCCAAGGAGCATGCGGCGCACGATCTGCAGGCAACCATTTTCAACATGGACATCCGGACTTTCGGCAAGGACTACGAGAAATATTACCTGCGCGCCAGAGATGACTCCGGGGTCAATTTCGTAAAATCCCGGGTTCACACCATTGACCATGATCCGGAAACCGAAAATCTCCATCTGCGCTACGTCGACGAGGGCGGCACCATCCACGTGGAAGAATTCGACATGGTGGTGCTCTCCGTGGGCCTGCAGGTACCGCAATCCACCATTGAAACCGCCCGGCGCTTAAACATTGACCTGAACCACTACAATTTTGCCGAGACCAATCCGCTGACACCGGTTAACACCTCCCGGGAAGGCGTATTTGCCTGCGGCATTTTCCAGGGCCCCAAGGATATCCCCGGCTCCGTGACCGAAGCCAGCGCCGCGGCATGTGCTGCCGGGCGGAACCTGGCTGCTGCGCGCAACACGCAGATCAAGGAGGTGGTCCGCCCGGAAGAGCGGCAAGTCGAGGGTGAAGAGTCCCGCATCGGCGTATTTGTCTGCGACTGTGGCATCAACATCGCGGGCGTGGTCGACGTACCCGCTGTACGGGAATACGCGGAAAGCCTTCCCTACGTGGCCTATGCCGGGGAAAACCTGTTTACCTGCAGCCAGGACGCCCAGGACAACATAAAAGAAATCATCCAGGAGCACAACATCAACCGCGTGGTGGTCTCCTCGTGTACCCCCAAGACCCACGAGCCGATTTTCATGGACACTCTGGAATCGGTGGGCTTAAACAAGTATCTTTTTGAGATGGCCAACATCCGGAACCAGGATTCCTGGGTACACGGAGATAATCCCGAAGGGGCCACGGAAAAGGCCAAGGAGCTGGTACGCATGTCCGTGGCAAGGGCGGCATCTCTGCATCCCATGCATGAACGACAGATCCCGGTTACCAAGCGCGCCCTGGTGGTCGGTGGCGGCGTAGCCGGCATGAACGCCGCGCTCGGCATTGCCGACCAGGGATTTGAAGTTGTGCTCGTGGAAAAAGAAGGCCAGCTCGGCGGCCTGGCCAACCAGCTGACCCGCACCATTGAAGGCCAGGAGATCCCGGCCTATGTAGCGGAAATGTCTGAAAAGGTGACCGGCCATGACAAAATCGAGGTGCTGACCGATTCCGTGATCGTTGATTTTTCCGGATTCAAGGGCAATTTCACCACAGAGGTGATTGTGGGCGAGCAAATGATCAGCCGCAAGATCGAACACGGCGTGACCATCATGGCCACCGGCGCAAATGAATACCGGCCCGCTGAATATCTCTACGGCGAAAACCCGCGGGTACTCACCCAGATCGAGCTCGGCAGCAGGTTGGAAGAACAGGGTGCTGCAGATGACCTCAACCACGTGGTCATGATCCAGTGCATTGGATCGCGAAACGAGGAGAATCCGAACTGCTCGCGCATCTGCTGCCAGAGCGCCATCAAAAACGCCATTCATATAAAAAAGCTCAACCCGGAAACCCAGGTCTATATCCTTTACCGGGACATCCGGACCTACGGCATGCTGGAGGATTATTACACCGAAGCCCGGCGGCTCGGGGTCATGTTCTTCCGGTTTGATCCCGAGGATTCGCCTGTTGCCCGGGCCGGCGATGATTGCGTGAATGTAACGTTTAACGACCACATCCTGGGGCGCAAACTCAGCGTGGACGCAGACCTTTTGGCGCTGAGCGCTGGCATGGTGGCAGAGGATACCGAGGAACTCGCCAATATCATGAAGTTAAACCGCAACCCGGAAAAATTCTTCATCGAGGCCCATGTCAAACTTCGGCCCGTGGAAATGGGTACAGAGGGCATTTTTCTGTGCGGCACGGCCCACAGCCCGCAACTGGTCCCCGAGTCCATCGCCCAGGCCATGGCTGCGGCCTCCCGGGCCACCACCATGCTGGCCCAGCCCTACCTGACGCTGTCCGCGGTGGTGGCAAAAGTGGACCCGGAAAAATGCGCCTCCTGCCTGATCTGCGTACGCACATGCCCCTTTGGCGTGCCCCGGATCAACGAGGAGGGTGTCAGCGAAATCGACGATGCCCTCTGCCAGGGCTGCGGCGCGTGTGCTGCCGAATGCCCGGCCAAGGCCATAGAGCTTCAGTGGTATGAAGACGATCAAATCACAAGCAAGGTGGATGCCTTGCTGGAGGGAGAAGAATCATGAGCAACGATTTTGAGCCGAAAATACTGGCTTTCTGCTGCAATCAATGAGGATACTCTGCTGCGGACCTGGCAGGTTCCATGCGACTGACGTATCCAACGAGTTTCCGAATTGTCCGCGTGCCATGCAGCGGCACAGTGGATGTCAAACACATCCTCCGGGCGCTTGAAAAAGGTGCTGACGGGGTCTGCGTAATCGGCTGCATGGAGGGCGAGTGCCAGTACAAAACCGGAAACCTGCGTGCGCGCAAAAGGGTGGAGCAGGTCCAGCGGCTCCTGAACGCCATCGGCGTGGACGGCGAACGGGCCCAGATGTATAACCTGTCTTCAAGCGACGGGCCCCTGTTTGCCAAGTATGCCGAGGACATGGATGAGCGGATCCGCAAGCTGGGCCCGAATCCTATGAAGCACAAAACCAAGCCTGCAGCCTGAAAACAGAATAAATCCGGAATTCGAATTTTCTTCTAAATGCGCTGCGGGTTGATAAACGCACAGCTAAAGCGTCAACCTTCTACCAAAGAGGTCAACAAATGATAGTTGCCGATAAAAAACCGGTCGAGGAAATCATCGGATATGTCAGGGACTGCAAAAAGGTCCTGGTGCTAAGCTGCAACGAATGCGTCACCGTCTGCGAGGCGGGCGGGAAAAAAGAAGCGGGTATGCTGGCCTCGGCTTTGCGCATGTACTTTGCCAACCAGGGGATTGCGGATGCCCAGGTCGACGAGCGAACCCTGGAACGGCAGTGTGATCAGGAATATCTCGAGGAAATCCGTGATATCGCAGACCAGTACGATGCCATCGTTTCGGTTGCCTGCGGCGTGGGCGTTCAGTTCACCGCGGAAAAATACCATTCCATACCGGTCTTTCCGGGGGTGAACACCTGCTTTATGGGAGTTACCGAGCACAGGGGGCTCTGGACGGAACGGTGCCAGGGCTGCGGCCAGTGCATCCTGGCCTATACCGGCGGCATCTGCCCGGTGGCCAGATGTGCCAAGCGGCTGTTTAACGGCCCCTGCGGCGGCTCATCCAACGGCAAATGCGAAATCAACAAGGATCTGGATTGTGCCTGGCAGCTGATCATAGACCGCTTAATTGCCATCGACCGCCTGGATCTTTATGAAAAACTCTTTGACATCAAGGACTGGTCCACTGACCGGGCGGGCGGACCCCGTAAAGTTGAGAGGGAGGATGTACAGATATGAGCGTGAAAACTCCGAGCAAAATGGAAAAGATCATGGCTGCGGGTCATCTGGGTGTTACCTCCGAATGCGGTCCGCCCCGGGGCAGCGACCCTGAAGTGATCAAGGAAAAGGCCGAACTGCTGAAAGGCTGCGTGGATGCCATCAACGTTACGGACAACCAGACCTCGGTGGTACGCACCAGCAGCCTGGCCACATGTATTCACCTAAAGCTCATGGGTCTGGAGCCCATTCTCCAGATGGTTACCCGGGACCGAAACCGGATCGCCCTGCAAAGCGATGTCCTGGGGGCCGCATCCTTTGACATCCATAACATATTGTGTCTTTCCGGCGATCATCAAAGCTTTGGCGACCATCCCCAGGGACAGAACGTTCATGATCTGGATTCCATGCAACTGGCGTGGGCCGTGCGCAAAATGCGAGATGAGGGAACCTTCCTGGGCGGAAATGAAATCAAACGCCCGCCGGAAATGTTTGTGGGTGCGGCGGCCAACCCGTTTGCCGATCCGTTTGAAATCCGGGTTCCCCGTTTGGCCAAAAAAATCGAGGCAGGCGTGGAATTCATCCAGACCCAGTGCATCTACAACATAGACAAGTTCGAGGAATGGGTCAGACAGGCCAGAGATCGCGGCCTTACGGAAAAATGCTATATCATGGCCGGGGTCACCCCGTTTAAGTCCGCGGGTATGGCCAAATACATGAAAAACCGGGTGCCCGGCATGGACGTGCCCGATGATGTGGTCAAGCGCATGTCTGATACGCCCAAGGGCAAACAGTCCGAAGAGGGGTTAAACATCTGCGTGGAAACCATTCAACGGCTCAAGGAAGTCGAGGGGGTTGCCGGCTTTCACATCATGGCCATTGAGTGGGAGGAAAAGGTGTCTGAAATCGTGGAACGCGCCGGGCTGCTGCCGCGGCCCGAAATCAACTGATTCTTTTCGGACCTTCTGCGCGCCGTTTTGCCCGCTCCGGCATAAACCCCTGCGCATATGCCGGAGTGGCTTTTTTGATAAAACGGACTATAATTTGAGACCCCCGAAGCCCGCGAAGTTCATGAAGCGGGGGCTTGAAACCGGCTTTCCATGTTTGCCCCGCTCCGTGGGATTGCGGGTTTTTCCTGGTGTTTTATTTCCTTTTATGAGGGTTTCGTAAGAAGCCGACTTCTTAAGTTTCTGATTTTTATTGAAAGATGAAAAATCCCGGTACACACGCCATTGAATCAAAACCTCCTGAACCTGGCAGTAAAATTCTATGATGCCGGGTGGGGCCTGTTTCTCCCGGTCCTGCGGCTAAGTCCCCGGCTCAAGGAAGGATATGCGGCGCGCAGGCTCGAATCCAGCCTGCCCTGGGCCGACCTGTGGATCCAGGCGGCATCCGGCGGAGAAGCCTACCTTGCCTGGTCGATCATCCGGGAACTGGCACCGGGCAGGCCGGTGCGGGTGCTTGTCACAACCAATACCCGCCAGGGGATGGATATCCTGGAAAAGGCCGCAGCAGAAATCTCCGCCGGCCCTTCGGGCATCACCCTGCTGCTTGGATGGTGTCCGTTTGACAAGCCCGGAATCATGGAAAAGGCGGTCTCTCAGGTCAACCCGAAGCTGGTGGTACTGCTGGAAACCGAAATCTGGCCCGGCCTGCTGCATGCCTTAAAGCGACGCAGGCGCCCGGCATGGATCATTAACGGCCGGATTACGGGAAAAAGCCTGGCACGCTACAAAAAGGGCCGGATCTTTCTCGACCTGCTGCGCCCCGAGGGTGTGCTTGCCGTTTCCCAAGCAGACGCGGCCCGGTTTGCGGAATTGTTCGGCAAGGAGGTCGTGTCTGAAATGCCCAACATCAAGTTCGACCGGCTGCCTGCGGCGCAGCGCCCGAAAAATGACCCCGGGCTGTCCCGCCTGATACCTCCGGATGGCGGATTTCTGGTGCTGGGTTCCGTCCGGGAACAGGAAGAGATCCAGATCGAAAATCTGATCCGGCGCATTCACGCCCGTCGACCGGATGCGGTGATCGCCCTGTTTCCCCGGCACATGCATCGGCTCGGGCACTGGGAAAATGCGCTCTCCCGCATGGGTGCAAAATGGGATTTCCGGTCAAAACTGCAGTCCTCCGCCCGGGCGGGCCAGATCATCCTGTGGGATACCTTTGGCGAGCTTACGGACGCTTACGCTCTGGCCGACGCGGTATTCGTGGGCGGAAGCCTGGCGCCCCTGGGCGGGCAGAATTTCCTGGAGCCGATGGCCTGCGGCAACCGGCCGGTTATCGGACCTTCCTGGGATAATTTTTTCTGGGTCGGCGAGGCGCTTTTCAGGCAGGGACTCGTCCTCCGGGAAAACAACTGGCAGGCGGCAGCCGACCGGCTCGTTGATGAGCTGCGCATCCCGCCGGCCAGGGAAGAGATTCAAAAACAGGCCGAACAATACATTGCCGCCCGCAGGGGCGGCACCCGCCGGGCCTGCCGGGTTATTGAAAATTACCTGTCCAGGGGTTTCATAAGGAAGGCCTCATGAGCGCGACAATTCTGCCGCCATGCTGCGGGGTCATCCCGGCTCGATATGAATCCACGCGGTTTCCCGGAAAACCACTGGCAGAAATCCGGGGCAAGCCGATGTTCTGGCACGTATATACAAGGGCCATGCAATGCCCGGAATTCCAGCAGGTAGTCATTGCCACGGAGGACTCGCGGATCGCGGAAGCCGCCGAGGCCCTTGAAGTACCCGTGCTCATGACCCGAAGCGACCATAAAAGCGGCACCGACAGGGTGCAGGAAGCCGCCGGGTATTTGAACATGGACGACCGGAGCGTTATCGTCAACATCCAGGGAGACGAACCACTGCTGGAACCGGCCATGCTTTCGGCCATGATCGGGCCGTTTAAGCATCCGGAAATCGCGGTTACGACCCTGGCGCACCCGATGGATACGGATTCCGCACAAAACCCGGACCGCGTCAAAGTCGCGTTCGCCCCGGACGGATGTGCCCTGTACTTCTCCCGGGCCCCGATCCCGTATCCCCGGGATGGCCGGGATGCCGACTATCACTGCCATATCGGTCTTTACGCCTTTCGCAAATCCGCCCTGGACCGGTTTGTGGCACTCGGACCGGGACGGCTGGAACAGATTGAAAAACTCGAACAGCTCCGACTCCTGGAGGCCGGCATCCCGATTCACGTGGTGCTCACGGAAAACAAAAGCATCAGCGTGGACCGCCCCGAAGACCTTGCCCGGGTGCTTGCGATAATTGATGAGGCAAAGCGACAGGAATCAAACCGATAATCCGTTAATCTGCCGGACATACAGAGGTGACGCCATGGCTGCCCCGATCATTGACCGTATCAACGACCTGTTCAACAACACAAAAGCCCGGAAAACGTTTCTGAAGCTGCGTTTCCCGCTCATTTTGCTTCTGTTCGTCCTGCTGCTGCCCCAGCTTGAAAAACAATGGTTTCTGCCCGGACTCATTGTCTCAGTTCTCGGCGAACTTCTGCAGCTGTGGTGCTTTGCCACCATAAAGACCAAAAAGCGCCTGACTACCGGGGGGCCCTACATGTTTGTGCGCAACCCCATGTATATCGGCCGGTTTTTTTTGATTTTCGGCATCCTGATGATGACAGGCAACCCCTGGATTCTTCTGACCTGTATCATTATTTATTACTTTTACATGATCAACCGGGTCAGGCGGGAGGAAAAGGTGCTTGCCGAACTGTTCACAGAAGATTATGCGGCCTACTGCCGCGATGTGCATCCCTATATTCCGATATCCCTGAAGCGCTTTGATGCGGGCAGCCTATTTGAATTTGACAGCGAAAGCTTTGCCCAGAACCATGGCACGCGCAACATGGTACTGGTAGGGGCATGTTACGTGGTGCTGTTTATATTCACGTTTGTGAAACCACTATAGAAACCTGGAATTAAAACTCTCAGGGCAGCCACAAATCCGAATATCGAAATCCGAAATTCGAAACAATATCGAATGACCAAAATTCAAAAGACTGAAACAATTTTCCAGTGATTTGACGCCCCGGTTTTGAAAATTTGATATTCGGATTTTGAATTTGTTTCGGATTTCGATATTCGAATTGCGGATTTATGGGGGCTCAGAGGAATTCCCCCGAGCCAATACGTGCATGATTAATTCACCCTCGGCGTTTCCCCTTGGTTCCCATGGGATATCCCTTGAAAACCCACAGCGAGCGCCTGCGGTTCATGCGTGCAAGATGAGCCAGGCGGGCCTCATCCATCAGGTCCGGCCGCAGCTTGATCCAGTTTTTATACACCCCGGAAAGATCGATATCCCTGAGCAGGCGGTGGAAGACGCGGGGGATGCGGGTGAGATCCATGCAGGATTGGAAGTCCAGCAGCACGGGGACGCCGTTTTCCGAGATCAGGATATTGCGGCGATTGCGCAGATCCAGGTGCACAATGCGGCGCTCGTGCATGCGTGTCACCACGTCTTCGAGGCGATAAAAAAAATCGTCCGGAAGTTCTTCGGCACGAGCCTCGCGGAGGGTTTTGCCCGGAATAAAGCGGTAGCCCACCGCATATGCGTCCAAAAGGAACGGATCGGGGGGAATTCCGGCAATGCCCATCAGCCGGATAAACGCTTTGTACTCGCGCCGCACCATCCATCTGCCCCAGGTCTTTTTGACCAGCGAGGGGCATAGAGCGAAATCCTTGATCGCCCATGTTTTCCCGTGAAAGCGGCAGCTAACCAGGTCGGCATTGCCCCAGCGCCCCTTGGAAAGGATCTCTGCCGGCAATTGATCCAGTACCTGCCGCGTCATTTGTTCGCCCATTTCTTTACCTTTACGCCTCCGAAACCTTTCCTGCCAGCTTCCGCCGGACAAAACACAGAAACCGTTGCTCTTCGCCGTGACTTACAAATGCCATCTCCACACCCACCACCGCCAGCGGCAGGGTGCCGGGCATCCGGCCGGCAATTCGCATAAAATCCTTTTCCGTGGTAACCAGATACTCGGAACCACAAGATTGCGCCCTGTCTGCAATCTCCCGCAGATCCCTTTCCGTATAAAAATAGTGGTCCGCAAACTCAGCAAAACCGCAAAGCGCGCCCACTCGGTCCTCCAGCATGCCGCGAAACTCCCGGTTCTGCGCAATTCCGGAAAAGGCAAACATCCGGCGTCCTTCCAGGCATTCAAACCCGGTGGACTGTTCCAGCGCGGATACCCGCAATTCCGGAGGCTGTGTGCTGTCATAGACCCCGACCAGGTAAGGCTCCTGCCCGGCACGGAAAACCGGCGTATCCGGAAAAACGGGTATATCCGGAACTTCCTGCTCTTTTTCGCTGCGCGTGAGCACAACCGCATCCGCCCGGGCAAGCCCGGAGACCGGTTCCCGCAGCATTCCACAGGGAAGCAAATGGCCCCTGCCGACGCCGCGTTTTGCATCAATCAACACTAGGTCCAAATCCCTGGAAAGCTGCCGGTGCTGAAACGCATCATCCAGGATAATCGTATCCGGGTCGAATTCGGTCACGGCCCGCATGCCGCTTTGATAGCGGTTTGCCCCCACCAGGACCGGCACGCCCCCGAGCCTGCAGGCCATCAGGAAAGGCTCGTCTCCTGCCGCCCGGGAATCTGAAGACAGGCTGTGCCCGTCGCTGACCACCGCTCCGGTCTTTTCCGCCCCGCCCATGTAGCCGCGGCTGAGCACCGCGGGCCGGTAGCCCATCTGCTGCAACTGCCGGGCCATGTAGATGGCCATGGGCGTTTTTCCGGTGCCTCCGGCCGTGATATTGCCGATGGATATCACCCGGCAGGGCAGACTTTTTACCGGCAGCATCCCCGCCCGAAAGCCGGCATCCCGAAGCCTGACCCCGGCGCCGTATATTCCGGAGGCCGCATAAAGCAGCCCGTACAGGTGGCTGTTTTTCTCCGGAAAGTCCGCCTGCATAATGAATTCTATTTTTTTTCTCAATTTTTTCAAAAAAACGGGAACCTTGACAATCATATATCCATATGGATGAACCTGTGTGTTCGGCCTTTACCCGGGCGAACACACAGGTTCATCCCTACGATGCCGTGTTTCCGGGAAATCCCTCAATGTATCCGCCCGCTCCTATTCCAGGCTCAGCAGCAGCACACCGGCTGCCAGGAAAAAAAGAACGTTTGCACTCCAAGCAGCCAGCCACGGGGGCAGCACCCCCCCGTAGCCGAGCGACAGGCAGAAACTGTAAACCGTCCAGTATACAAATGCAGTAATCATTCCGTAGGCAAAGCTGACTGCGAGGCCGTCCCGGGTTTTCCCCCGCAGTGCAATGCCCGCCCCCATCAGGCTCATGATCAAACACACCATGGGAAAGGCGGTCTTGGCATATAAATCCACCTCGTACTTGGTGGTGTCATAGCCTTCGGCCCGGGTTTTTGCAATATAGTTCCACAGGGCGGTAAAACTCATTTCCTGGGCGTCTCTGGCCACCTGCTTGAAATCTGAGGGTTTGAGATCCAGGGCCATTGCCTTTTGTTTATGATGAACCACCCGCACGGCCTCGCCGGCATCTGCCTGCTGCCCGGATTCCGGGGAAAAGCGCTGCTCCGTACAGTCAAAAAGCACCCACGCTTTGTCCTGGTATGCCGCAGAGGCCGCATCAATGCGGCGCACCAGGTTAAAGTCCCCATCAAAGGCATAAATGCTGACCCCGGTTAACGCCCGGTCTGCCGGGTGATAATATTTCACGTGCACAATATATTCGTCGTGCCGGATCCAGATATTTTTTTGCGCGGAAGATACCGCATCTGCTCCGCCGCGCCGGTCTTCCTCGATCCGGGCGGCCTCGGCCGCACTGATGGGCACCACCACCTCGGAGAAAACAAACAGCAGGCCGGACAAAATGACGCCTGCGGCCACCACCGGCACAATCAGATAAAAAACGCTGACCCCGCCGCTTTTCAGGGCAATCACCTCGTTGTTCTTGTTCATCAGGCCGAAAATAATCAATACGGAAAGCAGCACCCCCAGCGGGGTGATCTGGGAGATGATCAACGGTATTTTGAGCATAAAATAAAGCGCCACCGCCTCGGCCGACCGCCCGGATTCCAGGAAATTGTCAATCCGGCCGATAAAATCCACAGACAGGTAAATCGCCACCACCAGGATCAACACAAAACAGAAATACTTCACAAATGATGCAGTGATGTATCGATGAATAACCGTCATGACGCCGATGTTCCCCCTGATCCCCGGGACGGCCCGCCGGACCGACCGTCTTCCGGCCCGACCGACAGCATCCGCCGCAGCCTGTCAAGACCCCGGCCGATCCCCGAAAACATCGCAACCGGGCTGTCTTTTGCGGCCTTGACAAAAAGATAAATCCCCAGGGCGCCCATGATCACATTCGGCGCCCACAACACGAAAACAGGGTGCCAGCGGCCGGTTTCCGCCAGCACCATGCCGCCGGAAAGCAGCAGGTAATAGAGCAGAAAGCAGAAAAGCCCGATGCCCAGGCCGGCGGATTTGCGGGCCGAGACCGTTTGGATGCCAAGCGGCATGGCCAGGATGGACAGGGCGATGCAGGCAAAGGGAATGGAAAACTTCCGGTGCATCTCGGTTAAAACCGAATAGTATTTTTTATCCTGTTTTTCCGCATCTTCCAGGTATTGCCGGAGTTCGGATATCCGCATCTCCTTTTCGTCCCGACTCCGGGATGCAACATCGGCTGCACCCCCCTTCATATCCAGCCGGATATCATAAGTGTCAAACCCGATGGCGTCAGCCGATTTCCCGCCCGGCCTTACCTGGCTGACCACCCCGTTTTGAAGCCTGATGAAAAAGGTGTTGGCATCCTCGCCTTCAAAGAGGTTTCCCCGGGGAGCCACCACGGTGCTGCTCGCGCCGCGCTTGCGGTTGTCCTCGATAAACACGCCGCGCATCTGCCGGCTTTTCATGTCAATTTCATTGACATACATCATCACCCCGTCAAAACTGTCTATAAACTGGCGCTCCTTTAAACCCACGTTGAAATTGGAGCGCACCACCTCCACGGACAGCCGCTCGTATGCAGTTCTTCCCCACGGCATCCCGTATGCGGCCATGAACGTGGAAAGCAGAAAACCGGCAATTGCAAAAATCATCACCGGGGTCATCAGGCTGTAGAGGCTGACCCCGCCGGCTTTCAGTGCCGTGATTTCGTTGTCGGCAGACATACGCAAAAACGTGAGCAAAACGCTCATCATCACGGACATGGGAATGATATAGACGAGAAAATAGGGCATGGAATAGATGATCATCAGCGCAAAGACCGCCAGGCTAACCTGGTAATTGACGATCATATTGGTGATATCGAGAATCTGGCGCATCAGAAAGACAAACATGAAAAACACCAGATTCATGCAAAACGGCGGGATCAGTTCCCGCAGGATATAGCGGTTGACAATCGTATTGATCTGCATGCCCTTTTTCAGTAGAAATCTGAAAATTAACCACGAAGCGCACAAAGCCCGCGAAGAAAGATTGTTTTAAAAGCAAAGATTTCGGGTGCTTCGGGATACTGATAAAACATCTGGAATAATTTCAATTGCTATGTATCTTCCGGATCTTCCCCGGTGCCATCGGACCGGCCGGCCATCTGCCGGCAGTAGAGTTTATAATATTCTCCGCGGGCCGCCAGAAGCGATGAATGGCGCCCCTGCTCCACGATTTGCCCGTCGGCAAGCACGATGATGCGATCGGCATCAAAAACCGTTGACAGCCGATGCGCGATGACAAACGAGGTGCGCCCGCGCATCAGGTTTTCCAGGGCTTTTTGCACCAGTTGTTCGGCCTCGGCGTCCAGGGCCGAGGTGGCCTCGTCAAGGATCAGGATGGGCGCATCCTTAAGCAGGGCCCGGGCGATGCACATGCGCTGCTTCTCCCCGCCGGACAGGCGGTTGCCGAGTTCTCCGATCCCCGTTTCCAGCCCCTTGGGTAGACTCTGGATGAAATCATAAATATAGGCGGCCCGGGCAGCGTCGAGCACTTTTTCCCGGGGCGCATTCGGACTTCCGTAGGCGATATTGTTGCCGATGGTATCGTTGAAAAGAATCGGCTCCTGGGTGACTACTGCCACCCGGCTGCGCAGATCGGAAATGGCCGCTTCGCGGATATCAATGCCGTCAATTCGGACGGCACCTTCCGTGACATCGAAAAAACGCGGGATCAGATTGACCAGCGTGGTTTTGCCGCCTCCGCTTGTGCCAACAATTCCCAGTCGCTCACCCGGATGCACTTCCAAATTGAGGTTTTTGAGCACAGGGTCGCTGTCGGCATATGCAAATGAAACATTATCAAAGGTGATCCTGTGCGGGGGCTCCGGCAATGGCCGGGGATGTTCCGGTTCCGTGATATCACTTTTGGTTTCCAGGAGGTCAAAAACCCGGTCGGCGGCTGCCAGGCCCCGCTGCAGGATATTGTTGAGCTTGGTCAACTTTCTGATCGGCGCATACAAAAGCATTACCGCGGTCATGAAGGAAAAAAACGTACCCGGCGTGGACTCGCCGCTGATGACCCCCTTGCCGCCGTACCAGATTATCAGCGCCATGCCGATGCCGCCCAGGATCTCCATGACCGGGGAAGAAAGGGCCTTGCTGCGAAAAGTCTTGATTTCAAAGCGGAACACCTGTTTATTGCGGTCGGCAAACCGCGACTTCTCGGCATCCTCCATGTTAAACGCCTTGACGACCTTGTTGCCCCCGATTGTCTCGTGGAGAAATGCACTCAGATCCCCCATGGACTCCTGGCTGCGGGTACTGAACCGCCGAATCCGCCGCCCGAATTCATATATCGGAAAAACCGCCAGGGGAAGCACCAGAATGGCAATCAGGGCCAGCTTCCAGTCCCGGTAAAAGATCACGAAAACCAGGCCGACAATAGTAAAACAGTCCCGCAAGGCCCCGGTGACGGCGTTGGAAACCATGTTCTTGATGATATTGACGTCATAGGTAATCCGGGACATGAGCACGCCGGTCTTTTCCCGCTGGAAAAACGCCAGGGAAAGATCCGATATCCGCTCATAGAGATTGTCGCGAAGCTGCCGGATGATGCTTTCGCCCACGTAATGCATCAGAAACTCCTGGCCGTACATGGCCGCGCCCCGCAAAAGGTAGATGATCATCACCGCCAGGGGCATCAAAAGAAGCATCTGCTCGTTTTTCTTCATGAAAATATCATCGAGCACCGGCTTGACGATAAAGGCCGTGGCCGAGGTGGTGGCCGATACCACGATCATGCAGAACATGGCCACGGCAAGCTTGCCCCAGCTTTCGCGGACATATCCCAGCAGGCGCTTGTGCCGCTGCCGCAGCTCGATTTTGGGCTTAATCGACATAATAAAAAGCAGTAATTGCAACCACGAAGCGCACGAAGCAATTATTTTTTTTATGTTTTATCTTCGCGCTCTTCGTGGTTTTTATAGAATACGCGTAATTGTTGATGATTTCCCGCATATTTCTTTGGCTTTCCGATGGCTGTCAATCATTCTGCTGCCGCCTGGCCGGGATCATGGAAAGGGCGATATCCGCGGTTTTTCCAGAGGCCCCGGCCTCGCCCAGCATCGCCCGAACCGATCGGAGCCGCCGGCGCAGGTCTGCAAGCGCTTTTCGGTCTGAAAGCAGGTGTGCCACCGTACGGGCGATGGCAGCCGGGTTGGCGTCCTGCTGGATCAACTCGGGCACCACCCGCTGGCCTGCGATAATGTTGGCCAGACCGATATGGTCCACATTTACCAGCATCCGGCCCAACTGGTAGCTCACGGGCGACACATGATACATGATGACCATGGGCACGCCGTGGATGGCTGCCTCCAGGGTGACCGTGCCCGAAGCGGCCACCACGAGGTTGCATTGCAACAATACCCGGTCGATCGCCCCGGGCATCAAGTCAATATCGATTACATCCCGATACGGGCGGATGAAATTTTCTATCCATTGCCGATCAATGCCCGGGGCCATGGAGACAATGAACCCGATATCCGCCAGGCTGTCTTGCAGCCGGCGGGCAGATGCCAGCATCACCGGCAGATTCCGGCTGATTTCGCTGCAGCGCGAACCCGGAAGCAATCCCACCCGGGTCTTGCCGTTATCCGACCGTTCGGGGGGCTGCGGGCCTTCTTCTGCATAATGATCCAGCAGCGGATGCCCCACAAAAGTGGCAGCAACATCGCGGGAACGATAAAAATCCGCCTCAAACGGAAGAATCACGGCCATGTGATCCACGTAGCGCCGGATCTTGCGCACGCGCCCCCTGCGCCATGCCCATACCTGGGGACTGATGTAGTAAAGCACCGGCACCCCGTGTTTCCGGGCGAATTTGGCCATGTGGAGATTAAAATCCGGAAAGTCGATCAGGATCAGCAGATCCGGGCGCCGCCGGACCAGTTCCTTCTTGACGCGGCCGGCCTCACGGAGCACTGCGGGAAGCCTGGCAAAAACCTCGGTGATGCCCACCACCGACAGCCGGCCGGAATCCACCAGGATCTCCACGCCGGCTTCCTTCATCCGGGGCCCCCCGATGCCGAAAAAAACCAGGTCCGGATCCCTGGCAGACATCTCCAGCACCACGCGCGCCCCGTGATGGTCCCCGGAAGTCTCGCCCGCAATCATCATCACCCTGCGCTGCTGCGGCGCCAAGATCATGACCTCATCCTTTCATTTGCATTGCCGCATCAATCTGCCGGGTAATATCCACGGCAATGTTTAGGGCGTCCCTGCCCATCTGCCCGGAAACCTCGGGCAGGCTGCGATGGGCCACGGCTGCGGTAAAGGAGCGGATTTCATCTGCCAGGGCATCTGCCTGTGCAAAAGCCTGGGTTTCCATCTGCATACCCGGCACCGGGCAGGTTTCCTCCCCGGTGCCCGGGTGAATATGGGTGATGGAGCGATTGGCAAAATCAATGGAGAGGTATCCGTCCTGCTGGAAAAGGCGGATCTTGCGCTCGCTCTTATTGGAAATCCGGCTGGCGGTCACATTGGCCACCGCACCGTTTTCAAACTCGATATGCGCGTTGGCGATATCCACGTTGTCCGTGACCACGGGCGCACCCAGGGCATGGCAGTATCGAATATCGGATTTAACGAAGTTGAGAATCAGATCAATGTCGTGGATCATCAGGTCATGGACCACGCTGACCTCCGTGCCCCGGGGCTGATAAAGGCTCAGGCGGTTGCACTCGATAAAAACAGGGCTGCGCACAATATCGCGCACCGCTACCACGGCCGGGTTAAACCGCTCCAGGTGTCCCACCTGGATAATTCTTCCTTTTTTCTCCGCCAGGTCAATAAGTTCGTCAGCCTCGGCCACTGTCTGCGTCATGGGTTTTTCAATAAGCACGTCAGCGCCATGCTCCAGAAACGCCCCGGCGATTTCATAATGCAGCGGGGTGGGAACGGCGATGCTGACTGCATCCACTTTTTCTAAAAGCACGGTATAATCGGTATACGCCTCAGTTCCCACCCGCTCGGCCACCGCCCGGGCCTGGGCCGGGTCGGTGTCTGCAACCCCTATGAGATGCGCATCCGGGAGGTTTGCGTATTTTTCCGCGTGAAACTTACCCAGGTATCCCACGCCCACCACGGCGGCCCGAATTTTGTTTTGTGCGTTCATGTTTGATCTGCAGCCTCGTTAAAGTCGAAATCTGCGTCCCGGCACGCCTCAATGACAACGCCGCTGTCATCTGCCAGCGCCACCATTTCCTCCCGGTCAAATACAATCGACCGTCCCGCTTCAATTACCAGGACCCGGGCGCCGAATTCATGCATGGTCCGGATGGTGCGGGATCCCACCGCTGGCACGTCAAAACGGAAATCCTGGATCGGCTTGCACACCTTGACCACCACGGCATCACCCCGGCCGAGCCCGCCGCCCCGACGGATGGTGCTGTCCGTGCCGTCAATGGCCTCCACTGCCAGCACGGAGCCGTTGCCCACAACCACGCACTGCCCGATATCCAGCCCGCCGATGGCCTTGGCCATCTTCCAGCCTAGCGCAATGTCCCGGCGCTCTTTTTCCGAGGGTTTGCGCCGGGTCCAGCAGCCGGGTTCGCTCAAAAGCTCCGGCAGCATAAAGGTTGATGGGCGCACCTTGATGCCCTCGTCTTCCAGAAGACCGGCAAACGCCCGCAGCACCCGATCATCATGCGTGTCCCCGCGCATTTTCG
>JAGXKN010000036.1 GCA_018335195.1 Desulfobacterales bacterium
CGGGCGAACACACAGGTTCGCCCCTACACGGGGGATTTTAAAGCTTTTCGGAACAAAATGTGGGAATTTGTCCGGGGGTTGGGCAGGGCGGACGGCGGGGACTGTTTGTGAGATGCATTGAGCGCGACAGCGGTCAGCATTCGAACAAATAGTCCCCGCCGGCCGACCCTGCGAAAACTCTTGAAGCCCGGCCTTTTTTTGCAGGGCTGAGAAATATCCGGGGAAATCCGAGAGAGAAAAACAGGCGTTGGCAGACCGTGAAGCGGAAGGGCTATCCGACAAAGGGCCGGCGCAGCACGGTGTCCTTTTTCCAGCGGCGGTCGTTTTTATACGGGTAGGCGATGTTGTAGTGAAGGCCCCGGCTTTCCTTGCGGTGCATGGCGCATCGGATGATGAGTTCGGCCACCACGGCGATGTTTCTCAGCTCAATCAAGTATGGGGTGACCTTGAAATTCCAGTAGTATTCCTGGATTTCCTCGCCGATGATATCGATTCTGCGCTGGGCCCGGGCCAGGCGCTTGTCCGAGCGCACAACGCCAACGTAATTCCACATCAGGCGGCGGATTTCGTTCCAGGTGTGGGAAATCACGATGGCCTCGTCGCTGTCAATGGTGCCCAGGTCATCCCACATGGGAATATCCGTGGCTGTTTCGTTTTCTTGGGTGCGGACTTCCTCCGCCGCCTTTTGGGCGGCCTGGTGGGCATACACCAGGGCTTCAAGCAGCGAGTTGCTCGCCAGGCGGTTGGCGCCGTGCAGACCCGTACAGGCGGTCTCCCCAATGGCGTAAAGCCGCTGAATATTGGTTCTGCCGAAAATATCCGTTACCACGCCGCCGCACATGTAATGGGCGGCCGGCACCACGGGCAGGGGCTCGCGGGTCATGTCAAAGCCGAACTCCAGGCACCTGGCATACAGGTGGGGGAATCGGGACTTGATCAACTCGGCGTCCCTGTGGGAAATATCGAGAAACACCGATTCGTCGCCCCGCTTTTTGAGCTCCGAGTCAATGGCCCGGGCCACCACGTCCCGGCAGCCCAGTTCCCGCTGGTCCGCGTAGTCTGCCATAAAGGCCCGCCCGTCTGAATTGCGCAGGATACCGCCTTCGCCCCGCACGGTTTCTGAAATCAGGAAATTCTTGGCCTGTGGATGGAACAGACAGGTGGGGTGGAACTGGACAAATTCCAGGTTGGCCACGGACGCCCCGGCCCGGTAGGCCATGGCAATGCCGTCGCCTGTGGCCACGTCCGGATTGCTGGTATAAGAATACACCTTGCCGGATCCGCCCGTGGCCAATGCGACAATTGTGGCCAGAAACGTGTGAATCTCCCCGCTGTCCCGCTGGAGTACATAGGCACCGTAGCAGTAGTCCTCGTGCGTGGTGATGATCAGGCCACGTTTTAAGCGGGTGGAACGGGAGATCAGGTCGATGGCGATATGGTCTTCAAACACCGTGATGTGGTCATGGGCCCGCACCCGGCTGACCAGGGCTTCTTCCACTGCCCGGCCGGTCAGGTCATGGGCGTGCACGATGCGGTTGAAGGAATGCCCCCCTTCCCGGCACAGGTCCAGATCCAGCTTGCCCTCGCTCCGATTGAAGTCCACACCGAGCTTCAGGAGTTCTTCAATCCGCTCCGGGGCGGATTTGACCACCGTTTCCACAACGCTTTCGTTGCACAGCCCGTCGCCCGAGGCCAGGGTATCTTCAATATGCGATTCAAATGTGTCGGCAGGATCAAATACCGCGGCAATGCCGCCCTGGGCGTGCGCGGTGTTACTGTCCATAAGGCTCTTCTTGGTGACCACAGCCACCCGCCCGTGGTCGGCCATTTTCAGCGCAAACATGAGGCCGGCCACGCCGCTGCCCACAATCAGGTAATCGAATCGGTGTTCCATATCTGCCTGCCGGAGGATGTGATGTTAGCGCAGGCCGGTGCGCTTTTTCTTGCCGGCAGCGGTCCGGCCGAGGATCATGCCCAGAATCAGCACGCCCGCACCTGCCAGAAACCACTTGAGCCCGGCGGACATGAAAGCGTTGCTGACCTGTTTTTCCAGGGTTTGAATCCGCTGGTTTTTTTCTTCCAGCTCCTTTTTCATGGCCTCGTGTTGTTCCCGGAGCTTGAGATAGTCCTTGGATTCTTCCTGGAGCGCGGCATAGTCGCTTTTGGCCTGGTCGCGTTCCGCCCGGGTTTTTTCGAGGCTGTTGCTCAGCTCCTGGTTTCGCTTGATCAGGCGCTGATTTTCTTCGGTCAGGGACTGCACCTTGCGGCGAAGCGGCTGGATTTCCTGGCGCATTTCTTTTACGGCCAGGCTGTCGGGCTTCTGCGGGCTTACGTATTTTGAAAACACCCAGCCGGTGGTGCCGTCAGGCACCCGGACATTGCTCCATTTTTCTTCAGTGTCCAGGACTTCCAGTTCCTGGCCGGATTTGAGCATTTTCTTGATCCGGTAGTCCTGGCCCGGCCCGGAGCGCAGGGTGACTTCCATGAGATCGTTGACGTATTGGGTTTCGGCAAGTGCGGCAGCCGCCACCAAAACAGACAAAAAACAGGATAGCGCAAGAATCGTGATTTTTTTCATGGCCTCACCAGCGAGTTGAAGTTTAATACATTGATTTTGAATACAAATTTTATGTATACGGGATTTGGCAGCCGGATGCAAGTCAAAATCATTCAGGGGGCACTTCCATGCCCTGCCTGAGGCGGCTTGCCAGGCCGGAAAGCCGGCGGCCCGGATTGTCGTTTTTCAGGGCGATATTTACGGCCTTGGGGCTGCCCACGAGGATCACCAGTTGTTTTGCCCGGGTAATGGCAGTATATAAGAGATTGCGCTGCAGCATGATGTAATGGCGGGTGAGCATGGGCAAAATGACCGCCGGGTATTCCGAGCCCTGGGACTTGTGAACCGAAATGGCGTATCCCAGGGTCAGTTCCTCGAGTTCCTCTGTGTCGTAGGAGACTTCACGGCCGTAAAAATCCGCGGTCAGCACCTGCCGGACCGTGTCGATGCGGGTGATGTTGCCGATGTCCCCGTTAAACACCTCCTTGGCGTAGTTGTTCTTCAGGTGCATGACCCGGTCGCCCACCCGGAATTGATGGGATGCTCCGGCCAGGCCGCAGGTACCCGGGTTGATGGCTTTCTGCAGCTCGCGGTTTAAGTTGAGAGTGCCGGCCACGCCTTTGTGTATGGGGGTCAGCACCTGGATGTCTTTTCCCGGGATCAGGCCGTAAATTTCGGGCAGTCGGCGCATGCAGAGCTCCACGGCAGCATCTGCAGCCTCCCGGGGCCCTTGGGCTTCCATCATGAAAAAATCCCGATCCCCGGGGTCGTTGCTGAAAGCGATCAGTTCCGGCTGCTGGCCGGCCCGGATGTGATGGGCATTTCGGATGATCGTGCTTCTTGCCGCCTGCCGGAAAATTTCCGTGAGGTGATGCACCGGGACGATGCCGGCCTCGATGATGTCTGCCAGTACGTTCCCCGGTCCCACGGGCGGGAGCTGAAATACGTCGCCCACCAGGAGCAGCCGGGCATTGATCCGGGTGGCCCGCAGCAGGTGATGCATCAGTTCCGCATCGATCATGGAGGCCTCGTCGATTATGAGCACATCCGCCTGAACCGGGTTGTCCGGGTCCTTTTCAAAGGTGCGGGTCTCTAGGTGGTAGCCCAGCAGTTTGTGGATCGTGTGGGCCGCACGGGCCGTGATTTCGCTCAGGCGTCTGGCGGCCCGGCCGGTGGGGGCGGCCAGGCACACGCGCTTGCCCGTCATCCGGAAAGCCTCTGCAACTCCCTGGATCAGGGTGGTTTTGCCCGTGCCCGGCCCGCCGGTAATAACCGCGGTCCGGGATGAAAGTACTGACGCCAGGGCCGATCGTTGCTCATCTGAAAGCCGGACCGCGAATCGGTCTTCAATGTGTGCGGCAATCGTTTCCGGGTTTTCTGCCGGGGCTTCTGCGGGTAGGGCCATCATGGCGGCCAGGCGGCCGGCAATGCCGTGCTCGGCCTGGTGCAGAACTGCGGGATACACCCTTCTGCCGGTTTCATCGCCGGATGCCTCGATGATGACCTCGCCGTCTTCAATCAGCCGTTCCAGGCCTTCATTGATGGCCTCCCAGTCGATTTCGTAGCCCTGATCCAGTTTTTGCCTGAGGCCGTCTTCCGGCAGAAACACATGGCCGGCAGCGGTTGCTTCATGCAGCAGATGCCGAGTGCACGCGGCCGCACGTCGGGTTTCATCCGCCTGCAGGTCCGTGTTTGCAGCGATGGTTTCGGCGATGACAAAACCCGTGCCCGGAAGTTCTTCCGCGAGTTGATAAGGGTCATGGGTCAGAATATCCATGGCCGCCTCACCATAGGCCTGATGGATCCGGGCCGCATATGTGGCTTTAATGCCGTGTTTCTGCAGAAAATTCATGATTTCGGAAATCGCCCGGTGACGCTGCCACTGCCGGGCAATGGCCGAGGCACTGGCATCTCCGATGCCTTCGATTTCCGTAAGCCGGAAAGGCGCATCGTCGAGAACTTCGAATGTATCCGTGCCGAATGCGGAGATGATTTTCTTCGCGGTGGCGGGGCCGACGCCCTGTATCACGCCGGATTCCAGATACTGGCGGATTCCGCTGACAGTGGCGGGTCGGGTGATCTCTGCATTTTCAAAACGGAACTGCTCGCCGTAGCGGGGGTGGGTGACCCATGTGCCGTTTATTTTCACGCCCTGTCCGGCGGCCGCGCCCGGCAGGTACCCGACAATGGTCACCGGCCTGCTGCCCGGCCCGGTTTGCATACGGGCCACCGTATAGTGGGTCTGCGGGCTGTGATAGGTGATCTGTTCGAGCCAGCCTTCTAAGGATATCATGATAATATGGGCATTGAAAATGCGGGTCTTGATAAATTCGAAGCACGAAATCCGAAATTCGCGCGAAGCATTCCTTAGGGATAAACAAATTCGAATGATTAAATTACCGAAATAAACCTATTGCGAGGCCATTGTGTCTGTCATTGGAGAATTCGGATTTTTGTCATTGCTTCGGATTTCGATATTCGGATTTCGGATTTATTTTTGTTATTCGTCATCGCATGCAACAGCGAATGCGTTTTCGTATCCGATCCGGATCAGCCGGGCTTCAATTTTTTCCGCGTTTTCCAGTGAGGAGAGCCGGCCGACGCGCACCCGGTAAAACGTTTCGGATTTCCGTGTCACCTGTGTGATATTAACATGTTCGTGCGTCTGCAGCAGTTTATTTTGCAGCCGTTCGGCAAGATTCCGGCGGACAAAGGCCCCGACCTGGACCGTGAAATCGCCGCTGTAAAAATCTGCATGCACGGTTTGCGACTGCCGGGGATCTGCTTTTCCTTTTTCCATGGCCAGGATTTCCACTTCTGCCGTGCCCGGCCCGATCATGTCCACGTCTCTGGCGGCCCGGTAAGACAGGTCGATGATCCGGCCGCGGACAAACGGCCCCCGGTCGTTGATGCGCACCACGGTCTGCTTTCCGTTGTCTTTGTTTTTCACCAGAACGAAGGTGCCAAGCGGGAGCACCTTGTGGGCGGCGGTTTTTGCGTGCATGTTGTAGGTCTCCCCGCTTGCGGTTTTGCGGCCGTGAAACGGGGCGCCGTACCAGGAGGCCAGCCCGGACTGGCGAAAGCCTTTTGAACTGGTAATGGGATGATACCACTGGCCGTTGATTTTGTAGGATCGCCCTTTTACCGGGGTTTCCCTGAACGAAGGCGCGGTGCTGCAGCCGCAAATCAACAGCAGGAGCGACAGGATAGCGCCAACGGCTGCCTGGAGATGGATTCTTCTTTTCGGTTTTGCCATATTCATTTACCCAGGGCGATGCGCAGAACCTGCCGCATTTTGTCCACAAAGTGAAATTCGATTTCATCCTTTATGTTTTGCGGCACATCCTCCATGTCCTTTTCGTTGAACTTCGGCAGGATGATGCTCTTGATGCCCGCGCGGTGGGCGGCCAGTACCTTTTCCTTGATACCGCCAACGGGCATGACCTGTCCCCGCAGGGTGATCTCCCCGGTCATGGCAAGATTTTTTGATGTGGGCGTATTTGTGAGCAGCGAGGCAATGGCGGTAAGCAGCGTGACCCCGGCAGAAGGGCCGTCCTTGGGTACGGCGCCGGCCGGGACGTGCACGTGCAGGTCGGTTTTGTCAAAGATGCCTTCATCGATTTTCAGGGTTCTGGCATTGGTCCGGATATAACTCAATGCCGCATTGGCGGATTCCTTCATCACATCCCCGAGCTGGCCGGTCAGAGTAAGCTTGCCGGTTCCCTTCATTGCCGTGGCCTCCACAAACAGGACATCACCGCCGGCCTCGGTCCATGCCAGGCCCATGACAACGCCGGGCGTGGAAACCCGCTTTTTGATTTCTTCATAGGAGTATTGCACGGGTCCCAGGTATTCCCGGACTTCCTTGACCCCGACTTTCACGAAGTCCGTCTCTTTTTTGGCGATCCGGGTGGCCACCCCGCGGCAGATGTTGGCGATTTCGCGCTCCAGGTTCCGCAGGCCCGCCTCGCGGGTATAGCCGGAAATCAGGTGCTTGACCGCGCCGTTGGTGATCTGGATATTGCCGGCCTTTAGCCCGTGGGCCTTTCTTTGCCTGGGAATGAGAAAACGCGTGGCGATTTTGACCTTTTCTTCCTGGGTGTAGCCAGACAGGCGCAGGACCTCCATGCGGTCGCGCAGGGCCGGGGGAATGGTGTCCAGGATATTGGCCGTGGTGATGAACATGACCTTGGACAGGTCAAATGCCACGTCCAGGTAGTGGTCGGTAAAGGAATAATTCTGCTCCGGGTCAAGGACCTCCAGCAGGGCGGATGACGGATCGCCCCGGAAATCCGCGCCCACCTTGTCGATCTCGTCGAGCATGAAAACCGGGTTCTTGGATCCGGCACGCCGGATGCCCTGGATGATCCGTCCGGGCATGGCTCCGACATACGTGCGCCGGTGCCCCCGGATTTCGGCTTCATCCCGGATGCCGCCCAGGGCGATTCGCACGAATTTCCGGCCCAGGGATCTTGCAATGGAGTGGCCCAGCGAGGTCTTGCCCACCCCTGGGGGGCCCACCAGGCACAGGATCGGGCCCTTGATTTCCGGGTTTAACGTGAGTACCGCCAGGTATTCCAAAATGCGCCGCTTGGCCTTTTCCAGCCCGTAGTGATCGTTTTCAAGCACTTTTTCGGCGCTTTCCAGCTCCAGATTGTCCGGGGTGAGCTCATTCCAGGGCAGGGCGGTCATCCAGTCCAGGTATGTCAGGGCCACCGTGTATTCTGCGGAAGACGGATGCATCCGGGCCAGTCGGTTTAGTTCCCGTTCGGCTTCCTTGTGCGCTTCTTCCGGCAGGTTTTTTTCATACAGCCGGTTGCGGTATTCCTCCACCTCGCTGCCGGATTCATCCATTTCCCCGAGTTCCTGCTGGATGGCCTTTAACTGCTGGCGCAGGTAGTACTCGCGCTGCTGCTGTTCCATGTCCCCCTTGACCTGGGACTGGATTTTGTTGCCGATTTCCAGGATGTCAATCTGATAGCTCACCAGCTGGGTGACCTTGTGCAGCCGCTGCTTCACATCAAAGATCTCAAGGACTTCCTGTTTTTCCTTGGTGTCCGAGTCAATGGTGGAAGTGACCATGTCTGCCAGGGTGCCGGGCTCTTCCAGGGATTTGGCCATGGAGCCCATTTCGTCGGAAAGCGAAGAGGACAGCTGCACCACTTTCTGGTACTGGGAGACCAGGTTGGACATCATGGCCTCGATTTCCTTGTCCCGGGTTTCATCCACGTGCACGTGCTCCACCCGGGCCTTGAAATACGGCGTTGTTTCCGTGTATTTTTGAACCCTGAACCGGCCGATCCCCTGCAGCAGGATCTGTGCATTGTTTTCCTCGGTTTTGGCCATTTTCAGGATCACTGCGCTGCAGCCCACCTCGTAGAGGTCCTGGGGTCCGTACTCGGATTGGGGCTCATTTTGCCGGGAAACCACCGCGCCCACCAGGCGGTCCCTGGACATGGCCTCATCAATGAGCTGGATGGAATCCTGCTGCATCACGATTAAGGGCAGGACCATTTTCGGGAAGAGGACGACATTGAAAAGCGGAAGAATCGGTAATTCTTCCGGGATATTATCAAGAGATTGGGATTGCTGCTGCTCGTTTTCCGCCATGGATCGGCCTCCGCGTATGTATCTTTGGCATTTTCGCCGGGACTGGTTTAATCGGAACTGATGGGAATATTCTGCCGGGTCCGGTGCGGCAGTTTGACGATTTCGATATAGAGGAAACCGTTTTTGTACCGGGCGGTGATGTTTTCCGTATCCACCGGGGATTTCAGATAAAGCATCCTTTCAAACGGCCCGTACTGAATTTCCGCAAGCCGGTACCGGCCGTTCGGGGCCGGCGGCGCACCGGTGCGCCTGCCGGAAATTCGGATGGCCCGCGGGTTGACTTCCAGGTCCAGGTTTTCCTTTTCAACACCGGGGATTTCGGCTGTGATAAAAATTTTTTCAGCGGTTTCGTAAATGTCGAGCTGCGGTTTCCAGGTGGTCTGGGAAAAGGAAAACATCGGGCTGCTTGACTGGAACAGATCCGCCATGCTCCTGCCGGAACGCGACTTGTCAAAATCATTGGTGAATCGGATTTTAATGTATTCCATCTGCCTGCTCCAAGGAATTTCCATCAGCGTTCATCCGCAAAGGGCAAGTTCGCCTGGCTCACGGATGGAAACTGATTCAATCGGTTTAATGTATCCGGCTCGTTTGTGCCATGTACGGGTTTTTTTATAAATTAACACCGGGGGGCGAATTTGTAAAGAACGCCGGCATCCGCAAAACAGTTCCCGGCGCGATGCAAAACTACGGGCCATACAACACCACTGAAATGATCGTGCATGCATTATCTGACCCATCAACCACCCGGAAAATCCGAAGTAATCGTTTATTCTTAGGAACTTCGTGGTTCCTTTTTCTCTGCCGCATCCCTATGAGAGCGCCTTCAGGGTTCGGCGGGAACGGTTTTATCAGATCGGTCCAGCATCCACGCGATACCGATACCGCCCATAAATGAATGGCGGGTTTCAACCAGGGGGCTGTCAAAGAATGCCGCCCCTGACAGGTTATCATAGCGCGCAAACATGCCGACCCAAACTCCTGAAAATCGACGGCTGGCAGACAGGAGCAGGGATGTGCCGCTGTATCCGCCTTCGGGCCGGTAGGCGGGCCTGGCGGCGCTGGCATAGCGCGGCGCCACTTCGTAATAGTAGTCATGATAACTCCGGTCGGCAAAAATCGGGCCGAGTACCATCCCGATGTTCCACCGGCCGAAAAGTCCGGTCATGTCAATATTGAGCTGGGGATGGGCCTTCCAGCCCACGTGATCGATAAAAGTGAAATCCGAGGCAAAAACCGCCCGGACCGGCAGGCGCAGGCGCATCCGCGTGCTTGCGCCCTCATGCAGCAGATAATTGACAGACGGGCCGAACTCCCCTACCGGGTCGAGATCCGGCATACCTTCGCGCACGTCGCCTTCTTCGCTGGCCGCGGGTATGGCGCCGTCTGCGCTTAAATCCACCCGCAGACGCGGGCTGTCATATAAAAGCCCCCGGATGCCTTCGCGGTCGATTTTCAGAAAATCGCCGCGGTATATGACATAGGGCATGGGCACCATGTAGAATTCCTGGGTTTGCGAGCCCCGGTAGGCGGGCATGGTAATGGGTGCCGCACCCAGTCCGAACTCCCAGAGGGGCAGCTGCCCGGAGCGATTTCCGCCTGCGGCCGGCGGTATGTAGAACGCCGGGAAAAAAATCAGCAGCAGGGCGCATAAGCGCAGGATTTTGAGGTTTTTAAAGATTTGCAGGAATTTCATGGCTTGGAAATGGTTCGCTATCCGAAAAAGCATGCGTATTCATCTTTGTCCACAATGTTAAGAAATTGCTCAAGCGTGTCAACTTCCGGGTCCGGTTCGTAGCGGTGCCACTTGAGATCTGCGCGCTGCCAGTAAATCTTCCATTTTTGGGTGCTCTTGACCCAGGTGGCTTTTGCGATCGCCTCTTCGATCTTTTCTGCCGGGTTTGCCCACAGCGGGCGGATTTCGAACAATTCCACGCTTTGTTTGGAAATTCGAAACCCGAGGTCCATCTGGTCGCGCATGTAGGCCGGCGGCCGCCTTTTTTCAATAAACGCGGATACGGCTTTTTCGATTTTTTTTGTTTCAAGCTCGTTTAGCGCCATGATGCCCCCCTTTTTGATGCCTTAATCGGCCGGGAAAAGCAATGCGTTCAACGCTCCGGGAAAAAAGGCCTGCCCTCTTTTTGTTGAGATCAGGACGCCTGGAGGCGTCCGCGGTGCATCTGCAGAATGCGTTGGCAGACCGAGCCAAGCCAGGCATGGTCGTGGCTGACCAGGACCAGGGCCGTGTTCCATTTTTCAACGGCATACAGGGCGGCGCTACGGATTCTTTCCGCGCTGTACTCATCGAGATAGGCCGTGGGCTCGTCTAAAAGAAGCGCCCCGGGACGAATGGCCAGCCTGGCAGCCAGGGCCACGCGCTGGGCCTCCCCGCCGGAAAGTTCATACCACATCCTGCCGGCAAATTCCTGCGGGTCCAGCCCGACCATGGATAATGCCGCACGGGCTTTTTCCTTTTTACCGGTAATGCCGCGGAGTTTCAACCCGTAACTGACATTGCCGAGCACGGATCGCTTCAAAAGATACGGGGACTGGGAAAGCAGGGTGATCTGTCTTCGGCTCTGCAGGTCATTGGGATTGGCGGGTCTGCCGGAGAAAAAAATACGGCCCCGGACCGGGGATTCCAACATGGCCAGGATCCTGAGCAGGGTGCTTTTGCCGCTGCCGTTGGGACCGGAAAGACCGATGATTTCCCCCGGGTACACGACCATCTGGTCGATTTCCAGTACAACCCGCCGGGCATAAACCTGCCGGATATTTTCCAGTTCGTATAAAGGCGGCATCAGACCTGGGTCCTTTTTTTCAGCACATTTAACACCAGATTGATCAAAAAGGCGATCAGCAGCAGCACCAGGCCGAGGGCGATGCCGAAGGCAAATCGCCCCTTGTTGGTCTCCAGGGCAATGGCAGTGGTAATGGTCCGGGTGTACCACTTGATATTGCCGCCCACCATCATGGATATGCCCACCTCGGAAACAATACGGCCGTATGCCGTCACTGCCGCGGCCAGAAGGCTGAATCGGGATTCCCAGACCGTGGTCAGCAGCATTTGTTTCCGGTCGGCACCGAGGGTGGAAAGCAGGGCGGGAAGACGCTGATCCAGGGTTTCCACCGCGGAAGCGGTCAGGGCGATAACAATCGGCAGCCCGAGTATGGTCTGCCCGATGCATATGGCCGGCAGGGTAAACAGTAGGCCGAATTCCCCTAGCGGCCCCTGCCTGGAAACCAGGGTATAGACCAGCAGGCCGATGACCACGGTGGGCAGGGAGAGCAGGGTGTCCACGATCACCCGGACCGCCCGTTTGCCGGCAAAACTGTAGTGTCCCAGCAGAAAGCCCGGGGGAATTCCCAGGATCAGGCTGGCCAGGATGGAGGCGGTGGAAACCCGCAGGGTGACCCAGATGGCAGAAAAGGTTTCCGGATCTCCTTGCAGCAGTAAATTCAGGGCCTGGACCAGGCCTTCTGCGATATAATCCATGCGCTTGGATCCTGCGGATTAGTTTCCGGCATTGGGGGTAAACAGCTGCTTGCCGAGCAGCTTGTAGTTACCGATAAATGCCTGGATCTGCCCGGAGGTGATCCAGTTGATGAATTTTTGCGCCAGCTCGTAGTCCACGTTTTCACACCGATCCGGGTTGACGGCAATGGCGCTGTACTGGTTAAACAAGGCCGGATCGCCCTGGACCAGGATTTTCAAGGGTACCGGGCCGCCCTGGCTGTGTTCGTACTTGATATAAGTTCCCCGATCCGTCAGGGTGTAGCCGTCGCGCTCGGCTGCCACCCGGATGGTGCTGATCATGCCCTGGCCGGTTTCCAGGTACCATTTCGCCCTGGCCGGCGGGTTCACCCCGGCTTCGTCCCAAAGGGCGCGTTCCTTTTTATTGGTTCCGGAGTCATCTCCCCGGCTGACAAACAGGCCTTTTTCATCCGCCATCTGCTTTATGGCCGTCTTTGTGTCCATGCCCCGGATCCCGGCCGGGTCCCGGTCCGGTCCGATGATCACAAAGTCGTTGTACATGACCTGCGTGCGCTCCACACCGTAGCCGTTATTCACGAATTGTTTTTCCGCGGCCGGGGCGTGTACCATGAGTACTTCCACATCGCAGTTGCGGCCGATTTCCAGGGCCTTGCCCGTGCCCACGGCGGTCCATTTCAGTGTGATGCCCGTATCCTGTTTGAATTTCGGGGCCAGTTCATCCAGGAGTCCGGTGTTGTCCGTGCTCGTGGTGGTGGCCATCATCAGGCTCTGCCCCGGGGCAGCGGCGGGAAACATCAGGCAAAAGGTCAAAAAAAACAGGGCTGCATAAAGTCTGAATGAAGACATGGGGCGCTCCTTTTCTGATTTCATGTCGCGATTAATGATTCCGGCAGAATGAATGCAGAGCCGATTTTGCCTTTATGGTTATTTAAAGTCAACTCAATATTTTAAATAAAGATTTTGGGAAAATAAAAACCAGAAATAACTCAAAAGGAGGCATAGGCTCCCAGGGATTGAAATTCTGTTGGAATACCGGGGTATATTTTGAATGTAGCATGCAGAGACGGGCTTACTTGGGATAGAGCATCTTGCCGGTCAGGCTGAAATCGTAGCCGGGCAGATCCGCGGCCAGATCCTTGAATTGCGGCTCCAGAAGCATGTTTAGAAAGTCCTGAATGTTTTGCGTAAAAAATCGGTTCCGGTCTATGAGAAGGTCGAAGCGCTCCCAGTGCATTGGCAGAAAATCGAGGTTCAGCAAACCGGCCACCGCCCGAATGCCCGGTCCTGCATCCGCCCGGCCCGAGAGTACCGACAAGCCCACGTCCAGATGCCGGTGGACTTCATTGTTGTATCCGCTCAGGCCGGCAGGGTCCATGCCGGCTTCCTTTATTTTCCGGTCAAACCAGAGCCGGGTGCCGGTGCCCGGCTGCCGGTTGACCAGCCGGACCCGATCGGATTGCAGGTCCATGGGACTCCGGATATTTTTGGGGTTGTTTCTGGCAAGCAGAATGCCCTGCTCCCGCTGGCAGAAGCTCATTACCGCCGGCATGGATTCCAGTTCCTGGTTGATCTGGGAGAAATTGAAATCCTGCATGTCCTCGCGGGCCAGGTGGCTGGTGGCGATATGACAGAGCCCCTGGCGCAGGGTTTTCAATCCCCCCATGCTGCCCAGATTGCCGAAAACAGCCGTGTATTGTGGATACATGCGCATAAACAGGTTCATGCTGCGGTCCAGAAGAATGTCGTTGCTACCGGCGATTACAAACAGGGAGGGGCTCCGGAGTAGATACGTGCCCTGGGAGGGGTAATTAACAGTGTTGTTTTCAATCCACGCGCGGACCAAATGTTCGGGAAACAGCCACTTGCCGGTGACCTTTGTGGCGGGCAGTCCCTGGTCAGTGATCAGCCGGTAGACCTTTTTTTCATTGATGTCCAGCAGCCGGGCGACTTCCCGGGTGGACAGGAGTTTGAACTGCAATTGGCCTCCCTGGAAATTTCACATAACAGCGCAGAATTCTCTCGCATTGCCTGAATGTATGGCAAAAACCCGATTATCAGTTCAATACCATGACAGGCGCGTATTGGCAACCGGGCCACGGGATGTTTTTCCCGCAGACTATATGATTTACTTGTCCGGTGGGTTACGGGGGCGCGAATCGGCGCTGGGGCCAGGCATAGGAGATAAAAAAAGGGCTTACGGCAACTCCGCAAACCCTTGATGTCTCTGGTGGGCGGTACTGGATTTGAACCAGTGACTTCTACCGTGTGAAGGTAGCACTCTCCCGCTGAGTTAACCGCCCGTCTGATTTGTGCGTTAAAATAAGGGGTCTTGGGCAATCAAGTCAAGCATTATTTTTATCGTCCGCCGGATTGATTTCCCCGGGGGTGGGAAGGTCCTGCAGGTTTTTTAAACCGAAGGTTTCCAGGAATTTTCTGGTGGTGCCGTATACCAGGGGACGGCCCGGGATTTCCCGGCGGCCCAGGACCCGGATCAGCTTTTTTTCCAGCAGAAACCGGAGGGTGTTTCCGGAGTTGACCCCCCGGATGTGCTCGATTTCACTGCGCAGCACCGGCTGGTGATAGGCCACGATGGCCAGGGTCTCCATGGCGGCCCGGCTGAGTTTTGCCGGCTGGGGCTGGTGGAGTTTTTCAATCCATTGCCGGTACTCCGGCCGGGTGCGGAACTGATATCCTCCGGCCACCGCTTCAAGTGCAAATCCGCCGTTGCGGTTTTTGTATTCTTCTTCCAGCGCCTCGAGCACCCGGCGGATTTCCCGGGTTTCGGCATCCGGCAGCAGGTTTTTGATCTGTTCGGCCGAAAGCGGGGATGCAGAGACAAACAGCAGGCTTTCAACGATGTTTTTCAGATCATCCATATCCGTTTACCTGGAAAACAGCTGGAGTCCGCTGTTGTTTTCCGACTGGGTGATACCGATCAGGTTGAGGCGCACGATTTCCAGGATTGCCAGGAAAGTGGCGATAATCTCGCTTCTGTTCTCACATTCGACCGCCAGCTCCTGAAAGGTCACGGTTTTCCGTTTTTCCAGCAGTTCCATAATGGCGGTCATCTTTTCCTTGACCGAAATTTTTTCCGGCGTGATATCAATGCCCGCGCCCGGTTCGGCCTTGTCCATCAGGTCCCGGTAAAGCCGGATCAGTTCGTAGAGATCCGCCTCCACGGGCGTCTCTTCGGGAGATACGGCAAGATCCGACGCATCGCTTTGCCGCACAAAAACATCCTGGTTTAAAACGGCCCTGCCGCCCAATTGTTCGGCCGCGGATTTCATGCGCATATATTCCATCAGCGGGCCGGCGATGGCATCCCGGGGATCTTCCTCATCCTCGGAATCCGAGCCGGGATCCGGCAAAAGCATCCGGGACTTGATCTGGGCCAGGGTGGAAGCCATGACCAGAAAATCCGCTGCCACGTCGATTTTCATGTCCTGCATCCACTGGATGTAGGACAGAAAATGGTCGGTGATCAGGGCGATGGGAATGTCGTAGATATCCACCTCGTTTTTCTTGATCAGGTGGACCAGCAGGTCCATGGGCCCTTCAAAGACGTTTTCCAGTTTGACCTGGTATGCGGGGTTGCTCATTGTCCCTGTAAGCAAGGTTGAGAATGTTGACAAGTCAAAAATTATGGCCGAGTTAAATTCGGTTAAATTCGAATGTCGAATATCGAAATCCGCGCGAAGCATCCCGTTAGGGATAAACAAATTCGAAATCTTAATTGCGAAATGATCAAAACCGGTTTGTTGGTTATATTTTAATCGCCCCGCGCACCTCGGCCAGGGTCCGGCCGGCCACCTCCCGGGCCCTGTCCGATCCGGCGGCCATGATCTGCTCCACCTGGTCGGTGTGCGTGCGGTAATATTCAATCCGTTCCCGGACCGGGGCCAGAAATTCAATCAGGTGCCCGGCCATTTTCTTTTTGCATTCCACGCAGCCGATCTCTGCATTGCGGCAGGCAGAATCGATTTCCGTGACCAGCTCAGGCGGCGAATAAAACCCGTGGAACGTAAATACGTTGCATACGGAAGGATCGCCGGGATCTGTGCGCTTGATGCGCTGGGGATCGGTAATCATCCGGGCGACTTTTTTGCGGATTGTTTCCGGCGGATCAGACAGGAAGATGGCGTTGTTGTAGCTTTTGCTCATTTTCCGGCGGTCAATGCCCAAAATTTTGCTGGTTTCGGTGAGCACGGTATCGGGTTCCGGAAAGACCCGGCCGTAGAGGTGGTTAAACCGCCGGGCGATTTCCCGGGTGAGCTCGATGTGCGGGGCCTGGTCCACCCCCACGGGCACGCCGTCGGCCTTGTAGATAATGATGTCTGCGGCCTGGAGCACCGGATATCCCAGAAAGCCGAAGGTGGACAGGTCCCGGTTTTCCAGTTGGTCGATCTGCTCCTTGTAGGTGGGGTTGCGCTCCAGCCAGGGCACCGGGGTGATCATGGACAGCAGCAGAAACAGCTCGGCGTGTTCCCTGACCCGGGATTGGACAAAAAGCACGCATTTTTCAGGAGAAAGGCCGGCAGCCAGCCAGTCGATCATCATGTTCCGGGTATAGTTCTCGATGTTGCCCGGGTCCTCGTAATCGCTGGTCAGGGCATGCCAGTCGGCGATAAAGAAATAGCAGTCATAGGTTTCCTGCATGTTGATCCAGTTCTGCAGGGCGCCGTGCAGGTTGCCCAGGTGCAGGGCGCCGGTGGGCCGCATGCCGCTGACAATTCGTTTTTTCGCGGTGGTCATGTTTCGTTCTCCGTGTGCGGAATGAATCTATTAGAAGCAACAAGTTTCATTGCGGATGTTTCGGAAAAAACCATGATTTGTCACCCCGAAGCATCTGCGGCAGCCTCGGTGGTTATGTTTGTTCCGGCGCAATCAGCCGCCGGTCATGAAATTGATAAAGGGCCTTATGACAGATAAGAACAGAAAATCAAGGGAATTTGTCATCAGCAGCACCAGCAGGATCAGGATGCCGTATGGGCCGATCTGCTCATAGGTATGCCGGGCCCGGGCCGGCAGCAGCGCGGACAGAAGCCGGCTGCCGTCCAGCGGCGGAATCGGTATCAGGTTGAAAATTGCCAGGACGACGCTAATCAGGCAGAAGGCGTATAATAACTGGGAGACCAGCAAGCCGGCAGCGGTATCTGCCAGCAGCGGCATCATCTGGACGGCCTGATAAAGAAATCCCGCTATAATCGCACAGATGAGGTTTGTCACCACCCCGGCCGCAGAAACCACGATTGTTCCAATGCGCGGGTCGCGTAAATTGTGAAAGTTTACCGGTACCGGCTTGGCATATCCGAAGACAACCGGGGACCCGGAAAAAATCAGCAGCCCGGGCAGCAGGATCGAGCCGAACGGATCCAGATGGCGCACCGGGTTTAAGCTGAGGCGGCCGGCCAGTTTTGCCGTGGGGTCGCCGAACTGCAGTGCAGCATACCCGTGGGCCACTTCGTGCAGGGTTACGGCAAACAGAAGCGGAATGATCAGGATGATTCCCCGCAGTATTTGAGCTTCCAATATTGTTATCCGTTATTCGTGATCAGTCGTTATCAGTTATGAGTTATCCGTGATCGGTCGCTAGTAAAAAGCGACACAGTCCGTCGCTTACTGGTTACTGTTTACTGCCTTTTTCACAAATTCGAGTTCGTCCTGCCGGCTCTCCACCCGGCCGTCGAGTTTTTCCTGCAGCAGCCGGCGCAGAATTTTGCCGAAAAGCGGCGACGGGGTAAGGCCCATCTGCTTTAAATCCTTACCTGTAACTGAAATCCGGACATCTTTCAAGTCCGTGACATAAAATGATATGGCCTTTCGGATCCGTTCCTGCCGGGTGGCGGCCATCATGAACAGGATGAGTTCGGTGCGGAACCCGGAGAGCTCATGGTAGAGCTCGCTGTTTTTCATCGGCAGCTTCCGGCTCAGGGTATGCAGGCAGTCCTCGGCTTCCATGCGTTCCTGGACAAAAATTCTGGCATACCTGGGGCCGAGTTCAAAATGCCGGCAGATTTCCCCGGCTTTTTGCAAATCCGTATGCCGGATGAGAACCAGGAAATACACTGCCCATCTTTTGTAATCGTCTTCCATGTAGAGCAGGTCGTACCAGGACAGCACGTTGCGTGCGGATTCGAGCATGGCGCGCAGCCGGCTGTCCATCTGGATGGAGGGTTCGACCACCTTAAGCAGGTTGAAATCCTCAAGCCGAAGGAGTGCGGGAATCGGATCTTCTTCCTTCAGGATCTGGCAGAGCTCGGAGAAGACCCGCCTGCCGGAAAGCCGACGGAAAAAGTCCATTTTTACCGCGTTTTCAATCAAGCCGGCGGTGAGCTTGCCGATGGAGAATCCGAAACGCTGTTCAAAACGAATGGCACGGAAAACGCGGGTGGGATCTTCCACAAAACTCAGATTGTGGAGAATCCGGATGGCTTTTTCCTTTAAATCCCGCATGCCGCCAAAAAAATCGATCAGGCGGCCGAATTTTTCCTGGTTCAGGCAGATTGCCAGGGTGTTGATGGTAAAATCCCGCCGGAACAAATCCAGCTTGATGGAACTCATTTCCACGGTGGGCAGGGCGGCGGGAAACTTGTAGTATTCCATCCGGGCCGAGGCCACATCGATTTTAAACCCGTCCGGGAAAATAATCACCGCGGTGCCGAACTTGGCATAGGCATTGATACGGGCGCCTTCCTTTCTGGCAAAGGCCTTGGCAAATTCAATGCCGTTTCCCTCGATCACAATGTCAATATCCTCGTTGTGCCGATAAAGAAAAAGGTCCCGGACAAAACCGCCCACCGCATAGGCCGCGTAACCGTGTGAATCCGCCACCCGGCCGATGCGCCGGAGCAAGTCGATGATCTGTTCATCTAGGCGTTCCTTGATAAATCCCGTGACATTTTTGGTCTTGGGCTGCCGGGAGTCGCGCAGCGGATCCGCGGAATGGTCGGACTGCTTTTGATCTCTGTATATCAGGGTGTTGAGCAGATCCGTACGGGTAATGACACCGATAACCTGCTGATTTTCCATTACCGGCAGAATGCGCTGCTTGTTTTCGATGATTTTTTCCTGGACCTCCGAAATGTCGGCATCGGGTTCGGTCTCCTCGAATTCAGTGGTCAGGTATTCACCGATGGGAATGTCGTCGAGATTATGGTAAAGTGCTTTTTCAATGACCTGCCGGGTGATAAACCCGATGAGCTCCCGGCCCCGGTTCTCCGGGCCGAGTACGAGCAGGGCGTTGATATTGTACTGGGAAAGCAGTTGCCGCGCTTTTCTGCAGGAAATATCGCTTTGTGCGGTAATCGCGGGTGTGGACATGATATCTTTGGCCCGATGGCTGGATTTGACATGTCTTCTCAACAGTTCAATGAGCCGGTGTTCCACCTGGGCCAGGGTTTTATCGCGCACGGTGGCCGCAGCCGCAAAACTGTGTCCCCCGCCGCCGATTTCCCGGACAACGGCCCCCACGTCCACATCCGGTGTACGGCTTCTGGCGGCGATGTAGATCTTGTTTTTCATCAGCGCCACTGCGAAAACCGCATTCAGGTTTTCGATTTTCAGCATTTTCTGCACCAGAAACGCCAGGTCGTGGATGTATTCCTCTGTGGAAACCGTGGTGATTACCACCTCCTGACCATTGATGTTGTAATGGACCGCGGCGTGAAACATGTTGTTCAGCAGGCCGATCTGATGGGGGTCCATTTCCTTTGCAAGCAGATCGGAGATCATGGTCAAATCGGCACCTGCAGACCGCAGAAAAGCCGCGGCCAGAAAATCGCTTTCAGTGGTGGACGGGTAGCTGAATCCGCCTGTATCCTCGTACAGGCCCAGACACATGACCGTGGCCTCATCCGGGGTGACAGGCAGTTTCTGCTGCCGGATCTGTTCGACCAGCAGGGTGACATTGGCGCCCGTGGACCGTTGCAGCTCATAATCCCCCTTGATGTCATCGGGCAGTTTGGGGTGATGGTCGTATATGTGGATTTCCAGGTCCGGTTTTTCCAGCAGTTCTGAGACTTCCCCGATTCTGCCGGGCTGCTTGGTGTCCACCAGGACCAGGCGCTTGATGCGTGAATTCTCAATTTTCCGGTATTCGGCCATGTTAAACAGGTAGGCCATGGTGGAAACAAAGAAGTTTTTCATGTTTTTTTCATGAAATCCCGGGAACACGACAAGCGCGCCGGGATACAGTTTCTGGGCAGCCAGCATGGAGCCTACCGCGTCGAAATCGGCATTCGTATGCGTAGTGATAATGGTGAGTTGTTCGGATTGCGGGGTCGTGTGCTTCACTTGCAGGGCCTGTATCTGTATTTGAGGATATAAATAATTGTTTTTCAGTCTTTATTATGTTAAACATGGTTTTGCAATCGTAAAGTGCTCGCAGGAGCAACACAAGGGAGAAATGGCAGTATATACATTTTTCTTGTGCGTAATCCGGAAAAGGGGGACCAATGCCTGTTTTTCAATGGGAAGGCAAGGACCGGAGCAACCAGGTTCGCAAAGGGGAAATCGAGGCGGCCAGCGAGCAGGAAGTCCGGGCGCAGCTGGGACGCCAGCGCATCAATCCGACCAAGATCAAGAAAAAGCCCAAGGATCTGTTTGAAAATGTCTCATTTCTGCAGCCCAAGGTGCAGGAAAGAGACATTATTGTTTTCTGCCGGCAGTTTTCCACCATGATTGATGCGGGCCTGCCCATCATTCAGTGCCTGGATATTCTTCAGGCCCAGCAGGAAAACCCGACTTTCAGGAAAATGATCAAGGACATCAAGGAATCCGTGGAAGGCGGTCAGACCCTGGCCGAGTCCCTGAAGAAATATCCCAAGCACTTTGACGATCTGTTCGTCAACATGGTGGCTGCAGGCGAGGCCGGCGGCATTCTGGACGTGATCCTGCGGCGGCTTTCCACATACATGGAAAAGGCGGCCAAGCTCAAGGCCCAGGTCAAGGGAGCCATGACCTATCCCCTGGTGACCATCTGCATTGCCATCGCCGTGGTGGCAGTAATCCTGATATTCGTGATCCCGGTGTTCGAGGAAATGTTTTCCAGTTTCGGCCAAGCGCTTCCCGGCCCCACTCTGATGGTCATCGGCTTAAGCGATTTTGTCACGAACAACATCCTGTGGATCATCATCGGGCTTGTGTTGTTTATTGTTGCATTCCGGCAGTACTACAAAACCGAGAAAGGCCGGGCCACCATTGACGAGCTTTCTTTGAAGCTGCCGGTCGTGGGTGTTCTGATACGGAAAGTGGCTGTGGCCAAGTTCACCCGCACCATGGGAACCATGCTGGCCAGCGGCGTGGCCATTTTGGAGGCCCTGGATATCGTGGCCAGAACCGCCGGCAACAAGAGCATTGAACGCGCCATATACCAGGTCCGTTCAGGCATCGCCGAAGGGCAGACCATTGCCGATCCCCTTGCCGCAACCGGGGTGTTTCCGCCCATGGTCTGCCAGATGATCGCAGTTGGCGAATCCACCGGCGCCATTGACGCCATGCTGGAAAAGATCGCGGATTTTTATGAGGAGGAAGTCGACCAGGCCGTGGAAAACCTGACCGCCATGATCGAGCCGTTCATGCTGGTGTTTTTGGGCGTGGTCATCGGCGGTCTGGTGGTGTCCATGTACCTGCCCATCTTTCAGATGGCCGGCGGGGTCGCGTAACTTTCAGGGCCATGGTCTCTTTTCGTTCAAAAGCAGCGCAGGACCTGCACCGAAAGCTCAAATGGCTGATTTTTTTCCGGGCGCTTTTTGGCGTGGTGCTTCTGGGCTCGATTCTTGTGCCCATCATGCGCCCGGACATGGAACTGCATCTGGCGGGCAGGGCCCTGGATTACCTGCTGCTGATTTCTTTGGGGATTCTGGTCCTATCCGTTGTCTATGTGATTGTACTGCCGTGGATCGGCCGCCTGATGCTGTTTGCCTATATCCAGGTGGGCATTGACACCTTTCTGGTTACCCTGATCATATTCGTCACAGGCAGTTTTTCCAGCATTTTTGCCTTCATGTACCTGGTGGTGATCGTTTATGCCACCATGGTGACCTACCGCAGCGGCGGAATGGTGATCGCCACGCTCTGCTGTATTCAGTACGGCCTGATGATCGACCTGGAGTATTACGGCATTATTCATCCCCTGGGCTATGAGGCCGATTTCCTGTCCGCCGGTTATGACTGGCCCTACATCATTTACAAGCTCCTTTTAACAATTGTGGCCTGCTACGCCGTGGCAACTCTGAGCGGATTTCTCTCCGAGCAGGAGCGTTCGGCAAAACGTGATCTCTGGGCCATGGAAGACCAGATGAAGCGCATGGAGCGGCTGGCTGCCGTTGGCGAGATGGCTGCGGGGCTGGCCCATGAGATCAAAAATCCCCTGGCCTCGCTGACCGGTTCGATCCAAATGATGCAGGACCAGCTGGATTATGATCCGGAGCAGGAGCGCCTGATGCAGATCGTAATGCGGGAGGCTGACCGGCTGAGCACATTGGTGACCGATTTTCTGCGCTTTGCCAAGCCGGGTCCCGGAAATGCGGAGGTGATCCGGCTCGATGGCGTCGTATCCGAAGTGGTGGGGCTCTTTGCATCAGATCCCCGTTATCAGTCCGAAATTGAAGTAAAAACCGACCTGGCAGCAGGACTGCATGTGAAAATCGATCCGGAGCATTTAAGGCAGGTGTTGTGGAATTTGCTGTACAATGCGGCAGAGGCCCTTGAAGACCGGGGCGAAATCGAGGTGAAAGTGTATCCGGGCAGAAAGAATCATGCATGCATCAGTATCACGGACAACGGGCCCGGCATGGACGAACAGACCCTGTCCACTGTGTTTGATCCGTTTTTTTCCACAAAGTCCGGCGGCACCGGCCTCGGGCTTTCCATCGTACAGCAGGTGGTCGGGGCGCATGGCGGGCTGGTGGATATTGACAGCACCCCGGACAGGGGGACCACGGTAACGATTCGGCTCCGGCGCCATCCTTCCTAAAAGGCTTGACACCGATTTGCAAATGGGATAGCAAGCCCCTGAACCATTTAAAAAAATCGCATTTTCACTGCAGACCGGGAAAACATGCGCGCGCGGCCCCGGTTTTTTTGTACAAAAGCGGTTTTGTGCGCATATACAGGGAAACATGGATGACGCAGTCAAAAGACGTGATTACAAAACGCAGGGAAAAGATCGAGGCGCTCAAGGCCGAAGGCGTGGATCTGTTCCCCAATGATTTTGCGGTGACCCACACGGTTGCCGATATCCGGAATGCCATCGATCAGTCCGACGAGCAGGTCACCGGCGGTCACCTCGGGATTCGTGCAGCAGGACGGATGATGGCTGTCAATCGGTTTGGAAAGTCGGCATTTATCCGTTTCCGGGACCGCAGCGGGCAAATACAGGCTTATATCCGCCAGGACCGGGTAGGTGAAGAAGCCTACGCGTTTTTCAAGAGACTCGATATCGGCGATTTTGTGGGGCTGCAGGGCACGATGTTTGTCACCCGGACCGGGGAATGGACGCTGGCCGTTGATGCCTTCCGGCTGCTGGCCAAGGCCTACCGCCCTTTGCCGGAAAAGTTTCACGGGTTAAAGGACCCGGAAAAGCGGTATCGGCAGAGATACCTGGATCTGGTTATGAATCCGGAGGTCAGGGATGTCTTTGTTAAGCGCAGCAGGCTGATTTCCGGGATTCGCGATTTTCTGACGGCTCGCGACTACCTGGAGGTGGAAACGCCCATGATGCAGCCGATTGCCGGCGGTGCAGACGCCCGGCCCTTTAAAACCCATCACAACGCCCTGGATATGGACCTGTACCTGCGGATCGCCCCTGAGCTTTACTTGAAGCGCCTGGTGGTCGGCGGATTTGAGCGGGTGTTTGAAATCAACCGCAATTTTCGAAACGAGGGCATTTCCACCCAGCACAACCCCGAGTTTACGATGCTGGAGTTTTATCAGGCATATGCCACGTACGCGGACCTCATGGATTTAACCGAGGAGATGTTCCGCCATGTGGCCGGGGCGGTGACCGGGTCTGCGCGGGTCTCATGCCAGGGCGAAGAGATCGACTTTGACAGCAGGTGGCAGCGCATGACCCTATTTGAAGCCCTGGTTTCGGTGGGCGGCATGGCCCCGGAGCTATTAAGGGACAAGGCCGGGCTCATGGAGTTTGCAATCGACCGTGGGGTTTCAGTGGAGCGGACCGAGGACGCGGATATCAGCCTGGGCAAGCTCACCACGAAGGTCTTTGAACACCTGGTGGAGCCGCAGCTCATGCAGCCGACATTTATCACCGGGTACCCGGTGGAGGTTTCTCCGCTGTCACGGCGCAGCAGCCAGGATCCGCAAATCACCGAACGATTCGAGCTTTTTATTGCGGGCCGGGAGATTGCCAACGGATTTTCCGAGTTAAATGATCCGGTGGACCAGGAGGCGCGGTTTCTGCGGCAGGTGAAAAACCGGGATTCGGAAAATGAAGAAGTGCAGATGGACGCCGATTACATCCGGGCACTGGAATACGGCATGCCGCCGACAGCCGGTGAGGGCGTGGGCATTGACCGGCTGGCCATGTTGCTGACAGATTCGGATTCCATCCGGGATGTCATTTTATTTCCCCACTTGAAACCCGCGGAAAAAAAATAACGTTTTTTCCGCGGGCGCCTGCAGAAGACAAGACATCCGAAACCACATTGGGCGTATCGAATAAATGGCTTTTGAATATTTTATCGGCAGCCGGTATTTAAAATCCAGGCAGAAAACCGGCTTTATTTCCTTTATTACCGTGCTGTCCATCGCCGGGGTAACGGTGGGTGTCATGGCGCTGATTATCGTGATCGCGGTGATGACCGGCGCTGAATCCTATTTCAAGAACAAGATCCTGGGCGTGGAGCCGCATATCGTGGTTCGCAATTACGACGGCGCCATTTCCGACTACCCGGACGTGCTCGGGAAACTCAAGCAGCGCGCACAAGTGGAATCCGCGGTGCCGTTTGTCGAAACCCAGGGGATGCTCCGGTCCGGGTCCGGGATGTCCGGGGCGGTACTGCGCGGCATTGCCCCTGAATATGAAGGCACGGATGTCATGGGGCTTTCGGAATCGGAGCTGGCGGAAAAACTGGCACCGGCTGAAATCCCGGACAAGGACCTCAGGATGCCGAGCATCATTCCGGGAAAGAACCTGGCGCAGAATCTCGGGGTCAAAAAAGGCGACACCCTTTACCTGATTTCCCCGCGGGGCATGATGACTCCGGGCGGGCATATGCCCGGCATGAAGCGTTTCCATGTCAGCGGGGTGTTTACTTCGGGTTTTTACGAATATGATGCTTCTCTGGCCTATATCCGCATGGATTCCGCCCAGCAGCTGCTCAAAATCGGGGATGCGGCCACGGGCATCGGGATCCGGATATCCGACATGTACCGGGCAGACAGTCTCGCACAGGGCATTTCAAAAGACCTGGGCTTTCCGTACTGGACCATGGACTGGATGGAAATGAACCGGAATTTCTTTTCCGCCCTGGAGCTGGAAAAAACCGCCATGTTTGTGATTCTGACATTGATCATCCTGGTGGCGGCCTTCAACATTGCCAGCACCCTGATCATGATGGTGATGAGCAAAACCCGGGATATCGCCATATTAAAGGCCATGGGCGCCACCACGCGCAGCATCCGGAAAATATTCGTCTTTGAAGGGCTGGTCATCGGCGGGATCGGGACCGCGGCCGGCACTGTACTGGGGCTTGCGGGCTGTTTTCTGCTCAAGCATTACCAGTTTGTGGAGCTGCCCGGGGATGTGTACTATTTCACCACCCTGCCGGTGGAGGTCAATGGGGTCGATATTGCAGTGATCGTGGCCGCCGCGCTGGTGATATGTTTTCTGGCCACCCTGTATCCGGCCCGGAAGGCATCCCGGTTAAACCCGGTGGAGGCGCTGCGATATGAATAACGGGCTTGTGGAAAAACAATCGGAAACCGGGGATCAGGCCCCCAAGCGTGCCCCCCTGCTTCATGCATCCGGGATTTCCAGGCGGTTTACGGATAAAGACGCAACCATAGAGGTTTTAAACGATCTTTCCGTGGAAATCGGTTACGGCGAAACCATGGCAGTGGTCGGGGAGTCCGGCGTGGGCAAGTCCACGCTGCTTCATATCCTGGGGACCCTGGATCCGCCGGACAGCGGCTCGGTAATGTATAAGGGAACCAACGTTTTCGAAATGAGCGGGTCACGGATTGCCGCGTTCCGAAATGCCGCCATTGGTTTCGTGTTTCAGTTCCATTACCTGCTTGCCGGGTTTACCAGCCTGGAAAACGTGATGATGCCGGGCCTGATTGCGGGAATGAAGAAATCCGGGGTAAGGGAAGATGCCGAGGCCATCCTGGTACGAGTGGGTTTAAAGGACCGGATGGGCCACCGGGTCAGCGATCTTTCCGGGGGAGAGCAGCAGCGCGTGGCCCTTGCGCGGGCGCTGGTGCGGGGCCCCGATATTCTGCTGGCCGACGAACCCACCGGAAACCTGGATCAGCGCAACAGCGCCCAGATTCACGAGTTTCTGGTGGAATTAAACCGGGAAATGGGCATGGCCATGGTAACAGTAACGCACAATATGAAACTTGCCGATATGATGCAGCGCAGAATGCACATTGCCGACGGCAGGCTAAAGCAGCTCGAATAAGCCGGGAGCAGCGAGGGAATCGGAATGCGGATTGGATTTTCGACAATAGCGGCAATCAGCCTCTTTTTTGTACTCTGTGTATCAGCAGGAGCGCAAAGCCAGGTAAAGGAAGTAAAAATACAGGGCAACCAGCGCATCGAGGATGCCGCCATCCTGCGGGTCATTAAAACCAGCGCCGGGGACGCCTTTGACAGGGACCGTCTTTCGGCCGATCTGGAAGCCATATACCAGATGGGCTATTTTGATGACGTGCGGGTGGCTGCCGAAGAAACCGAAGACGGCCGGGTCGTGATTTTCACGGTTGAGGAAAAGCCCACTCTCCGCACCATCGAGGTGACCGGAAACCGGGTTTATGATGACGAGGAGGTCAGGGAAAATATTGATATCTCTTCGGGCGCCATTTTAAACATTTCCCGGATCAAGCGAAATGTCCGGGCCATTGAGACGATGTACAAGGAGCTCAATTATCATAACGTCAAGGTGGACTACGAGATCGAGGAGCTGGATCATAACCGGGCGGACCTGATCTTTACCGTTGAAGAAGGAAAGAAGGTCCGCATCCGGGAGATCCGGCTGGAAGGCAACAAGGCCTATTCGGATAAAGCGCTCAAAAAGATTATGAAAACCTCGGAGAAAGGTTTTTTCTCCTGGTTGACATCCTCGGGCGAACTCGACGCCCAGCGCCTTGAACAAGATGTCATGCGCCTGGAGGCCCATTATCAGAATAACGGCTACGCAGATGCCCGAGTGGCAGAGCCCGAGGTCGAATACGAAGGCGACTGGATCTATGTTACCATCAAGATTCATGAAGGCCCGCGCTATAAAGTCGGCGAGATTTCATTTCAGGGCGAGCTGATCCGGCCTGCCGATGAGCTGCAGCAAAAAGTCTCCATTGACAAGCAGGCATATTACAGCCGGGAGGTGCTGCGAAATGACGTGATCACGCTCAGCGATCTGTATGCCGACCAGGGATATGCACGCGCAGATGTCCGCCCCGGGATCAAGAAGCGCGAGGACGCCGACGTGATCGATGTGGCGTTTCATCTGAAAAAGAACCAGCCGATTTATTTTGAAAAGATCGTGATCGAAGGCAACACCAAGACCCGGGACAAGGTGATCCGGCGCGAACTCAAGGTGCACGAGCAGGAAAAATACAGCGCCAGCCGCCTGAAGCGTTCCGTGCGTAACCTGCACCGGCTGGACTATTTCGAGGACGTCAATGTCAAGACCCGGCAGGGGGAATCCGATGACCGGATGATCTTGAACATCGATGTCACGGAAAAGGCCACGGGCAGCTTCAGCTTCGGCGCCGGCTACAGCGCGGTGGAAAAACTCTACGTGATGGGCTCGGTTTCCGAGCGGAATTTTCTGGGGCGGGGGCAGAAGATTGAGCTGCGGGCCCAGACCGGCAGCGAATCCCGGCAGTTCCGGTTTCTTTTCACCGAGCCGTGGCTTTTTGATATCCCGCTGTCTGCCACGGTGGAGGCCTACAACTGGCAACGCGACTATGACGATTACGAGCGCGACAGCAAGGGCGGAAAGCTTCGCTTCGGCTACCCGCTGTTTGACTATACCCGGGGGTATGTCACCTATGCCTTTGATGTGAGCGAGGTCAGTGATATCAACCCGGATTACTCCCTCTTGATAGAAGAGGGGCGGTTTACAGAAAGCAGCCTGACAACAAGTATCGTCTATGACTCGCGTGACCGGGCCATCAGTCCGACCGAGGGCTCCAGGCACGTGCTCAGCCTCCAGTATGCTGGTCTCGGCGGGGACGTGGGATATGCCAAAACCACTGCGGAGCTGGGCAAATATTTCCCGCTTTTCTGGAGCACGGTGGGATTTCTGCATGCCGAGGGCGGGTACGTCAAAGAGGTCGGCGACAAGTACCTGCCGGACTACGAAAAGTTTTACCTGGGCGGGATTAATTCCCTGCGCGGATTTGACTGGCGGGATGTCAGCGTCCGGGATGCAAATGACCAAAAGATCGGCGGGGAGAAATTCGTCCAGTTCAACGCGGAGTTCATATTCCCCCTGATCGAAAAAGCCGGTTTAAGAGGCCTGTTGTTTTATGATACAGGTAATGTGTACAAGGAAGGTACCCGGGTGGATCTGGGTGAGTTGCGGGAGAGCGCGGGGTTCGGCATCCGCTGGTATTCGCCGATGGGCCCGATCCGGCTGGAGCGGGGCTATATCCTTGACCGGAAGAAAAACGAGCAGGGCGAGTATATCGAGGATTCCGGGAGATGGGAGTTTGCCATCGGCGGGGCGTTTTAAGACAATCCGCAGATGCTTTGCCGGGTGCCGTGACTTATATTTCCGACATATTAATTATTAGGATTTAAAACCTCCACCTATGGTGGAGGCCCCGGAAAGGTTTTACCGTTCCGGACAGATAGGCCAAAGCACGAAACTCGAATATCGAAATTCGAGACAAATCCGAAATCCGAAAACCCTAATGACAAAAACAAAACAGCTTCATACATGGCCGGTTTTGCAGCAATTGCCCGATACTGCATTTGTTTATCCCTTACGGGATGCTAACGCGCGGACTTTGAATTTCGGTGATTTGAGTTTGTTTCGTTATTCGTGCTTCGAATTTCGAATTTATTCCTGTTATTATTTTTTTGCCTCATTTCACGAGGCACCTAAGGCCACCCGCTAAGCGGGTGGAGAATCATTGGAGGGATACAGATGAAGGCGATGAAGATTTTCGGTGCGATCCTGGCGTGTGCCATGGTTTTTGCCGGTTCGGCCTCTGCTGCGGACGTGGCCAAGATCGGGGTGGTTGATTTCCAGAAGGTGATCCAGGAATCCGAGGCCGGCCAGCAGGTCCAGGAGCGGATTCGGAAACAGGGACGGGAAATGGAATCTGATCTGCAGGAACTGGGCCAGCAGATCGAGGAACTCCAAAAGCAGTTGTCCCGGGATTCCATGGTTATGAACAAGAAAAAGCGGCAGGAAAAACAGCGGGAAATGGAAATCAAGCGATATGATTTCCAGTCAAAGAAAGAAGAATACGAATCCGAGTTCCGGCAGATGCAGTCCGAACTGGTGGGCAAATTGCAGGACGAAATCCTTTCCATTGCCGAAGAAATTGGCAAAAAAGAAGGTTATCTGTTAATTGTCGAAAAAAACGCGGCGGTTTATTATCCCGATTCCATCGAGATCACGGACAGGGTGATCAAGGCATACAACGAACAGTTTGACGGATCCATCGGCGGGGAGGGCTCAGGTAACTGATCCGATCCGCAACAGATTCCGCTTGAAGGGGCTTGCAAGGTTATGAAGGAAATCAGGCTATCGGACCTGCTCGGGGTCATCGCAGCCAATCCGGCGGATTTCAGGGGTGATCCGGACAAATCCGTGGCACGGGCCATGCCCTTTGACCAGGCCGATGGCAGCGCAGTGACTTTTGCCGACAATGCCGGGCTGCTCAAGCGGGTTTCCGGCTGCAGTGCCGGAGCAGTCATCGTGCCCAGGCATTTTTCAGAAGCAGCTGAGACCAATCTGATTTTCTCGGACCAGCCAAGGCTGAGCTTTGCCCGGGCCATGCATTATTTCTATCCGCGCAGGCCATCTTTTTGCGGAATCAGCCCCATGGCCGCCATCGGTGATGATTTCCGGTGCGGAGAAAAGGCGGCGATCGCCCCTTTTGCCTTTATCGGCGACCATGCGAATCTGGGTGACCGGGTGGTTATTCATCCTCATGTCCATATCGGCAACGGGGTTCATATCGGCGATGACACGGAAGTCATGCCCAATGTCACGATTGCGGAAAAAAGCCGGATCGGCGCCCGGGTGATCATCGGCGCGAACTCGGTGGTCGGGGCCGAGGGTTTCGGATTTACGCCGGATGCGGGCCGGCATTTTAAGATTCCCCAAGTGGGTATTGTCCAGATCGATGATGACGTGGAACTCGGTGCGGGCAACACCATTGACCGGGCCACGTTCGGCCGGACATGGATCTGCGAGGGTGTGAAAACAGATAACCTGGTACATATCGCCCATAACGTCACAATCGGTCAGCACACGATCATCGTGGCCCAGGTGGGGATTGCGGGCAGTGCCCAGGTTGGGAAAAACGTGATCCTGGCGGGTCAAGCGGGCATCGGCGGCCATATTTCCATCGGGGACGGGGCCGTGGTGGGCCCCCAGGCAGGCGTGGCCCGGAGTGTGGAGGCCGGCAAAACGGTTTCCGGCACCCCGGAGATGCCGCATCGCCAGTGGCTTCGGGTTCAGCAGACGGTTCCCCGTTTGCCGGAGATGAAAAAAAAGATTGCAGATTTGGAAAAACGCCTGTCCCGACTGGAAGAAAGCGGCAAATCAACAGAAAACGAAGATGCGTGAGAAATGCCAATGACAATACATCCAACTGCCATCGTTGATCCTAAGGCCGAAATCGATGAAAACGTGGAAATCGGGCCTTTCACGATTATCAAGCCCCATGTCTCCATAGCCTCCGGCACCCGGATCGGTTCGCATGTGAGCATTGATTCGTACGTGGATATCGGGCCCAACTGCCAGATATTCCAGTATGCCTCCATCGGCGCCGTGCCCCAGGCCGTAAAGTTCAAGGGAGAGGTGACTTACCTGAAAATCGGTCAGAATTCAATTATCCGGGAGTTTGCCACCCTGAACCGGGGCACGGAATTCGGCGGCGGTGTCACCCGGATCGGGGAGGACAACTTCCTGATGGCCTATACGCACGTGGCCCACGACTGCATCACCGGCAGGGGGGTGATCATGGCCAATAACGCCACGCTGGCCGGGCACATCACGATAGGCGATTATGTGACCATTGGCGGGCTGGTGGCCATCCATCAGTTTGCCCGGATCGGGGATTACGCGTATATCGGGGGGAAAGCCGCTGTGGTCAAGGATATTCCCCCCTATTTGATCGCCGCCGGGGACCGCGCCAGCCTGTACGGCCTAAACAAGGTGGGGCTCAAACGCCATCAGTTTTCCGACAACTCCGTGGATCAGCTCAAGCGCGCCTACCGGATCATCTTCCGTATCGGCCTGACGGTTAACGAAGCCGTGGAACGGGTGCTGGCAGAGGTGGAAAACACCCCTGAAGTGCTCAAACTGGTCAACTTCATCAAGGACACCCAGCGTGGCATTACTCGCTAACCCCGTTTTTTTTTGCCGTTTCGGATTTCGAAATTCGGATTTCGGATTTCGGATTTATGGGTTAAAGCTTGTCCGGGTTTGCGCGTTTCTTC
>JAGXKN010000037.1 GCA_018335195.1 Desulfobacterales bacterium
AGGAATGCGCTTTTTTTTGTTTTACAACTAGTTATAGCTTTGGATGGGCACCAATTAGGATGGGCACGATCGGAATCGAGGCGTTGGATACAGGTCGGACGGTCATATTGTCCAAGGGCGAACGCATTTTCAGGGCAAGCTTTTCGGCAAGGCATGGCACAGCCTTGGCAGGGCTCGAAATCTTCCGGCGGACGGCCGGACGGAAGGCGACCTTCGATCAATACCGCACGAAGCCGGACTTTGGGTCCCCATTTTCGGTCCAGCAGCAGGTTGTTTTTCCCCACGACGCCCAGTCCTGCAAACACGGTGGCATCTTTTAGATACACCCCTCCCTTTTCCACGTGGTAGGGCAGCGGCTGTGCCCGAACTCCATGATTCCTGAATAGCCAGGTTCCTAACTCCTCAGGTATTTCCGTCATTCGGCGGTTTCCCGCGGTATTGCCGCGGTCAAACCAGTCCAGCCGTGGGTCATCTTCCGGATGATGCATGGCCAGCACCAGAAGAGAGCGGGCGTTTGGCAGCCACGGCGTCGTCTTTTCTGAATGGTTGATCTTCCAACTTCCCACGGCTACAGCCTTGTAGGAAGGGCCGGCCAACACTTCATCGATAGCGGCAATCCCCGCTCTAAAACCGTCCCATTTTTCTGCCTCGGCAATCAGTTCCTCGGCCAGTTGGCGATGTTGGATCATATTCTCTCCCGTGTTTTTTGGGTCCGGCCAATTGAGACCGTCCGTAATATGTTTTGCACGACAACGGTGGAAATGCAAGTTCCGACCATGAGTGATAGGCCTCCGGTATAAATCGAAAATCGCGCACTCCGGCTATTCCCCGGCAGGAGTGCGAATTCTGGACCCTGAGGAATGCCAGATTCAAGGTGCAGATTTCAGGAGGCTCGGGGATATTGCATTCCGTGGCAAGTTATGTTGCCAGCTAAGAGGTGTTCTGCAGGTTATGTTGAAAAGCTATTTGTTACGAGATTATGCCTGCGGTTGGCTATTTCCATCAATTGCCTTGGAAAGCGCCTCGCCGACCAATGAATTTATGCTAACACCTCTTTTCCGCGCCTCTACGGCGACGCGCTTGTGAAGTTCAGGATTAACCCGCACCAGAAGCTTACCTGAATAAGGCTTTTCAGGATTCTCGCCCTGTTCTGCACAGAACTCGAGATAATCGTCGACTGAATCTTGAAAAGCTTGTCGCAATTCGTCCACGGTCTCGCCTTCAAAAGTGATAACATCACGCAGGTTGATAACTTCACCATGAAAGATATTGGCGACCTCATCGAATATGACTTGTGCATAATAGCCCTTGTATTCCATCATATTACCCCCGATTCTATTAAGAAACGACGCACTGATCGGATAGTTGATTTGTTTGTCACTCTTTGCGGATGAGGTCTGTGAAAGACAGCTTTTACATCTGATAGACTAACCCTTACCCGCGATCCCCCTCCTTCGGATATGTCAGCTCCAAGCGCAATGAATAGATTACAAAGCGGCTGGACTCGGCAAGCTTTTCTGCAATGATTTTATAAAGAAGTTTTCCGTCTCCCTGTGGCCTGCCTGGGCGGTAAAGATAAACCAGGTCCACTTCCCGCAAGTCCGTATCAGCAATGTCCCCGTTTTCCCAAAGGATTCTTTCGTTTGAAATGCCAAGTGCCTGCTGATAGCGTCGGCCCGTTTCGACAAGATTTTCGGAAATCTCCACCAAAAGAGTTTGCCGATGCGGACAAAGAGCCTGTATCAAAAGGCCCTGCAAACCGTTGCCGGCACCCAGATCGGCGGTCAGACTATCGGGTCTTACAAAATGCCTGGCAAAAAACAACGGCAGCAAACCGCTCGGAATACAGCCCAGCCCGTTCCATGTATCCAGCGCATCTTCCTCCTGATCCTTATACCTGGCACCCGCCGCATGCAGGCGATGGTAAAGCGCAATCAGAGAATTTTCTTTGACCGAAGGATCACCGTCTTGACTGGCCTCTCTAAGATGCTCTGCGATCCTGGCGCCTGCAGGGAAATACTTTTTTACGGCCGGATTCAAAGCAATCCTTATTAGGGCATCTTCAAGCACATCTGCCTGAGGTTCGTTATATATACCTTCAAGCAGTCGTCTATAGGTAGCTTCAACTTCATTCATCGATCAATTGATCCATGGCAACCTGTCACATTGTCGATGCAGTCTGGCTTGAAAAGCACACGATCTATGAAAACCATGAAATATGGAGGTTTTTATTCCCGTGTTTTCAAATTCAAAAAAATCACATGTTAATGCTGTCCTGAATGGAGTAGGCACAGATGTAATGCCAGAGCAGGTAGTGCTCAATCAGCAAGCTTAACCGGTGTAAAAGCGTTCCTCAGCCCGGTGTTTGGTGCTTGCTGAAAAATTCCATCCCTTGAATCCAACCGCACGCGGGGCACGAGGTAATTACGATTGGGTAATTTTCGTCGTCAATCACCTGTTGCTGAAAGTATTCAGAGGGATTTCCGCAATCCGGGCAAATTGGATATTCGACCGGTTTATTTACCACCACCTTTCCGTCTTTCAAACACTTCTGCACTGTCTCCGATAAGTGTTTTTTAGATGACGGTAAATTTGGCAGTTTTTCAATCAAGATTCGGGCTCTTTCTGCAGGATTGGTTTTTCTGCGCCGGGTCAATTAACTCTTCTCGCATATAATAAATAAACCTTCGAAAGAATACGCTCTATCAAAAATAACTGCCCCAAGTCTTTCCAACATCATTCGGGGCTTAGCGTTAAATGGGCTCACCACATCTATCGCAAAAAAAGATCTTGTCTTTTTCATCTTTTTCTTCGTATGTAATGACACTCTCCTGGGTCAGTGAGTTCCAATCTTCCTCCTTCATGCAGTTGGTGCAAATAACACTGTCATTAATATAAATTGCTATAACTTGCTCTTTATCAAAATCCATAGTGCCTCCCTCTTGGGTCTCAAAGATCTAAAAGCTTGGTTTCCGATCTTCACCCCCGGATTTCTTCCTTCTTTCCGCCTGCGGTTGCAATTCTTTACCTTTTCCTAACCACAGTGGCCTTGGGGCCTTTGTCTCCTATCTCCGCCTCATACTCCACTTGGTCTCCTTCTCCGAGAGCTTCAATTTTTACTCCTTCAAGAGCGGAAACGTGAAAGAATACGTCTTCACCTCCCCCTTCCGGGATAATAAAACCAAAGCCCCGATCGGAAACAACCTTTTTGATACTGCCTCCAGACATGAAAAAATCCTCCCAAAATTTCCCCGGAAATTCATTCGCCCGGGTTAAAATATCGTTTATTCAAACCCCTGTATAAAATTTTTGCCTTCCCGAATTTTCTGCACCATATCTTTGCAGTTTTCGCCTCTATACCGGCAAAACTTTTAAAAATATACCTCCACTGTACTTTTGAGTGGGTTTGATAGCAAATCTTTTTTGACAATCCTGTCAGGGGGGGCCGGAGTTGTACCACATAATCTGTCGGGTTAAAGGTAACTACCCAGGAGGTGGTTTATGAGACCGACAGACAGAAGTTTCCTACATAATTCAAATATTTCTTCGATTCACTCTATCTTGCTAATAATCGGGAATGGCATTTTTTACAATTTTCCCGACGCACCCAAGGCCGGCTTTATCACTGGCACTCTTAACAAAGAGTATCTGATAGTCTTTAATGGAAATCCTCTTACTCGGAAGCATATTGCGAATATGTTTTTCGATCAGTTTGGCTTGCTTGTCTTTTCGAGTACCCTACCTAGTTTACGAATACGGTTTTTCTGCTCCGGATTTGAACCTGCCCCCGGATGATGATATATTTTATCATTAACCCCGGGCGGATTTCCAACTCCGATAATTGCGCCAGGATGACAGGGCAAACATCAGAATGCCCAGCCCCAGCACGGCTGCGTCCACCACAAAGGGATCCCAGTTGTGCCCGGTCAGCCGGTCTGCATAGTACTTTACATACGAATGCGGCAGGTCCGTCTCACCGAGTGCGCGCTTGACAGACCAGTGCCAATCCGTACACGGGCAGTACCCCCATCCATAAAAGAGCCCGAGGCCGAACCAGGACAAAAACGTCAGGCAAATAACTGTCAGATGAATTCTTCCGGTTTTGCGCCATACCCACCCGGTTAGCGAAAACAGGACAAACCCGCCATGGAACACAAGGAAAAAATAATCAAGAAATAGATACATACCAACTTTGATCCCTCCCTTTACTTCAGTCCCTTAATATGTGCAGTAACACATGATATGTCCGGTCTTGTAGCACATAATCTGTCGGGTTAAAGATAATCGCCCGGAGGTGGTTTATGAGACGGAGGGGGTGTTACAGAATAGCCTGAAAATTCCATTCGTTCTTGACGATCTTTTAATTTGCTGCTGCAGAATAGCGGCTATGGAAAGGCAAAAGTCCGAAAATAGGGCTTGTGAAGCATACCGATTTCAAACTGGAAAACCGGGGCGTTGTTATATTCTGCCCAGCGAATTGTTAATTGCCTATAGTCAATTACTGGATCATCGCTGGCTTCCTTTCCGCCCATGGCTGGGCTTTTTCAAGCTGTGCGGCAAGTTTCAGCAGGGTTGTTTCATCTCCGAACCGGCCGGTGAACTGTACACCACAGGGAAGCCCCTCCCCTGTCCAGTGTAGCGGAACCGACATGCTCGGCAGCCCGGTTATATTGGCGATCATGGTAAAGGGCATCTGGCCCTGCATTGTATTTTGAACAAGCTCTGCCAGCACCGAGCGGGTGAGTTTGCTGCTTCCCGTGATTATTTTCCCGGCCGGTGAAGCCAAAAATTTCATGGCTCGTCGGTCTTTCTTGCTCGGCTCCTGGGAACCCACAGCAATCGGCGGCCTGCCCAGGGTGGGGCTGAGAAGCATATCGTACTGCCGAAGCGTTTTATCCATTCTTACGGAGTATTTCAGCCATCTGCGTCCTGCCTTTACGAAATCAAGCGCCCGGATCCGCTGGCCAAGCCTGCATAGAGCATAACTGGACAATTCTATGTTCTGCTCCATAAATTTACGGCCGCGGCCTTGAGACAAGTTTTCAATATGTGCCGCCAAGTGGCCAATCATTACCATCACCCAGTCAAAAGCTGCGTCTTCCTCCGAAAAGCCTGGGGCAATATTTTCCACCTCGTGTCCCAGGTTTTCCAGAAGACTGCAGGTTTTTTCAACTGCCTTTAGGCATTCGGCATGCACGTCAATGCCGAATGCTGCCCGCGTGTAGTATCCTATCTTCAGGGGGCCGGGATCGGATTGAATCGCCTCGGCAAAGGGACCGCCCGGCCCCGCAGGATTCCATCTTCCTCCCGCTTCCGGCCCTGAAACCGCGTCCAGCATGGCCGCGGAATCGCGAACACTTCGCGTAATCACATGGCTGGTAGACATGCCGTCCCAGTGATCTCCAAGGTCAGGTCCCACGGGATTTCGTCCCCTGCTGGGCTTGAGCCCGAACAGGCCGCAGTAGGACGCCGGGGCGCGGATTGAGCCTCCTTCGTCTGTAGCAGAGGCAAACGGAACAATGCGGGCAGCCACTGCAGCAGCCGATCCTCCACTGGAGCCGCCGGGTGAGTATTCGGGGTTCCAGGGATTTCTCGCCGGCCCGAAGGCCTCCGGCTCAGTAACATAGGAGAGCTTGAACTCCGGCGTATTGGTTTTGCCGAATATGATCAGCCCAGCATTTTTAAATCTACGTACAATTTCAGCATCATAATCCGAAATCACGCCTTTTAGCGCCCTGCTCCCGCAACTCATAGGAAAGCCTTTCAGAGCGTGATGAACGTCTTTCAGGAGAAAAGGAACCCCGCTGAAGACTGCCCCGGGCTCCGTCTTCTCTGCAGAATTTCTTGCATATTCGTAAAGTGGGGTAACAATAACGTTTAATTTAGGGTTCAATTTTTCAGCTTGAGTGATTGCTGCTTCACAAAGTTCCGTGGGGCTGATGCTTTTATCTCTGATCAACTCAGCCAGCCCCGTGCCGTCATACTCTCCGTACTCGGAAAAACCTCCCATATCTTCCCTCCCCGCAGTCATTTAAATTTCAGATTTCTTTCAAAAATGTATCATGAATTGAATTATTGAAAACCGAAAAACAAACCTGTCCTTTTTTTCTATATCACCATAAGTGGCAATGCACCATGACGAAACTATAATGTGCCTCAACTCCCTATTGCAGGCGTTTTGTCTGAGCCTACGACGGCGTTTTTCGCCTTCCTGCCCATCTTTACATTCTTCGACCCTATTGCAGTCACCGGCGCCTTTGGCTCCTCCCGTGGGCCTCTTGGAGAAGCACATTGTTACTATTGGTTCATCTTTTAACTTGAAGGGGTCCCGGCCTCAGTGGGTCAAATATCTGGGGGATTTTCTGAGAATGGGTTATGCAGCATCCGGCTATTCCCAGCCAGTATTCCGGATTTGGCAGTACTTAGGAATGGCGGATTCAAGATGGAAATTCAGGGTGGCTCAAGAATACTGTCTTCCGTGGCAAGCAATGTGGACTGGTATATTTGATTCGCAATAGTGGCGAAGCTGGCAATATGGAGTGTTCCGTACAGTGGCAGAACTGAACGGAGCAAATCAGGCGCGCGGCTTTTTGCGTCGGCTGAATTTGCATGGTTAGCTAACATTTTTAGAGTAACTTTGTGCCCAAAGGAACCGGTTTGTCTGGAACACATAATGCGACCTGTGACCGCTCATCATGAAACCCTGTGATCAAGCATTCCGACATGATGGAACCGATCTGTTTTTTTGGAAAGTTCACGACCCCTACGACCAGCTTACCGATCAATTCGCTTGGAGAATATAGATCGGTAACTTGGGCGCCAGATTTCCGGGTGCCGACCTCATCGCCGAAATCAACCTCCAAAATGTATGCTGGCTTTTTTGCCTCGGCAAAGATTTCAGCACTTATAATCTTTCCGACCCGTAGCTCCACCTTTAAAAATTCGTCGAATGAAATTTGCTTCATACGTTTCTCCTGTCAGCTAACTAAAGTTTATCTGGTTTCCAGACAACATCACAACATTGGTTTTCCGTCCAGATAATATGCGAACAAAAATAAATTTAAACTTTTGAATACATTGCCTTATATTGAAAACGCCATTCTTCAGGTGTATTATCTGAAAACCTGATAATACGCCACGGTGTTTATAATGTATCCACAGGACTTCGCACTCCAACTCCCCCGCGGTTCAGGACATGGATGTATATCATGGTCGTTCTCACATCACTATGCCCCAGGAGTTCCTGGACTGTGGTGATGTCATATCCGGCGAGGACAAACAAGGCGGTAAAAACCGATGAAAAATGGAGTCGTTATGTAGTTGCACATATATTCTCCCCCATGTTTTGTGTTCTTCCAAACGCCAGACAAGTGACGTAATTACTGACCGGGTTCAACCATACGGATAAATTACCAGCGTTGGGGAGGATTTTGAGCTGCTGAATCATTCAACATGGTTGAAAGTCGGAGTCTTGCATAGAACTGTGATTTATTGAGTTTAACAGGATTTTAACCCTATAACGCAACTTAAATAATTTATATTTGTCGGAGCCAATCCTTTCTGCTATACTGCGTGACAAAAAGCAGAAAGGAGGCGTCTTATGTTACCAGAGACCAGGCAGCCGGACTGGCCGTATTCAGTCCCGAAATTCAATCTCAACCAAAACGATATTGATGATTTCTTAAATGAACTCAGGGGATTTCATGAACAATTTGCCGACTGCTTTCATCGCTCTGAGTCCAGAGATCATTTTTTCCGTTATATGGCAGGTCAGTTCAGTGAACTGGACCGCAAATCCATAGAGCCAATCGCATGCTCCGCAGAAGGCGGGCACGTAAGGGCAATGCAACGCTTTGTATCCGACGCCCCTTGGGATGATGAAAAAATTATGACCAAGTATCGTAATATTGTAAATGAAGATCTTGGTCACCCGGATGGGGCCATTGTGTTTGATGAAAGCGGATTTGTCAAAAAGGGTAACGACTCCATCGGTGTTGCCAGGCAATACTGCGGTGCTGCGGGAAAAGTCGAAAACTGCCAGGTCGGGGTTTTTGCAGCATACACCTCCCCTTACGGGTATGCCCTTGTTGATAAGCGGCTTTTCATTCCTCAAAAATGGTTTGAGCCGGAGTACGAGGCCCGACGCAAAAAGTGCAAGCTTCCCGAAGATATCGGGTTTAAGACCAAGCCACGGCTTGCAGTTGATATGCTTGAAGAAATCGCCGATCAAAAAACGCTTCCTTTTCGTTATGTCCTTGCCGATTCAGTATACGGCAACAGCCCAGAGTTTATAAATGCCGCAGATTCTCTTATTGACGTTACATACATGGTCCAGGTGCCCGAGACCACCTTATGCTGGCTCAAGCAACCGGTAACGATCAAGAAGAGCTACACTTACAAGGGCAAAAAGCGCACAAAAAAGGTGCTCTCCGACGAATCCGGCAAGCCTGTTTCGTTTAAAAACATAGCTGCCAACCTTAACAACTTTTTCTGGTACAGGCGCAAGGTCTCTGAAGGCACCAAAGGACCAATTGAGTATGAGTTTACAAAAAGGCGGGTGGTGCTTGCCAAAGATAACCTACCGGACAAAACCGTGTGGCTGTTGGTACGGCGAACCATTGAAAAGCACCCCCAATACTCTTTTTTTATCTCCAATGCCCCGAGCAGTGCGCGCCTGAAAACCCTGGTCTGGCTCAGCGGCCTGCGGTGGTCCATAGAACAGTGTTTTGAGGAAGCCAAAACAGAGCTTGGCATGGATCACTATGAGGTCAGGAAATTTCCAGGATGGCATCATCATATTTTAACCTGCATGCTCGCGCATTTCTTTCTCTGGCACATAAAGATCAGATTGGGAAAAAAAAGCACCAGCTATTACGGTGTCGCAGCTTAGGATTATTCTGAAAACGGTTTTACCCATGCGTGTATTCGATGCCGAAAGGGTTCTTCGGTTGATTGAATGGATACAGCTCAAAAATCATAGGGCTTACTTGTCGCACCGACGGAAAAAGTTGCTTGATTGCGATGTTAAAACATAAATTGCGTTGTAGGGTTATATGCTCCCGGGAATCCTCCGTGTCAAATATTTTTGACAGATCTTTAAAAAAAATCCATTTCGTTGTGATAACTCGAAATGGAGAATAGCGGCTATGCCGCGACAGTAATGCACCCGCTTGACCAGTGAAACATAGCGATCTCAATGTGGAAGACCGGGGCACAATAAAACTGCCCCGGTTCCATGTTTATCAACTGAAACCATGGGGTCATTTATGGAATTCCTGCACCGGGAACATCCACCTGAACTGCCAGTACGGATGCCTCTCTGGCGGCCTTGCGATTGTGCTCCGCAAAATCAGGGGCAACACACAAATACAGGGTCCTGCGATCCTTTCCCCCAAGGGTGCAGGCATAGACCCCCTGATCGCCAGTTGAAATCTCATCAAGCACCTTGCCGCCTTCAGCCACTCTTAAAACCCGGTTCCCGATTGCATCAGCAAGCCAGACAGCGCCTTCGGCATCCAGCACCCCGCCGTCAGGGGCAACTTTTGCCTGGGGCATAATTTCTGCAATCTCCCGTCCTTCTGGCAAGGACCCAAAGGTTGCCCAGTCCCGCCGGGAACCGAGAGAACCGTCGCCATTTATATCAAAGGCGGAAATACGGTTTCCAAAGGTCTCATTTACAATAAGTGTTTTTCCATCGGGCGTAATCATTGCCCCGTTGGGGAAATAAAGTCCTTCGGCTGCCCCGCTTAGCGTACCGTCTGGATCAACCCGGGCAAGCCGCGCTGTATCCAGAGGGGCTCCGCCCATGAGATCAAAGCCGAAATTGCCCACATAAGCGCGGCCCCGGCCGTCGACCACCATATCATTGGCATGCCCTGCGGCAACTGATGACAGGTCTGCATGCACCCTGAGGCTGCCGTCCGGCTCCCTTCTAAGAATCTTTCGATCCACCATGGAAACAACAAGCAGACGGCCGTCAGGCAGCCACCCAAGCCCTGAAGGCTGGCCGTCAACTTCAGCAATGACTTGCACCTGACCGTTTTCGTCAACCGCTATAACCTGGTGCATGTAAAAATCAGACAGCCAGAGCCTGTTGTCATGCCATCTGGGAGCCTCCAGAAACGCGTAGCCGGAAACAATTGTTGAAAAATCCTTTGTTGTCATAAGACCCTGATCTCCTCTCTTAATGTGAATATTTTATGGCAGGCACCTGTTATCTGGTACCGGTAAACTCCCCCTGTTCAAATGGCTGTTCCCAGGGTTCCTTTGCCGTGCCTCTGGCCATTTTTAGACTGTCCCTCGCACCTGTCGCCGTTTTCAAATACAAAAACACCGTTTCGGTTATTGCAGTCACCGCTTGTGCACCGGCTGAAAACGCAGACCGGATAGCTTAACGCAACCACAATAAGAACAAAAAATTGTATCCTGATTATCTTCTTTATCTTCATTTTAAAACAGCAACCCGGCTATCTACAATAAAAACCGAAATGGCAGATTCAATGTGAAAAGTTCAGAATGCCCGGGAATACTGATATCCCTGGCAAGAAGAGCTCTCGCTGAATGTCTCCTACAGCGGCTTTATTGAAGACACATCGTCAAGCACCCCCGACTTCTTAAGGAACCTCAGGCCCAACCATTTTCTGTTGCATTTCCCACGGAAAATTCTTGCAAATCGGTACGACCGGAATAATTGATAGGTATATGAAGAGGATTTGACCGCGTACCCGATTCCGGTAATCCGAATGCCCACTTCATTTCTGCTTCCTCTGCTTCCTGCTGGTTTTATCTGGATTTTAATTTTTTGTTCCGATGATTAAATGCCATCCCAAATGATGGAGGAAAGCTCATGGAAACAATATGCAAAGACTTAAAGGTTGAACAAAAGGAACTTACAAGCGTGCTTGCCGGTTTAGATGAAAACCAGTGGGAGATGAAAACCCCCTTTTTAAATTGGCGTATTATTAATGAAATCAGTCACTTGGCTTATTTTGACGAACGGGCCGTACTGGCAGCTACCAATCCGGCAGCCTTTAACCGCCACTTAGGGGAAGTGCTAAACGATTTTGAGGCTTTTGAAAGAACCCTTGAGCAGGCCGGTTTGGGGGTGTCTCCGGGAGAATTGATGCACTGGTGGCAAAAACAGGGAACGATTCTTGTGGATGTACTTGCCGGATGCAGCAGGAAAAAACGCATACCTTGGTATGGCCCTTCCATGAGTGCGCTTTCTCTTGCCACCTCCCGTCTTATGGAGACCTGGGCCCATGGGCAGGATATTTTTGACACCTTGAAGATCCGGCGCATGCCAAAAGACCGACTGCGGCACATTGCCCATCTGGGGGTCAAAACCTTTGCCTGGACTTATACGAACCGCTGCCTGGCGGTTCCGGAAGAACCGGTTCGCGTGGAATTGACTGGTCCCTCGGGGGATATTTGGGTCTGGGGCCCGGAAGATGCAGAACACCGAATCCGAGGTCCGGCCGAGGCCTTTTGTTTTGTGGTCACCCAGTGCAGACACGTGGATGATACTTCTCTTGAATTAGTGGGAGAGGTTGCTCGGGACTGGATGGAGAAGGCCCAATGTTTTGCAGGCCCACCTACAGACGGGCCGTGTCCTGGCCAAAGGGTTATCCATTGCCCGGATCCGATTCTTGAAAAGCAGCAATAGCGACGAGTGCAAGCTCCAGGGCTTATAAAAGGCAAACGGCAATCCCAGCAATGGTTCTTTGGAATGCAAGATACAAATATTGGGATGCCAGGGAATACTGCCTGGCAAGTGCTTTCATAAAGGAAAGCTGTGACCAACGCTTAAAACAAGCGGTAAGTGTCAGATTTGATCATAACTAAGCCAATTAATGAAAACCAGTGTGTCAAACGTTTTCTTGGCATTTCCGGGTGAAGCCCTTCTGCCCTTTAAGTGAACATTCCGGCTGATCTATGTACTTTTTGATATGACACCCTGCTGTTGAACATTGCCAGTCCAAGTGTTTTAATAATTTGAATCACTATGGCCCTGAGGTGGATTAAACAAAATCATCACCGGGAGCGACAGCTATACTGACCCAGTTGGGACCTGTTCCCTTGGTGTTCCATGGATAATCTTTTTCAGAGCAGGAGAGAAGGAGGGGGGAGACTCAAACCAAGAGCGTCCGAATTTGTGCCTATCTGTAAGCCGGGGCTTCATTGTCCCGTTTAAGCGAGTCCGGGCCGACACATGACCAGGGCGGTCAGGGCTAAACGATACAAGGAGATAACGCCAGATAGCTTACCTCCATGTTTCCTTGAAACTTGATCATCCGGTTTGCAGCACTGACCGTCAGCGGTCCCTTGCCTTTTTTGGCTGTACCAGGGTGTAAGCCTCATCCGCGAAACCCGTGAATGCAAGGAAAAATCAAAACTGGCGCCTTGCCAAGCTGTTCGGGATTTGATAGGGATTTTGCATGAACCCAAGAGATGACAAACATACGGTAATTCTGGCCTCGGAATCGCCCCGTCGCAGGCGCCTGCTGGAACAGGCGGGTATTGAGTTCGAGGTGATCCCCAGCCGAATTGACGAGGAAGCCATTGAGGCGCTCTCCCCGGAGATCCTGGCCCGGACCCTGGCCGAGGCAAAGGCTGCCGAGATGGCCGGGCATCATCCGGACCGATGGGTGATCGGGGGCGACTCCATTGTGGTAATCGATGATGCGATCATCAACAAGCCCGCATCCCGGGCGCATGCATATGAAATGTTGTCAAAGTTGAGCGGACGCACCCACCGGGTGATCACCGGCTACAGCATCCAGTGCCGGACGCAAAACCATTGTTACAGCGACATCTGCGTAACCGAGGTAACCTTCAAGGATCTCAGCGATGCCGAGATCCAGTGGTATCTGGATACGCCGGAGCCATGGGACAAGGCCGGGTCCTATGCCATCCAGGGCATCGGCGCATTCATGATCCGGCGCATCAACGGGTCCTGGACCAACGTGGTGGGACTGCCGGTATGCGAGGTCGTGGAACATCTGGCGGCCTGGGGGGTTATTGACCGGCAGGCGCAGGAATCCGGCGATACAGGCCTGTCTGAACCCTCAGGGAGGCGTTGATCCAAAATGTCGGATATGAAAAAAAACATTGAGCAAATACACGGACGCATCCAAAAGGCGGCCCGGGCAGCCGGCAGGGACCCGGACGCGGTCCGGCTGGTTGCCGTGACCAAGACCGTGGAGGCAGAGCGGATCCGGGAGGCTGCTGAAGCTGGGCTGGACTGTTTCGGGGAAAACTACGTCCAGGAGGCGCGCGAAAAGATCGAAGCGCTGGCGGATGCGAATGTTTCCTGGCATTTTATCGGACACCTGCAGTCCAACAAGGCCAAATACGCGGTGGGGCTTTTTGACCTGATCCACTCCGTGGACAGCCTGAAACTGGCCGAGGAAATTGACCGGCAGGCGGCCAAGCGCGAACTGGTACAAAACATCCTGGTGCAGGTCAACGTGGGCAGAGAAACCCAAAAGTCCGGAATTGATGAAGAAGCGGCCGCGGCCTTGGTGCGCGATGCGGCCGGGCTGGAACACGTGCGCGTAAACGGCCTGATGACCATGCCGCCATTTTTTGACGCACCCGAAAAGGTACAGCCCTATTTTCGCCGACTGGCGGAATTACGGGACGAGATCGCAGCGCAAAACATTGCCGGAGCGGAAATGAAAGAGCTTTCCATGGGCATGACCGGCGATTTCGAGGCAGCCATTGCAGAGGGCGCCACCCTGGTGCGCATCGGCACGGCCATATTCGGAGAACGCACATGAAGGTCCTGCTGCATATATGCTGTGCGCCTTGTTCCATTTATCCCCTGGAAGTCCTCCGGGAAAGGGACTTTGAAGTCATGGGTTTTTTTTATCGAAACAACATCCACCCGTACACGGAGTGCAGACAGCGCGAGGATACGCTCATTGAATATGCCCATCACACCGGACTCCGGGTGATCTACCAGGAGGGCTACGACCTGGAGGGATTCCTGCGCAGCGTGGTCTTCCGGGAGGACCAGCGGTGCCGGTTCTGCTATTACGATCGCCTGAAAACCACGGCCAAAATGGCCAGGCGCGGCAAATTCGATTATTTTACCTCCACCCTGCTGCACAGCAAGCATCAAAATCATACACTGATTGCCGAAATCGGCGAGTCCGTGGGCAAATCCGAAGGCGTGCCGTTTTATTACGAGGATTTCCGCAAAGGCTGGAAAACCGGGCTGGAAAAATCCAAGCAGATGGGCATGTACCGCCAGCAGTACTGCGGATGCATCTACAGCGAAAAAGAGCGCTTCTATTCGGCAAACGGATAACTCCCTATGTTCGGCAATTTTCTCTACTTCATCGTCGCCCTGCTGGTCTACACCACCTATCAGCCCCCCACCCGGCCGCAGATCCCCTTTTACGAAGCCATGGGATTTTTCGTGGGACTGTCCGCGCTGTTTGCCGGCCTGACCTGGATTCTGTTCAAAAAGCTCGAAGACCGCCTGAGCAAATCCGGTGCCGCCCAAACTGAACAGGCATTTGAGTCCCTGATGACCCGGCAGTCGGTTCTGGCCATCGGCCTGTTTGCAGTAGACATATATGCCCTGGAACTCGGGGGATACCTGCGGGAAATCGTCCTGTTTGACATGCTGCCCACCCTTGGCGCGCTGGTGTTTCTGGCCGTGTTTATCGGGTATCTGTGCATCATCTGGGCCAGCGCATACAACGTGCACCAGCGGCTCCACAAAACCGGGATATCGCGCCGGAATTACGTGGTCTCCAACATCACGTTTTCCATCCCGGTGCTTTTGCCATGGCTCTGCCTGTCCGCAGTAGCCGACCTGATCACACTGCTGCCGTTTGAAACCCCAAAGGCGCTTTTGAATTCCACCGGGGGGCAGATCGTCTATTTCCTGTTTTTCCTGTTCGTGATCGCCATCTTCGGCCCGGCACTAATCCAGCAGTTCTGGGGATGCCGGCCCATGGCAAAAGACGAGGCGCGGCAGCGCATCGAGGACCTCTGCCGGCGCGCAGGCGTGGCATACCGGGAAATAATGGTATGGCCGCTTTTCGGCGGCCGGATGCTCACCGCGGGCGTGCTGGGCCTGATCGCCCGGTTTCGCTACATCCTGGTCACCCCGGCCCTGCTGCGCTACCTGTCGCCCGGGGAAACCGAGGCGGTGATTGCCCATGAAATCGGCCATGTCAAGCAAAAACACATGCTTTTTTATTTGTTCTTTTTTGCCGGATACCTGGTGATCGCCTTTTCCTCTCTGGACCTGCTGCTCTACGGCGCCCTGTATGCGCAGATCGTGGCCGGTCCGGCCGGCTTTTCCGAGCCGGCAAGCACCACGTTTGTCTCGATCGTGTTCAGCGTGGCCATGATCGCCACCTTCCTGGTCTATTTCCGGTTCGTGTTCGGCTACTTCATGCGCAATTTTGAGCGCCAGGCAGACATCTACGTTTACAACCTCATGGATTCGGCCGCCCCGTTGATCTCCACGTTCCACAAAATCGCGGCTTCAACAGGCCAGCCCCCGGAAAAGCCCAACTGGCATCATTTCAGCATATCCCGGCGCATCGCGTACCTGCGGCGGTGCGAAGAACATTCGGGCTGGATCCGGGCGCATCACCGCAAGATCCGGGTCAGCATCGCGGTGTATCTCATCTGCCTGGCAGCCATTGGATGGCTGGGATACAACCTGCATTTCGGCGCCGCCGGACAGGCGGTTTCCGGGAAGATTGCCGAGCAGGTGCTCAAGCGCCAGATCCGCGAGAATCCCGAAAAGGCGGGGCTGCACGTGATGCTCGGCGATCTCCGGTACAGCCGCGAAAACGTGACGGGCGCAATCTCGGCATACCGGCAGGCCCTTTCCCTGGAAGCCGACAATGTGCAGGCGCTGAACAACCTGGCCTGGCTCTATGCAACGCAGCCCCGGGACAGCGGTTTTTTCAGGCCTCAAAGAGCCCTGGAGCTGGCCCGGATGGCCGCGGATAACTCTCAGCAGCCCCACGTCCTCGACACCCTGGCGGAAAGCTACTTTATCAACGGTCAATATGAAAAAGCCTTCACAGTGGAAGAAAAGGCGCTGTCTGCAGCCGGGGTAAACCGCGGCCATTACCGCGAACAACTGGAAAAATTCCGGCGGGCCGCAGACCGGAATATCCCGTAAAGCAGCCTAAAGGAGAGTGCCATGAACGAAAGAGACAAAATCGCTTTTAGCATCTACCTTGTGGTCGCCCTGGCATGGATCGCCTTTGGTATCGTCTATATTTCCTGCCCGAGCTTTATGCCCTATCACCGGCAAGCCGTCAGCATGCCCTGGGAAGCGCTCAACCCCGGGCTACAGGTGCTGATCCAGGCATTTATGAAAATGGCGGCGGCCGGATTTTTCGTCAGCAGTCTGGCCGTGCTCGTGCTCCTGTTCATTCCTTTCAGGCGGCAGGCCCGATGGGCCCACCGGAGCATTCCGCTTCTGGAATTGTCTGGAACGGCCTGTCGGTTTACGTCACTTCGGTGGTGGCCATAGAAACCCATGCATCCACGCCGTGGCATGTTGCCGCAGCAGGCACGGTCCTCATGATTGCCGGCTTCATCCTTTCCCCGGGGTCATCAGGCAGGAGGCCTGTTTTCAGCCCGGATGACTGAGCGCACCATGTTTTTCATGCTCACGTTGCCAAAGCACATCAATTTGATCAGGTACTGCTCCTTTAAACGCAGGCGGCGCATAATTGCGTTTTCGTCCATGCCTCGGACGGCCAGGGGCGCCACGCGGGCGTAAAAGTCCTCCAGGTAGCGGAGTTTTTTTTCCAGGCCGGCCCTGCCGTTTTCCGGCATGGGATTGTGACCGCAAAACAGGGCGTCAAAGTCCAGGGAAAGCACTTTTTTCAATGACGCGATCTGTTCGTCAATGTTCTCGTCTGCGCGGAAGTACTTGATCCGCCCGGATAAAAACAGGTCTCCGGAAAACAGGCGCCCGTTTTCAGCATCCAGGTAACACACGTGATCCTTGCTGTGGCCCGGGGTGTATACGGGCTGCAGGTGCAAACCGTTTTGTTCCCATACCTCCGGCAGTGTATGCACGGCAACCGGGTCCATCCTGCCCCACATCAGGTGCTGATATGGATAAATACGATAGCCGAAGGCCAGCTTTCGCGCAGTCAGATAATGGCCGTATACGCCAATGTCCAGATCCCGGGATATGGCCGCGGCATTGGCGCTGTGGTCCTCGTGATAATGGGTCAGAAGGATTGCGCCAATATTGCTGCTGCGGGCGATCTCCACGGCATACCGGCGCATGTGGCGTGGGCCCGTATCAATCATGACCGAATCGGCCACGTAAAGAAAAGTGGTCATTATGGGCCGGCCCGCAGGCGACCAGCCGAGTTCCCAACCGGTAACTTCTCCGAAATCGTGCTCCCTGAAAATCTTCATCCCGGCCCTCTGCCCTTTCAGCTCTTAATCGGCATCTACCGTTGATTTATCCCCACAGCCGTGATAGTCAAGAGAAAAATCCGGAATGCAGAAAGCCGACCATGAGCGGGATATGCATATGAACCCGGTTTCGGGGCCACAGAATGAATACTTTGACCTCCGGGAGGATGCCGAGGGAACCCTCACGGTTTTTTTCCGCGGCCGCCTGGACATGCCCAATGCCGGCGCCTGCCTGCGGCACCTGACCAGCGAGGTCAAACCCCGCACCCCACGGCGGCTGGCAGTAGACCTGGGCCGGGTCACCCGCATGGACGATTACGGCGCCATGGTAATCATGCGTCTGATGCACCGGCTCGGGCTCACCCACGATCGCCTGGAACTGAAAAATACCAGCGAAGATCACCGCAGAACCCTGTCTATGATCGACTTCGGACAGCCGGAGTTCGACATCGGCCCCCGCAAATCCTGGAATTTTATTGTTCAGCTCGGCGATTCCACAATTGCGGCATTGCGCGGGGCCGCGTTTTTTACCGAGTTTATCGGAGCCATCGTATACTCGGCACTGCGGGTGGCCAAAAGACCCGGCTCGTTTCGCATCAACGACGCCATCGGGCACATGAAAACCACCGGCGTGGACGCGCTGCCAGTGGTGGGACTGATCAGCCTGCTGCTCGGCTTAATCATTGCCTTCATGTCCTCGCTGCAGCTTTCCCAGTTCGGCGCAAACCTGTACGTGGCTTCCCTGGTGGGCCTGGCCATGGTATCCGAACTCGGACCGATCATGACCGCCATAATCGTATCGGGCCGGTCCGGCTCGGCATATGCCGCTGAAATCAGCACCATGAAAATCACGGAGGAAATCGACGCCCTGTCTGTGATGGGCTTTGATCCCAACCTGTTTCTGGTCATGCCGAGAATGATTGCCGCCATGGTGGTGGTGCCGCTGCTCACGGTATTTTCAAGCATCTTTGCCATTGCCGGCGGACTGATAATCGGTGTCACGGTGCTGGACCTGAGCCCGACGGCCTATATCTCCCAGACCATTGATTCGCTGACCCTGTTTGAGCTGACGTGGGGGCTTTCCAAATCCGTCATATTTGCCATTATTATTGCGCTGACTGGATGCCTTCGGGGTTTTCAGGCCAGGGGCGGCGCATCGGCCGTGGGCAATGCGGCCACGTCAGCCGTGGTGACCAGCATCTTTCTCATTATCCTGTTTGACTCGATTTTTGCCGTAATACGAAGCTTCTGGTGACAATCCGAAATGAATGCAAAAGAAGTGGTACGCGTGGAAAATCTGGGGGTGGCATACGAGCATGAGGTCGTGCTCAGGGATATCAGCTTTTCCGTCCGGGAAAACGAAATCTTTATCATCGTGGGCGGCAGCGGGTCCGGCAAAACCTCGCTGATGCGCCACATGGTCGGCCTGGAGGCTCCCGCGTCCGGCAAAGTCTACATCCGGGAAACCGATATCGCCGATGCCCCGGAAGAGAGCTTTTACCGGAGTTTAAAGCAAATCGGGGTATTGTTCCAGGGCAGCGCGCTGCTGGGCTCCATGACCGTGGCGGAAAACGTGTCCCTGCCGATCTTTGAGTATGCCAACCTGCCGGCTTCCGCGGTTGCATCCATTGTGCAGATCAAGCTCTCCATGGTCGGGCTGGAATGCTACGCAGACCATCTGCCCTCGGAAATCAGCGGCGGCATGAAAAAACGGGCCGGCCTTGCGCGGGCCCTGGCATTAAACCCGGACATCCTGTTTTTAGACGAGCCCTCGGCCGGTCTGGACCCGGTAATCGCCGCGGAAATCGACAACTTGATCCTGCACATCAACCAGAGCCTGGGCACCACCATCATCATCGTTACCCATGACCTGGACAGCATTTTCGCGCTTGGACAGCGGGCCATCATGCTGGACAAGTCATCCAAGGGCATCATCGCCCACGGCAAACCCGCTGACCTGCGGGATCATGACCCCAACCCCGTGGTCCGGCGGTTTTTCAGCCGCAAACCGCCGGAAGCATAAAAGAAAGGAGTTCCATGCAGTCGATACGAACCAAGTTTTCCGTTGGATTGTTTGTGATTATCGGCATGTCTGTGGTGATCCTGGCAATTCTGTGGCTGGGCATGTCTGACTACCTCAGGCAAGGGCGAAAGTACTCGGCCTATTTTGACGAATCCGTGCAGGGATTGAGCCAGGACGCGGCGGTAAAATACCGGGGCGTAAACGTGGGCCGGGTCGACCAGATCGGCGTGGCCCCCGACGGCAGGCTAGTGGAAATCATTTTTTCCCTGAACAAGAAACTCGGAAACACGAAGAACCTGGTGGCCCAGATCAAGTCTGTTGGCATTACGGGCATCAGGTTTGTGGAGCTTGAAAGGCAGCAGCCGGGCCAGCCAATCCGTACCCCGAGCCTGAATTTTGAAACCAAATACCCGGTTATCGGCACAAAACCCTCGGAGATGAAACAACTACTCTCGGATGTCTACGACATCCTCTCCCGCATCAAACAAATCGACATGAAAGGCATCTCAGACCGGCTGACCACGATCATGGACAATGTCAATCAGGTTCTTACAAGCGAAAAAATTGAAAGATTCTCGGCAAGCCTGCAGGAAACCGTACACAACAGCAACCAACTGATCAGCGAAACGCAAAAGGCTGTAAGCGAGGCCCGCAAAGCCGTGAACCGGATTGATATGCAGATCGCATCCAGCGCTGAAAATTTTGATTCCGCCATAGACGAGGTATACCGGGCCGCAGAGCGTGCGGAAAAAACGTTTGCCACAGGCACCCGTTCGGTGGAAGCAGTCCGGAGTCAGGCGGCGAAATACGACCGGCGCATGATTCAAATCTTAGAAGACCTCGAATCCGTATCCGCCAATCTCAACCGGCTGCTCGAGCAGTTAAACCGGCAGCCCTCCCGAATCATTTTCGGCGAGCCCCTTCCGGAAAAACCCGTGGCACCGGAGGGCAACTAAAAGATATGCACATGCAAAAACGGAAAAAACAAAAATGAAAAAAGGCATGTTTTACGCACTGGCAGCAATTCTGGTCGGGATGCTGCTTCAGGGATGCGGCGCATTTCAGACGCAGCCCAGGCAGGTGGAGCTCTACACCCTTGCCTACCCGGCCCCGGATGCCGCGGAGGCTGATACAACGCTGCCGGTACGCCTGGCAGTCAAGCCATTCCGGGCTGTTGCGCCGTATCATTCAGACCGAATGGTTTATGCAGACAATGACTATCGCCGCAGCACATACGTATACCACAAGTGGCTGGCAAAACCTGCGGAAATGATCGGCAGCCTCATTATCCGCGATATCCGGGCAGCACAGCTCGTGGAAACGGCTGGCGAGGACACCGGCAATGACCCCACCCATATCCTGAAATGCCGGGTGGAGGCGTTTTACGAGGATGACAGCCGGGATCCGTGGACGGCGGTCCTGGCGCTTTCCGTCTCCCTGTCAAAAAAGGCACCTGCCGCATCCGACAGCCCGGTGCTGCTGCAAAAGACCTACCGCGTACGCCGGGACCTTGAACACAACAACCCCCTGGGCTTTGCAAAGGCCATGAGCCGGGCCCTGGAAACGGTCTCGGAACGGATGGTGGCCGATATCCACGACCACCTGGCGCGATAGGCGATAAGCGGCCGAAACCGAAGGGGGGGACAGACTTTAAGTCTGTCCCCGGATGTGGATGCGCCGCGACGCGCCGCCGCGAGAGGGGGGATAGATTGGAAATCTGCCCCCGTGCGCTGTGCAGCCCCTTTAGAAAGTATCCTCCCGGCAGAATTCCGCCACTGCCTTGCGCTTGGGTGCAGACGGCACCTTGGCAGGGTATCCCAAAGGAATCAGGGTCACCAGATCATGACCCTCGGGCACCTTGAGGACCTCGCCGACCTTGTCATGATCAAACAGTCCCATCATCACCGAACCCAGGCCCGCGGCATGCGCGGCCAGACATACGCTCTGGGCGGCAATGCCAAGATCGAACATGAACCAGTCGCCGAACTTGGTGGTAACCTCGCCCTTTTTATAGCCAGAGTCCTTCAGCCGGCCGCACAGGGCCAGCACAACCGGGGCGTCGGTAATGGATTTGCGTCCCGGGTTCGCCTTGGGAAGAACTTCCTGAACGCGGGCCTTGACATCCGGGTCTTTGATGACCACCACTTCCCAGCACTGGGTATTGGCCCAGGAAGGACTCCACTGAATCGCCTCGAGCATGGAACCCAGGACGTCTTCGGGTATGGGCTTGTCCTCGAAATTCCGAACGCTGCGCCGTTCCTTGATGACCTTCATCACGTCGTCCAGCATAGATTTCCTCCGCTTTTCTTTAAAATGTGATTGGCTGTTCACGCCTGTTCCTTGTTCAGGAACGCCGCGGCCAGTTCCATGTCCGCAGGCGTGGTGATCTTGATGTTTTGCCGGCTCCCTTCGATCATGCGCACAGGCCGGCCGATGTGCTCCATCATCGAGGCATCATCTGTGCCGGAAAAACCGTCTGCAATGGCCTTGTCAAAGGCCTTTTTGATCAGCTCCCAACGGAAGGCCTGGGGGGTCTGGGCCAGCCAGATCTCTTCCCTGGCAATTGTTTCCCGGATCTCGTTTTCCGGCCCCACCCGTTTTACCGTGTCCGCGGCCGGTATCCCGGCAATGCAACCGCCGAGCTGCTCGGCGCCCGCAATACAGGCTGTGATCAATTCCGGGCTGACAAACGGGCGCACCCCGTCGTGAATCACCACGACCTGCGCGGATTCGGAAACTGCCAGCAGGCCCTGGTACACGGAGTCCTGCCGTCGCGCGCCGCCGGCAACCACCTGCAGGCCCGTGCCGCCTTCGACTTCCGGCAGAATCCGGCTGCGGCAGTAATCCATCTCCTTTTCCGGCACCACCAGGAAAATCCCGGCAATCCGCGGATGCCGGGCAAAAACCCGTAGCGTACGCACAAGAATGGGGATCTTCCCGAGTTCGAGAAATTGCTTGGCAATGGGGGATTGCATGCGTTTGCCGCATCCGGCGGCCACGATGATTGCATAAGCCATAGATCGCCCCTGGCAGATACGCCGGCCGGTCACCGCAGATAGTTGAGGCTCTTGGGAAGCGAGATTCCCTTGCCCATCCGGTCTTCGCCGTAGTTGACACCGGCAAGCACCTCGATATCCTTCAGGGCCCGCACATCGCCTTCAAACACGACTTCCTCGATGCCTTCCTTCTGAATCATTCCCCCGGCCCACTGGATATCGAGCACGGAGCTTGCATCAAACCGGTGATCACCCACCACCAGCTCCACCTGCCCGCCGTATTTCTGCGCCACCTTTGCCACCAGCAGGCTCGGACGGCAGTGAAAGCCCAGGTCCTTGGGAATCGGAACCCGAATGGAACTCTTCTCCACGTTTTCTTTCAGGATTTCCTTGGCAACATCCCGGCCGGAAGCAAAATAGTGATTCACGTAATGCAACCCGTAGTTGATGGTGCAGTCAAGCAGCCGGTCCGGATCCACGAGGTCGCAGAGGCGTTCGCGAACCTGGCGGTAAATGTTTTTGTATCCCACCTCGATTAAATGTCGCTCGTAAAAATGCAGCAGGCGTCCCATGATCTGCAGCATGTGGAATATCACGGAAAAATAAGCCCGGAACTGCTTGAGTCGCCGGTTGCCGTAGCGAAAGCCGCCGTGGATGACGTATGAGTCAAATGAGGACTGCAGGTTGTGGACCAGCATCTCAAAGCGCCGGATCTCCACCTCGTTGACCTTGTCGGGCACCAGCGCCTTGAGGCCGTCGCGGTCATAGACCTCGTAGAATTCATAGGTGTCAAAGTCATCGGCGATGGAGAGAAACTCGTTTGACACGCGCACGATGTGATCGCGCTGCTGGTCCTTGTCCTCGTCGTAGATGTCGTATTCAAGCATCTCGCCGCTGGAGACCCCCGGGAAATTGTTGGACTGGTACCCGCCCTCTTCGGGTTCGGGTACTCCCAGCCGTCCGGCTTCGTCCAGGATCACCGGGGCCAGGTTGTACAGCGAGTTGGTGATAAAGGAAAGCACGATTTGACCGTGTTTTCGGAATTCGTCCTTGGCATCGATATCGTAGAAGACCAGACGGTTTAGGACATGTTTCTGGGTATATCCGGCAAGGCTCAAATGCCGGATGGCCGCGGCAAGCTCCCGGTAAAAATACCAGTCCGCGTTGTTCTTGGCGCCGTGAAAATCCAGGAAGTCCTCGAGCAGGTGGGAGCTGGTAATCAGCTTGGAATAGAGGCTCTTGGTAAACGTGGTCTCCGGGCTTGAACAGGAGCGGATATACAGCAGACAGCGCATGTAGTTGTGCGAATAAAAACGCACCCGCTCTGTAAAAGAGATATCACAAACGCCGTTTTCTGCTTCCATTTCCATATGTATCCTACATCGCGTCGTGCTGCGTCTCGCCGACCACCCGGTCGATCTCCTCGGCCAGGCCCGGCGGCAGGCCTTCGATGTCCACGTTTAAAAATCCGCGGACAATCGTGGACACAGCGGTTTCTTCGTCAAGTCCCCGGGCCATGAGGTACTCGATTTCCTTTTGATCAATTTTGCCGACCGCGGCCTCATGGGACATGTCAATACCGGGCACCCGGCCCATGAGTTCGGGAATGGCATGCATGATCCCGTCTTTTAAAATCAGCCCCTTGCATTCCAGGTGACCCTTGACGCCTTCGACCTGGCCGTCCATTTCGCCGCGGGCAATAATGGTGCCGCCGGTGGTAATGGCCCGGGAAATGATCTCCGCCCGGGCGCCGGGCTGGGTCAGGACCACCTTGGATCCCACGTCGAGTTCACAGCCCGGGGCCGCCACCAGGATGCTGTTAAACCGGGCCACGCTGTCCTTGCCGTCCAGGTAGGTCACCGGATACATCTGCAGCGAACCCACCGGGCGCAGGGAGATATAGTTGGAAACAACTGTGCCGCCGTCCTCCACGTGAATCACCGACCGCGGCCGTACCTCAATCTCATCTCCCCAGTGATGGATCATGGTGAAATGCAGGGTGGCATTCTTCTTGACATAGAACTCCGAGATTCCCACGTGCAGACCGGTGCGCAGGTGCGGGGCGGTTGCGCAGCCGGTGATGATGTGCATCTCCGAGTCTTCCTCGGCGATCACGATGTTGTGGACATGCTGGGACAGGCCCTCTTCGGATATGTAAAGACAGGACTGCACCGGATCCTCGACCCTGGCTCCCGGATAGGAGCGGATGAAATATCCCTCGTGTGGCATTTCATGGGCCATTTTTGTAAACTCGTCCTTATCCGGGGAAATCAGGCGCCACACGTAATCGGAAAGCCATTCATGTTTCTTTAAGGCATCCGAAATGCCCATGATTTCCACCTGCTGGTTCCTGCAGCCCGAATGCACCACCGAGCAGTCCTTCTGGATGAAGGTGCCGGCCCGGTTTTCCTCGCTGACATCCACCCCGATATTGAGCCATTGCTTTGCCTCCTCGGGGTCCACGTTGCCGAGCTGTTCCAGGTATTTGTGGGGATCGGCCGAATCCCGGTACTTTTTTTCCGAATTTTCCTGCATATCGCTGTTATTCTCCCGGTCTAGCTTGCGCATCGAAAACACTCCTCATATCCATATTCCCGGATCCACTTGAGTATCTCCCGGGCGTTTCGGGCACAGCACAGTACACCGTCATACAAGACATGCCCTTTTTCCGCGGTGATATAATCCAGAATATGCCCCGTGTGGGTAATGACCAGGGCGGATTTTGTCCCCTTCCTGCGATGGGGCGGTGCATCCGGATTTTTCGGATACCGTACGCCCCGCTCCAGCAGTTCATTGATAATATCGCCCAGCAGTACCACGTTTTCCAGATCTACCCCGGATTCGGGCTCGTCGAGCAGCACCAGCTCCGGTGCCTGGGCCAGAAGCTGCAGCATCTCCGAGCGTTTCATCTCGCCCCCGGAAAAGTTGAGGTTCAGATCCCGCTCCAGGAATCGCTCAAAATCCGCCTTTTTTGCCAGGCCTTGGACATCCACGTCACGCTGCCCCCCGCACAGGGAAACCATGTCCCGGGTTTTCAGGCCACTGATGGCCGGCGGACGCTGAAATGCCACGCCGATTCCCAGGCGGGCCCTTTCGTGGATGGGCATGTGGGTAATATCCTGGTCCTTGTAATAAATGCGTCCCCGGGTGACGCGATATCCGGAAAACCCCATGATGGCCATCATCAGGGTGGACTTTCCCGAACCATTCGGACCGAAAAGGATATGGGTCTCCCCGGCCGGAATTTCCAGGTTGATACGGTTTAAAACGGTTTGCCCTTCGACTTCCACGACCAAATCTTCTATTTTCAACATATCAAAACCCTAAGTGTATATTTGCTCATAGGTGCTTTTGATCCGCGTTTTCGGGCCTCAACCCATAAACTCGAAATTCGAATCCCGAAACACGAAACAAATCCGAAAGCTGAATATCAAATTCTCAAAACATCTCAGTAATGATTCCTCAATACGTTTCGATCATTTCATATTTTGATCATTCAGTATTGTCTATCCCTAAGGGATGCTTCGCGCGGATTTCGAATTTCGTGCTTCGGATTTTTATTGTTTGCGGTCAACGGAACCCGTAAGCCGAATTCTGTTCCCGCACCGGGTTGCCCCGGGTGCGGGCAACGATCATTCATCTGCGGGTGCCGGTTGCCCGGCACCTCCAGCGACCTACCCGGGAGCATTGGGCGGGCCACCCTTAAGTGCTCCCCTATTCGGTCTTGCACCGGGTGGGGTTTGCATAGCTTCCCCGGTCGCCCGGGGAACTGGTGCGCTCTTACCGCACCGTTTCACCCTTACCCGGCATCCGCATGCAAGATGCGGATGCCGGGCGGTCTGCTCTCTGCTGCACTTTCCTTCGCGTTTCCGCGACTCCGGGTTACGGAGCACCCTGCCCTGTGGTGTTCGGACTTTCCTCCGGTACGCACTGCGTACCAGCGATCGTTTGGGTTCCACCGACCGCACTTTTATTATAAAACATAAATCAAGCGATGGCAATGCGGACACATCCGCAATTCATTTTCCCGCTGAAGCTCGTTGTACATCTGGGGTGGAATGTTTAAGTAGCACCCCTTGCAAACGGCGTTCTCCACGGGTGCAATCGCCACGCCCCCGCAGCGTTTCCTGAGCTGCCGATACTGACGCACCAGATCGGCATCGAGCTGCTCCTCGATGGCGGCCGAAGCCTGGGTCAAATGGTCGATCCGGTCCTGCAGCTGCCGGGCCGTGTTTTCCAGTTCCTGCTGCTGGGCCTCGATGCGCTCCTTTTCCTCGGCATGCGCCTGCTGCTTTGTCGCCAGATCCTTTTCCGCGGCATCAATTTCGTCCAGACACTGCAGGGAGGCATCCTCTATGCGCGAGTTGGTGCTGCGAATATCGTCGATTTCCTTTAGCAGGGACTGGTACTCCCGGTTGGTTTTCACGGAATTCAACTGTGTCTGGCGCTTTTTGATCCTGGACTGATTGAGCTCCAGCTCGTTTTCCCGGGCCCGGTAATTTTTCTTCAGCGCCGCGATTTCCTCCTGCTTTTGGCGCTCCTGCTGTTCATATGCACGCAGGCTCTCTTCCAGTTCTGCCTTTTTCCCGGGAATCCGGTCGCGTTCGGCCTGCAGGCGCTCCTGCTGGCGCTCGTTTTCCTGGAGTGTCACCAGCAGATCCAGTTGCTGTCTTGTTATCGATATCATCGTTTACCCGGCCTGATATAGCAGCCAACGAAACTTGCGGCCGTCAGCGCATTGTTATAAGTAGTTGAAAGGATCGGATTCGCCTTCCCACGCAGTAACCCGGACATCGGCGCCGGCCTTTTGGCAGGCGGCTTCCAGCCGCTTTGCCAGCACCGGCACGATCAGCCGTTCCGATGCAAAGTGGCCGATGTCAATCATGGCCCGGCCCGCCTCGCAGATATTCACCGCGTCATGGTATCGCAGATCTCCGCTGATCAGTACCTGGGCATCGCTTGCCAGGAAATCGTTGATCACGCCGCCGCCGCCCCCGGAACATACTGCCGCGCGGTGGATTTCCAGATCGCCAGGTCCTGAAAACCGCACCGAATCCAGTCCGAGTGCTGCCTTCATTTCCCCTGCCAGTTCCGACAGCTCCCTGGGAGGCTCAACGCTGGCAAGCCTGCCCAGGCCCTGTGAAGACGGCAGCGCTTCCAAGGGATATATGTCATAGGGAATGGTTTCATAAGGATGATGCGACTGGATATGCCCGATGACTTGCTGGAGATCTGTTCCGGCCACATTGGTTTCCATGCGCACCTCCGGGACCTCGGAGAGCTCGTCCGGAGTGCCGTCATAAGGGTCTGCCCCCGGTCCCGGCATGAACGTTCCCCGTCCCGGGCTCCGGAACGTGCAGCAGGTATAATTGCCTATAACTCCGGCCGGGCTCTGGCAGACCGCCTGGATCATGGCGGCAGTATGGCTTTCCGGCACGAAAAAAACCAGCTTGTACTGTGCTTCGGCCCGTGCCGGACACAGCGGTGCAAGGGGCTTGACACCGATTTTCTCGCAAAGTACGTCATTGACCCCGCCCCCGGCGCTGTCCAGATTGGTGTGGGCCGTAAACACGGCCACCCGGTCACTCGCGGCCCGCTCAATGACGGCCCCCGTGGGAGAACTTAGGTTGATGGTTTTCAGGGGCTTGAATATCAGGGGATGATGCGTGATCAGCATGTCCGCACCGGCTTCGCACGCGGCGCTGACAGCGGCAAAAGTAGGTTCGAGCGCGACAAAAACCTGATTGACCGGCCACTGGGGATCACCGAACTGCAAGCCTGCATTGTCCCAGTCCTCGGCCAGGTGCGGGGGTGCCATCTCCGCCATGATCGCCATAATATCTGATACGTTCATTGATACCGTCTCTGTCATTTCCTGTGTGCCCCATAATAAAAAAGGCGTGGGGCAGTCTCCGCCCACGCCTTTTTTGCTTATGTTTTTTGATACCGGTATGTCATTTGTTCCATTCTTTTAGTATGGGCCCACCAGGATTCGAACCTGGGACCGACCGGTTATGAGCCGGTGGCTCTTCCAACTGAGCTATGGGCCCGCAATGTAAGCTGTGATCCGATTGCCTGCAAAGGATGCAAAATGTTTTGTTTACCTAACGGCTCGCCTGTTTATTGTCAAGGGCATATTCAACGGCACCCGGCTTATTATGAGGATTCAGAAAAATACTTGAGCTTGCGGCTCCGGGTGGGATGCCGCAGCTTGCGAAGCGCCTTTGCCTCGATCTGGCGGATGCGCTCCCGGGTAACGTCAAAATCGTTGCCCACCTCTTCAAGCGTATGATCGGATTTCTCCCCGATGCCAAACCGCATGCGCAGCACTTTTTCCTCGCGCGGGGTCAGGGTTGCCAGCACCTTGCGGGTCTGCTCGGAAAGATTGAGGTTAATGGCCGCCTCAGAGGGCGACATAAACGTCTTGTCCTCTATGAAATCGCCCAAGTGGCTGTCGTCCTCCTCGCCGATCGGGGTTTCCAGGGAAATGGGCTCCCGGGCGATGCGCAGGACCTTGCGCACCTTGTCGATGGGGACCTCCATTTTCTCGGCGATCTCCTCGGGCGTGGGCTCCCGACCGATTTCCTGGACAAGATAGCGCGACGTGCGGATCAATTTGTTGATCGTCTCGATCATGTGCACCGGAATCCGGATGGTACGCGCCTGGTCTGCAATGGCCCGGGTGATGGCCTGGCGGATCCACCAGGTCGCATACGTGGAAAACTTGTAACCGCGCCGGTACTCGAACTTGTCCACTGCCTTCATCAAACCGATGTTGCCCTCCTGAATGAGATCCAGAAACTGCAGGCCGCGATTGGTGTATTTTTTGGCAATGCTGACCACCAGGCGCAGGTTGGCCTGGACCAGCTCGCCCTTGGCGTCCTTGGCTCGCTGGTGGCCTTCTTCAATCCGGGCCATGATGCGCTTTAAGCTGCGGGCCGAAGCCTTGATCTCCCGCTCCCGGATCTCGATCTGGGTGTGGAGCTTTTTTAAATCCTCGTAGAGGCGCTCGACCTCCTCCGGGTTGTAGCCCGAGCAGGTGCAACCCCACTCGATAAACCCCTCATCGGTTGCCAGGCGTTCGCGCACCTCGGAGACCGGCGCGTTAAAGGCGGCCGCGCATTCGCAGAACACTTTATGAGTGGTGTCAAACCATTCGACCTGCTCGGCAATCTTGCGCTCGATCTCCTCGATGACGTCACTTTCCAGGCGCCATCCCTTGAACAGGTCAAAGATCTTGCGGTTCCGCCTCCGGATGGAACGGGTCACGCGCCGCTGTTCGTCGGCGTCCATGGATTCGTTAAACAGGCGCTCCCGCAGTTGATGATTTTCCGCGTCAATGCTTTTGATGGTATCAATGGTTTCGAGAAATTTTTCGATCTGGAGCGATTCGTCCACGATGGTATCGCCCTCGTCGATGTCTCGCAGAACGTGCTTGGGCCGCAGCGTGCCGGCCGAAATCTGGTCGCCGAGGTTGATGATGCTGTCAACACCCAGGGTGGTCTCCATCATGGCCTTTAACACGTCCTGCTCGCCGGCCTCGATCTTCTTGGCAATCTCAATTTCGCCCTCGCGTGAAAGCAGGGTGACCATGCCCATTTCCCGCAGATACATCTTGACCGGGTCATTGACCGACCGGAAGTTGGCGGACTCATCGATTTCCGCGGTTTCGCCCAGCGCGTCCTCGTCCTTTTTGGCGTCCGTGGAAACCTGCTGCTTCTTTTTCTCAACCACCTCAATGTCCATATCATCAAACCACATCAGCGTTTCGTCGATCTGCTCCGGGGACATCATTTCTTCGGGCAGTACTTCACTGATCTGCTCATAGGTAAGGTAGCCCTGCTCCTTGCCCTTGGAAATCAGCTCGTTGAATTTTTCCTTTTGCACCTTTTTGGCTTCATCCCCGTTTGTTGCGGATTGTTTCGCCATAAACGCAAGCCTCCTGATATTATAATCATTGAACAGATCGGCAGCTCGGCGTGGCTATCCCCGCTCGACCGCCTGTTTTTGTTTTTTGCTCAGCAGCTTCATGAGCAACTCGTGATCGTTGCTCTTTTCAGCCGCCCGGATCTGCTGAAGTAAATCCGTCTGTTTGCGCTGCCTGCACTGGATGAACTGGGAAAGCAGAAGGGAGCAGCTTTCCTGCGCCCAGCAGACCTCCTCCATCATCAACGAGGCAAGCAGTTGCCGATGTTTTTCATCCTTGACCGAATTGAACAGATCGGATGCCGTGCCGGCCTCCCGGTCCATCACCCGGCAGATCCATTCGGCGAGCTCGCGCAGCTGCGCATCCTCGAAATACGCCAGGATCTCCCGCTCCCGGATTTCGGGGAGGACTTCCGGATTCTGAATCATCATGGCCACCACCTGCTTTTCCAGGCGATCCTCCGGGATCTGCTGGGCATCCGGACTCTGCGGTGCATCCCCTGCACCCGAACCCGAAGCCCCGGGGGCACGCTCGGAACGGGCCGAAGCCTTCATCCGGTTTTCCCGCACTTTTTCCAGCACTGCGGCCTCGTCCACACCGATGCTTTCGGCCAGGTGGCCGACATAAAGCGATCGGGCCACCGAATCCGCGATTGCTGCCAATACCGGCGCAATTTCCGCGATGATCCGGACCTTTCCTTCCACTGTCAGACCGTGGGCGGCAACGGCATTGTCAATGAGGTTCCCCC
>JAGXKN010000006.1 GCA_018335195.1 Desulfobacterales bacterium
TAGTTAGACATTATTTTTCCTCCCCCCCCCCTGTTTGGCAAAAGCCGCGGGCGAATCTGATTCGCCCGCGGCTTTTGTTTTCCGGCAGATCCTTTGCAACTGTCATTCGCAATGGGCATCGGTATCGAAATCGAAATCGGGGAGAATGCCGGCCACGAAAACGATAACTTGCCGTTTTCCGGTAATTGCTGCGCTTTCGCGGGCCGGCTTTACAAGAATTCAATATCCTGTTAATAATATGAGGAAATTCTACTCATATCCGAATGAGATGAATAAAGGGGGGAGGAGATATGGCTTCAAACGTTGCCCAGCGAAGAAAGGAAATCGAAAACCAGATAATCGCATTGAGGCGCCAGGCTGATGAAATGGATGCCCGGATACGGGCTTACCTGGCGGACCGGCAAAACAAGCCGCATCCGCATCATCAGGAGTTCATCGAAAAAGTTCAGAAATTTCGGATTGATCCGTCAGTTTCCACCAAGTACCTGGAAACCCAGCTTGATAACCTGCAATGGAAGGTTTATTATGCCAGCCGGGCATGGCGACAGTTATGGGATAATGCCGATGCTACAAGGCGCGACGAAAGCCGCCGGCAGCAAACACAACAGCAGCAGCATTCCTCGGGACAAACCCATAATTCGGATAACCGCCGGATTTATTCGGTTGACAGGCTCTGGGAAATCCAACAGGAAAAGCTTGGCGGGGATTCAGCCGCGGAAACAAAGGATGGCTTTGTTCAGCGGATCAAGGAGCGCTACGGCAGGCTTGCATCTGAAAAAAGTTCTGACGAGGAAATCGTAATGAGTTTTGATAAAAAGAGCGGGCGCTGTGATTTGTCGCTGAAAAAACGGGATTATCCGCCCGAGCACTAAGAAACGTCCGCAATGGAAATCCGGAAGGATTCCATGTCATCTGGCAGGGGGGCTGTGATCGTAAGCATCCGGCCGGTTTGCGGGTGGTTCAGGGAAATTTGCCGGGCATGAAGCATCTGGCGGGGAACCTGCCGGATGCTACATGCCAGTTCAGTCTGATCTGCATACAATCGAGACGGATGCTTGTATCCGTATACCGGGTCCCCGACGACTGGGTGACCGATGGCTGCCAGGTGTACCCGGATTTGATGCGTGCGTCCGGTCTTGATGTCGCATTGCACCATCGAAATTTTTCCGTATCTGGCAAGGATTCGCCAGCGGGTTTCTGCGTGCCTCCCAAGGCCGGTGTTTTCCAGGTCTGCGGCCATTTTTTTCCGGTGTACCGGATGTCTGTATATGGGCAGCATGATGCTGCCCTCGTCCGGGTCTGGATTTCCGTGGATAAAAGCCAGATAGGATTTTTCCACTGTGCGGTCCTTGAATTGGCGCGTAATGTGCAGGAAGGCTTCCCGGGTCCGCGCGGCAATGAGTACGCCCGAGGTGTCCTTGTCCAGGCGGTGCACGATGCCGGGTCGGTTCGGTTCGTGTCCAACATTTTCAAGTTCCGGGAAGTGATAAGCCAGCCCTTGGGCGAGCGTACCGGAAAAATGCCCGGCAGCCGGATGGACCACCATTGCCGGCGGCTTGTTGATCCCGATAACAGCCGGATCCTTGTAGATCACATCCAGATCGATGGGTTGCGGTGTAAATGCCGGAAGAGGCTCCGGGGCGCTGGCAACCGCGGTTACGATATCGCCGGCAGCAAGTCTGTACCCGGGCTTTTTTACGGTGTGGTTAACCCGGACATCCCCGTTTTGAATGAGTCGGCAAGCAGCGTTTCTTGAGCATCCGGGAATAATTGTGGCAACGAGTTGATCCAGTCGTTGTCCGGCATCCCCATCACCGGCGTCAAATGTAATGGTTTCCGGTTCCGTGCCGATCATCAGGCATGTTTGCTGCAGTTGCCATTGCCGTTGCTGCCGAAAAGGGATTCGATCTCTGACCATACCTTTTTTTCATCCTGGTTCTTGGCCGTGCAGATCTCCCGCAGCAAAAGCGCCCGTGCTGTGTCAAGCAGTTTGCGCTCTCCGAATGAAAGGTCCTTGGTCAGCTTCAGAAGATAGAGATCCCGGAACACGGCAGCCACGTCATAGGGCGAGCCGGTTTTGAGCCTGTCCATGTACTCCTTGTACCGCCGGTTCCATGTCTGGTTGTCCTGGATGTCTTCCTTTTTTTCCGCAAGAACGTCATAAATTCCCGGAATTTCGTCCTTGCCGACGACCGCGCGCAATCCGACGGATTCGACATTGTTGGTGGGGATCATGATCACCATCCCGTTGTCCAGGATTTTCATGATATAGAAATCATGCGTGTCTCCGTTGATAACGCGGCTTTCGATGGACTCAATACGCCCCACTCCGTGGGCCGGGTACACGGCAAGATCCCCGATTTCAAACCGCTTGGCTGTCTCGGTCTGGCATTTTGCTTTTTGTGCCATTTTTTTCACCTAAGGGCTATGCAAGGTTTATTCCGTAAAAAACCATTGTTATCATTTTCCGGAAACGAAATCAATAAAAAAAGGGCCGGTAAAAATCACCGGCCCTTTTAAGTGGTTACGTCTTGTAAAGTATTAGATTACAGCAAAAACGGCACCATCAGCAGCGCTACCACGTTGAGGATCTTAATCATCGGGTTGACAGCCGGGCCGGCGGTGTCCTTGTAGGGATCGCCCACGGTGTCGCCGGTTACAGCGGCCTTATGTGCGTCGCTGCCTTTGCCGCCGAAGAAACCGTCTTCAATGTATTTCTTGGCATTGTCCCATGCCGCGCCGCCGGTGGTCATGGAAATGGCCACGAACACGCCGGTGACGATACTGCCGATGAGCAATCCGCCCAGGGCGATTTTGCCCAGAAAAGCCCCGACGATCACCGGAGTCAGTACCGGCAGCAGTGCGGGCACGAGCATTTCCTTTAATGCGAACTTGGTGGTGATGTCCACGCATCTTCCGTAATCCGGCTTGGAAGTGCCTTCCATAATTCCCGGAATCTCCCGGAATTGGCGCCGGACTTCATCAACCACCGCGCCGCCAGCTCTTCCCACCGCGTTCATGGCGATGGAGGCAAATAGATACGGCAGCAGACCACCGATAAACAGGCCGATAATTACTTTCACATCACTGAGACCGAAGACAAGGGCTTCTGCGGCCTCCTCGGTACCCCGGAGGGCGAACTCCTGGACATAGCAGGAGAAAAGCACCAAGGCGGCTAGGCCTGCCGAACCAATGGCATATCCCTTGGTAACGGCCTTGGTGGTGTTACCCACCGCATCGAGCGGGTCGGTGACCGCGCGGACGCTTTCATCGAGCTCGGCCATTTCCGCAATGCCGCCGGCATTGTCCGTGATCGGGCCGTAGGCATCAATGGCGATTACCATGCCGGTCATGGACAGCATGGATACGGCTGCAATGGCAATTCCGTAAAGCTCGGCAAAGCCGTAAGCCGCGCCGATGGCGGCACAGATGACCAGCACCGGGGCGGCCGTGGACTGCATGCTGATGGCCAGGCCGGTAATGATGTTGGTGCCGTGGCCGGTGGTGGAAGCTTCGGCCAGGCTTTTCACCGGGCCGTAGGTGCCGGTGTAGTATTCCGTGATAACCACGATCAACACGGTTAGGACCAGTCCGACCAGTGCGGCGTAAAACAGGTTAATGGCCGGGAATCCGCCGATGGTATCGACAACGCCGATCGTGAAGAAGTAAAACGCAATTGCCGCCAGAACGGCAGCACCGAACATGCCCTTGTAGAGGGCGCCCATGATGTACTCGTTTTTACCCATGCGCACAAACAATGTGGCCACGATCGAGGCGACAATGGAGATTGCGCCTAAAATCAGCGGATAGAAAACAGCCATGGGTTCTTCTGGGTAAAACAGATGGCCTAGCAGCATTGCCGCAACCACGGTTACCGCGTAGGTTTCAAACAGGTCTGCGGCCATGCCGGCGCAGTCGCCAACGTTGTCGCCGACGTTGTCAGCGATGGTGGCCGGGTTTCTCGGGTCGTCTTCCGGAATACCGGCTTCGACCTTGCCGACCAGGTCTGCGCCCACGTCAGCACCCTTGGTAAAAATGCCACCGCCGAGACGGGCAAAGATGGAAATCAGGCTGCCGCCGAAACCCAGGGCAACCAGGGGCACCACGTCCTGGACGACGGTGTAGAATCCTGCAATTGATGTCAGCGCCAGGCCGGCCACAAGCATTCCGGTAACCGAACCGCCGCGGAAAGCAACTTTCAGGCCCGCAGCAAGTCCGCTTTTGGCAGCCTCGGCGGTGCGGAGATTGGCCAGCACAGAAACCCGCATGCCGATGTAGCCCGCCAGGTAAGAGGCGACGGCGCCAACGGCAAACCCGAGGGCAGTGGTTTTACCCAGGCTGAAAAAGATGATGATAAAAATGGCGATACCGACGATCACGATGGTTTTCAACTGCCGATTCAAATAAGCAATCGCGCCTTCCTGAATCGCGTTGGCAATTTCTCGCATCTTTTCCGTGCCTGTGGGTGCGCTTTTAATCAGGCCGGCCACGATCAGGGAATAAAGAATCCCGAGCGCTCCGACGATGGTGCAAGTCAGCGGAATATTTTCCAGTAGAACTTCCATGCCTACCTCCCTAAAGCTTTAGGTTAATAATGGGACACCCTAAACGATCTGTCTGTGGTTAAACTCGTTCATTGCTTGTGTCACGCCTTTTTTAATAAGCGTGATCACGGCATCCTCGGCATTTTCGAGAGCCGGTGCAAAGATCCTGGCTTCTTCACCGGTCAATTTACCGAGCACGTAATCCGTAACATCCATCGGGGTCCCGGGACGCCCGATGCCGATGCGAAGTCTCGGAAAATCGCCAGATCCGAAGACTTCCATGACCGATTTGATTCCGTTGTGCCCTCCGTGACCTCCTTTCTCTTTAATTTTGATTTGACCTTTTTCTATATCCATATCATCGTGTATAACCAGTATGTTTTTAAGCGGAATGGCGAAATACCGGGCCAGCTGGTATAGCGGGGGGCCGCTGCGGTTCATGTAGTCCATGGGTTTGGCAATGGCAAGGCGCCCGTTTTCGCAATGCCCCCGGCCGAATCGGTTTTTGAACTTGTTTTGGTCGATCGGGACTCCGCATCTTCGTGCCACCCGCTCTGCAGCCATAAAACCCACATTGTGCCGTGTCCGCTCATATTTTCTGCCGGGATTACCCAGTCCGGCAATCAGCCATTGGGCGCTGCTGTTCATCGTGCCGGACTGTCTGGCCTGCGTACTGGTGCGGATACCCTCCGGGCCTGCCGCGGGCCGCAGGGCCGCCCATTATTCCCCGGATTCTTCCGAAGATTCAGATTCTTCGCCTTCAGCACCTTCAGCACCTTCCTCGCCTTCTTCAAGTGCCTCTTCCTCGACAACTTCTTCTTCCGGTTCTTCCATCTTCGGGCTGACCACCGTCAGGATTGTGAAATCGGCTTCATATGGGATCTCCACACCTTCGGCCACCTGGAGTTCGCTGACATGAACCGAGTCCCCGACATCCAGTTCGCTGATGTCGATTTCAATCTGTTCGGGGATATTGGCCGGCAGGCAGTAGACTTCCAGTTCCCGCCGGATGATCTGCAGGATCCCGCCTTCCTCCACGCCCTTGGATGTCCCGGTCGTGGTCACCGGGACCATGGTGGCAAGCTTCTGGTCCATCTTGATTTCGTAAAAGTCGATATGGAGGTAATGATCTTTTACCGGGTCCTGCTGGCATTCCTTGATCATCACGGTCCGCGGCTTGTTGCCGCCGTCGCCGCCCACCAGGTTGATCAGCCCCCGGGTGAATTTGGGATTGTTAAACATCCGTTCAAGCTCCTGGATGCCCACCGAAAGCGGCTTTGTTTCAATATCGCCGCCGTACAGAACACCGGGTATGCGCCCGGCCCGCCTTAAACTGCGGGCTGCGCCTTTGCCCGTTTCCTGGCGGGGTTTTGCGTTTAATTTAATAATTTCCAAGATTGTTCCTCCAGTATATTTTGTTCTGTGCGGTTATCAGACAAATAAGGATGTTACGGAATCTCCGGTATGGCTTCGATAAATGGCCTCCCCGAAGAGTTCGGCAATGCTCAGGACAACGAGTTTTTCGCAGTCCTTTTTGTCCCCGGTCAAAGGGATGGTATCGGTTGCCACCAGTGTCTTGATGGCCGCATCATTGATGCGCGCCACTGCAGGACCCGAAAGGACCGCATGCGTGCAGCATGCATGTACTTCACTTGCCCCGTTGGCCACGATGGCGTTTGCTGCCTCGGTCAGGGTCCCGGCGGTATCCACCATATCGTCGAGGATAATTGCCTTTCGGCCTTCCACGTTCCCGATAACTGCCATGGCAGTGGCCTTGTTGGGAGAAGAACGCCGCTTGTCGATAATTGCCAGCCCGGCGTTCAGTCTTTTGGCAAACGCCCGGGCCCGCTCCACGCCGCCGGCATCCGGGGAGATAATGACCAGATCGTCAGAATAATACCTGCGCATGTAGTCAATTAACACGGGAGCCGCAAACAGGTTGTCCACCGGGGTATCGAAAAAACCCTGAATCTGGCCGGCATGCAGATCCATGGTAATCACCCGGTTGGCCCCGGCGGTTGTCAGCAGATCGGCTGCCAGTTTTGCGCTGATGGGAACCCGGGGCGCCACTTTTTTGTCCTGCCGGGCATAGCCGAAATAAGGGATTACCGCTGTGATGCGTTTGGCTGAGGATCGCTTGAGTGCGTCAATCATCAGCAGCAGTTCCACCAGGTTGTCGTTGACCGGGTGGCAGGTTGACTGGATGACAAAAACGTCTTTCGCCCGGACATTGTCATCGATTTCAATCTGAACCTCGCCGTCGCTGAATCTTTTGACTTTGGCATTGCCCAGCGGCTGGTTCAGGTATCTGCAGATCGCCTCTGAGAGATCCGGGTTCGATGTGCCGGCAAAAATAATATATCCATTGCTGTCCACTTTTTCGCCCCCCTCTTTGAGGTTGGGGTTAATCATACTGAAGCCGCCTTGGAATTGGCTGGGGCGGGAGGATTCGAACCTCCGAATGCAGGAACCAAAATCCTGTGTCTTACCGCTTGACGACGCCCCAGCAACTTCGTGATCCGTAAATTCCCGGCAAAAACGCAGTGTTACTCAGTGACCGTCCGAAGGCGTCCGATCTTCGTTCCGGCACGCTTTGCGCAACCGCGTATGGAACACTTGCCAATTGCTGTTTGCGGATAACTTGCGGCAAGCGTTTTCGGCTTTTTGGGCCTCCTGAAATATCCCGAAAACCGAAGATCCGCTTCCGCTCATGAGTGCGCCGTCAGCCCCGCCTGCAATGAGCGCCTGTTTTGCCGTTCCGATTTCCGGGCAGAGTTCCATGGCAACCGATTCGAGCACATTGTACAGATGCTTGCTGATATCGGTATACTTGCCCGTTTCAAAAATAAATTTTGTATGGATTTTTTTGGTTTTTGTCAATGCCAAATTCAATTTTTTATACACTGCGCCGGTGGACACGGGGCAGCCGGGATATATTAAAACTATCTGCATGTCGGGGATTTCAAAAAAAGGGGAAAGCTTTTCGCCGATACCCCGGGCTACAGCCGGGCGGCCTGAGATGAAAAACGGCACATCCGCACCCAGGCGGCGCCCCAGGATCATTAATTGTTTATTCGGCAGCGGAAAACCAAAATGGCGATTCAAACCGGTAAGCACGGCCGCCGCATTGCTGCTGCCACCGCCGAGGCCGGCGCCCACCGGGATTTGTTTTTCAATGGCAATGGACAGCCCGGGAGGCAGACCGGTTGCCTCGAAAAAGGCCGTAGCCGCGCGATGGGCCAGGTTGTCGGGACCAGAGGGGACTTCCGGATGATCGCATGCCACTGTGATCCGGTCATCGGCATGCAGGATGTCAAAGGCCAACCGGACGGTATCATGAATCCCGATACAGCACATCAGGGAGATCAGTTCATGATAACCGTCCGGTCGTTTTTCGAGCACATCCAGGTACAGATTGATTTTTGCGGGTGCATGAAGCACCATGGGGTATTGCCGGGTCATGCACTCAAACCGTGCCCTTGGATGGTTCTGGTTTATTTGGTCAATTTGATAATGGTAATGCCCTGGCGCGCGCGCAGCACGTAGAAGTACAACGCGTCTCCCTTTTCGGCTTTGTCAATGGTTTGCCTGAACTCCCGCACCGATTTCACGGGCTGATGGTTGATTTCCCTGATGATGTCGCCCCTTTTAAAGCCGGCCTCGTAGGCTTTGCTTTCAGGTTCCACATCGGAGACGATCACGCCTTCTGTGTTTTCAAGGTTGTACTGCTTGGCGATCTCTGAGGTGATTTCCGCCACGTCCATGCCGAGGGCGGCTTTTGCCGAACCTTCGGGTGTAGCTTCGCTGCGTTCGGCCATTTTTTCCGCCTCCCGCTTGGCCAGGGTTACGGTGGCGGTTTTGGATTCGCCGTCCCGGATGAACCGGATTTCGGCTTCTTCACCCGGCTGAATATCGGCCACCAGCTTGGAGAGCTCCCGCGGTGAGTCTACCGACTTGCCGTTGACCGCAGTGATAATGTCATTGGGCTTGATCCCGGCCTCGGCAGCCGGATCGCCGGCAAATACCTGGGTGACCAGCACGCCCTGGTCTACATCGTAGTATTCCCTGAGCTCCGGATTGAGCTCCTGGATGCCCACACCGAGCCATCCGCGGGTGACTTCGCCGCTTTGCTTCAATTGGGAAATGATGTCCCTGGCTAGATCCGAGGGGATTGCAAAACCGATGCCCTGGCCGGCGGCCACGATGGCCGTGTTGATGCCGATGACCTCGCCGTTCATGTTCAGCAGCGGCCCGCCGCTGTTTCCCGGATTAATCGAGGCATCCGTCTGGATAAAATCGTCATACGGGCCGGCGCCGATGACCCGCCCCTTGGCGCTGATAATGCCGGCGGTGACCGTATGATCCAGGCCAAACGGATTGCCGATGGCAACCACCCATTGTCCGATTTTCGCCTTTTTGGAATTGCCGAGCTCCAGGGTCGGCAGATCCGCTTCCGGCGGGATCTTGATCAGTGCCAGATCCGTGCTTTCATCCGCGCCGATGATCTCGGCGTCGTATTCCTTGCCGCTTTGAAGCTTGACCTGGATTTCATCGGCATCCTTGATGACGTGGTGATTGGTGACAATATGGCCTTCTTTGTCCAGGACAAACCCAGAGCCCAGGCTTCTGCGCTTGAATTCCCTTGGGTTCTGGTCTCCGAAAAAACGCTCGAAGAATTCATCAAAAGGGCGCTGCTGCTGGTTCGGTCCGTCGGGCCCGAAAAAATGGCGGAACATCTGGCCGCCGCCTTCCACGGTCTTTACGGTGCGGATGTTTACCACGGCCGCACCTGCGTCTTCTGCCAGCTGGGTGAAATTCCTGGGAACCATCTGTGCCTGTTCCGGCTGGGAGCCGGCTGCAGAGGTGGTATAATTATCCGGCATCACCAGCATGCCGCCGGCAAGAATTGCAATGGCTGCGATGATCGTCACCAGCCACCCGGTTGGTTTCATATGGAATTTCATGGCTTTGCTTCCTCCTTGATTTTTCGGATTCCACGCAATGGGCGGGGAAAATTATTCGCCTTCGGTTTCTTTCACATAGAGCAAACGTAATTCATAGAGCACGTTTGTCAATAAGCGCCGTTCCTCGTCGGTCAGGTTGCCCTGCGTCTTTTCTGCCAGCATGGCCAGTACATCAATGGTCTGCTTGGCCACCGGCAGGCTTTTGGCAGTGGCGCCGGTGGCTGGATCGGCATGCTGGCCGAGGTGGACCAGGGCCGATGAATTCAGCGACAGGATGAAAGTGGTAAAATTGGCCTCAGGCATTACGTATTGCGATTGCCCGGTTTGTTTTTTTGAGTTGTCGTCCTGTGTCATATTTTGACTCCACCTCCTTTTCGGGTAAATTCGAAACAAATTCAAAATCCGAATCGCCAATGATCAAAACGGGTGAAGCCCGTGCTGTTTTGGTCATTCGAATTTGGCAATTCGATATTGCTTCGGATTTCGAATTTCGGATTTTTTTATATTTTTTATAGCTCCAGGGTTCTTACTGATTTCACCTGGGGCAGGGCCCGCAATGCCGCTGCAACTTCATCCGGAATGGGGGTGTCCGTGCGCAGCAGGATGACATTGTGTTCTCCGCCCACTTCCAGGCCCACCTGCATCCTGGAAATATTGATGCCGTGTTGGCCCAGGGTCATTCCGATGTTTCCGATGGCCCCGGGCTCATCCCGGTTGTGGATCAGTGCCAGGTGCCCCTGGGGGATGATTTCGATCCGGAAATCATCGAGCCGTACAATGCGCGGATCGTTTTTGCCAAACACCGTGCCCGCAACCGTGGAGGTCTTTTCCGTGCCGATGACCCGGGTGGTAATCAGGTGCAGGAACTCGGTGGCTTCCGGGGAGCTCGATTCCGTGATTTTAATTCCCCGCTCCTTGGCGATGTAGTGGGCATTGATGGCATTGACTTCATCTCCGAGCTGATAGCTCAGGACCCCCTTGATAAATGCGGAAGTCACGGGCAGCATGTCGTATCCGAAGAAATCGCCGTTGTACTGGATGTCGATTTCCCTGAGCTGGCCCGTGATGAACTGGGCCTGCAGGCTGCCCATTTTTTCGGCAAGATCCAGAAAAGGGCTGAGCTGTTCCAGGGCCCGGCCGGAGATGGAAGGCACGTTAACCGCGTTAACCACGTTGTTGTGCACGAGGTACTCGATGACCTGGTTGGCCACGGCAACGGCTACGTTGGTCTGGGCCTCAAAAGTGGATGCGCCGAGATGCGGTGTGGCTACCACGTTTTCGAGTTTCAGCAGCGGCAAGTCCGGGGACGGGGGCTCTTCAGCAAAAACGTCCAGGGCGGCTCCGGCCACTTTGCCCAGGGTCAGCCCTTCGTAGAGGGCGTCTTCGTCCACGATCCCCCCGCGTGCACAGTTAATGATCATTACGCCGTCTTTCATCTGCGCAATGGCTTCCTTGTTGATCATGTGGGCGGTGTTCTTGTTTTTCGGCACATGCACTGTCACGTAATCAGATTGTGCGTAGAGCTCCTCGAGCCGCACACTTTCAAAACCCTGTTTTTCTATGGTTTCGGGCTGAACCACCGGGTCGTACACGACCACGCGCATTTTCAGCCCCCTGGCCCGATCGGCGACCACGGAACCGATCTTGCCGAAACCGATGACGCCCAGGGTCTTGTCGCAGATTTCCCGGCCCAAGAGCTTCTTTTTTTCCCATTGTCCGGACTTGAGCGAGGCGGTGCCCCGGGGAACATTGCGGGTCAGGGAGAGCATCAGGGCCAGGGCATGCTCTGCGGTGGTGACCACGTTGCCGCCCGGCGTGTTCATGACCACCACGCCCTTTCGGGTAGCTGCCGGGATATCCACGTTATCCAGGCCGATACCCGCGCGGCCCACGACCTGCAAATTTTGTGCAGCCTCCAGCAGGTCCGCGGTGACCCGGGTGGCGCTGCGGATCACGAGCGCGTCGTATGGCGCAATGATCGATTTTAGTTCCTCCGGGGAAAGACCGGTTTTGACATCTACCTCAAATCCGGCAGTCTTGAGAATTTCGATGCCGGTCTCGCCCAGGTTGTCGCTTACAAGAGCCTTCATGGTTAAACCTCCGCGGCTTTTCAAGATTTATCGTTTGCGTATTCCGATTCCGGCAGCTCCACTTCCGTCCGGTTTCGGCCGTTGGTCTTGGCACGATACAGCGCGTTGTCAGCCCTGTGAATCATTTTATCAATACTTTCAGCATGGCAATACATGGTAATGCCAGTGGAAATCGTTACCCGAATCGTATCGGGAAATCCAGCATATCTAACGGTTTCCGCCCTTTTGCGGATTCTTTCCCCGCATTCCTTCGCACCGTCAATATCAGCGTCAAACATGATCACGAGAAATTCTTCGCCTCCGTAGCGGGCGATGATATCGGTTTCCCGCAGTTCCTTTTTAATTTCATGAACCAAGCCCTTGAGAATCTGATCGCCTTTCTGGTGGCCGAATGCGTCATTGGCCCACTTGAAATGGTCCAGGTCGAAGATCACGATGGCAATGGGCATGCCGGTTCGGTCGGCAATGCTTTTGCCCCGCCGGAGTTCGGTAAACATTTGGCGGCGGTTATAGATCCGGGTGAGGTCATCCTGGATTGCGATGGTTTCAATGGTTTTTAATGCATTCGTGAGTTCCCGGTTGGCAGTGGATATACGGCTCCGCAGATGGCTGATATAGCTGCAGATAAAGGAAAACCAGAAAATTACGGCCCCGAAAATGATAAACTGCAGGATTTCGATTTTCGGTGCCACGGTTGCCGGATGATTGTAGAATAGCAAAAGAACGACCAGCCCGTAGCTGCAAAGGGCGAATAGGGCAAAAGCGAGGTACTGCCGTATGTTGAACCGGAAAATACCGAATATGAAGGCCACGAAATAGATGAAAAGCATTAAAGCACGAATCCGGTCAGTAAAGTAAATAATGGTCATGGCCGCAATTGTACCGGTGAGCATCTGGGCAAGGGTCATGCTTGGATCTAAGAATCTCTTGTTTGCACCGGTGCGGATGAGGAGATAGAAGATCGCATTGATGGACAGGAAAAACCCGTATAAAAGGGCCGTCTCCCGGGGCGCCAGCCGGATGAAGTCCAGAATGTGGCAGTATATAATTAAAACCAGCCACACGAAATAGGTCCCCAGCGCCATGAAAAACCGCCTGAGGCGCAGGGCCTGTTTCGGGTCATCTTCGGGATACGGTTTGAGGGGAATTCGCATCACATTTTTTCTTTGATCGCAGCAATCGTGTTTTCCACGGTTTTGCGGATTTCGTCCAGCCGGATTTCCGACAGCGCCTCGAACCGCATCACCAGGGCCGGCTGGGTGTTTGAAGCCCGGACAAGACCCCAGCCGTCTTCAAACACGATTCTTACGCCATCGATATCAATCACCCGGAACTGTTCAGACAGGGATTTTTTCGCCCTTTCCACCACGTCGAATTTTATCGCGTCCGGGCAGTCCACGCGGATTTCGGGCGTACTGCAGGTTTCCGGGATCCCTTGGAGCAATTCTGCAATGTTTTTGCCGGTGGCCGAAAGAATTTCCAGCAGCCGGCATGAGGCGTAAATCGCATCATCAAACCCGAAATAGCGGTCTGCAAAGAACATGTGTCCGCTCATTTCTCCTGCCAGGGCCGCGTCTTCTTCCTTCATCTTTTCCTTGATCAGGGAGTGGCCGGTTTTCCACATGACGGCCCGGCCGCCGTGGGCCTCGATATCGTCGTACATGGTCTTGGAGCACTTGACCTCGGAAATAAAGGTGGCCTCCGGCCTGCGGGCCAGGATTTCCCTGGCAAAGATGATCATGAGTTGATCGCCGTATATGATCCGCCCCAGATGGTCCACCACGCCGATGCGGTCTCCGTCGCCGTCATAGCCGATACCCGCATCCAGTCCGTTGTTTTTGACCAGGGCGATAAGATCGGAGAGGTTGTCAATGACCGTGGGATCAGCCTCGTGATTGGGAAACCGGCCGTCCATGTCGCAGTATAAGGCATGCACCTCGCAGCCGAGGCTTTTGAGCAGGGGGACGGCCACGACCCCGGCTGTACCGTTGCCCGCATCAATTCCCACCCGCAGCGGTCGTTCAATGGTAATGTTGTTTTCGATGTAATCGCGGTAGGGCGTTACTGCATCGGCTTCGGAGACGCTCGCCCGGCCTGCGGCAAAATGGCCGTTTTCGGCAATCTCCCGGATTTTTTGGATTTGGCTGCCGTGCACCGATTCGGTGCCCTTGCAGATTTTAAAGCCGTTGTATTCCGGCGGATTGTGACTGGCCGTGACCATGACGCCGCCGTGGCTATTGAAATGCCGGATGGAAAAATAGAGCACCGGGGTGGGGCAGGTGCCGATCCAAAGGATCTCGCAGCCGGTATCCACAAGGCCCTGGATGAGCTTTTCCGTATACCGTTTTGAACTCATGCGGCAGTCCCGGCCCACGGTGAGCCTGGTGCAGCCGTTTTCCCGCATATACGTCCCGATCGCCCTGCCCAGGTTGTATACGTCCTGCTCGCCCAAATCCGCGTTCGCAATCCCGCGGATGTCATATTCCCTGAAAATCGCCGGATTCACAGTGTTTTTCCCTTTCCTGGCTGTATTTAAAAGCACTATCCAAACCACAGAGTGCACGAAGGACACGAAGTCGATTCGTTTTTGATTTTACAATTTTTTGCCTTCGTGGGCTTCGTGATCTTCGTGGTTGAACTTTTTGTCTCAGCCCTTGACCACGGCAACGGGGCGTAGTTTGGCCACCTTTCTTGAGATGCCCGAGCCGTGGACCGCCTCGACCACTTCGGTGACATTTTTATACGCCTCGGGCATTTCTTCTGCCATGGTCCCTTTTCCGGAAGCGCGGACGAGCACCCCTTGTTGCTCGAGTTCCTGTGCCAGGGATCGGCCCTTTGCCGCCTTTTTTGCAGCCTTTCGGCTCATTACGCGGCCGGCCCCGTGACACGTGGAGCCAAAGGTCTGGTCCATTGCCTCCTGCGTGCCCACTAGCACATAGGAAGCGGTCCCCATGTCCCCGGGGATCAGGATGGGCTGGCCGACATCCCGGCAAGCTCTGTTCAATGCCGGATGGCCGGGTGCAAACGCCCGCGTGGCACCCTTGCGATGAACGCACACCTCGCGTTGTCTGCCGTCGATCACGTGGGTTTCAATCTTGGCGATGTTGTGGCAGACATCGTACACCAGGTGCATGGCCAGTTCGCGGGGACTGATGTCGAGGGTTTCCATAAACACGTCTCTGGCCAGATGCATGAGGACCTGCCGGTTGGCCCAGGCAAAATTGGCGGCACATGCCATGGCGTTGTAATATGCCCTGCCGCCGGCGGAATTGATCGGCATGCAGGCCAACTGCCGGTCCGGGATCCTGATGCCAGTCTGGTGGACCTTTTTGGTCATGGCGGCCAGAAAGTCGTCGCAGACCTGATGGCCCAGGCCCCGGGAGCCGGTATGGATCAGCAGGGTGACGTGGCCGGGGCGCAGGCCAAAGGCATCGGCCACTGCGGGGTCATAAATCGTGTCCACCACGCCGATTTCCATGAAATGGTTGCCCGAGCCCAGTGTCCCCAGCTGCCTGCGCCCCCGTTCCACGGCCCGGTTGCTGACAGCCCCCGGGTCGGCATTGGCCATGCACCCGCCTTCTTCTGTATGGTCTGCATCCGCAGCATCCCCGTATCCCTGATCAATGATCCGGGGGCTGCCCTGGCTCAAAACTTTTTTAAGCTGCTTTTCGGTGAGCTTCAGCGGACCGGTGGATCCCACGCCCGATGGAATATCACGATAAATGGCAGTGGCCAGGTCCGCCAGCTTCGGCCGGATTTCTTTTTCATTCAGGCCGGTTGCAGCCAGGCGCACGCCGCAGTTGATGTCGTATCCCACTCCGCCCGGGGAGATTACGCCGTTTTCCGTTTCAAAGGCGGCCACCCCGCCGATGGGAAAACCGTATCCCCAGTGGATATCCGGCATGGCCATGGCGTACTTGACGATTCCCGGCAACTGGGCCACGTTGACCAGCTGTTTGAAGGTTTCCTCCTTTTTCACCGCCTCGATCAGGGCATCGCTGGAATATATCCGGGCCGGAACGTTCATGGGCCTGCTTTGGGGGATCTCCCAGAGATAGTCGTTTATTTTGTTAATTTCCATGGCGATCCTCCGGGCGTTCAGACATCAAATATCACGCTGGTTTCCCAGTGTCCGTGGCGGCAGATGATCTCCGCGCCGTGATATGTCACCGCCTTGATATCTGTATAAAGCACATGTTTTTCCGGGTCAAAGGGTTGTGTCCAAACCGTTGCCCGCAGATTTGTATCGGATAACTCAGAGATCTGCGCGGATGCCACCAGTTCCCGGTCCGCGCTCCAAAGCATCAGCAATTCCCGGAGCCAGTTAATTAGAAGATCGGTCTGATCAATTCCCTCGACGGACAGTTTTTCGGTTTTGACGGGTGTCACCCGGTAGTTGTCGGTGATCAGTTCAAACATGGCCCGGCAGGCCTCGGCAAAAAGCCCGGTAGGCGTGCCTGCCCATACCCGGATTCCGGTATCTGCCGTATGATCAATGACTTCGTATGGCATCAGGATTGTGTCCGGATCATTTTTCCCGTATTTTTCGTGTGGTATCCGCCAAGCGCATTTACCCGCTCCGTGAAATCCCGGGAACCGATGACTTCCATCAGCAGTTGAATCCCGGGAAGATCCATGAACGCCTCAGGGATCACCAGATCATAGGATTCGGTGACCACCGGGATAAACTCCAGGCCCAGGGCATTGGCTGCTGCAAAGATCCCCAGTCCGGCATCCGCGGTCTGACCCAGAACCGCCACTGCAACGGCCATATGGGTGAATTCCTCTTTTTCATAGCCCCGGATCTCATCCGGGTCAATACCAAGCTGATCCAGTCGGTAATCGAGCAGGACCCGGGTGCCTGCTCCGGACTGCCGGTTGATAAACCCGATGTCGTCCCTTTGCAGGTCGTTTATGCCGGAAATCCGTTTGGGGTTGCCCTGGGCCACGATCAGCCCCTGATCGCGTTCCACGAGGCGCACCAGGCGGACGGGTGTTTCCGGCAGATACTTGCGGATGTAAGAGATGTTATAGGAGCCGTCTTCCGCATCAAGCAGGTGGGATCCGGCAAAGTGGCACAATCCGTTTTGAAGGGCCATCAATCCGCCAATGGAGCCCACGTGGCTTGAAGACAGGTTGTAGCGGTTGCTTCTGGACCGGATCAGATCCGCGAGCACGTCAATGGTATTGTCGTGGCTGCCAACGGCCACGATGGTGTTTTCCACGGACGTGCGCGGTTTGAGCAGCCGTGCGCGAACTGATTCGTTTTCCCGGATTCCTTCCTTGTCTGCAGGGATGCGGATGATGCCGTCTGCCTCGGTGATGCTGGTGATGGTACCGGCGCCCCGGGGCAGGGGAGTGGCCACGATCTGCGGGCCCACCCGGCCGAGCTTGACCCGGACGAATTGTTCCATGCCCAGCTTGCCGGCGATTTTTCTGGCGGGCCGGGCTGCCGTGGTTTCTTCCGGCATCTCTTCCTGGCCCAGCATGGAAGCGATCAAGGGGGCGACAAACTGTTCAAAGGCCATGATTGCGGAAACCGGGTATCCGGGAATGCCGAATGCGGGTTTGCCCTTGATTTCTCCGATTACTGTCGGCTTTCCCGGCATCATGGCCACGCCGTGCACAAGGACCCGGCCCATGGTTTCGATGACCTGCCGGGAGAAATCCTCTGTGCCTGCCGAGGATCCGCCCATGATCAGGATCATGTCGCAGTCTTCGTCTTCTGCGGCGCGGGCCACGGTTTTTTGAATGTGTTCCGGTGCGTCTGGCAGAATCGGGTGTCGCGTATAGGATGCGCCGCATTTTTCCGCCATTTTGCCCAGCACGTGGGAGTTGGACTCGATGACCCGCCCCGGCGCCGGATTCCGCGGGGCATCCTGATATTCCAGAAGTTCCGGACCGGTGGGCACGAGAAACAGCTGCGGCTTTTCAAGGACCGCAACCTCGGATATGCCGCCGGCGATCAGCGCGCCCAGGCAGTAAGGGGTAATCCGATGGTGCCTGGGAAAGAGCAGTTCCGTGGCCACGATATCCTCTCCCATCCGGCGCACGTGCTGCCAGGGAAAGGCCGGGGCCTCGATCCGGATGCGCCCTTCATCCAGGATCTGGAGGTCTTCGATCATGATTACGGCATTCGTGTTTTCCGGCATTACGTGACCCGTGTTGACAAATACGGCATCCGTGCCGGCTGCCAGAATTTTGGGATCTGCCTCGGTTGCCCCGAAGGTGGTTTCCGCCTTAACCGCCGCCCCGTCCATGGCCGCGGCGTGGAAGCCCGGCGAGGAAAGCCTTGCATAGGCCGGCCGGGCAAGCACCCGGTCGACAGCTTCGGTGACATCCACGGTTTGCTCTGAGACCCGGAGCACGGGGGCGAGTTCGCGAAACAGGATTTCCCGGGCTTCTTCCACGGTATTCATCCGGAGATATATATTGCGCTTTTGATTCATCAGTATATGATTTCTCGTGATCGGTTATTGGAAACTGTTTTCCATGCCTTGGAGGCCGTGGCCGATTTTTATCCATAAATGCGAAGCACGAAGCACGAAATTCTAAACAAATTCGAATCCCGAATTGCCAAAAATGGAAACAAAACTGTTGTCGTCTCCTGGCTTTTGTTTTTTGCGCATTCGGGTTTTTGTCATTGTTTCGTGCTTCGGGATTTGGAGTTCGAATTTTCAGGTTTACCCGGGTTACCGCATCGGAATCACCGATACGGTTTCGCCTTGTTCGATTCCCTCTGTGTTCATGTCGATCTCGATCAGACCGTCGGCTTCCACCATGGTGCGGATCAGGCCCGAGGGACCGAGAATCGGTTCTGCATGGTACTGCCCGTCTTTTTCCGCGATCCGGGTGCGGATGTAATCGGTCCGGCCCTGGACAGACGGCAGGTTGCGGGTCAGGATCGCCGATATCCGGTAATTATGCTGCAAAAATACTGCACTGCCCCCGATATGTCGAACAAACGGCACCACAATCCGGTCAAAAACCACCATGGCGGATGTGATTTGTCCGGGAAGGCCCCATAATGCCTTTCCTCCGGATTTTGCCAGGATGGTGGGTTTTCCGGGACGCACCGGAATGCCGTGGAACATGATCTGTGATTCGGGCAGGGATTCGATCACCTCCATTGTCAGGTCCCGGGTGCCCACGGAACTGCCCCCGGAAATCAGGACCATGTCGGTTTCCGCCAGGGCGCGGCGGCAGACCGCCAGAAGGTGTTCGTACTGGTCTGCAACAATGCCGTAGGTCCTGGGAAGGCCGCCGGCATTGGCCGCCATTGCTGAAAGCGTGTAAGTGTTGACATCCCGGATCCGGCCCGGCGGCGGAACCTGATCCACTTCCACGAGTTCATCGCCTGTGGAGATGATGCCGATGATCGGCTTTTGGTACACCCGGATCTCGTTTCTGCCAAGGGCGGCCAGCAGCCCTATTTCCTGGGGCCGGAGGGGCGCGCCAGCAGACAAAACCTCACGATTTTTGGCAAAGTCCTCATCTGCGGCCACGGTGTTGGTACCGGGCGCCACGGCTTTATACACTTCAAGGGTGGTTTCATCAATTTCGGTGGTTTGTTCAATCATCACCACCGCGTCAGCGCCGGGCGGAAGCATGCCGCCTGTTGCAATCCGCGCGGACTGGACTTGTCCGATATTCAACGCAGGTGTATCGCCCATGTCAACTTTTCCGCAGATGGTCAGATATGCGGGATTGAACTCGGAGGCGCCGAATGTGGCACTCGCCCGCACCGCGTAGCCGTCCATGGTGGCGCGGGCAAAACCCGGCACGTCAATGTCAGCGACGATATTTTCGGCCAGCACCCGGGTGCTGGCTTGTGTTATGGATAGGGTATCGGCGCCGACCCGGGGAAATTCGGCAATCCGCTCAAATACTTCGCGGACCGGGGTCACAGTGAAAAACTCCTTGCTCATAAAAGTGGCCTCTTGTTTTGCAGTGCGCCCTACATCGCGGCGTCGAGCGCCGGCTGGGCAAACAGCTCGGAATGCATGTGTCCGCCGGCAATGCGGGTGACCGGACCGGTCATCGAGATGGAATAGTCTTCATGGATCCGGATATCGAGCTTACCGCCCGGCATGTGTACCGTGATGTCCGGATCGCAAAGGCCGAGACGGCGCGCCACGGCCGCCGTGGCCGATGCGCTGCTTCCGGAGGCAAGGGTATAGCCCGCGCCGCGTTCCCAGATCTCAACTGCTATGCTGGTGCGGTCGAGGATTCTTGCGAACTGCACGTTGGTGCGGTTGGGAAACAGCGCATGGGTCTCGATAAACGGCCCTAGCCGGCGGGTCTGCTCGGGTGAGATTTCATCCTGAACAATGACGCAGTGGGGGTTGCCGATGGTGGCGGCACAAAACTGAAGCTTTTCCTCACCTGCTTCCAGAAATTCGTTGATGACTTCCCGATGGGCTCCGGTGACCGGGATCTTACTGCTGTCAAAAGAAACAGTCCCCATGTCCACGGAAACCGTAAGTCCGCTGTCGCTGACCTTGGCCGTGACAGGGCCGCCGGATGTGGCGATCTCAAAAGGGGCTTGCGTGACCCTTTCCCGATCATAGAGGTAGCGGGCGAAAATGCGCAGGCCGTTGCCGCTTTTTTCCGCCTCGCTGCCGTCCGGGTTGAATATGCGGACCGCCAGGGCGCCGCTTTCGTGGGCAAACGGACCGAACAGGATGCCGTCAGATCCGATGCCGCAGTGGCGGTGGCAGATTCGCCGGATTTGTCCGGCTTCGAGACTCTCACCGAATTCCAGCGGGTCCAGCACGATATAGTCATTTCCGAGTCCGTGATATTTGTAAAAACGCATCAGTATCCTTTTTTCATTGCAGGTGGACCTTTGGAGACGATTGTATGCCAATAGCCGTTCATGGTGCAAACAAAAAAATAATCACCATGGCCGTCCGGGATTTACGCTGTGGCATGTGACAGCAGGGAGGATTTCTTTCTTGACATTCAAACACTTGTTTCATACGAATGTTTTAATCGGGAACGGACAGTTCAATCCATTCCGTCCATCCACGGGAGAACAAGGTGGCAGAAGCAGAAGACAATACGCGGGAACGGCTGCTGGATCAAGGCGAACGGCTCTTTGCGGAAAAGGGCTTTTCCGCTGTCAGCGTACGGGAGATCACTGCAGCGGCAAACTGCAACCTGGCGGCAATCAATTACCATTTCGGCAGCAAGCAGCGTCTCTACCTGGCGGTGTTCCGCGAAAGGTGGGCGCATCGGGCCCGCAGGGTACGGCAGCACTTCTTGGAAACACTTGCCGGCAAACCCCGCCGGGGTCTTGAAGACGTGATCGGCGCCATGGCAAATGCTTTCCTGGAAGGGCCGATGTCCGAGGCTGAAAGACGGTGCCACATTCAGCTCATGCAGCGGGAAATGGCTGATCCCGGGGATGCGCTGAACATGGTGATTGAAGAGGTTATGCGTCCGTATATCCTGGAGATTACCGATATGGTACGCCCTCACTTGAATGGCTTCGTGGATGAAAGACGATTGCGGCTTTCCGTTTTGAGCATTCTGGGCGTGATCCTGTATTTTTTTCTGGCACGTCCGGCCGTGTCCCGGGTCGTGGAGCAGGAATATGACAGCCGGTTTAAGCCGGAACTGGTCTCTCACATCACGGCATTTTCCCTGCACGGCATCCATTCGCTGAACCAGGAGTGATAAGCCTGTAAAAAGTCTTTTTTACAGGCAGTGTGAAGTTTTAAGTGATTAAGTGTTTAAGTAAAATCAAAATTTTATATTTTCATTGCTTGGCGGACAGAACATTTTTTAGCCTTCTAAGGAAATCTTTTTTTGCACCGCCGATCAGCCAAGGCGCTTACGGATTTCTTTTGTTGCAAAAATACCGCCCTGGCGGGCTAAGCAGCTTTTTGGGAATTCATCAGGAGTGATAAACAATGAGACGGAATCCTGCATACCTTCTGCCCGGGTTCGTTTTTGCCCTGGTATTGGCATCGGCCGGGTGCATGCGGCTGGGTCCGGATTACAGCCGCCCGGATGCCGGCTTTACGATTCCCTCGCATTTCCTCTCCGGTAAACAGGCCGAAACCGCCGCGTATGTTCCACAGGACAAGTGGTGGGAAGCATTCGGCGATTCCGGGTTAAACCGGGTTGTTTCGGCTGTTGTCAAAAATAATCCGGATATTGCCCAGGCTGCCGCGGGAGTTATGGAGGCACGGGCGGCTGTAACGCAGACAGGAGCGGATCAATATCCCGCCCTGAATCTGGAGGCCCGGGCCGCAACCCAGGAGCAGCAGTACATTAACCCGATCACCCGGAAAAAAGAATCAGTGGAGATCGACACGTACAGCCTGTCGCTTCCGGCCTCCTTTGAACTGGACCTCTGGGGCCGGCTGGCCAGAGCCAGCCAGGCCGCCCGGGCCGAGCTTCTGGCTGCTGAGCAAAACCGCAGAACAGTGGTTCAGTCGCTGGTTGCCGAAGCGGTGAGCCTGTATCTGCGGATCGGATTTCTCGAAGGCCAGATCGATATCACCGAAAGCATGGTGTCAAGCTACAAGCAAAACCTGGAACTCGTTGAAGCGCGTTACCAGCGGGGCCTGAGCTCTGTGCTCGACGTACACCAGGCACGGCGATCCCTGGCCCGGGCCGAGTCCGAGCTGCCGTCGTTGATCGAGGCAAAAGGCAAAGCCCGGCATGCACTTTCGATTCTTCAGGGCAAATACCCTGAAAACAGCAAGCCGGAAGATACGGATTGCCAGCCGCCGGACTTTCGCGTGCCGCCCCCGGTACCTGCGGGCCTGCCCGCGGAGATGTTGAATCGACGTCCGGACATCCGATCGGCCGAGGCCGCCCTGGAGGCTGCCTGCGCCCGCATCGGCGTGGCCAGGGCAAGCCGTTTGCCGCAGATCACGCTTACCGGCAGTTTCGGATACACCAGCGAGGCGCTTGAATCCCTGTTTGAGCCGGAGAGCCAGTTGTGGCGGCTGGCAGCCGGCGGCGTGCAACCCCTGTTTGATGCAGGCCGGCGCGCGGCAGCCGAACGCGCGGCCCGGGCCCGGTATGAAAAACAGCTCGCCGCGTATGCCAAGACGGTGTTAAATGCGTTTGCCGAGGTGGAGGACGCCCTGCTGGCCCGCCAGCAGCTGCTCAAGCGACGAAATCGGCTGGTTCATCTGCGCTCCGAAGCCGGGGCCACCCTGAAAAGTGCCCTGGACCGGTATCAAAGGGGATTGACCCCTTACCTGAACGTGCTTGATGCCCGGCAATCCCTGTACCAGGCCAGGCTGGACCTGGCTGAGGCCGAACACAGCATCTATAGCAACCGGGTAAAACTGCACCGGGCCCTGGGCGGGGGATGGGACCGGATTGAGTAAATTTTACAGGAAAACGTCATGGACCGTAAAATCAGGATTCTCATTCATGTTTTGCTGGTATTGGCCGTGCTCGGCCTCGGGGTTGCCGGTTTTTACAAGCTGAAATCCGGCCGGGAGGCCCTCAGTCGGCAGTCGCCGGAAGCTTCCCTGCCGCTGGTGCGAACGGTACCGGTCAAGATCAGGGATATGGAAATGACGCTCTCAGGTGAGGGCACCGTTCGTCCGTTGGCAGAAACACAGATCACCCCCCAGGTCAGCGGAAAAGTGGTGCATATTTCCGATGAACTGGTCAACGGGGGGGCATTTCAAAAAGGCGAGCTCATGCTTGCCATTGCGGAAGCGGATTATGAAATCGCGGTAACCCTTGCCCGGGCCGGGCTCCGGGAGGCGGAAAACAAGTATGAGAACGCACTGGCGGAAAGCCAGGCAGCCATAAGTGAATGGAAAAGCCTGCATCCGGACAGGGAGCCCCCGCGGCTTGTGGCAAAAAAGCCGCAACTAAAAGCCGCCAAAGCCAACCTTGAGGCCCAGCAGGCCAACCTGGAAAAAGCGCGCTTGAATCTCAGGCGCACGAAAATACACGCCCCCTTTAATTGCCGGGTCAGCGCAGAACAGGTGGACATGGGCCAGTACGTATCCCCGGGCCAGGCGCTGGCCACGGTGTATGCCACGGATGCCTTTGAAATCGTGGTTCCCATGGAAGGCAGATCCCTGAAGTGGTTCGATCTGCCGGGTTTTACCACGGACGGCAAAAAAGGCGCTTCAGCCACGGTCACCGCACAGGTGGCAGGAGATCGCCATTCCTGGGAAGGTGAAGTGATGCGGGTCCAGGGAAAAATTGATCCCAATACCCGGATGGTCAACGTGGTGATCCGGGTGCCCGATCCATATGCAAGCACGCCGCCGTTGGCTCCGGGCCAGTTTGCCGAGGTCGAAATTACCGGGCAGACAATTGCCGATGCGGCCTTGATACCCGTTAATGCGATCCGCGGGGAAAATACGGTCTGGGCGGTCAATCCGGTATATGACCGGCTGCATATCCGAGAGGTGGACATTGCATACATGGATGAGCAGGGAGCCGTGGTGCAGAGCGGGCTCAAAGACGGAGAATATGTAGCGGTTTCTTCCATCAAGGGTGTTACCGAAGGCATGAAGGTGAAGTACGTGGATATCACCGCGGGGGACGATTCATGAGATCGGTGGTTGCCTGGTTTGCGGAAAATCATGTCGCGGCCAACCTGTTGATGGTTTTTATCCTGCTGGCCGGCCTCGCGGTTGCCGTGGGGATCAAGCTTGAAATTTTCCCGGAAACCGAGCTGGATAAAATCAGTGTTAGCGTGGAATATCCCGGTGCTTCCCCCTCGGAAGTCGAAGAAGGGGTGATCCGGCGCATCGAGGAAAAGGTTGCAGGTATCGAGGGCATCAAGCGCATGGACTCTGTGGCCAGGGAGGGCATGGGCCGGGTCACCATCGAGCTCATGACCAGAGGGGACATCAAGAAGCTGCTGGATGATGTCAAGTCCGAGGTGGACCGGATCACCACACTTCCAGAAGAGGCCGAGGAGCCGGAAGTCCGCGAGATGACCCGCCGGATCCAGGTCATCAGCGTGGCGGTGTATGGAAATACTTCCGAGCAGACCCTCAAGCATCTGGCGCAGACGGTCAAGGACGATCTGACCAACCTCGAGGGCATCACCCAGGCGGAAGTCTCGGCGGTGCGCGAAAATGAAATTCACCTGGAAATCCCCGAAAAAACCCTTCGCCAATACAGCCTCACCCTGAGCGCGGTGGCCGACGCGGTGGCCAAAAACAGCCTGGACCTGCCCGCGGGTAGCGTGGATGCAAAAGAAGGAGAGGTGCTTATCCGGGCCAAGGGCAGGCGGTATTATGCAGGCGAGTACCGGGATATCCCGGTAATTACCCGGCCTGACGGCACCCGCATCACCGTGGGGGACCTGGCCGTGCTCAAGGAGGGGTTTGCCGACCTGGACATGGCCGCCAGTTTCCAGGGCAAGCCGGCCGTTATTATTAATGTCTACCGGGTGGCCGACCAGAGCGCACTGGAGGTGTCCCGGAAAGTACGCCAATACGTGGAACGCGCCCGCCCCGGGCTTCCCCGGGGCGTGGGCATTGACACATACCAGGACATGTCAACAATTTTAAAAAGCCGTATCGAATTGTTGACCAAGAACCTGTTTTACGGGCTCATCCTGGTCTCCTTTTTGCTGGGGGCGTTTTTAAACGTTCGCCTGGCCTTCTGGGTCACCCTGGGCATTCCCATCAGCTTTGCCTTCGGCCTGATGCTGCTGCCCCAGTATGGGGTATCGCTGAACATGATCTCCCTGTTTGCCTTTATCATGGTGCTGGGCATCGTGGTCGATGATGCCATTATTGTCGGGGAAAATGTTTTTCGCAAGCAGGAAGCGGGTATGGGGCAGCTTTCGGCCGCCGTGGAGGGGACACTGGAGGTGGGCCGCCCCGTGATATTTTCCGTGCTGACCACCATGGTGGCCTTTGCGCCGCTGCTGGCCATTGGCGGCACCATGGGCAAGCTCATGCGCGATATTCCGGTGGTGGTGATCCTGGTACTGCTGGGATCCCTGGTGGAATCCCTGCTGATTCTTCCCTGCCACCTGGCCTACAGCAAGGCCGCGGGCAATGGAAACGGGCGCAGGCCCAAGCGGATGACCCGGTTGCTCCAATGGGTGGTGGTTCATCCCTATCGCCGGGCGCTGTCGGTTTGTATTCGATGGCGGTATGCCGTGGTGGCCCTGGGCATGACGACGCTGCTTCTGACCTTCGGCCTGTATGCCGCCGGCAAGATCAAGTTCACGTTCTTTCCCAAGGTCGAGGGCAACATGATGCAGTGCATGATTACCATGCCCGTGGGCACCCCCATGGATCGTACCCAGGAGGTGGTCAGGAAGGTGGAAAGGACCGCGGAAATTATGCTTGCCGAAAAAGACGCACAGCGTCCGGATCAGGCCCCGCCCCTGCTGGAGTATACCGCCTCGGTGGTGGGCGCCCATTTAGCAGATCGCGGAGCCGGCGGGGATTCCGGCGGTCATCTTGCCCATGTGTTTGTCCAGATCCTGGAAGGCGAAAAGCGCGATATCAGCGCCCTGGAGCTGACCAACATGTGGCGCAACCAGATGGGCAAGATCCCGGATGCCGAGTCGCTGGTCTATAAAAGCGAGATTCACAGCGCAGGCAATCCGGTAGAAGTTCATTTGTCCCTGGATGACCATGAACGCCTTGAGCAAGCGGTAAATGATTTACAGGATGAACTGGAGGCGTTTTCCGGGGTGTTTGATATCACTGACAGTTTTCTGCCGGGCAAGACGGAGATGCAGCTTTCCTTAAAGCCCGAGGCCGCCAGCCTGGGCCTGAAGTTAAACGATCTGGCCCGCCAGGTCAGGCACGCCTTTTACGGGGCCGAGGCCCTGCGATTTCAGCGGGATAAAAACGAGGTCAAGGTCCTGGTGCGCTATCCGGAAGAAGAGCGGCGTTCTCTGGGAAGTATGCAGAACATGCGTATCCGCACCTCCAGCGGTCATGAAGTGCCGTTTGCAAAGGTCGCGGACGTCAGTATGGCCCGCGGATACTCCAGTATCGAGCGCGCCCAGCGGCAACGGGTCATCAAGGTCATGGCGGATGTCGATGAAGATATCACCAATGCCAATGAGGTCCGGCAGTACCTGGTCAATAAATACCTGCCGGGCCTGAAGACCCGTTATCAGGGGCTTCGTTACACCATTGAGGGTGAAGGCCAGGAACAAAAGGAGGTGCTCGATGACGTGCAGCGAGGATTCGTTATCGTGCTGTTCTGCATATACGCCCTGCTGGCCGTGCCGTTTCGTTCCTATTCCCAGCCGTTTGTGGTGATGTTTGCCATTCCGTTCGGCATGGTGGGCGCGGTGCTGGGGCACATGGCCATGGGATATAACATCAGCATGATGAGCCTGCTGGGCATGGTGGGACTGGCCGGCGTGGTGGTCAATGATTCCCTGATCCTGGTCCACCGGGTCAATGAACTGCACCGGGCACAAGGCTGCAGCATCCGGGAGGCCGTGGTCGAAGGGGGAAAACTGCGCTTTCGGGCCGTAATTCTCACCTCCCTGACCACCTTCGGCGGGCTGACCCCCATGATGCTCGAGCAAAGCCTCCAGGCCCGTTTTCTGATTCCCATGGCCATCAGCCTGGGATTCGGCGTGCTTTTTGCCACCCTGGTTACCCTTCTGCTGGTGCCATGCGGCTACCTGATCCTCAATGACATCCACCGGGCCGGGCATTGGTTTACGCAAAAGATGCGGCAGCCTGCCGGCGCAGTCGATGGTTGATGTCGAGCTTTTCCAGCGACATCCGGATGGCGTCTTTTGCCTGCGGGTTTTGCCTGAGTTCGGCTTCGAACCAGGCAGTGACCGATTCGGCCTGTTCCAGGCCGCAGACCGGAACGATGGCCGCGATGATCCGTTCGTAAATAATGGGGTGGATGGATTTCAATGCATCCGCGTGGTTTACGTACCAGCCCCACATGTGGCCCACGGCCGCTGGATTGCGGGCCATCTGGGCAATTGGAATGAACTTGTTGCGCTCCGGCACCTTTTCCATGATATAGGAAAGCGCCTGTTGAATCAGCCCGGGATCTGAAAAGCATCCCAGGGCCCGCAGGCAGTTGATCCGGTCCTGCTCGGATTTGGCAGTTTCCATCCGTTCGACAAGCCACGAAAAGGTTTTTTCATCCCCGGTATGTGCCCCGACCTGCATGACGCCCCGCAGGATATCCGGCGGAATTTCCCGGCCGCCCTGAAGCTGTTCAAACCGGACCTGCGCGGCTTCCACGGTGCCTTTGATGTTGTGCAGCGCTGCCTGCCAGAACAGAAGGTTCCTGAGCCTGGATTTTCCGTGGGGCTCTCCTGCTTCCGGCTCATGGCCCACGCGGTTGAGCGCGGCTGTCAGGTGCATGGCGGCTGCAGCCGATACGGTTTTTCGGGCACGGCTTTCGGTGATGAGCATCAGATCGTGCAGATGGCCCATTTTTCCGGAGATGGGCAGTGCGGCGGCCTCGGTTTCAAAATACCGCAGAAAATCCAGGTACGCGGTCAGGGGGATGCGGTTGGAGACGGCAAGTGCAAACAGGTCGTTTTCCAGTCCCCACCGGTCGATTTCCGGCAGGGTCCCGTCTGCAGTCATTTCCCCGAGTCGTTCCAGGTTGTGCGGATCCTGGTACCATACCCGGTAAAATCCGGTATGCATGGCGTTGATTTTATAGGCCCGGACATCGGGGTCGAGTTTGACCTCGGTTTCCGGGCTTTCAAAGATGATGTTTTTTTCTCGGCTTGCCCCGTTTTCATCATAGATGCGCATGCTCACGGGTATGGGCCAGGTCTGGTCATACGGGGCGGACACCGGCAGGTAGGTAAATCGCTGCTGGGTAAGTAGGATGCTTTGCCCCCTGCGTTCGGCGCAGACCAGTGGATGGCCGGGCTGGGTGATCCAGCCCTTCATGATGTGCCGGACCGGCAGCCCGGATTCTGACTCCATGCTGTCCCACAGGTCCGTGCTTCCGGCACATCCGTAAGAATGGGCGGAAAGAAAATTCTGAAGCGCGCCCTGAAATTCTTCTCCCCCCACGTATCCTTCAATCTGCCGGAGGATGCTGCCGCCCTTGCTGTATATGATGGGCGCGGTGGCGCTGTTGATCACCACGTGGCTGCCGCCGGGAATTTCAATGGAAGTGGTTTCGCTCAGGCCGTCGCGGGCAATGGCCGGGGCGGTCTGAGATTCCAGGAATTCGTCCCAGACCTTCCAGTCCGGGTGATAGGCATCCACCACCCGGTAGGCGAAATAAGTGGCAAAGCTTTCGTTGAGCCACAGGAATTTCCAGTCCTCGGGCGTGACTAGGTTGCCGAACCACTGGTGGACGATCTCGTGGGCAATGACTTCGCATATGCGTTCCTCTTCGTCCACCGCGGTATGCTGCGGGTCATAGAGCAGCAGGTTTTCCCGGAACGTGATTGCGCCCCAGTTTTCCATGGCGCCGAAGGCAAAGTCCGGCACCGCGATCAGGTCCAGCTTGGGCAGGGGGTAGGCGATCCGGTAATAAGTTTCGCAGTAATTGAGCGCCTTTCTGGCAAAGGCCAGCCCGTATTGAACGGCCGATTCCATGCCCGGAAGTACGGCCGCCCGTACGCGCCGGTCAAGCTCGTCGGTGATGCGGCAAAAGGGGCCCACGCCGAAAAAGAGAAGATAAGTGGACATCACGGGAGTTTTTTCAAAAACCACCCGTTTTTTCCCGCCGTTTTCATGCGTTTCGAAGGAAATCGGCATATTGCTTACAGCGGCCATGTCCCGGTCAATTAAAAGGGAAATGTCAAAGCGGGCCTTGAAACGCGGATGATCCATGCAGGGAAATGCCCTTCGGGCGTCGCTTTCCTGGAACTGGGTGACGGCGATGATCTCGGTTTGTTCTCCACGCCGGTGGGCACTGCGATAAAACCCGGCCATCTGCTGATTGATCCGTCCGTAATAATCGATCCGGATTTCGATGGGGCCTTCGAGTGCCGAGGGCAGGTCCATTTCAAGGATTTCGTTTTCCGGATCCATGGCAAACCGGCAGGGAATCCATTTTTCCGCCATCCGGCATTCGCACTGCCGGATGGCCAGGTCCAGGCTGTTTAAGCGGATCCGGGAGACCGGTTCGCCGGCTTGGAAGACGACGTAAAGATTTCCGGCAAAGTCCAGGCGAGCGATGTCCGGGGAGATGGTCACCTGGTAGTATTGTGCCTGCACGGCATGTTCCGGTTGCGGCATGGCGGGCTCCTTTTATGTTGAAATGGCAGTGTATCAGGCCTGATAGATCCGGCCGGGATTTTAAAACAGCGGAAATGAGATATTTATCAGACCGCGCATGCATTGCGCAAGGCGGAACTTTCGCGGCGGATTTGTTATCGAGATGGTTGTCGGGATCGGAATCGGTTTTTTCCTGCGCATTCGATGCCGATTTTGTTTTCGGGCCCGGGCCGGATGATTTTATCTTTGCAAATGATTCGAAATGGGATAATAATGAGGTATATCAATTTTTTGTACCATAGACCGGAAAATAAGGATGAAGAGATGGCAGAGTCCAGGAAAATCAAAAGGGAGTTGACGGTATCGCCCCTTGCCTCGGAGCTGATTGATGCCGTGGTAAAAATGTCCCCGGAGCAACAGCGGGAGCTGTTGGCCGAGTTAATGGCCAGCAAGGGCGCCGCCCGGCGAAAATATTCCAGGCATCCCTACCGTCACGAAGTCCAGTTTTCCGTAGACGGGAAACTCTTCACCGGCTTTATCAGGAACGTAAGCGACGGAGGGGCTTTTGTGGAAACCCTGCGCTCGGACCTGGGCCGGCTTGACCGGGGCCGGCAGGTAACCATGTCCTTTGAACATCCCGTTAACCAGAAGAATATCAAGCGCACCGGTGAGATCGCCCGCACCAGCCAGGACGGCATCGGCGTTGCCTTCGACAAGCTCCTGTAGGCGCTAAGGCCGTACCCGCCACTCCGTCCCCCCATTTCCCCAACCGGCAGACGTTTCCTGTTGTCGAAATCGAATTCGGATGAAACATACCGATTCCGATCGCGAAAACGACGACGAATTATCATGTGGTTGCCGTTGCTTTTCCCTTTTGCCCCGTAAAAAAGCAAATTGACGCTTCCTGGATTTTCGCAGGGTCGGACCGGCGGGGAAGTTTGCGCATCTGCCGTCCGCTTTCGCGCCCGATGCATCTGCGCAAAACACCTCGCCGTCCCGCCCTGTCCTAACCCCCCTGCAGTTGCCACCGTCCAGTTCCGAAAGGCTTCAAAATCCCCGGAGTTCAAAGACAAACCCTCTGGATTTGCAAGCCTGAATCAGCCCGTGGTAAGCTAGTCGGATTTTCTCGTGCGGAGATTGCCGGGGCTGCCGCATGGCGCATTGCACGAGGGTCGGAGCAGCTCTTGGCAAAGCTGAGCAGGCGGCCGGGTTTGTTTGAGCCGACAAGCGAGTTTGCCGAGCCGCCACGATGCGAGCCATAGAGATGCCCGGCCCGAGTGCAGCGACAGGCGGTTGCCCCGGCAAGCAAAGAATGCGGCGCGGCATTGAAGGCTGTTTTTCCCAGAGGCTTTCAATATTGTCAGGCTTTGCAAAAAAATCGGGGAGCCTGGTTTTCCGGGGCGGGAAGTCGGGGCAATGATACCGGGTCGGGTTTGTGCTTGCAAAGCCGGTCGTTTTCCCATAAAAAATGGGCTTATGAGTTACGTGTTTGATTTTCATGATGCGCAGGATTACGAGCGCTGGCTGGCAGACGAAAAAAACCGGATGATACTGGATCTGCAGCAGCGGCTCATGGTGGGGATGATGCGTCCCGGAGTTGCCCAGAGCATCCTCGATATAGGGTGCGGCACCGGGGCAAGCCTGATGCCTTTTTTAAATAAGGGCATTGAGCTCACCGGGATCGATCCTTCGCCCTACATGCTGGATGCGGCCGGCAGAAACCTGGGCCATCGCGCGGATCTGCACCGGGGTTTTGCCGAGGATCTCCCGTTTGCGGATAATTCCTTTCATTACAGTGTGATTTTTCTGACCCTGGAGTTCTGCGATGATCCCCGCAGGGCACTGGAAGAGGCCTGCCGCGTGACAAAGGATCGGTTGTTTGTCGGCATTTTCAATCGCTTTTCCCTGTATGCGGCCCATCGCCGGATGATGCGGCTGCTTAAACCGTCCGTTTATTCGTATGCCCGGTTTTTCAGCATCGGTGAAATCCGCCGGATGATCTTCGCTCACCTCGGAAAAGTCCCTCTGGAATGGAAAACCGTGTTCCAGCTGCCCTGGCTCCCCTCAGAGCTTACACACAGAATCGAGTCCACGAAAATGTTTCAATCCAGCCCGTTTGGCGGATTTGCCGGTATCACGGCAGATCCCGTCCCCCGGTTTCGGGCGTTTCCGTTGGCCCTCAAATGCCGGGTCAATCATGCAGGTTGCTCAGGTGAACGGGTGGCCAGTTGTGCCGGTGACTACCAGAATGAACAATGAAAATTGACAACTCGAGCAAGCGCTACCAGAATTAAGAAAAGGCAAGGGGCAAGTTTTTAAAAGGAGAGGGATATGGAAGCGCGGCTCTATGAACAGCAGGCGGAAAACAAGGTTCAGTGCAATTTGTGCAGCCACCGGTGCGAGATAAAGCCGGGCAAGCGGGGCAAATGCAACGTTCGGGAAAACCGGGAGGGAAGTCTGTATACCCTGGTATATGACCGGATTATTGCCCGTCACGTGGATCCAATTGAAAAGAAGCCGCTTTTTCACTTTTATCCGACAAGCCTAGCTTATTCCATCGGTACCGTGGGGTGCAATTTCCGTTGCAAGTTTTGTCAGAATGCCGATATTGCCCATATGGCCACGGATCACCAGGGACGCATCATGGGCAAGGCGTTTACGCCCGAACAGATCGTGGAGGAAGCCGAGATCACCGGCTGTAAATCGATCGCCTATACATACACCGAGCCCACGATTTTTTTTGAACTCGCTTATGACGCGGCCCGGGCTGCACATGAAAAAGGCATCAAGAACGTGTTCGTGACCAACGGATACATGACTGGCGAGGCCCTGGAGATGATCAGCCCATACCTGGATGCGGCCAACGTGGACTTGAAGGCCTTTACCGACGATTTTTACAGAAAATTCTGCAGCGCCCGGTTAACCCCGGTGCTGGATTCAATGAGAAAGATGAGGGAAATGGGGGTGTTTCTGGAAGTCACCACCCTTTTGATTCCGGGGCTAAACGACGATGCAGACGAGCTCAGGGCAATGGCCGAATTCATGGTCACAGAGCTCGGTGATTGTACGCCCTGGCATGTCAGCCGCTTTCATCCCACCTACCGCCTGACCGACAGACCGTCCACGCCGGTGGAAACACTTCGAAAGGCACGGGAAATCGGTCTTTCCGCCGGGCTGAAATATGTTTACACCGGCAATATGCCCGGCGAGGCCTCTGAGTGTACATACTGCCCGAAATGCAGTGCAAACGTGATTCAGAGAAGGGGTTTTACCGTGGTGGAAAACCGGGTGCAGGATGATAAGTGCCCGGATTGCGGAGCTCCAATAGAAGGGGTGGGGCTTTCCTAATTGTTTTCTGCTTCCAGGAAAACCGGATGCTGGCAAAACCTGTTGGCACAAAGCCCGGCCAGCGCATCTGAGCTGGCCTCCTGCCTGGGGATCGCCGCAGATGAGATCCGGGATGTGATGATACGATACCCAGCCCGGATCAATTCATACGCCCTGGACCTGCTCGGGCGCACCGGCGAGCCGATATGGCGGCAGCTGGTACCCCACCGGGAAGAGTTGGATGAAGCCGGCCTGCCTGAAGCCGATCCGCTGTGTGAAACCGAACAGTCTCCGGCTGACGGGATTATTCATCGCTACCCGGACCGGGTATTGTTCACCGTGTCAACACAGTGCGCCGTTTATTGCCGCCACTGCATGCGAAAGCGCGAGGTGGGATCAGGCACGCCGGGGACCGCAAAGCTCGTGGGTGCCGGTCTTGCCTATATCGCAGACACTCCCGCGATAAAAGAGGTGATTCTTTCGGGCGGCGATCCCTTAATGCTCGGTGATGACCGCCTGTCTTACATTCTGGCCCGGATCCGTGCCATTGACCACGTGGAGCTGGTCCGGATCCACACCCGCGCGCCCGCCATGCTGCCCGCCCGGATCACAAATGACCTGGTCCGGGTGCTCAGCCGGTTTCATCCCCTGTATGTAAATATCCAGTTCAATCATCCCGACGAGCTCTCCTCGGATGCGGTTGAGGCCTGCAGCCGGCTGGCGGATGCAGGCATTCCCCTGGGAGCGCAGAGTGTCCTGCTGGCCGGAGTCAACGATGATTCCGGGGTAATGACCGTTTTGATGCGAAAGCTGCTTGCCGCCCGGGTTCGGCCCTATTACCTGCACCATCCCGATCCGATCAAGGGTACGGCCCATTTCCGGGTGCCGCTGGAAAGGGGACTGTCGATCCTCGAGGCCCTGCGGGGAAGAGTTTCGGGCATGGGCGTGCCCCAGTACATGATCGACCTGCCGGGCGGAGGCGGCAAAGTGCCGCTTCTGCCGCAATACTTGCAGGATCATACCGGGCGGCACCTTGTGGTGTACAACTTCGAGAAAAAGCGCTATACATATCCATTATAAATTCGAAACACGAAAGCCGAAAATCGCGGGAAGCATCCCGCCGGGGAGAAACAGTACGAACAACTGAAATTCGCGGTTTTTGAACTCTTTCCGGAGAATCCATGACGTTGCAACATGATCCGTTTGCCGAACTTTCCCAGGCCGACAAGTCCCGGCTGGCTATCCGCACGTTTAAAACCATTGCGGATGCCGCGCTGCTGCGCGGCTATTACCGGATGGGCGGCCGGACCGGAAATACCCTGGAAAGCGCCCTGCGAACCCTGAGCCCGGAGATTTACGGGAGCATCAACGACGCCCGGAGCATCGAGTTAAAGGGCCTGGAATATGTCATCGATCGCCTGCCCAGGGGAATCGAGGGCTGCCACCGGATCGTGATGACCGGCCGGGAGGATTACGAGGGGGCCAGCTTCGAGAAAATCCAGCCGCTAAAGCGCCGCCGGCTTTCCTACCGCATCAGTGCCAGGGAAATGAGTTTTGTCGTCACGCGCGGCCACAGTGAAATATATGACATTCTCACCCACATCACGTTCTTATACGTGGAGGCCAAAAAAGTGCGCAGCAAGATGCGCGATGATTACGGCTTGGTCACCACCGAGTGGAGCACGCTGGAAAAGCATCTTTCCGCCACCGACGAAATGCGCGGCAAGGAGCTCGACCAGGCCCTGTGGAACCTGAGCTTGCTGCTGGGCCGCACGTTTGATGAAACCAAGGAAACCTATCTGTATCTGGAAAAAAACCGCCGGGAGGCAAATGCCAACAGCGGACTTTTTCATATCATATACAACATGGGCAAATGTGCGGACGAAGAGGTCAATGAAAAGGACCAGGCGGTAGCCGTGCATTTCACGCCTTCGCTGAGCGCGCTCATATTGAACCGGACCCATGCCCGGAAATGGGCGGCGGCGGTCAAGCAGCGCCTGATCGAACTCGGGCTGGAAAAGCGCCCCCTGCACATTATCAGTGCCAACCTGCACAGCGTTATTAACCTGATATACGGATTTGCCGCCACACAAAATCAGGGCGGGGACGAAAACACCGGGAATCTCTACGAGTTTATACGCTCGCTTCGCCACAGAAGCGAGCAGGTCAGCGCGTTTGCCTGCGAGCGCGGGTGCTGCATGCTGCCGGATAAGAGCGGGTCCCAGATCGACTGCCAGATTATTGATATGGTCGAGGCGCTTTCGCTATCCCCGCATCCGGAGCTTTGCCTGGACCGCGAGCGAATTGAAAACGAGCAGCCCGTGCTTTTGGTCATGGATTATGCTTTCGGGGAGCAGGCCTTCGAAGTGCTGGACGAGCTGCTATATCCGTGGGAGGCCAACGGCCGGCCCCGCATGCTTAACACCCGGTCCATTTCCGTAATCGGCAAGGCGGGGATTCTTCCGGGCAAAAAAGGCGATATCATGCTGGCCACAGCCCATGTCCTGGAGGGCACGCCGCATAATTACATCATCCGCAACGATTTGACTCACAGCGATTTCGGAGACCAGGATTTTGACGAGAGCATCGGGATCTATACCGGCCCCCTGATTACGGTGCTGGGCACATCCCTGCAAAACCGGTATGTTCTGAAAAAATTTCAGGATTCCACCTGGGGCGCAGTGGGTCTGGAAATGGAGGGAGGGCATTATCAGCGGGCCATTAACGCGGCCTTTATCCGGGGGCATATCTCCGGGGACATCAAGATCATGTATGCCTATTACGCATCGGACAATCCGTTAAAAAGCGGGCAGACCCTGGCCTCGGGGAGCATGGGAGAGGAAGGAGTAATGCCCACCTACCTGATTACCCGTCGAATCCTGGAAAAAATCCTGGGACCCTGCCCGGAGACCGGCGGGCGTTAACGGCACAGTTCGCATTTTTCCGTGCGGGCCTGCGGTGCGCGTTTTGCGCTGATGATGGTCGGTTTGTATTTATCCGAGTGCCGGGCTTTTTTTTCCAGGGCCAGCAAAACCCCCAGGGAGAGAAACAATGCGGCAAATCCCAGTACGGCCGCGAGTATGGACGGATCCGCACCCAGTGCCGGGGCCGCGCTATCCCCGATAATGGCCCCCGCGAGCAATGCAATAATGGGAAATATATAGAGCAGCAGTGACAGCTGCAGCATCCGGCCGGTAGCGTATTCCAGGGTGACTCTGTCGCCGATTTTCGCCTGGACCGGGTTGAGCGCCACGATTTCCATCTCCCGGGATCCGCCCATGCTGTGGCATGTGCTTTTCTCCGAGCAACCCTCGCACGCAGTGGCCCGCTGCGTTTTGACCACCGCGCTGTCTTCTTTTATTTTTGTGATCACGCCGACTTCTCTGGCCATGGCAGTGCCCCCCTCATTTTAAGCAAAGCGGGATTTACGTCACGAAGCGCACACGTAGTATACGAAAAAATACAGAATGAAAAGATCATTCCTTCTTTGGCTTCGGGGCTGTGATAACATCACAGCGGCTTTTCCCGTGACGTGCAATAAAGCCGGTTCCGGGTCCGGCAAATCGGTTTTTCTAATGGTCCTTTTGTATAAGTAAGGTCTGCGGGCACTGGTGTCAAGCATGCGGGCAATTAAAAAACGGCCCCGGAAGTGCCGGGGCCGTCTGGGAGTGCGTAAGCAGAAGCGAATCTGTTTGTTCGTCCTTACCCGGGGCGAACCCGCGGGTTCGCCCTTACAGATATATGTCTGTCAGTGTCTGTATTGTTTTACCAAAATTATTACGCGGTCCGGGCGGGTTGCTTTTCCGGAATACCTTCATCGCCCGTTTTTGCATCATAGCAGATGACCCCGCAGCGCAGGCACCGGTTGGCCTCGATTGTCGCCTGCTGTTGGGAATATCCCAGTTCGACTTCCGGGCACCTGTCGGGCACGTCCTCCGGCGGGCACGCGGGCATGATCTGCCGGCCCGAAGGGTCCACCCCTTCAAGCCCGGAGACGGTCTGAATGACCGAATCCCCGGATATAATATTTTCCGGCAGTTCGAGATCCAGGTCGTACATGATCTTGTGGATCGATGCCGCCGACCTGCGCCCGGCTGCGATGGCACGAATCGCGGCGCTGTAATCTGTAATCGGATCCGCCTCTGAAAGCAGACCCTTTTCTTCGCTGTAAACCGGGTTTTTGTAGGGCTGGATGCCTTCCCAGCGTGCGGGCGCATCCGGGGCCGCCGGCTGGCCTTCTTCCTCGGGAAGATCCATGCGCCGGAAGATCGTTTCCGGCAGCCGGCCCGCGTCAATGAAGAGGCTGCCGGCGGCAATCTCAACGCTTTCGCCGGTTTCAAAGTCGTTATATTCCACGGCTTCAAGGCGGTCATCGTCGCCGATCAGACGGGAGAGACCCACGTTGAATTTCACGGATGCCCCCGCGTGCTCAATTGCCCGGATCTGTTCGGCGGTAAGCGGCATTTTCTCCCGAGACTTGCGGAACACTAGCGTGATGTTTTCCGCGCCCAGGTGCTTGCAGAGTTTGACGCTTTTTTCAGCGGATTTGCCGCCGCCGGCGATCACCACGTCGGATCGGACCGGGATTTGATACTTGTTGTCCATTCCCGAGCGCAGCAGGTCAATCATCAGGAAAACGCCGGGTACCGGCTGTTCAAGCTCCGAGGGCGCGGTTCGCCCGATCCGGCTGTCCCACCCCCCGGTGGCCAGGAGCACGGCTTCAAATCCCTTTTGAAGCAGGGAGGCAATCGTAAAATCTCGGCCCATGGTCATGTTCGTTTTTGTTGTCACGCCCAGGTCTTCGATTCCGGCAATGTCCCAGTCCAGTACATGCCCCGGCAGACGCTCACGGGTGATCGCCATTCGCAGCAGGCCGCCGAGGGTGCCGGTGGCTTCGAAAACCGTGGGGCTGTGACCCAGCCGGGCAGAGAAAAAGGCTGCGGAAAGCCCCTCGATACCGCCGCCGATCACCGCAATCTGTCGGCCGGTCTCAGGGGCGGCATACGGCTGGGAGCGCCGGTTTTCCGCCATTTCATAGTCCGCTGCATAGCGTTTCAGATAATTAATGGCCACGGGTTCGTCCACCAGGTTGCGCCGGCAGGCGGTTTCACACGGCCTGGGGCATATGCGGCCGATGAGCGTGGGAAACGGATTGCGCTCCTTTATGGTCTGGACCGCACCGGAATAATCGCCCCGGGAGACCTGCTCAATATAGGTGCTGATATTGATTCCCGCCGGGCACGCCCGCTGGCAGGGGGTCGTGCAGTCGTCTGTGGCATATTCCTTGAGAATCCTGCGAGTGACGGATGAAAGCTTGATAATGTGTTTGGGACAGACCCGTTCACAGGTGCCGCATCCGGTGCAGCGCTGCTCGTCAACCACCGGCAGGCCGCTTTTGCTCATGGAAATAGCGTCAAACGGGCAGGCTTTCATGCAGGAGCCCAGGCCCAGGCAGCCGATATGGCAGACCTTCATTCCGCCATATAGCAGGGCGGCGGCCTGGCAATCGCTTAATCCCTGATATTCGTACTTGACATCCGCCTCGCCGACCCCGTAGGTGCAGCCGGGCAGGGCAATATCGGGCTCTTTTGCCTCGATGGACATGCCCAGGACGGCCGCAATGGTTTCAGCCAAATCGGGCCCGCCGGCAACGCATGAATCGGGAGGTGACTTGCCTGCGACGATGGCTTCGGCATTCTGGCCGCAGCCGGGATATCCGCATCCGCCGCAGTTGGCCCCGGGCAGCAGATCGTCAACCTTTTCCACCAGGGGATCGACGTAAACATAGAAAATTTTGGATGCCAGGGCCAGCGCCGAGCCGATTACCAGGCCGAGCCCGCCCATCATCAGTATTGCATCAAACATTGCATGCTCCGCTTCGTGTGATTTGTGGCACGATATTCATCCGGTGTTAAAATGGCCATATACCATGATTTAAACCGGGAGTCCAATCCGAAAAATATTCTTTTTCCACATCCCGCCCCGGGTGTCAACAGATCTGTCCGACCCCCTGAAGATAGAGTGCTTGACGGAATGATATTTCCTGTATAAAAATAAAATCTTTATAACTTCCGATTTTTTTCCGGGTATTTCTGTGAAAATACCGGCAACTTAACAGATCAGAGAGGAGGAACGTCTGCCGACGATGGGATATCCCGGCAATGACAATTACTGGCACGAGGTTCAGGAGGCGGCCGCATATCTGCAGTCGCAGATCACCGGAAGCCCGGAAATCGGCTTGATGTCCGGAACCGGCCTGGGCGGCAGCACGGCGTCCATGGCGGTCGACTTTGAAATCGACTATGCAGATATCCCCCATTTTCCGGTTTCAACGGTTGTGAGCCACGCCGGTCGCATGGTTTCCGGGCGGATGCATGGCAGGTATGTTATGGTCATGCAGGGACGGTTTCATCTATATGAAGGCTACCCGCCCGGCGCGGTGACGTTTCCGGTGCGGGTCATGCAGGCTCTGGGCGTAAAGACATTGATCGTCACCAATGCCGCCGGTGGACTGAACCCGGAGTTTGCACCCGGCGATATCATGGCCATTGTCGATCATATCAACCTGACCGGAGAAAACCCCTTGGTGGGAACGAATAACGAGGATTGGGGGGTGCGTTTTCCCGATATGTCCGCAGTATACAGTCCGGAATTAATACAGCTTGCCGGAAATGTTGCTGAAAAAAATGGGTTGCGGATGAAAAAGGGCGTTTATGTTGGACTCAAGGGGCCCAGCCTGGAGACTCCGGCGGAAACGCGGTTTATCCGGAAGATCGGCGCGGATGCAGTGGGACTTTCCACGGTCCAGGAAGTTATAGCCGCAGTGCATGCAGGTATGCGCATACTGGGACTTTCCATTATCACCAATATAAACGATCCGGATCGTCCGGAGCCGGCAACAGTGGAAGAAATTATCGGGGTTGCAAAAAACGCCGCCCCCTTTCTGGCGCAATTGATCAGCGGCGTTGCAGAGGAGATGTAAATGACGATTTTCCACGACCTGCTAATTGTCAACGGCACCCTCGTGACCATGGATGAAGCCGATACCGTGATTGAAAACGGCGCGGTGGCGGTATCCGGAGATGCCATTGGCTCGGTGGGACCGGCCGACACAGTGGATGTCAAAAGTGCAGCCCGGATTATCGACGCAGACGGCGGAATTATTATGCCGGGCCTGGTCAACACGCACACGCATGCGGCCATGACCTGCTTTCGGGGCCTGGCCGACGACATGGAACTGATGACCTGGCTCAATGATTATATTTTTCCGGCAGAGGCCAGGCTGGATCATGACAAGGTCTATACCGGCGCCTTGCTGGCATGTGCGGAAATGGCGCTTTCCGGCACAACGTGTTTTTCCGATATGTACCTTTTCGAGGGCGCCGTTGCCGAGGCGGCCAGTCATGCCGGGATGCGTGCCGTGGTGGGCGAGGTTCTCTATGACTTTGATTCGCCCAACTACGGTCCGATTGAAAAAGGTTTCGAGTATACGGAAGATTTGATTCACCAATGGCAGAATGATCCGTTGATCACCATTGCCGTGGAGCCGCACTCGCCTTATTTGTGCGCACCGCAATTGCTGCAGCGCGCCTCGGCCATTTCCCAACAGTACGGGATCCCCATAATTGTCCATGTGGCAGAAACCCGGGCGGAGGCCGAAACCATGAAAAACCGGTATAATTTAAGCCCGGTGGCCCATCTGGCAGATATCGGTGTGCTTTCCCCCCGGCTGGTGACCTGCCACTGTGTGGCTGTCAACAAGGAAGATATCGAACTGCTCAGGGCGCATGACGTCAAGGTTTCCCATAACCCGGAAAGCAACATGAAACTGGCTTCAGGAATCGCCCCGGTGCCGGATATGCTCAGTTCGGGGGTGTGCGTGGGCTTGGGCACGGACGGCCCCACAAGCAACAATAACCTGGACATGTTCATGGAAATGGATGCCGCTGCCAAGATCCACAAAGCCCGGAGCCTGGATCCCACGGTAATGGATGCCCGCAGCGTGCTGCGCATGGCTACCATCGATGCGGCGCGAACCCTCGGCCTGGACCATGAGATCGGATCTCTGGAGCCGGGCAAGAAGGCAGATATTATTTTGATTGATACGAAAAAGCCGCACCTCACACCGATGTATAATGTGTATTCCCATCTGGTTTACGCGGTCTCCGGCCATGACGTACATGCCACTATCATCAACGGCGTGCCGGTGGTTACGGAAGGACGGATGACCACGTTTGATACCGATCGGGTCATGGATGCGATGAAGCCCATTGCCGAGGAAATCCGGCATCTTCACGACTGGGACGGCAGTCGCGCTGCGGCCCGGAAGAAACCCGGAAATAAAAGATGATTGTCGACCACCGGAGACAAGGGGGAAAACCCCCGGACCAGGGCGGAGGAAAAACGTTGGACAGGCGAAAAGTTCGGTTTTGCTGCGGGATCGTCTGCATGTTTCTGCTTGTGACCGTTTTGTTTTTATTCCCGGCTGCCACACAGGCGGTGTATGCCCAGCAGTCCGGGGCGATGACCACGGGCGCTCGGCAGGCCGAGGAACCGGGTGAACAGAGCGACTTTGAGGGGTTTGCGGAATTTGATACCGGAGGTGACTCCGGGCAGGGCGAGGTCTTTGACCCCCTTTCCGGATACAACCGTTTCATGACCCGGGTAAATGACAAGTTCTATTTCTGGGTGTTGAAACCGGCAGCCAGCGGTTATGCAAAGGTGACCCCGGCAGTGATGCGGCGTTCGGTGGGTCGCTTTTTCAAAAACCTGGGGTATCCTGTGCGTTTCGTCAACAACCTGCTGCAGCTCAAAGTCAAGCGGGCGGGGGTGGAAACCGCCCGCTTTTTGGTCAATACGACTGTGGGCGTGGCCGGGTTTGCCGACCCGGCCGAGGCTTGGATGGATCTCGAGGCCTATCCGGAGGATTTCGGCCAGACCCTGGGCGTCTATGGGGTGGGCAGTGGATTTCATCTAGTGCTGCCGCTGATGGGGCCGTCAAATTTGCGCGATGCCGTTGCCCGGGTGCCGGACGTGTTTCTGGATCCGTTGTATTATGTCGAGCCCTCGGAGCTGGCTATCGGGATTTCCGCGTATAACCGGGTCAACTACACCTCGCTTCATCTGGGCGAATATGCGGAATTGAAAAAGGATGCCGTGGATTGGTATGTTTTCCTTCGAAGCGCATATGAGCAAAATCGCAGGAAGAAAATCGAGAAATAGGGGGGAGCATGAAAAAGCTTTTATGCACGGGATTGATTGTGCTGGTAAGCTGGGTTGCAGCCGGTCCGGCAGCAGCCGCAAATGACCCGGAAACGGCCAGGGACCTGCTCAAAAGCAAGATTGACAGCGTGCTGCAGGTGCTGGAGCAAAAAGAACTATCCGATGCAGAAAAGCGCGAAAAGGTCGAGTCCATCGTGGACCCGGTGTTTCATTACGAGCTTATGGCAAAACTGTCTCTGGGGCCCAGACACTGGCCGAAGCTGAGTTCCGAGCAGCAGGAAATTTTTTCCAAGCGTTTCATCCAGCGGGTAAAAGCTTCCTATTTTGATAAGATCTCCATGTATTCCGGAGACGCGGACGCGGCATTTACTTATGAGCCCATACGCACGAGAAACGGCAAGGTGCATGTCCCCCTTCAGGTCCGGACCGAGAACAACAAGATTGATATGGTGTATAAGTTTTACCGGACCGGTGATTCCTGGCGGATCTATGATGCGGAAGTAAACGGGGTAAGCATTGTTCAGAGCTACAGGTCGCAGTTTAATCAGATCCTGGCAGAGTCAACCGTTGAGATGCTGCTCAAGGATTTGAAATCCGATGAGAATCTGCAATAAGACCGGTTTTCCGGTTTCACCCGAAAAGATCTGTCCAAATCCATGATGCAGCGGTTTTCCCCCATAAACTGGTTTTACGACCGGGTGCTGTTTGCCCGGCCCGTAGTTGTGCTGGTCTGCTTTTTTGCGGCAATCGGCATTCTTGCCGGATATGCCGTAAATTTTGAAATTGAGGCCTCGCCCAACACCCTGGTGCAGCAGGACAATCAGGACTACCTGTACTATCAGGAAATCATCGACCGGTTCGGATTCGAGGATTTCTTGGTCATCACGTACAGCCCGGATGAAAAAGATCTGCTTTCCAGGCAGGTGCTTTCGCGTATCGGAGAACTCCGGGACGCGGTGGAAGCCGTGGGCGGGGTGGATTCCGTGATGACCCTGCTGGACGTGCCGCTTCTGGAAAGTCCGCCCATGCCGCTTTCGGAACTGGTGGATAATATCCGGACACTTTCGGATCCGGATGTGGACCTTGAAATGGCCGAAAAAGAGCTCAAAACCAGCCCGCTGTACCGCAACCTGCTGGTCAGCCCGGATCTGGAAACAACCGGCCTGCAGATCAACCTGGAGAGCAACCCCGAATATGAAAAGCTCTGGGACAGGCGGCAGGATTTGCGGGAAAAAGCCGCTGATCAGGGATTGAGCCGAAACGAAAAGCACGAGATGGAAAACGTGGCCGCGCAGATGGATGCCCTGTGGAACCGGATGGAAGCTGATCGGGCGGAAATCATTTCCGGCATCCGGGCGGTCATGAAAAAGCATGATGACCGGGCAGACCTGTTTCTCGGCGGCATCACCATGATTGCAAACGACCTGATGCACTTTATCAAAAATGATCTCAAGGTCTATGGCGGCGGCGTGGTGCTTTTTCTGGTCCTGGTGCTGGGGCTGATTTTCCGGCAGGCGCGCTGGGTGATTCTGCCGCTGGCGAGCTGCGCCTTTGCCGCCATTGCCATGGCGGGACTGCTCGGCTTGTTCGGGTGGAAGGTTACGGTGGTTTCCTCGAATTTCATTTCCCTTCAGTTGATTATCACCATGGCGATTTCCATTCACCTGGTGGTGCGCTACAGGGAGCTTATCATAAAGGAATCGCACCAGAGCCACCCGGAGTTGACCCGGCAGATGGTCATGGACATGAAAATCCCGTGCTTTTACGCCGTGCTGACAACCATTGCCGGCTTCGGCTCGCTGATATTCGCGGATATCAAGCCCGTGGAAACCTTTGGATGGATGATGGCCGCAGGAATCCTTGTATCGCTGGTGGTCACGTTTGTCTTTTTCCCGGCCGCCCTGGTGCTGTTTAAAAAGCCCCCGCCGCCTGCGGGCGGATTGACGAGATTTTCTTTTACCCGGGGGCTGTCGCGGTTTACCGAGTCCCGCGGCCGCCTGGTGCTGGTGCTAAGCGCCGCGGCGCTGGTCGTGAGCGTGGCCGGCGTTTCCCGGCTCCAGGTGGAAAACGCGTTTATCAATTATTTCAAGTCCTCAACGGAAATCTACCAGGGTATGAAGGTCATTGACCGCCAGCTCGGAGGGACAACACCGCTGGATGTGATTATTGATTTTGATGCTGCCGGCGACCTTCCACCGGCAGCCGTGGAATCGCAGCCGGCCAAGGGCGGGGGGGGAGCCGACGACGAGTTCGGCGCGTTTTCCGAATTTGAAGAGCCGGCCGATGCGGACAAATACTGGTTTACCCCGCACCGGCTATCGCGGATCGAGTCGGCCCATGATTATCTCGATGGCCTTGAAGACACGGGCAAGGTGCTTTCTCTGGCCACGCTGACCAAGGTGGCCGAGCGCGTCACCGGCGAACCGCTGGACAGCTTTGACCTGAGCCTGCTGTTTAACGAGTTTCCGGAAGAATACCGGCAGATGCTGATTGAACCGTATGCCTCTATTAAACACAACCAGGCCCGGATCAGTCTGCGCATCATTGATTCCAGGCCTGGGCTTCAGCGCAACACCCTGCTGGAAGAAATTCGGGGCGGACTGACGGGGCAGGCCGGATTTGAAGCCGGCGATGTGCATTTGACCGGCATGCTAGTCTTGTACAACGATGTGCTGCAAAGCCTGTTTGACTCCCAGATCCGGACCCTGGGGCTGGTTTTGCTGGCCTTGATGACGATGTTTCTGGTTTTGTTTCGATCCGTGAAAATCGCCTTGATCGCCATTTTCCCCAACCTGCTGGCCACCGGCGTGGTGCTCGGGGCCATGGGATGGATCGGCATTCCGCTCGATATCATGACCATCACCATTGCCTCGGTCTGCATGGGCATTGCGGTGGATGACACCATTCATTACATCCACCGGTTCAGGCGCGAAATCGGGGCGGACCGCAGCTATATCCAGGCCATGCACCGGTGCCACGGAAGCATCGGCTATGCCATGTACTATACCTCGATTGCCATTATTATCGGTTTTTCCATCCTGGCCACCTCGAATTTTATTCCGACCATTATTTTCGGCGTTTTCACGGGCCTTGCCATGTTTATCGCACTGATATCCGCCCTGACGCTGCTGCCGCAGCTCATTGTCTGGATCAAGCCGTTTGGCCCGGAAGGCGGTACTGCGGAGGCGCAGCATTAATCCCAACCTCCGGCGGAAAAGCGCGGCCATTGCCGGTACAAGGCAAATCCGTTTTGTTGTCCCTGATAGCCGGGCGACATTGCCGGGAATTTGTTTTCATTGTCGGTGTTTTTTTCGACACCGGTTGCGATTGCAATAGCGAATATCCGGTTGTTGCCGGGGGATGAAGGCGTCACCGGGAGACCGGGTGCCGGGAGGTGTCGTTTTGACGAAGTGTCTCCGGGTATTTATGTTTATCCTATATGATGTTTCATAACGGATTTCAGCCGGCCTGCCGGTGATTGCACCTGCATTCTGAATTTCTTTACAGCAGTTTTTTCCAGACAAGGCCTTTTTTACTCATGACGGTATCCGAAACCATTATCCAGCAGCCATCTCCCGGCACCCGGATAATCGCCTTCAGGGGAGACGTGTGGTGTCTGCGGCTGCAGGTTCCACTCGATCAGCACGGTACCGCGTGGGTGCGGACCAATATCGGCCGCGCCCATCCGGCCAGGCGGGAGGTCATCGTCCACGTGGAGCAAAACGAGGCCCTGCTGCACCACGACTGGTCGGATATTGAAATGAAGCCTGCAGGCGACGGGGAGTTTGAAATCTGTCTGGCGCTTTGCGAAGTCGGCCATTTTGAGGCCAAGGCCTACTTCCTGCCCGAGCAGACCGGCCAGCCGGTCTGGCCGCCGGGTGAAAACGCTGTTATCAACGTGGAGCCGGCTGAAACGGTTTGCGGCAATATCATCTATAATGCGTTTGTCCGCCAGCTCGGCCCCAATAAGCATCAGCGCAGGCATTCGCCCAGGGATCTGGATTTTAAGGCCCTGGATGAGCAGGGATATACGGTGATTCCGCCTTCAGGCAAGTTCCGGGACGTAATCCGGGAACTCGATTTTATTCTCCACGAGCTGGGATGCCGGTTTATTCAACTGATGCCGGTCAATTCCACCCCAACCACCTACGGCCGGATGGGCCGTTTTGGCAGCCCTTATGCGGCCCAGCGCTTTACGGCCGTGGATCCGGCAATGGCCGAGTTTGACCCCAGGGCCACGCCGCTGGAGCAGTTCATGGAGCTGGTGGATGCAATCCACCGCAGGCACGCAAGGGTCATCCTCGACATTGCCATCAACCATACCGGGTGGGGCGCGGCCATTCATGAAACCCATCCTCACTGGCTGGACCGGAGCGAGGACGGCAAGATCCGGATGCCCGGGGCCTGGGGTGTGGTGTGGGAGGATTTGACCAAGCTGGATTTCCGGCACCGGGACTTGTGGCAGTACATGGCGGATGTGTTTCTGACCTGGTGCCGCCGGGGCGTGGACGGATTCCGGTGTGATGCGGGCTACATGATTCCGGTGGCGGCCTGGTCTTATATTGTCTCCCGGGTGCGCGAGGAATTTCCGGACACGATTTTTTTCCTGGAAGGCCTGGGCGGAAAGATTTCCGCGACGCGTCACATACTGAATACGGCCAATTTCAACTGGGCCTATTCGGAACTGTTTCAAAATTACGACCGGCATCAGGTTACGCATCACCTGGCACTGGCAGATGATATTTCGGCTGCCGACGGGATCATGATCCATTTTGCCGAAACCCATGACAATAACCGCCTGGCCGCGGTTTCCAAGGGGTATGCCAGGATGCGCACGGCCTTGTGCGCGTTGCTTTCCCGGGCCGGCGGATTTGCTTTTGCCAACGGCGTGGAGTGGTTTGCCACCGAGAAAATCGACGTTCACGGGGCGCCTGCGCTCAACTGGGGGGCTGAGGACAATCAGGTGGCCCATATCCGGCGCTTGAGCACGTTGCTGAAAAACCACCCGGTGTTTTTCGGAAACACGGCGCATCAATGGATTATGGCCTCGGAAGGAAACTTTATCGCAGTGCTGCGATCATGCCCGGATTTAAAAAAGGCCCTGGTCGTGGTGATAAACCTGGACCATGAACATGAAGTCACCGCCCGTTGGCATGCAAATCCGGAATCTTTGGCAGGCGATCACTTCATCGACTTGATCACGGGGCAGCAGGTGGATGCGGAGGCATCCGGCGATGCCTGGCAGCGCCGCCTGGCCCCGGCCGAAGTGCTTTGCCTGAGCACCGACCCGGCGGATCTTTCCAGGATCGAGGCATCCGAAAGCGGTTTTTCCAAAAATCCCGTCCGCAGCGCGTCCCAGCAGCTTCGGGCGGCAGGGCTTGATGTGTTTTCCCATTATCATGGCACGGTGCATATCGGAGATTTTGATCCGGATGCGGCCGCAGCGGAAATGTACCGGGACCCGGAGGGTTTCTGCAGGCGCATGAACCCGTATAGCGAGGAGTCCCGGGTGGTATGCTGGCAGTGGCCCGCAGATATCCGCCGGGAGGTCATGGTGCCGCCCGGCCATTTCGTGCTGGTCCGGGCGCCGGTGCATTTTCGGGTGCACCTGGTGAGAAGCAATCGCACGTATTGGACCGGATTCGCCCTGACAGCGGCGGACGGCGGGCATTTTCTGCTTATTCCGCCCATGACGGCCCCTGCCGATCACGTGCAGTCGGTTTTGAAAATGACGGTTTACGGGGAAGACCGGTGCGTGCACGAATCCGCGTATTTGCTCCACCTGGCCGATCCCGGAGGGCTTTGCGTCAATCGGGTCATCCAGCGGCAGGACCTGATTTCCAGGCCGTTTGTTTTTCTGGCCACCAACGGCCGCGGGGCAATGACGCGAACGGCCACGTATCCCAGGCGCATGCGTTCACGCTATGATGCCCTGCTGGCGGCCAATCTTCATGATCAGATGCCTGTGGATCGCTGGATTATGTTTTCCCGGTGCCGGGCCTGGGTGGTTTACCAGGATTATTCCCAGGCCGTGCGCACGGACTGCCTGCAGCGTTTTGTCTATGATTACGAAAATCACGGGCAGTGGCAGTTTATGATTCCCACCGGCCTGGGCCGGCATATCCGGCTTTCCATGCAGGTGGAAATGATTCCGGGGCAAAACCGGGTGCGGCTGCATTTTACCCGCCATCTGCAGCAGGAGGCCGATCAACTGGAAGACGGGCGGCCGGTGTGGCTCATTCTCCGGCCGGACATGGAAAACCGCAGCTTTCATGAAACCACCAAGGCATTTACCGGGCCGGAGCACACGTTTCCGGAAGCCGTGAAGACCGGCAGGGCGGGCTTTGTCTTTTGCCCGGACGAAAATCACCGGATCGAACTGGCCGCTGCGGTCGCCGAGTTTGTCTTTGAGCCGGAATGGCATTATATGGTCCATCGCCCCGTGGAAGCCGAGCGGGGCCTGGATGCCAATTCCGATCTGTTCAGCCCGGGCTATTTTCGGGCCCGCATGGCCGGGGGCGACTCTCTGAGCCTGGAGGCGGCTGCAGGTGAGATCGGCGCCCGTGATGCGGGCGAGGCGACTGAGATGCCGGAACCGGAAGCAGATCGGCTTTCTTCCCTTCCGGTTGCCGAGGCGATGCGCCGGGCCATGAAGCATTACGTGGTCGCGCGCGGACCGCATCAGTCCGTGATCGCCGGGTATCCCTGGTTTCTGGACTGGGGCCGCGATTCATTGATTTTCTGTCGGGGCTTGATTGCCGAGGGGGCATATCCGGAAGCGCTTTCAATCATCCGCCTGTTCGGGCAGTTCGAGGATCACGGCACGCTTCCCAACATGATTCAGGGCGAGGATGCGGCAAACCGGGACACCTCGGATGCGCCACTGTGGCTGATAATTGCGTGCCGGGATCTTGCAAAGGCTTCGGGGGGTTTTGACTTTCTGGAAGAATCCCTGGGCGGCCGGAGCCTGCGGCAGATTCTGTTTTCCATTGCAGGCGGATACATGCGGGGTACGCCCAACGGCATACGAATGGATCCGGAAACCGGACTGGTATTCAGCCCGGCGCATTTTACCTGGATGGACACCAATTTTCCCGCAGCTACGCCCAGGCAGGGATACCCGATAGAAATTCAGGCGCTCTGGCATGCAGGGCTCGGATTTTTAGCCGAGCTGGACCCGCCGGAAAACGCCGCGGCCGGGTTTAATCCCGAAGCACTCGCCAGCCGGGTGGCCAAATCCGTCACGGATTGTTATTTTAACGAAAAGCTGGGGTATCTGTCGGACTGCCTGCACTGCGATCCGGGCATGCCGGCGAAAAATGCTGCGGCAGATGACGCGTTGCGTCCCAACCAGTTGTTTGCCGTCACCATGGATGCACTTGATGATCCGGCGATCTGCCGGTCCGTTCTGGCATCCTGCCGGGAGCTGCTGGTGCCGGGCGCTATCCGCAGCCTTGCTGACCGCCGGGTTGACTGGCCCGTGGAAATCCGCCATGATGGGGAGTTGCTTGGAGATTCCGATTATCCCTACCGTGGGCGGTATGCCGGTGACGAGGATACCAGCCGGAAACCCGCATATCATAACGGAACGGCATGGACCTGGGTGTTTCCATCATTTTGCGAGGCCTGGGTCAGGGTGTACGGGGGTGCAGCCCGGCCTGCGGCCCTGGCTTGGCTGGGCAGTGCCACACGGCTGATCAGTGAAGGATGTCTCGGTCACGTGCCTGAAATCCTCGACGGGGACTTTCCGCATCACCAGCGCGGCTGCGATGCCCAGGCGTGGGCAGTCAGCGAACTTTACCGGGTGTGGCGGCAGATATCCGCGGATTAACGCAATTAATCCGCGTTTCAATGTTTTTTTTATTTGAGCATTTGCGTTTTTGTTATTGTTTCGGAATTCGTGCTTCGAATTTCGAATTCCGGGGTTTCAAGCGAATCGGGGTGTTGGCAAAGCGCAATATTTTTATTCCGGAAAACGACTGACAGGGGAGGTTATGAACACCTTGAAGACATATCAAGTATATCCGCGGATTCCCGAGCGGCTGCAGTTTCTCGAGACATTGGCCCGCAACTTGTGGTGGTGCTGGCGGCTGGATGCCATCGAGCTTTTCCGGCGCGTGGATCCGAGACTGTGGGAGCAGTCCGGCCGTAATCCGATCGTGTTTGCCACGATGATGTCCCAGGAGCGATTCGAGCGGGGAGCCCGGGATGAGAGCTTTCTGGCCCATTTGGACAGGGTGCAGAAAACTTTTGAAGACGAGATCAAAAGCCCGGTGGATTCTTCCCAGACCAGGTATGGCCGGGATAAGCGGGTAGCTTATTTTTCCATGGAATTTGGCATCCATGAAAGCCTTCCGTTTTTTTCCGGCGGGCTGGGGGTGCTGGCCGGTGATCACTTAAAGGCTGCATCTGATCTGCAGATTCCCATGGTGGCAGTGGGCCTGCTTTACAGAAAAGGTTATTTTCACCAGTACCTGGATCACGAGGGCTGGCAGCAGGAGGATTATGCGGAGACCGATATTTTTCACCTGCCGGTCAACCTTGCCAAGGACGCTGATGGAAAGGAGTTGACGGTTACAGTGGACGGGCCCGGCGGTCCGATCCATGCACAGGTCTGGGTGGTTAAAATCGGGCGCGTGCCCCTGTACCTGCTGGATACCAATATTGCGGAAAATTCGCCGGAAGTAAGGGAGATCACCGCCCGGCTCTACCCGGGCGAGTCGCCCAACCGGCTGGCCCAGGAGGTGGTTCTGGGTATCGGCGGGATGAAGATCCTGGAACTGCTCAATATCGATCCTTCGGTTTGCCACATGAACGAGGGACATTCCGCTTTTGCCTGCATTGAACGCATTGCCCAGGTTATGGAAACCTGCCATGTGGATTTGAAGACCGCCCTGGAGATCGTGCCCAGAAGTATGGTTTTTACCACACATACGCCGGTGGCCGCCGGGCATGACGAGTTTTCCGTTGATGAGGTCCGCCCCTACCTGGCCTCTTATGAAAAACGCCTTGGCACCTCCATGGATACCATTCTTTCCTGGGGCCAGACCGATAACGAATTTGATCCTGCGGGCAAGATCTGCATGTTTGTCCTGGCCCTGACGTTTTCGCAGTTCTGCAACGGGGTCAGCCGGCTTCACGGCAGCGTGGCCCGGCAGATGTGGCAGTATGTCTGGCCCAAGCGGCCGGTGGAGGAAGTGCCGATTTCCCATGTCACCAACGGGGTCCATATTCCTTCCTGGATTTCCATTGAAAATCACATGCTTTTTGAACGTTACCTGGGCCCGGACTGGTATCTGAACAACGCCCATACCGACCTGTCAAGCCGGATCGATCAGATCTACAACGAAGAAATCTGGCGTGCCCGGGAAATGAGCCGATCCCGGCTGGTACGAAGCTGCCGGTCCATGATGGTCAGGCAGTGCGGCCGCAGAAATGCGCCCAAGGCGGTCATGAAGGAAGCAGAATCCGTGCTGGATCCTGAAATTCTGACCATCGGGTTCGCACGGCGGTTTGCCACCTATAAACGGGCCTATTTGCTGTTTATGGAACCGGAGCGCCTGGAAAAGATGATTAAGTCGAGTACCATGCCGGTTCAGTTCATATTTGCCGGCAAGGCGCATCCCAAGGACAACGAGGGAAAGGAGCTGATCAAGCAGGTGGTGCAGTTTTCCAGGCGCCAGGGCCTGAGCCGCAGAATTATTTTCCTGGAAAATTATGATATCAACATTGCCCGCCACCTGGTGCAGGGGGTGGATGTATGGCTCAATACCCCCCGCCGGCCCATGGAGGCATGCGGCACTTCCGGAATGAAGGCGGCGGTCAACGGCGTGCTCAATCTCAGTATTCTGGATGGATGGTGGGCAGAAGGATATTGCCAGAGGTGCGGATGGAGCATCGGCAGCGGAGAGGAATACCAGGATCATGCCTACCAGGATGCCGTCGAGGCCCGGGCCCTGTACAATATCTTGGAAAACGATGTAATCCCTGCTTTTTACGATAGACACGAAGGCGACACCCCGGAGCGGTGGGTGGAGATGATGAAGGAATCCATGAAGCTGGTGCTGAAAAATTTCTGCGCCCACAGCATGGTTCAGAAGTATGAAGGCAATTATTATTTGCCGGCGGTGGATAATTATGCCCGGCTTGCCGCTGACCAGGGCCGGGCCGCGCAGGAGCTGGTATCGCAAAGACGCCGCATCGAGCAGGAATGGCCCAAAGTGCGGATACTAAGCCCGGAAAGCGAAACCGATGTGTTCTACCGCGTCGGGGACACGTTTCAGGTGACCACCGAAGTGCACCTGGGCGGATTGACCCCGGATGATGTGGAGGTCGAGCTTTACTACGGCCAGTTGAAAAGCGTGGAGGAACTCAAGGATGCCAAAGTCGTGAAAATGTCCATGATCGAGGACCTGGGGGAAGGCTCCTACCGGTACGCATGTGACGTGCCATGCGAGCATGCGGGACGGTTCGGTTTTACCGCGCGGGTCATGCCCACGGGGGATGATTATCTGAAATACGCCCCGGGCTTTCTGACCTGGGCGTAGGTGTGAATCAAGGGAGGGGATTTTGCCGGCACAAAAGCGCAACCCCCGGGTGCTGATCGTAACCCCGGAAGTGACATACCTGCCCCAGGGAATGGGCAATATCGCCAATTACCTGTCGGCAAAGGCCGGCGGCCTGGCCGATGTATCGGCCGCGCTGATCAGCAAGCTTTTTACCCTGGGCGCGGACGTTCACGTGGCCATGCCGGATTACCGGGGTATTTTTCACAAGAATATCGGCCCGCTGTGGGATCTCTACAGGAAGGAACTGGAGACCTACCAGAAGTATTTACCCGAAGAGCGCCTGCACCTTGCCGAGGACCGGGTGTTTTACTATGTGCATCATGTGTATTCCGATTTTACCCAGGAAAATATCAAGATCGCCCTGGCCTTTCAGCGGGAGGTGATCAACAACATTCTGCCAAGGGTGCGACCGGATCTGATTCACTGCAACGACTGGATGACCGGGCTGATCCCGGGGTATTCCAGAATGGTGGGCGTCCCCGCCCTTTTTACGATTCACAACATTCATACGGTCAAGGCCACGCTGGCCGAGATCGAGGACCGGGGCATTGATGCGGCCGAGTTCTGGCAGCATCTTTATTATGATTACATGGCGGTCAACTACGAGGAAACCCGGGAGACCAACCCGGTGGATTTTTTGGTCAGCGGCGTGTTTGGCGCGCATTTCGTCAATACGGTCAGCCCCACGTTTCTGCGCGAAATCGTTTCCGGCCGGCATGATTTTGTTTCTCATGCCCTGCGGCAGGAACTGACCAACAAGGATCATTCGCAATGCGCCTACGGCATTTTAAACGCGCCGGATGCATCCTATGAGCCGGCAAGCGATCCGGAGCTGGTTCAAAACTATACCCCGGAAGACTGGACTGCGGGCAAGCGTGCCAACAAGCTTTACCTGCAGAAGCATATCGGCTTGATTGAAAACCCCGATGCCCCGATATTTTTCTGGCCCTCCCGGCTGGATCCCTTGCAGAAGGGATGTCAGCTTCTTGCCGATATCCTCTATCACATGGTTGCAAAGTACTGGCAGCAGCATCTCCAGGTGGTTTTCGTGGCAAGCGGCGTGTTTCAGCGGCATTTTCTGTCGATCGTGAATTTCCACGGCATAGAGGACCGGGTGGCTGTCTGCAGTTTCAGCGAGCCCCTGTCGCGTCTGAGTTATGCGGCGGCCGATTTTCTGTTGATGCCTTCGAGCTTTGAGCCGTGCGGCCTGCCCCAGATGATCGGTCCCAAGTACGGCACCCTGCCGGTTGCCCATGATACCGGGGGCATTCACGACACCGTGCAGCACCTGGACCTGGCCCGAAACCGCGGGAAGGGGTTTTTATTTCAGGTGTTTGACAGTGCCGGCCTGATGTGGGCCGTGGACGAGGCCATGGATTTTTACCGGCGGCCCGCGGAGGTCCGGGCACCGCAGGTCCGGCGGATCATGCAGGAAGCCGCAGAGGCCTTCAATCATGAGGTCACGGCCGGTCACTATATTGAGTTGTATGAAAAAATGCTTCAGCGCCCATTGATCACGGAAGCCTATGAAACCGCATAAGACAGGAGCAAACGAGCCGTGGCAGCGGCTTTTACGACTTGATCCGGAGTTGGCGCCTTATTCACAGGTGATTGCCGGGCGTGCCCGAAGGATCCGGGACACGGAAAACCGCCTGACCGGCGGCGACATCACCCTGTCGGATTTTGCCTCCGGCCACGAATATTTCGGCCTCCATTTTCGCGAAAGCCAATGGGTCTTCCGGGAGTGGGCGCCGAATGCCACGGCCATTTACCTGGTCGGCGACATGACCGGATGGCGGGAGGAAAAGAAGTATGCGCTTGAAAAAAATGATTCTCCGGGCGTTTGGGAAATCCGGATGCCGGCTGACCGGCTAGCGCACGGCGATCATTACAGGCTTCGCATCCACTGGCCCGGCGGCAGCGGAGATCGGCTCCCGGCTTATGCCCGCCGGGTGGTCCAGGACCCGGAAACCTTGATTTTTGCCGCCCAGGTGTGGCGGCCGGAACGTCCCTACCAGTGGCGCCGGCCCCGCTTCCGATGTCCGGCGCAGGCGCCGCTGATTTACGAGGTACACGTGGGCATGGCCCAGGAAGAAGAAAAAATCGGCACCTACCGGGAGTTTACCCGGAATGTGCTGCCGCGCATTGTGGATCTGGGCTACAATACCATCCAGTTAATGGCGGTCCAGGAACATCCTTATTACGGCTCCTTCGGGTACCAGGTGTCGAATTTTTTTGCCGCATCCTCGCGGTTCGGCACACCGGAGGACTTAAAGGAACTGGTGGATACGGCCCACGAAGCCGGGCTCTGCGTGCTGATGGATCTTGTGCATTCCCATGCGGTCACCAATGAGGCAGAGGGCTTAAGCCGGTTTGACGGCACCCTGTACCAGTATTTTCATGCAGGCGACCGGGGCCACCATCCCAGCTGGGATTCCCGGCTGTTTGACTACGGCAGAATTGAGGTCCTGCATTTTCTGCTTTCCAACTGCCGGTTCTGGCTGGATGAATACAAGTTTGACGGTTTTCGTTTCGACGGCATCACCAGCATGCTCTACACCCATCACGGCCTGCAAAAGGCTTTTGTTTCCTATGATGACTATTTTGACACCAACGTGGATGAAGATGCGCTTGTCTACCTGACTCTGGCCAACAAACTGATCCATGCGCTGCGGCCCGATGCAATCACCATTGCAGAGGATGTCAGCGGCATGCCGGGCCTGGCGCTGTCCAATGAATCCGGTGGCACCGGTTTTGACTATCGTTTTGCCATGGGCATTCCGGATTACTGGATCCGGATTTTAAAGGAATACAGGGATGAACAATGGCCACTGGGCGGGATATGGCACGAACTGACCAACCGCAGGGCCGAGGAAAAGACCATCAGCTATGCCGAGTCCCACGACCAGGCGCTGGTGGGGGATCAGACTCTGATTTTCCGCCTGATCGGTGCGGACATGTACGAACACATGCGCAGGGATGATCCGCACCCGGGGGTGGAGCGGGGCATGGCCCTGCACAAGATGATCCGGCTGATTACCCTGTCCACGGCCGGACACGGGTATCTCAATTTCATGGGCAACGAGTTCGGCCATCCCGAGTGGATCGATTTTCCCAGGCAGGACAATGAATGGTCCTACCGGTATGCCCGCCGGCAGTGGCATCTGGCCGATGCAGATCATCTCAAATACCGTGATCTGCTACGCTTTGACAGGGACATGATTGCAATGGCCCGGAATTATGAAATTCCGGGCAAGCCGGAGCCGCACCTGATACATGAGCACACGGACAACATGGTGCTGGCCTTTGAGCGAAACGGTTTGATCTTTGTGTTTAATCTTCATCCCGCCGCGTCTTATACGGATTATTCCATCAGCGCCCCTGCGGGAAAATATCAGATGATTCTGGATTCAGACGCTTCGGAATGCGGCGGTCACGGGCGCCTGGCTCCGGGGCAGATCCATTTGACAATGAATGAAAATACGGAAAAAGGGGGAGGGGAGGTGTTAAAGCTGTATTTGCCAACCCGGACCGCGCTCGTGCTGGCACCGGTGTCGTGATATCCGGGCGGGCTTGCCTAAGTCTTCAGGGGCTGAATCTTTTCGCGGCAGCGCCGGCAGAATGCCGTATCCTTGTTGTCCGTGTCTTCCACTGAGTTGGAAAACCGCATTACGCATTCCTCATTGTTGCAATGGGAAAGTCCCCAAGTGTGGGCGAGTTCATGAACCACCTCCTTTAAAACCCTGTACCGGACAAGGCATTTATCCTCGTCGAGTTCGTAGAAGTCCGAGCGAAGGCGGGGAAGGGCGACAAAGGATTCCCGGGCGTTGACGGACGCATATCCGAAAATAAAATTGAGATCCTGACTGTAGCAGTCCTGGTCAATGAGTCCGACAAGGCGCTCGGCCTCGGGGCAGGAAACGCCTTGCAGCAGTTGTATGATGGCATCTGCCGTATACTGCTGTCTTTGTTCGTTATACCCCTGCCGCGGAAGAGGTACAGCTTTTCCGGTTTTAACGGGACGATACACATAAAGCCCGAGTTTGTCTTCAAGCCATGAGATTAGGTGTATGGGGATCGGGCCGATCGGAACCAGGAGAATCATGCCGCTCACCTCCTTTTTCCCAGTATATTTGCCAAAACCCGGAACCTTAAGGATAAAATATTTTCAACCATAGAGCAATGCTGAAAAAAATGCAAGTTTCCCGCGGAAAACCCCCGTGAGTCAAGCCGGCCCCCCTGCGGAAATTCGGCAAGATGCGCGTTTCTTTTTTGCAGGGCCCGGGCTCCATGAATATATTCAATGAATAAGTGAAGAGATAAATACGGCGGGTTTGAGCCGGGATGCAGAACGGCACAAACCTGTGGCTGGTATGTTTTTAAAAAGGAGGTTCGCTGATATGGGTAAGTTCAGGGAGTTGAGTCAGGCATGCAGGGATGAGAAGGTTTTCGGCAGATTGCTGGGAGGCTTTTTCCTGCTGCTCGGGTTGGTGTTTTTAATTATCGGGGTAACGGTGCTTCCGGTTTTCGGCATTGTTGTCGGCATCGTCCTTTTGGCCCTGGGTTTTTATTTTTTCAGAAAATCCCCAGGCGAGGACAAGGCATGCGAAACCGATTTTACAAAAAGGACGTGAGATTGTTTTTCGTCAGTACCCGATTGCAGGCTATCCAAACAACTGCTGGAAGAATTTTTTCCCTTCATGATGCTTGACGACGAGCACAGGGAGTTCTTTTTGCATGCGCCGCAGGGATTCGGAGATGTTTCCGAGCAGTGAGGTTTCCGTGCCGGTGTTCCCTGCGGCGCCGATAATGATGAGCTCCGCGCTTTCATCTTCTGCAGCCTGATAGATTTTCTCCGCTTCGCTGGTCAACTCGTCGGTGGTTTCAATCCGGCACGGGAAATTGTCCGGATCTCGTTGAAATGATTCAATAAATTCCCGGTATTTCTTTCCCGCCCGGCTCTGACTGCGATCCGCGCTTTTCTGGGTGGAGGCCGGAAAATACGCCTTGGTTTTATCCTGGATAAAGTGGCATATCACGGAAGACCCCTTGTTTTCGCTTAAATACAGCGCGCGGTCAAAGGCAGCCTTCGATTGCGCGGAGAAATCAATGGCGCAGAGCACCTTGCGGGCAGAACTGGAGTGAGTTTCCGGCACAAAGATAATATCGCACGGCGCCTGGGCCGCCACCTTGCCGCCGTATACGGCCTTTCGGTCTTCGCCGGATTTCTGGCCCAGCAGCAGGATATCGGCCGCGTTTTCCTCCACACAGGAAAGAATGCCTTCTGCAGCGTCTTCCTCTTCGATCCGTACCTCGACCTCGGTGTTGTGGGTCTGGCGGAAACGGGGATCAATACGCTGATCCAATTCATCGTGGACCATCTTGTTCAGCGAGGTTTTTAGATCCGGAAAAGACTTGCTTGATTTTTTCGGCAGGTCGTATGCTTGGATGACATGCGTGAAAATGACGTTTTCGGCTTCAAACGCATTGGCGATAAACGCGGCGTAATCGATCAAGCCCGCGTCGATTTCGGTAAGATCCAGGCAGGCCATGATGTTTTTGATTATTTCCATAATCGGTTATCCTGTTTTTATTATTCGGTTACGAAGCGGTGTGCTTATCAATCAGGTTCTGGATAAGCTCCTCGTAGCTTTCGCGTTCAATGGCCCGCTCGCGGAGCCGTTCGGTTTCGTATTCTTTTTCCAGCCCTTTTCTCAGGCTGAAGGCCATGAGAATCAATATCACCGCAAAAGGCAGGCCGGTGGTAATCGAGGCTGTCTGAAGAGCTCCGAGCCCGCCGCCGACAAGCAGAACCGCGGCCACTGCGCCCTCCATGGAGGCCCAGAAAACGCGCTGGGTGACCGGGGAATTGAGCTTGCCGCCCGAGGTAAAGGCATCCACTACCAGGGAGCCGGAGTCCGATGAGGTGATAAAAAAGCTGACTACCAGCATGATTGCGGCAAAATTGGCGATCATGGATAGGGGGAGATGCTCCAGCAGGGCATATATCGAAATGGCCACGTTTTCCTGCACGGCTTGGGCAATCCGGCCCGTTCCCTCGAGTTCCAGCAGCAAAGCGGATCCTCCGAAGGCCGTAATCCAGAGAAACGTCAAAAGCGAGGGGATTATCAATACGCTGAGCACAAATTCCCGCAGCGTGCGCCCCTTGGAAATCCTTGCGATGAACATGCCCACAAAAGGCGACCAGGCAATCCACCAGGACCAGTAGAAGATCGTCCAGGAATTCTGCCAATCCGTGTCCCGGTAACCCTCGGCCCATAAGCTGATTTCGAAGAACTCGTTGATGTACACGCCGGTGTTCTGCACGAACGTATCCAGGATAAACAGGGTGGGACCCGCGAGCAGGATGAATATCAGCAGAATGGCGCCAATATTGAGGTTGAGTTCGGACAGGCGTTTTACGCCCTGGTCGAGTCCGGAAACCACGGAAATGGTTGCCGCTGCTGTAATTGCTGCCACCAGCAGCACCTGGACATATACGCTGTCGGGCAGGCCGAAGAGGTGATGCAGCCCGGAGTTGACCTGCTGTACGCCGAATCCCAGGGATGTGGCCAGCCCGAACAGGGTGGAGAGCACGGCCAGCACGTCGATGACATCTCCCCATATTCCGTATACCCGGTCGCCGAGTAGGGGATAAAATATGGAGCGGATGGCCAGGGGCAGCCCCCGGTTGAAAGCGAAAAAGGCCAGTGACATGCCCACCAGGGCATAAATTCCCCACGGATGCAGGCCCCAGTGCAAAAAGGTGGTTTTCATGGCCTGTTTTGCCGCTTCCGTGCCCTCGCTGGCAAACACGGGATCGCTGAAGTGGAAAATGGGCTCTGCCACGCTCCAGAAAAGAATCCCGATGCCCATGCCCGCGGAAAAGAGCATGGCAAACCAGGACAGGCGGGAAAATTCGGGCACGGCGTTTTTGCCGCCCAGCCGGATGTTGCCGTACTTGCTGAAAGCGATGTAGAGCATCATCAGCAGGTAGAAATTTACCGAGATGATTAAAAACCACCCGAAGTTATTCGAAATAGCGTTCTGGGTGCTGGAAAACGCGCGTTCCATGGGCTCGCCGACCGCAAGGGTGACGGCGATAAAAATGCCCAGCAGGATTGTCGTGGGCCAGAATACGGGCGGATGGATGTCAAAGTAGCGATGCGTTCGCCTGGGTTCGGTTTGAGCGCCTCTGTCGTTCATGGTCGATTGCCTGGCCTGTGGATTGCACGCCGGGTATAAGAAGGTTTTTTACAGCCGGCGCGGTGTTATGAAATATTACCAATATTTGAAAATCGGACAGTCATCAACGGTTTTGCCTGGGCACGCGGCACCGTATGGGCGAACCAGTGGGTTCGCCTTGCTTATTGTTCAAATCATGGCTATTGTGGAGTTTTTTGTCAAGAGATTGCTGCAGTGCCCGGCATAAGGGGGACAGAAGGCATGCAACAAAAATTGCCGCCGGGGGGTTGCATCCGGCGGCAGGATATATTATGTTAAAGCAAACACATACAGAAGAAATTCATCAAGGTCGTTCATTTCAATCTTAAAACCCGTCTGGAAACAAATTTCAAGCCATTTCGACAACTGAAAACGGCCGGAACGAAGTCTTCCTGTTCCCACCAGTGCTTTTTTGCCGGTTCGACGGATGTATTCCCGCATCCGGGAGCATTCGTACCGGGCTTTAAAAAAGGCTTGCGGGAGGGATTTTTATTAATCGAGAAAGGAGAATGATTATGACACAGGCAAAATCAGGTGACAACGTGAAAATCCATTACAAAGGCAAGCTGGATGACGGCTCGGTCTTTGACAGCTCCGAGGGCAAGGATCCCCTGGAGTTTAAAGTCGGGGAAGGCAATATTATCCCCGGTGTCGAAGAGGCGGTTGTCGGAATGTCTCCGGAAGAGACCAAGGAGACCACGATCCCGCCGGATAAGGCCTACGGAGAGTACCGCGATGATATGGTCATCGAGGTGGACCGGTCCCAGTTCCCCGAGCACATTACGCCCGAGCTCGGGCAGCAGCTGGAACTCAAGCAGTCCGAAGGCGAAAACATCGTGGTAACCGTGACCGACGTGGGAGAGGAAAAGGTTACCCTGGATGCCAACCATCCCCTGGCAGGCAAGGATCTGACTTTCGAGATCACTCTGCAGGAAATCGACTAGGATCGTGCAGTATCCGGCAGACGCGATAAAGCGGCCGCAGCCCGGGCGATTTGCCCATGGCATGCGGCCGTTTTTGTTTCGTGCTTGAATATTGATAAGCCTGTAAAAAGTCCTTTTTACAGGCAGTGTTAAGTTTGAAGTGATTAAGTGTTTAAGTAAAATCAGAGACTTATCTTTTTATTGCTTGGCGGGCATAACATTTTTAGGACTTTTTCCGAAGCCATCAATATAGCCTCGTTATGCATCGCTTTTTTCAATTACCGGAAACGTGGCCCCGCCGTCGGGAAATATCGCCACCCGGGCGTTTTTCTTGAGCTTTTTTGCACCGGCTGAAATGACCGCTTCAGGGGTCTTGCAGTTGTGAAAAAAACCCAGGTGCCGGACTTCGGTATCCGAAAGTGCGGGCACATGGAAAAACAGCCGGTATTCCCGGATCAGGCGCATGGAGTAATAGGTCAGAAACCGCTCCTCCACGTTTAAGCCCTTTTTGATGGTATTTAAAAACCCCATCACGTTGGATTTGCCCACGGCCTTCAGGATGGTGCGCAAAACCGCAAGGGGCGGGGGCTTGTCCGGCAGCGGGATGTCGTCCATCCCCCGTGCGGCGCGCAGAAAGCCCATCACGACACCGCCGGGCTGCAGCGCCGGCAGGGCGTTGCCCACGCACTTCATGCTCTGCTTGAAGTTGATGTCCATTGGATGGGAATTTACGATCACCGCATCCATGGGACCATCCAGCCGGACGCCCGCCACTTTCCGGTTGAATTCCACGCCCCTGCGGTGGGCGGAAACCGGGTCGCCGGCAAAAGCGGCCGCGATTTTCCGGTTTTCATCAAGCAGAACGTTTAAAGCAAAAATATCCGCCCGGATCAGATTCCTTGTTTCTTCCAGGTCCTGTCTGAACGTGTTTTCATCCGGTGCCATGCCCACCCGGTTAAACCGGTAGGGCGGCTCGGCGATCATGCCGTGGTGATGGCCGATGGCCTCGGCTGCGGCAACGCCGGGAAACAGGTTTTTCATCCCGCCGCCGAAGCCGGCCCAGAGATGTGGCTCGATCATGCCCGCCAGGATCACCAGGTCGCTTTCATGCACTTTTTTATCCAGCACGACCGGTGTTGCCCGGCTTGTTTTGCCGAAATCGTGATGGCGGGAGGGATCAAAAGCATCCGGGTTGGACCAGGAAACGCGCTTCAGGTTGTCCGCCCCGATTTTTTCAGCCATTTCTGACTCGGTCATTGGGGTGTGAATGCCCAGGGCCGGCATTACGTGAATTTTTCCGGTCCCGACCCGTTCCAGGGAATCAAGCAGCAGGTGGAAGAAACGATGGGCCGGCGTGGGCCGGGTATTATCATCCACGATGATCAGAACCGTTTTGCCGGAAAGGTCCTTTTCGGAAAGCGCCCGGCTGTCTTCCGGGTTTTCCAGGGCGGTCTGCACGATTTCGGTTTCTTCTTCCCGGACCCGCCCGGAGATGTCCACGCGCTCCGGCAGGTGCACCTGCCAGGAATCAGGCAGCGAAAGTGCCAGAAATTCTTCTCCCCATGGCAGTTTGATTTCCATTTTGCGGCCTCTTTGTTTTGACGGGTGAGCGACTTGGAATCCTGTTACTGATTGATATATCAGATCATTGACTTTTGTCCCACAGGTTTTTTCAAGCACAGCATTTCCCCCTTTTCCTTGTCGAAATCGGTATCGGACGAAAAATACCGATATCGACAACGGCAACGCCTTGTGGCTTGATTGGCGTTATTTTTTAGATCCGCTGCGCCCTGTAAAAAAGAAACCCGACTCTTTCCGGATTTTCGCAGGGTCGGGACGGCGGGGAAGTTTGTGCATATGCCGTCCGCTATCGCGCCCGATGCATCTGCGCAAACCACCCCGCCGTCCCGCCCTGTCCAACCTCCTCGACAATTCCACCAATATAGTCCCGAAAGGCTTCAATTGTCCTGGCGTAGGGGCGAACCCGTGTGTTCGCCCTCTCTCCGATCAAAGATACAGGTTCGCCCCTACGGATATTCATTTGTCAATGTTTGCGCCTGAAGGAGCTGTCAGGATATTATCGTGCGGGGATTGACGGGGCTGCCGCATGGCGCATTGCACGAGGGGCGGCGCAGCTCTTGGCGAAGCTGAGCAGGCGGCCGGCTTTGTTTGAGCCCGCGATAGCAGGCGATTTTGCCGAGCCGCCGCGAAGCGAGCCTTAGAGATGCACGGCCCGAGTGCAGCGACAAGCGGTTGTCCCGGCAAACGACGCTCGCGGATAAGCGTTGACGACCCGGGTTTTTTCCAGATGTTTTCAACATAGGAATGCGCTGCAAAAAAATATCAGGCTTCAAGGCTTTTCGCAGGTTCGGGCCGGCGGGGAAGTCTGCGCATCTGCCGTTTCATTGCAACCTTTGATCATTTCCCGGCTTTCCTTTTCGACGAATCCGGATTATGATTTATAATTAGCAAATTCGAACGCCTTGCAGGACAGCAGCGCATGAAACGAGTGAAAAAATACCTGGCACTCATGGCCACCGGGATTATGGTTGGAGCTAGCGGGCATACTCAAATCCCGGATGACATTATCAATCGTTACCTTGCCTACGAGGACATGGACGTCAAGACGCCCTTTATTCACAGGGTGCGGGATCCGAGAATCGAGGGGGTGCTGGTCAACCGCACGACCTATGAGCTGCAGGTAAAGGTGAAGCTCTCGTTTTACACGGTATTCCGGGAAGTGCTCGACGAGGTGACCATCACCGCGGATTTTGCCCCCCGGGGAGAACATGCGTTTAAAAAGGAGCTTTCCAACCGGGATCAGATCGACCGGATCCGCAGGCCATACGGGATCAAATGGGAATTTGATTACCTGGTGGTCGACGGCGAGAAAATCGATACGCGATAGGCTCACACTCTACCGCCCGGCGGTTTTCTGGTAGCGCCGGGCAAAGCCGACACGAAAGGAGGACGCAATGGGAAATACGCGAGCCGTGCTGTTGTGTTTGTGCGCAGCGCTTATGTTGGCAGTGTTTTTTGTCCCGGCAGCCGCGGCCAATGAGTCTGCCGTGGAAATCGAGGCCCCGGAAGAGGCGGCCGTGGGAGAGCAGGTCACAATTACCCTGGATGTCGTTCATGAAGGCAACAATTTTATTCATCACACCGAGTGGGTGGAATTGCAAATTAACGGCGAAACCGTCAAGCGGTGGGAATATTCCATGTTCGGCAAACCGCCGGGGGAGAACTTTTCCGTTTCTTTTTCCTATACGGCGGAGAAAGATCTCCAACTCCAAGCCGAGGCCTCCTGTAATCTTCACGGCAGCAGAAATGTTGCAGAGCAAACGATAACCGTGGAATCCGCCGCTTCATCTGAGCAATCCGCGGAACCATCCGGCGAGTAAGGTCAGATCATGATTCTTGCATTCGGGGTGCTCAATATTATTTTGCTGGTATGGCAGCTTCTCACGGGCCTGCATGTCATCCGGGTTTCTCCGCGGGTCCACCGCAAAACCGGCATCGCACTGGTTGCAAGTGCAGCGGTGCACGCGGGCCTGGCGCTTCTGGCATGAAAAGCGGCATGGATCGGCAAGCTGCGGCCGAACAGACCGGTTATTTTCTCACCGGCCTGCCGAATGCCTGCCGGGCCAAGTCCCTTCGTCTGGGCTGGTAGGTGTTGTCTGCCTTTTCCCTGCGAAGGACCTGCTGGAACAGTTTTGACATTTTGACCTGTTGGGGCTCGTGGCTGTAAAATTTGTCCCAGGCATAAAAAAGCATCTGCTGCAGGCGTTCTGCAGACATCTGCGCAGGGTGATAAACCACCTTGTCCGCGGTGTAGTCGTCCCAGTCGTAGGAAAATATCCGGTTTTCCGAATGCAGCTTTTTAAAGGCGCGTGTATGCGGAAAAGGGGTCAGGACCGTGAATTCGGCGAGGTCGAGTTCGATTTCTAACAGAAAATCAATGAGCCGCTTGATAAAATCTTCGGTATGGCTGTCCAGACCGAGCAGAATGGTGCCTTCCACTGCGATCCCGTGGTCATGATAGCGCTTGATGCGCTCTTTGATGTAATCCGATGTGTCAAACACGGCTTGGTAGACATACCAGGCCCCCGCCTGTGCGGCCAGATCCAGCACTTCCGGATCATCTTCAATGGGATGGGAGCACCATTTTTTCTTTAAGGGGATCATTTCCCGGAACAGGTCTTTTTCCCAGCGGGTATCCTGGGCAAGGGAGTTGTCCACGATAAACAGCCGGTTGTTATCAATGGCGGCCATTTCCGCAATCGCGTGATCCACGGGCCGGGGCCGGAACTGGCGGCCTCCCAGATAGGAAACGGCGCACGGATAGCAGTTAAACCGGCACCCCCGGGAGGCGTGCACCAGGTCCACCATCTGGATGCCCCGGTAGTTGTATAGTTCCCTTTTGAGAATATCTCTGCGTGCCGGGCCGACGGACTCAATGGGGGGGCGGTCGTTGAGGTAATCATATACCTTGCGGAGCCGGTTTTTTTCGAAATCCGCAAAAACCTCCTCCATCCGGCCCTCGGCCTCCCCCAGAAAAACGGCATCCGCGTGATCTGCTGTCTCTTCTGCGTGGAGCATGGCTGCGATTCCGCCGAATATCACCGGGATGCCCTTTTGTCTGTAAGTATCCGCGATCTGCCAGCCCCGCTTGACCTGGCTGGAGAGCATCATGGAGATGCCGACAAAATCCGCTGGACGTTCAAAATCGATGGCCTCCAGGTTTTCATCCACGAACTCGACGTCAACGTCTGCGGGCAGGGCTGCGGCAAATACCACCGGCCCGTGCGGGGGCAGGTGGAATTCGGTCTGGCGGGCCAGCTTGGGCCACTTGGGGTAGATAAGTCTGAATTTCATCGTTTATCAAGATTTCGAAAGTAAAAACTTTGATTGTTTTGTCACAAACCCGCTGCTAAGGTAGCGGGTTCCAAAACTTAAACAGAGACACCTCGTGTCTTTTTATTTTCCTGCTTCGCGGGAAAATAAATCCACCCCCTTTGCGGGTGGTTGTTTACTCCCAAACCGGCGGGCAAAGTACAAAGAAAGCATACCATGCCCGGATCTCCGATCACTCATCACCCACCTTACTGGCCGCCGTTTTCGGGCTGTTTTCCGAGACATATGCGGCAAGGGCCTCAAGCGAGGCAAATACCTTTTCTCCGAGTTCCTTGTTGTCAATGATCACGCAATAATCCTGTTCAAGCATCATTACCAGCTCAAGTATGTCAATTGAATCAATACCCAGATCCCCGCCCACCAGCGGGGCTTTCTCGTCAATATCTTCCGGGTTTACGTCTTCCAGGTAAAGGGTCTCAATGATTTTTCCCTTGAGCTCTTCGATCAGTTCCTGCATGGAAATTGCCCTTGTCAAACCGATAAATTTATTTTATGATTAAAAATTAAATATTTATTATAATCAAAAATTTCAACCTTATCATCCGGGGATCCGCAAGTCAATATTCTTTACTTGACAGGTATCAGTTCCATGGATCGTAACGTGATCACTCTCGGAAGGACATGACCCAGACGATTTATCCGGTTGAAGACTATCTCGCCCATCGCGGCCGGATGAAGCTGCTTGATGCCGTCGTGGACGTGGATGCGCAAAATGCGGTGGCCCGCTCGGTTACCACGGAGGCCTGGCCGCTTTTTGAAGGCGGTGCAATCCGGTCGATCGTCATTGTGGAGCTCGTGGCCCAGACCGCAGGGATCAATATCCGGTGGGAGGAGATGCAGGAGTCCGGGGGACGGGAAAAAGAGGGCGGGGGGCTTCTGGTGGGTATAAAGGAGGCAGTATTTCATGTTTCCCGCATTCCTGTGAATGCAATCGTTATTACAATCGCCAAAAGGCGGCATGCGCACATGAATTATGCCGAGTACCATGGTTTTTCGAAAATCGGCGAGGACATCCTGGGGGAGGTTACAATCCAGGTATTCAGAACAGATTAAAGATATTTTTAGGGGAAATGCGGGATGACGCAGAAGACAGCCATCGTAACCGGCGGCGGCCGGGGGATTGGACGGGCGATTTCTTTGGAACTGGCCGCAAGCGGATATCACGTGACCATTAATTATAAATCCGGTCGGGATGCTGCAGAGGAAACCCTGGAGATGATCCGGCAAAACGGCGGGCAAGGGCGCACAATCGCCTTTGACGTAACCGATGCCGAAGCGGTTCAGCAGGCGGTCAGGGAAATCGCAGGCGAGTTTGACATTGATGTTCTGGTCAATAATGCCGGCATCACCGCGGACGGACTTTTTGTCATGATGCCGGAAAAAGACTGGCAGTCAGTGATTGATACCTCCCTGGCCGGGTTTTATAACGTGACCAAGCCGGTACTCAAAAAAATGCTCCGGGCCAAGAAGGGCGCGATTGTGTCCATTTCCTCGGTTTCCGGGATCATGGGCAACCGCGGACAGGTCAATTATTCCGCAGCCAAGGCCGGGGTTATCGGTGCAAGCAAATCCCTGGCAGCAGAGGTGGCCCGCATGGGCGTCCGGGTCAACGCGGTGGCCCCGGGCTTGATCGAAACGGAAATGACGCGGGATGCCCCGGTGGATACGATCAAGCAGATGATTCCCATGGCCCGCATTGGCAAGCCGGAGGAAGTTGCCCGCGTGGTAAGGTTTCTGTGCTCAGCGGACGCTTCATACGTGACCGGGGAGGTAATTTCTGTTGACGGGGGAATGGCGTAAGTCCGATGAAGAAGATCAGCAAAAATACGGAGTACGCGGCTGTCTTAACCGCACTGCTGGCATGTGCGGTTTTTCTGACAGGGTGGGCAGATGACCTGGAAACCCTCAAGGAAAAGGTGACATTTGTTGAGTCCATTCAGGCGGATTTCACTCAGGAAAAACATCTGGAAATGCTGGAGCAGCCCCTGATTTCAAAAGGAGAGCTGTATTTTCAGGCGCCCCGGTCGCTTCGCTGGGAATACACACAGCCGGTGAGAAGCGTCTTGTTGATGCATAACGACGAGATTCGCCGTTATGTCCGGACGGACAGCGGTATGGAGGCCCAGAAAAGCCGGAGCCTGGAGGCAATGCGGGTGTTTCTCGGGGAGATCTGCATGTGGATGCAGGGCGAGTTTGACGCCAACCCGGACCTGGAAGCCCGGATGAAATCGGACAGGCGGGTGGTTTTAACGCCGAAGGACCCGGCCATGGCAGAAGTCATCGAGCGTATTGAGCTTCGTCTGACCGATACGCCGGGGGTGATTGACGCGGTTTCGATACATGAAAGTGCCACCTCGTATACCGACATCCGGTTTCATGACACGAAAATCAACGAGGGTATTGAGAGCACGGTTTTTCAAAAGCTAAGCCACGGGCGGGACAAACAATGAAACCAAAAGGAGGGAAAGAATGAAAAAAATCATTTATGCATGTGCGATTTTAATGGTTTTTTTGCCCCTGATGGCGTGCAGTTCCGGATTGACCAAGGCGGAAATCGATCCCTGGCTGCAGCAGGTCGCCGGGGACAGGACGCCGGCAATCAATGTCGAGGGCCGTTGGCAGGATGCCAATGCAGATCCCGATACTCCGTTTAGCTGGGGCAGGGGGTTTTTGGAGCAGGAGGGAAATCAGGTCAAGGGTTCTCTCGGCAATTACAACGTTGAAGGAAAAGTGAGCGGGGACAAGGTTTATCTGGTTTTTCTTTCCGCGGGCGAAGTCTATCATACGGCTCGCCTGGAAAAACAGAAGGATGGTGTTCTGCGCGGTGACTATTACTATTCTGATGACAAGGAACAGGAAAACGGCATGCCCATGGCACTGGAACGGGTGGAAAAATAGCCCTTCAGCAAACAAGCTCCCCGGGGGCATTCAGTTGGTCCGGGGAGCGATCCTGCTGCTGGTCTGTTTTTTGCTGTGCGTATCCGGCTGTCGGAGCCTTGCGCCGATCCAGCCGGCATCTTCGGCACTGCACGCGGATACAGCCCGGCAGTGCCGGGCGCATTTTCTGACCCGGCCCCGGCAATTGGTTCAATCATTGACGGCTTATCTGCCGGATGGGGGTGTCAGAGACGCCATTGCCGTTATCCGGATCCATCCGGAGGCCGGGCGGTTCAAGTGCGTGATCATGAGTGTGGAGGGGCTCGTGCTTTTTGACGGGGAATATGACGGCGCGGTGTCAATCCACCGGGCGATCCCCCCGTTTGACGAAAAAAAGTTCGCCCGCGCCATGTTTGCCGATATCCGGCTGGCCTTCATATCCCCGGAAGCGTGGAATGTGGAAGTCGGCATCCTGTCCGGCGGCACGCCGATATGCAGGTACGCGTACAGCGACGGTAAAGGCTTTGTGGAGGTGCGGCTGTCCGGGGCAGATTGCCTGGAAATCCGGCGATATACCGGCGGCAAAAGGCTCCGGGAAACCGTGGATATCTGTTACGCCCCGGCCTGCAGTTTTCCCGGATCCGGCGGGGCCGGCGAGATTCCTGTAAAGATCGACATTTTTCACCACGGCCTGTTTGGTTACCGGCTCGAGTTAAAACTGATAGAAGCAAAAGAATTGCCCCGGACTGAAAAGCAGGAGGGCTAAATTTTCGTGCTTTCCATCTGCTGATCGGTTTTTTCCAGGGAGCGGGAAAAATCCCGGAAGGCTTTTGAAAGGCCTTCCCGGAGCCGTTCCCAGGCGTCCTGTGACCCGGACTTGAACTTTTCAAGCCATGCGGCCATTTCCTCTCTCTGGCGCCGAAGCTGTTCCAGGTCGGATTTCATTTTTTCCCGCATTTCCCGGCTCATTTCCGATTTTTCTTCTTCGAACCGGCGTTGCATTTTTTCCAGGCGCTTGTCCATCTGATCGAGTTCGCTTTGGAATTTTTCCGCAGCCTCCTGCTGTTTTTCCGCGCTGTACTGCTTGAGGCTTTCCATGAATTCTATGGCATCCTGCTTTAGCTTCTCTCCCGAGTTGCCGCCGTTTTCCGTTGCCTGCGCAAAGCCTGCGGCGGGCAATGCCAGCAAGACCAGAAACAGGCCGATGCAGCCAAAATAACGTGTAAGGCTTTGATATGAGATCATTTTAAACTCCCGTGACAAATCTGGTAATAAATTTCTCTGCAATTCACGCAAATGCATGAAATCGGACGGCTTTTGCTGTATATTTTTTAAATATAGCATTTATTCGAATGATTGCACAATTTTTCAGTCTTCTTTCGGCAAGTCCCCTTGCTCCGTTCCCTCCATCCAAATCGAAATCGGTATCCCAATCGAAAGAAAAAAACCGATTACTGATCAGTCGGCCTGTGACTTTCGGATATTTTCTTTCATCAGCGGCCGTTCAATGAGCTCGCCCAGGGGGACCACCCGGAGGCCTTTTTCCGGGAGGCCGGCCAGGATTTTCTCGATTTCGGCAAGCCAGATTTCCACGCTGAAACTCGCGGATTGCGGGCAGCAGTCGTGCAATAGCACGATGTCGCCGGAGCGGATTTTTGCCAGGATTTTTCCGGAAAGCCCCTGGATCCAGCGGTTGCCAATGTCCGGGCCCCGGCGGCTGTAATGGATGCAGACCATTTCCCGGTTTTTTAATACGGCCCCGAGCTTCGGGTTCACCACCCCGGCCGGGGGGCGGAAGGTCAGGGGGGTGAGGCCGAAATCCCCGAGTACCTTTTGCGCGTCATCGATTTCGCAGGCCAGGGTTTTTTGCGATTTGAGCATGACAAGCACGTCATGGGTAAAGGTGTGGTTTCCGATGGCGTGGCCGGCGCCCAGGATACTGTTGACGAGTTCGGGGTGTGCCAGGGCTTTTTTCCCGGGGATAAAAAAGGTTGCATGCACGCCGAAGCGGGCGAGCAGTTCCAGTAAAAAGGGCGTGGTGCGCGAATCCGGGCCGTCGTCAAACGTGACGGCCACGCTGCTGGTATCCCGCCGTCCCCGGCGGATGACGGGCAGAAACAGGCCGGTGGGCGGGAAAAAGGGCGCGGCCAGGCACGCGGCCACAAACGCCGAAAGCACGGCCGCGGACAGGTAAGGGGAGATGGAAAAAAGTCCGGCCGCGGCAACACCGCAGATTATCCCCAGGATTTCTGCAGGGGCAATGGCGCGTTTGTTCTTCATCGGATCAGGTGCTCCCAGAGCGGACCCACATGGCCCCGGTCATGGAGCCGGGAGAGGATCTTTGCCGTTTTTTCGCCGCCTGCGCCGAAAACCCAGTTCATGCGATTTTGCGCCCGCTCCTGCAGGGTTTTTTCGATCTGTGCAAGCCCGATGCCATCGGGCTCATAAAAGCGCGGGGTCAAAAGATCCTGATCCCCTGCGATCTGCCCGGATGCAGCGGCAATTTCATAAAGCCGGGTGTGCGGGTAAATGCGGATGCCGGCAAAGAAAAAGCAGACTGTTTTTTCCAGTTCCTCGGCGTTGTCCAAGGTTTCGGCCAGGGTGCGGGCAGTTTCCGCCGGTGCACCCAGCAGAAAAAAGTGCGCCGTGTTCAGTCCGGCCGCAACAGCCGCGCGGTGGGCATCAAAAATATCCGCCGTGCGAAACGGTTTTCGATAGTTTTCCAGGACGGGATCGCAAAACGCCTCGGTGCCGAATTCCACGTGCGTCATGCCGGCATCGGCCAGGACCCTGAAATAATCGGCCGGCGGGCGCACCGGCGCGATATAGGCGCCCCACGGGATGTTTACCCCGGCCCTTTGAAACGCCCGGGCCACTTCCATGCTGTGTTCGGGATCTGCATTGAATACCGAGTCTGTGACAAACAGATATCCGGCCCCGGCATCCTGGAGCATGCGCGCGGTACGGCCCACGGCCTGCGGGGATCTTGCCCGCAGCCGCCGGCCTTCGATATGCGGGTAGGTGCAGTAGATGCAGTTAAAGGGGCATCCCCGCTGGGTCTGGATGTTGAGCATGCCGCCCTTTTTCAGATAATAGGCCACATGCGGGCTTTCCGGGTCAAACCGCCTTGCAAGTTCTCCCTGCCAAGGCGCCGGATAGGAGATGGTTTTCGCGCCGGTTTCGGGGTTGGCGGTCACCCCGGCCAGCGCGGAGACATCTGCCTGCTTTTCCAGTGCGTCCAGAAACTCGCTGAATCGTTCCCCTTCGCCGATAATCCCGTAGTCTGCCTGAAGCGCTTCCATCAGGCGGCCGGGAAAAAGGGTAAACCCGCTGCCGCCGAGTACCACCGGCGCCCGGGTGATTTGCCGGATGGCAGATATCAGCGACCGGTGCCGGTCAATATAGGTTTTGGGCGAGTTTACGTCCGTGTTGTCAATGTTTCTGATGGAAATGCCGATGACATCCGGGGCTACTTGTCGGATCCGGCCTGCCATGGCCGCAGTATCCCCGGTTTTATTGATATCTGTGACAAACACCCGGTGCCTGTGGTCTATGGCCCCGGCCACGTAGTCGATTCCCAGGGGATAGACCGGGTAGGGCGAGGTTTCCGTGTTTGCCGAAATCAGAAGCACTTTCATGCCCAAAACACCTCGATGGCCGTCAGGTTTTTGCCCGTGCCAAGCACCAGTACTGCGCCGCGGTTTAAGGGGATCGGCTCTTTTCCCCCCGGCTGCGGCGGAATCCGGTCCTGCTGCACGCACGCCGCGGCCAGGCTTACGGCCGCAGCCGAGGCAGAGGCGAATTCGCCCGTGTATTTCCGGTAATCCAATACCGGCACCACGGATCCTGTAAGGGATTGAAACATCTGCATCTGTTTCTCGCCGGTTTGCTGACAGCCCGCGGGAATACCGGCAAATATCGCCCCAAAGCGGTTTTTGACGGCATCCGCGCCGCCCAGGCGTTTGATCAGGGATTGGATGGGATGTTTTTTTTCATCCGCGCGCCGGAAAAATACGGGCCGCACCATCAGGCCGGTTTCCGCCCTTTTCAGGCACAGCCCGCCCCCGCCGTCGCAAGGCGTTTGGGTGCATGAAACCGAGGAATCAAACAGGAAAGAAAACCGCTGATGGCATTCGTCCGCGCCGATGACCAGAAACGGCCCGCCCGTGGGATCGCCCAGCACGGAGGCGGTCATCAGGGCCTGTTCAAACGAGTAGTCCCCGCCGGTCATGGTGATATTGGCGCCTGTGGCGCCAAACATCATGGCGATTTCCCCGGCCGGGGCATTGTGTACCGAACCCACAAAGTCCATGGGACTGGAGAACCGTTCCTGGTTTTCAAACAGTCGGGCCAAAAAATCATTGGTCTCGGTGAGCGCGCCCCAGCCGGTGGCAAAAAAAACGTCGGATGGCGCGGATGCTTGTGCTGCGCTGTCAAGCGCCTCCCGGGCCACGCTCAGGGCGAGTCTGGGAAGTCTTTTCAGGCGGCGCACCGCCCGGGGCGGCAGATTCGCGGAGATCTCGGCAAGTTCGAGCATGCCGCCGCACGGTGCCCCTTCCAGGAAGGCCCTTGTTGTGTCTGCAGTCTTGCCGGCGCCGGTGATACAGGCATTTCCCACCACGGCCATGGGAATGGGCGAGAAATCCGCATCCCGGGTCTTGTTCCGGGGCCGGCCCACTGCAAGCGCCGCATTGTTACCCCCGAATCCGAAGGAATTGGACAGCACGGTCGCAATTTCCCGGGGCTCAGGCTCGGGTGGGGGCTGGAGCCCGAGTTCGGGATCCGGGTTCTGCATGCCGTGGTTTGCGGGAACCAGGTATTCCGAAATCGAGATGGCGGATACGGCCAGTTCAATGGCACCGGCGGCTGCCAGGCTGTGTCCGGATGCGCCCTTGATTGAGGACAGTCGGGGCACGCAGTTTTCGAACAGGCTGTTGACCGCCCTGGCTTCGGCCGCGTCATTGCTGATGGTTCCGGTCCCGTGCAGGTTGATGTAGTCGATGTCCGCCGGGTTCAGGCCGGCGGCGCGTATGGCGGCGTCCATTGCCCGGCGCGCCCCGCGCCCATCCGGATGCGGGGCTGTGGCATGATAGGCGTCGCAGGAAAGACCGAATCCCAGCATTTCCGCCTTCGCGTTATCCGGGGCCGCCTGTGCGGCCTCGAAAAACAGCATGGCCGCTCCTTCAGACAGGCTCATCCCGTCGCGATCCCGGTCAAACGGTTTTGCCCCTGTGGCTGAGAGCAGCTGCAGGGCGTTAAATCCGTGATACGTCATCCGGCACAGGGCATCTGCGCCCCCGGCCAGCACGGAGCCGGCCAGCCCGTTTTGCAGCATTGCAATGCCCAGGGCCACTGCCGCGGCCCCGGAGGAGCAGGCCGTGGACACGGTAAAAACCGGGCCGCTGCATTGACACGCATCCGCGATGTATTCGGCCACGGAGCCTGCGGCATGGTAGTGGTACGCGTGCGGATCATCGGCGCCGGATTTGAGCAGCAGTTCTGTTTTGGGCATTCCCCCGGTTGTCACGCCCATGATGACCGCGTCGGGAATTTTGCCGCCGCAGTCCGCCAAGGCGTCTTCTGCCGCGGCCCTGGCGATCTGGTGGGTCCTGGGAAGGTCGGGATCTGAAAACGCCTGCCGGATTTCCCCCACCGGCAGCGGCGCGGTGTGTTCAAACAGGGTCAGCGGACCGATGCCGCTTTGGTTGCGGCGCAGGCAAGCCGCGGTTTGCCGCAATCCCCGGCCGAGCGCGCTGATTATGCCAATGCCTGTGATATAAATGCCCATTAAACCCGTGCCCTTTATTTCGATTGATCTTCCGGCCCGGTTTTTCGGCCGAGAAATGGTTCAAAATGATGCCATTCAAATGGATATTGACAAACTGCCCGTTCCAGGAGGCGCGCATAGTCCCGGGCGGCCCGGTCGATGCCCTGTTTGCGCGACTGGCGCGAGCCGGCGCGCACGTCTATGGGCGGGTGAATGATAAAGTGATATTTGCCCCGGGCTTTGCGAAACGCGAAAAATACGAAAATCGGGGCGTCGGTTGCCATGGCGAGCACGTACGGGGTTTCCGGCAGCCGGACCGCGTGTCCCAGAAATTCCACCTCGGCAAAGGAGCGGTACGAATCCCCGAAGCGATCGCCGGCCATGGACAGAATCCACCCGCTGCGCAGATATCTGACCCCTTCCAGGATCTCCATGGGTGAGCCCGCTCCCTGCCGGCTGGCAATGATTTCCACCCCGTCTTGCTGCAGGGTGGTTTTCTGGAGGCCTTCGAGTTGTTCCCCGGCCTTTTTGCCCATAAACAGCAGAAGCGGAAATCCTTCCTTTTTAAGCAGCCGGGCGGCCACTTCCCAGTTGCCCAGGTGGGACATCAGCAGAATGCCGCCGGTACGTCTGTTTGCGGCTTTCCGGAGATGTTCCAGTCCTTCGGCCGTGTAGCCGATATTTCCCGAGGCTTCAAGCAGGTATCTGTCAATGTAGATGTTTGTGAAGCTGTGGAACTGTTTCCAGGCGCACCAGAGTCCGTATAATACGGACCGCCGCGGGAACACGGCCCGGTAAAAGCGCACGCTTGTTGCCACCCTGCGGGGGAAAAACAGAAAATATCCGGTGGCGATAATCCGGACCGCGATATAAAAAACCCATATCCCCCATTTCCGGGACAGGTAAACCATGCATCGGTAAAACCGGTTGATCATTGCCCTTTCCTATTGGTTTGCACCGTCAGATTCCGCCAGAAACCAGATTTCTTCGCGCGCCGTGCCCGAAGGCCCGGTGCTGCGGAGCGCAAACCCGTTTTCCGTCAATATGTTCCCGATCCGGTCAGCCGGGCGGTAATAGGTCTTTGTTTGCGTCAGCCGGTTTTTGAAAGACTCGATCCTGTGCAGCACGGGTACGTGCGTGTCTTCGGCAATCGTAGCCCGGATGAGCAGATCGGCGCCGGGCTGCAGGTTTTTGCGGATTTTCTGCAACGTGACCGCCAGTTGGGAATCCGAGAGATAATGGATCATGTCAAGCATCACCGCCAGGTCCGCCTGCACCTGAAAATCCGGCAGGTCGGGCGCGGCTGCCGGATATATTCTGCCGCATGGTTCCACGACCCTGCCGGCAATCCGGGCCCGTTCCGGGTCCGGGTCAGCGCCGTAAATGCGTATTTCCGGATTCATTGCGCGCATCCAGGCCGCAGTAATGCCGAATCCGCAGCCGATATCAATCACCACAGCCGGATTCCGGAGAAACTCCGGTAGTTCTGCAAACATGGGATCAAGCCGGCGCTTGAACCAGGAGAAGATCCGCGGATATGCTTCCAGGTGCCTGTAGAGCGCACGGATCCGCTTTTGATGAAGCTTGGTGCCCGGCCGGGCCGTATCGCCCGAGAACTGCACCGGCCGGAAAAGGTACCGGAGAGACGGTGGCAGCAGGCTAAATGCGCCTGCCATTACAAAGGCGATACCGATGACCAGCACCTGCCCCATGCTTTTCATCAGGTTGTGCTCGCCCATGGCCAGGGTGCCAAAGCCAATAAGCGTGGAAACCCCGGCAAGAAACACGGTCATGCGGATATGGGCCTGGTAGGGATGGTGCTCGTCGCGGTAGCGCTGAAAGGCGCGAACCATGTACAGGGAATAGTCCAGACCCATGCCCACCACGACCACCGAGAGCATCAGTCCCGGGATGTTCAGAGGTAGCCCGATCAGGGACAGGACCCCGAGGGTGCAGATCAGGGAAAAGCCGATGGGCAAAAGCGCAATTCCGGTCAGTACCGGGTCCATGAAAAACAGCAGGAGCAGCAGCGTGACGCTGATGCCGATGACAATAAGCATCCGCACGAAGGTCTGTGAAAGAAACTCGCTGATAATGCGGGAGTAATAATTCGGATCAAATACGCGGACCTGTTTTTTGTCGGAATAGGTGCTGAAAAATGCCTCCGGGTCATATTCCGGCCCCGGGGTCAGTGCGGAAAACAGCATCCAGGAATCAGCTTCCGGAAAATAGTGGATCCCGAGCATCTCGCGGAATTCGGGGGCAATGGCCAGTCCGCCGTTGCAAGGCGATTTTCCGGCCTTGTAGACTCCCGAGAATGCCGAGCCGGGTATGCCGAGGGCGAACGCGGCCCGGCGGATTTCTTTTTCCATACCCTTGCGATCATGGTCCTGCCAGAATTTTTTCCAGGCCGCCAGGTTGTTTTGGCAGCGCTGTTTTCCCGGAAACACCACAGCGGGGGAAAAGGCCGCTGAAAGGGTGCCGGCTTCGATTTCCCCATCCATGGAGCGGGCGAGCCGGTCGCTCTGTTCCTGCAGGGATCTCAGGTTCGGCGCCTCTGCCATCAGGTATACCTTGTCAAAAAGCTGCTGGCCCCAGACTTCCGAGATCCGTTTTTCCGCGGCAATGGTTTGTTTTTTTACCGTGTTCATCTCCGCGATATCCAGGTTGAAATTCGGGTCCGCAAAAATCGCCATAACAGCAACAAACACCAGCGCAAGTGCGGGCTTGTACATGCCGCCGCCTGAGATGCGGTCCACTGCCGACTGCAAAAAAAATCCGCCCGGGCGCCGGGCTGCCTTTAGCCTGGGAAAAAGCAGCGGGAAGCAGGAATGGACAAATATAAAGGAAAACGCAATGCCGAATGCAGCAAATTGACCGATCTCTCCGAGAACCGGGAATCCACTGAAACTCAGCATGAAAAAAGCCCCCACCGAGGTTAGGGCGGCCAACAGAGCCACGGCCCGCACTTCCCGGGAAACGGCCTTGCCCTTTGTCTCGTGCGGCTGATCCAGAAACAGCAAATAGGAAATTCCGTGATCCACAGTGATGGAGATAATGGCGGCCCCGAAACCGATAGTCATAACGGAAATCGAACTGTGCCAGATGGAATAAAAGGCAAGCGCGCACACGGTGCCGAACACGGCCGGCAAAAACGCGAGCAGGCCGATATAGGGCCTGGGAAAGGCGAGCATCAACAGGCATGCAATCCCCAAAGTGGCGAAAAACAGGGCGGTTTTGGTGTCCGTCCTGGCAGTGGTTTCATTGTCGATCACCGCCCGGTAGGCACCTACCGGAGTGACAGTGAAATCCGCCTCTGTGTCCCGGTATTTTTGTTTCAGCACCCGGGTGGCTTCTTCGATGGTTTCATCGATTTCGTGGGCCGGTTTCGCTCCGGTGCCGGCTTTTTTCGGGTTGGCAATGACAAGCAGGTGCCGTCCGTCGGCAGACAGGAGTTGGCCCTTGTAAAATCGGATTTCCTGGGCGGGCACGAGATGCTTCAGTTTTTCCAGCACCCGGCCGCTCAATCCCAGCGGGTCTTTTACGGCCAGATCGGAACGGCCCATGCCGTCCATGGTAAACAGCCCGGAGAGGTTTTCCCTGACCCGCTGTTTTACGCGGCCTTCCTGCAAAATCGGGGCGATTTCATTTTCCAGTTCTTCGGCCGTAAACAGCACGGGAAGATTTTCTGTCACGTGCGCCATGAGTTTGGGAAACAGCCGGCCCATTTCCCTGGTGCCAACGGTTTGAAATACCCTGCTTTTTTGCAGCCGGGTTTCGAGTGTTTCCGCGGCTGCCACCAGCTTGTCCGGGTTTTTTTCATCAAGGGCCAGATCAATAAAAATCCGGTTTTGATAAGGGTGATGTTCAAGCACGTAGGCGCCCTGGTCAATTACGGCGTTGCCCCGTGGCAGGGAGCTGATAATATCGGTTTCAAACCGGAGGTTAAACAGGGAAATCACGGCAGCAGCGATCAGCACAAGGGCAGCGGTAAACAAAAAAGCTTTCAGCGGGTTATGTCCGGACAGCAGGGGCAATGGCAATGGCTTCACGCTTTGTTTTCAGGCACGGTTTTGGCCGGCCTTTTAAAAAATCTGCGCACGATCAGGCCGGTAAAAGTTTTCGCGTTTCTGAAAAAATCCCGCCACGGCCGGAAATGGGAAACGCGCTGTCCGGCCGGCAGGTAACTTACGCCCACGGGCACCTCGACAACGGGCACGCCCTGCCAGTGAGCGCGCACCAGAATTTCCACCTCGAACTCGAACCGTCTGGACTTTGTCTGCCAGGCCAGTGCCTCGGGCAGCGGGTAAATCCGGAATCCGCTCTGGGAATCCGAGATTTTCGGGCCGCTGGAGGCGCGCACCCAGAAATTGGAAAATTTTCTGCCAAACCGGCTGGTCCAGTGTACGTGGGGATCGTTCATGCCGGTGCGGCGGCCCACGATCAGTGCTTTTCGGTATTGCCGGGCAGTCCGGATCAGGATTTTCGCATCCAGCGGATTGTGCTGGCCATCGGCATCCATGGTAATCGCCCAGTCCGCGATCTGCGAGGCTTCTAAAAAGCCGGCTATAAGAGCCGCGCCCTTGCCGAGGTTTTTTTCGTGGGCAATGATGCGGATATCCGGAAATCCCCAGACGCGTTCACGGGTGTCGTCAGTGGATCCGTCATCCACAACAAATACGGGCAACTCGAGTTCCAGGGCTTCCGCGATCACCTTTTCCACGGCACGGGCGTGGTTGTAAGCCGGGATCACCACGGCGAAACGGTCTTTTTTGCCGGGTTGATGCCGGGCTTCAGCGCTAGATGAAAAACGGTCCATTCAGTCTTCATCTCCCTGTTCCGGCTGCTGCCCGTAGTAGGCCACAGCCCAGGCCCCGGGGCCGATATGCACGCCCGAGGTCAGTGAAAGCGGCTGTATTCGGATTTCAGCCTTCGGAAAAATCCGCCGGATCTCTGCCGCGGCCCGGTCTTCCACCCATTTCCGGTTATCCGTGTATTCAAGCAGTAACAGGGATTCGGGCGCGTCGCGCAGATTCCGGCTGAGCCGCTCGACTGCGAAACGAAGCTGGGCCCAGGTGTTTCTGACGATGCCGACTTTTTCCGCCCCACGGGGCGTGGGCGTGATAACCGGTTTTACGTGCATCATGTCTCCGAAAAACGCCCCGGTTTTCGACATTCGCCCGCCTGCGGCCAGGTATTTGAGCTCGTCGAGAAAGATATATTCCCCGCTTTTTTCCGATGCCGCTTGTGCAAACGCGATCACCTGGCCGGCTGTTTCCGCGCGGGCGGCGTACCTGGCGGTTGCAATGACCGCAGCGGCAAGCCGTCCCGATGCCGCGCCGGTATCGATGACCGTAAGGCGATCTTCCGGGTCGTGCTGCTTTTTCCATTCCACGGCCACCTGGTAATTCCCCGTGTATACGGAGCCCACGCAAAGATAAAGCACGTTTTGGTGCCTGGCCAGCAGCCGTTCATAATGTTGATGGCGTTCAAATATAGAGGCCTGGGAGGTGGATGCCGGGACCCGGTCGCGCATGGCATGATAGAGAGTTTCCGGATCTATGCAGGTTTCCGGTGCGCAGGTCTCGCCGCGGGTGACGTAGCTTTCCAGCAGCGTGATCCCCAGGCGGCGCGCCTGGTGCCGGGTAAGCGAGCCTGCCGCGTCCGTGACAATGTGAACCGGCCCCCGGGCTGCGGGCATGCGGAAATCCGCGGTCTGCCGGACAAGATCGTCCTGGCTCCACTGAACGATGTGCCCCATGCTTTTGATCCTTTGCTTCAGGTCCGCTGCATTGTTTGTGTGCAAATGGACCTTTGCGTAATCCTGGTACGCATAGACCAGGGCGCTGTCTTCCATTTCTGCGATCCGGTCCTCCGGATGGCCGGCATTTTCGTCCATGCGTACCACGAAATCCACGCAATAGCCCTTGTCCGCTGACCGGCTAAAACCTGCGGCGATTTTCAGGCTGTCGCCGAAAATATCTGAAATCGAGCGGAAAGTGTCGGCCCGGCTGGAAAAGCATTTCAAGAATCCTTCCAGAAACAGAAACATCCCGAGGGCGCCGGCATCCACAACCCCGGCTTCCTTGAGTTCCGGCAGCATCTCCGGGGTTTCGTGCACCGCGGTCTGGATTTGATCGATCACCGATTCCGGGAAGTTTACGCTGTCCTCCCGGTTTTCCGGGTCCGCCAGCGCATCTGCAAACCGGTCCAGCACCGTGAGCATGGTTCCGGGCCTGGGGTCGTGAACCGCGCTGCGGGCGTTTCTGGAGCCGGTCCGTGCCGCCCCCGGCAGTTGATGAATGGATTCGGCGCTGAGCAGTTCGACCACGAACCTGGCTGCAATATTGCCGGAGTTGCCCCTGGCTGCAAACAGGAGCCGGCGTCGGGTTTCAGCCGGATCCCGATCTTGGATTCCCCGCAGCGGAGCCAGGCTGATCATGAGATTGCGGCCCGTGTCCCCGTCTGCCACCGGGAAGACATTGATTTCGTCGAGTACGCCGGACCATGCGCCCAGCCGTTCATATCCGGTGATAAAGGCTTCTGCAGTACTTCCGTATGGATTCATTCTTAAAACCCGAGCGCCTCGCGGATGTCATCTGGTATCCGGAGCATGGTTTCCATTTCCGGGATTTTTATCGCAGCCTGCTCGCTTTTGCCCCTGGTGCTGACACGGTTGTCTTCGACAAGCCGGATCTCAAATGCGATCGTGATCTTGTAGTTGACTTCCTTTAACGTTGCCCGGCAGAGGAACTCGTCCCTGAAGCGCAAGGGCAGAACGTGCTTGATGCTGGTCCGGATAATGGGGAAGATATACTGTGTGTCCCTGTATACCCGGTAGAGGTCCACCCCGAGCTTGCGAAACAGCGCGTCCCGGGTGATGTCGAAGTATTTGAAGTAATTGCCGTGCCACATCACCTCCATGGGATCCAGATCGTGAAACGGCACCGCGAATTTGCGTTCACAGGATTTGTCCGGATCGGTTTGTTTCATTTGCTTTTCGGCCTGTTTGGTTGGTTTGGCAAAAAAACACGGCGCTGCCGCTGAAAATACGGGTATCAGCAAGGGGCGGAGGTAAAAATTCCGGAGTCTTCGATTGCGGATGAAAGGCTGTCGATATCCGTATCCATGGGGCGATCAGCAATGGTCGGCGGCGCGATTTCGCGGAGGATGCTGACCAATTCCGCCAGTTTTGTCCGCTGTTCCAGGCTGCCGCGAAGTTCGCAGGCCTGAAGACCTGCAAGCAGGCAGATGGCAACGGTTTTTTCCGCCAGTTCGCAAATGCGTTTTGCATCGCGGGCCGCAATCGTGCCCATACTCACCTTGTCCTGGTTGTGTGACTCCGTGGACCGGGAAAAAGAAGCCGCGGGCATGGTTTGCTTGAGTGCTTCTGCCGCAAGTGCCGAGGCGCTGATGGACATGGCTTTGAAACCGTGATGAAACGGTTTTTCGGGATCTTCCACGCCGACCAGGTCCGCGGGCAGCCCCCGGTTGACATTGGCATCCACCATGAGCGCCACCTGTCGGTCGGCCATGTCCGCCACGGATGCCAGGGCGCTTTTGAGTCCGTCCATGGCAAATGACACATGTCCGCCGTAAAAATTGCCGCCCATGAGCACGCTGCCGGATTCGGGATCGAATAACGGGTTGTCGTTTGCGCTGTTTGCCTCGATGCTCAGCCATTGACGTACCCATTCAAGGGCGTCTGTGAGAACCCCTATGACCTGTGGGCCGCAGCGCAAGGAATACGGGTCCTGCAGCGTATCCGGCCCATTTATGGCAAAGCTTTCCGGCGGCGCATCAGAGGAAAGCACTTCGGCGATCCTGGTGGCTGCATCCTTCTGGCCCGGATGCGGCTTTGCCCTGGATATGGCCGGATAATAATGATGAGAATTGCCGCCGATGGCATGAATGCACAGGGCGGTAGCGTCAGTGGCCGCATTTGCGATTTTTTCCGCCCGATCCAATACAATGGCGGCAACACCGGTCATCATGGCCGTGCCGTTCATGATGGCAAGCGGTTCCTTGGGGAAAAACCGGTGGGGCGAAATGCCCGCCCCAGCTAGGGCTTCTGCCGCCGGCATTTGCCGGCCGCGGTAAAACACCTGACGTTCTCCCATAAGCACGGCTGCCACGTAAGACATAGGCGTAAGGTCCCCGGATGCGCCCACGGAGCCTTCGGAGGGCACAACCGGCGTGATGTCTGCGTTGAGCAGTTCGGCGATTTTTTGCATCAACTCCATTGAAACGCCCGAGTACCCCCTGGCAAAGCAGGCAAGCCGGCATACCATGGCCGCCCGGGTTTCTTCCGCGTCAAATGGCGCGCCCGTGCCGCAGCCGTGAAAACGGATCAGGTTTATGCCGTTTTGTTCGGCCACCTCGGAAATCATCCGTTTGCCGCAGCATTTGCCGAATCCCGTGGTTACCCCGTATACGGGCGATTCCCGCTCCAAGGCGTGGATGAGCACGTCCCGGGACTGTTCCATGTGAGCAGTGAATTCGGCGCCCGTATCGATTTCAACGGCCGCTTCGCCCCGGGCTACCCGGACGATCTGCTGCAGGGAAATTTCCGAACCGTCGATTACGAGCGTATGCCCGCCCTTTTGCGGGGTTCTTGTCATATTCTGTCCATCCTTGTCTGCGGGTCAATCCGGGCAGGCCCTGGCAAGCCCTTTGAACCGGCGAAAAAATTAAAGTATATTATAGGTGCCGGGACTTCTTGTCAAGTTTCATACGTCCCTTACGGAAGTCTCTGCCAGCGAGAATCCTGCCGGATCCCACATCCGGCCCATTTCGGGTATTACCATTCGGATGGTTTGTCTTTGAGTTCCGGGGATTTTGAAACCTTTCCGGACTGAATTGGTAGAATTGTCGAGGGGTTTGGACAGGGCGGGACGGCGGCTTGGTTTGCGCAGATTCATCGTGCGCGTCAGCAGACGGCATATGTGCAAACTTCCGCGCCGGCCCGGCCCTGCGGAAACCCGGGAAGCCTGATGCTTTTTTTGCAGAGCATTGTGAAGTTGAAAGCTCCTGCGAAAATCCGGGAAACGCCGCGTTTTTTCTTAGAATTTTATAAAGTTATGAACGTCCTGCTTTTTGATTTGTTATCAAAGTTGACAAATGCGTTAATTCCCTTTATGCATGACTGCTGATACGGGATTGAAAAACAGGGATTGAATGTAGTACGATTTTTAAAAACAGTGCTCAGGCAGGGTAAATGCAAAATCGCTGGCATTGCCTGAAAAATCTGAAAACCGATTCCGAGGGGAACATTCGCGCCAGGGCCGTTGTGCCCGCAGGCTCTCCGTGGTTTTCCGGCCATTTTCCGGGCAACCCCATATTGCCGGCAATCGCCCAATTGGCAATCGTTTTTGACATGATTCAGGAGGCAATCGGCCGGGAACAAAATCCCGGCGCGGTCAATCGCGTGAAATACAGGCGCATCATAAGGCCTGATGAAGCCATCTATGTTGTTGCCACCCCTGTGGACGGCAAAGCGGGGATTTTTTCATTTCAAATGTCCGTTGATGCGGAAACGGCCTGTAAAGGGCGGATTACCACGGATTCGATCAAATAGTCAACAAACAGGGAGAACGAAAAAACCATGCAGCAGGAATTGACACTTCAGGATACCATCGAAGGGGTGGCCAGAATTATCATCGACGAGTTGAAACTCGAAGATGTAACCCCGCAGACCTTTGATCCGGACCTGGACTTAATCGATGAAGTCGGGGTTGACAGTATGGATCTTGCCACCGTGGCGCTGGTACTTCAGGACGAATACGGCATCAGCATTGACGAGGATGATTACCCGAAGCTCAAATCCCTCCGGCTGATCGCTGAATACGTACTCGCGCATGCACCCGTGAAAAGCTAGCACATTACTGGAATCAAACACAAGGGGCAATTGTGGCGAAATTCAATCAGCAGGGGACTGCAGTTCCCGCAACACCGGAAGCACAGGCCTGGAAATTCTCCGATATTACCGCAGTTGACGGAATACGAGAGAAATGGGAAAAAGTCCGAAAATACTTTTTCCTGCGGGAGTCCACCTATGACATGACCCACCGGTGCAATATCGACTGCGAGGGATGTTACTACTATCAGGGCGACAAGGCTGCGGTCACGGAAAACCGGGATCCGGAGCAGTGGCGTCAGCTCATGGCCCACGAAAAACAGCGGGGTATTACATACGTGGTGCTCGCAGGCGCGGAGCCTTCCCTTGTACCCGAGTTGTGCCGGGTCTGCTTTGATGAAATCCCCTTGGGGTGCATTGCCACCAATGGGATTAAGCGCATTGATAGCGCCGTGGACTACCAGATCCACATTTCCGTATGGGGAAACGATGAAACTAGCCACCGCCTCAGGGGCGCCAAGAACATGCTCGAAAGGCAGATCGACAATTACCGGGATGACCCGCGGGCGGTTTTCGTCTATACGTTCACCCCGGGAAACATCGATGAAGCCGAAGAAGTCGCCGAACTGCTGGCGCGAAACAACTGCCGGCTGACTTTCAACATGTTTTCCGCGCCCGTTGGATATGCGGGCGGACTCCGCCACGATGCGGCCTCGCTGGAAAAAACCCGGCAGACCATGCAGCGCATCTGCGCACAGTACCCGGAACATGTCTGCTTTTCCCCGTACAATATTGTGGCCCACACCCACCGGCTGGGCCTCCATGACCTGTTTTCCTGCCCTTATCCCAGGGCCAACCCGTCAACCGAGATCGGGCTGGGCCGGTCCTTTCGGCAGTATCGTACGGACTTGTCCTGGGATCGCAGTGCGGCCTGCTGCGTGCCTGATACCGACTGCGCCGACTGCCGTCATTACGCCGCAGGAAGCGCCGTGGTGACATCCAGGATGTTTCGCCACGCAAAGAACCCGGAATTGTTTAAAGCCTGGCTGGATTACGTGGATGTATACCTGGCGGTATGGGTTCGGGAATATGAAAAAAGCCCGGATCTGTGTTCGGACCTGGTGGCCCCGCCCAGCCATGATGTTTTTGAAAAGTAAGACGCACCTGGAGCAAACAGCATGAAAACCGTCAGTTCCCTTCTCGATAGCCACTGGTACCAGCGATACAAGAGAATTTCGCAGCTCAATATCCGCAGTTCCATCTATGACGTGACCAATCGGTGCAACCTGAGATGCAAGGGGTGCTTTTTTTTCTCTTCCGGAGAAGACAAGGTCGCCCGGGAAGAAACCGATCCGGAAAAGTGGGCCGCTTTTGTGGACAAGGAAAAACAGCGGGGGGTCAACCTGGCCATCCTTATCGGGGGCGAGCCCACGCTCTGCTTTGACCGCATCGAGGCGTTCTACAGCAGGATGCCGACCTACTGTGCCACCAACGGCTTGATCAAGGTCCCGCGCGAACGGTTTCCCGACATGATGGTGGGCATTTCCCTGTGGGGCGACGAGGAAGACGAAAAACGCCTGCGGGGCCAAAACACTTTCCGCATTTCCAGCAACAATTATGAAGGCGATCCCTACACCTATTATCTGTATACCATCACGCCGAACCAGATCGGCAGAACCGGGCAGGTGATCCGCAAAATCCGGGATGCCGGCCTGAAGGTGCACATGCAGCTGCTGTCCAACGACGAGGCAGTGGACGGTTTTTCCTGGCGACAGGGCGAACTCGACGATCTGCGTGCGGAAATGGATGAAATGCTCGACACCTATCCGGATACCGTGATTTCCGCCAAGTATTATCACCAGGTGATTACCACCGGCAAAATGCTGGACCGGCAGTTTGGCTGGAAGGAGTGCCCTTCGGTGACCGAGCCCCTGGACAACCGGGAGCCCAAACCCAGGCGTCTGATCCACTTCATCCGCTGGGCCTCTGACCTTGAAACCATGCACAGATGCTGTACTTCCGCCACCCGGGACTGTTCCACATGCAAGGACGGTGCGGCGCACATGAGCTGGATCATGGTTAACAAGCGGGCCCACATGCGTTCTGCCGAGGACCTGCAGAACTGGATCGAAGTATATGAAATGTTTGCCAAGCTGTATCAATTTCTTCCCTGGTAGACCGCGGGCGCATTCATGGAAAACCGTCAAAGCGTCATTCTCGGATATGATATTCTCTCGCCGCTTGGCACGAATACGGCCGAACAATGGAAAGCAGCAAACCGCGGGAAAAGCGGGATCGGCCCGCTGACGCGGTTTGCCGCAGACGAAAATTTTCCGGTCCGCATTGCCGGGCAGGTTCCGGAATTCGATGCCAGCCCGTATCCGTTTTTAAAGCCCCGGGAAATGGCTAACTGGAAATCACCGATTTTCAGGCATGCCCTGCTGGTGGTGCATCGGGCCCTGGAAAAAAGCGGCATTGAGGTTACCGGAAAGCTGGCCCCGCGCGTGGCCGTGACCTTCAGTTCGGCGGTGGGCGGCCAGGACGCGGTGCTCACAGCAGACCGGCGGATGCGGGAGACGGGCAAAATGCCGCATCCCTTTACCAACCCCAATTCATGCATCAACATGGTCACCGGCAAGGTCGCCATGCTCATCGGCGCAACCGGGCCGAATCTCTCGACCATCACCGCCTGCGCCACGGGCGCCACCTCAATGATCAATGGTGCGATGCTGCTTGCAGCCGGCAGGGCGGACGTTGCAATCTGCGGAGCCGTGGATTTCGCCCTGGTCGAACCGATTGTGGCCGGTTTTGCCACCATGAACGGGGCATACCGGCACAAGCCCGGCCGGGAAGAGGCCCCGGAGGCCGCCAGCCGTCCGTTTGCCGCGGGCAGGCGGGGCTTTGTGGTATCCGAGGGGGCCGGAGCGGTGATCCTGGCCGCCCGGGAATTTGCAGAAACCCACGGTCTTGACTGGCAGACCGGTCTCCGGGGCTGGTCCATGACCGGGGACGCCCATCATTTCGTGGCCCCTTACGAGCCCACGGTGCGGCGCTGTATTGCCGAAAGCATTGCGGATGCCGGAATCTGCCCGCACGATATTGATGCGGTCAACGCCCATGCCGCTTCCACCCAGGCGGGCGACCGGGTGGAAAATGACGCCTTGCGCGCGGTGTTCGGCAAAAAGCTGCCGCCGATCACGGCAAACAAGTCCATGACCGGGCATGCCATGGGCGCCTCGAGCGCCATTGAATCCGTGTTCGCCATGGAGGGCATGAAGGCCGGTGTGCTTGTTCCGACCATCAATTACGTACCGGACCCGGAAATGCCCATGGAAGAAATTGCAGTGGCCCCGCAGGCCCTGGACCAGGAATTTGTTTTGAAAAACGCCTTTGGTTTCGGCGGATGCAACGCATGCATCGTATTTAAACAGCGCACATAGAGGAAGCCCCGCAATTATATGAAAGCACCCCGAAACAGACGGGTTTTTGTTATCGGATACGGCGCTGCCACGCCCCTGGCAAGGACATTTGAGCAAAGCTGGAAGGCCGCGGTTGCCGGCCGGTCGGGTTTCCGCCGGGTGACGCGATGCCAGGTCAAGAGCCAGAGCAACGTGGTGGGTGAAATTCCGGACTGGGACCCTGCGGCATGCGACTTTGCAGATGCCAAGGAAGCCTATAACTGGAATGCGGATTTTGTGATCCTGACCATGGCGGTCTGCCGGGAAGCCCTGCAAAACAGCGGCCTGGAAATGAATGTCGATACCGGCCCCAGGACCGCGTGCCTGGTGGGATCGGCCTTAAACGGCACGGATGCGTTCCGCACCGCCATGGACAACTATCTCAACCGGGGTGCGCTGCGGGTCAGTCCGTATCTGCTGCCCAACCTGTGCGCCAATTTGCCGGCGAGCAAAGCCGGCATGATGCTCGGGTTTACCGGCCCGGTGTTTTCCCCTCAAGGGGCGTGTGCTTCGGGCAACCATGCAATCGGTCTGGGCGCCCGCATGATCCGGGACGGGGACTGCGAGTTCGTGTTGGCCGGGGGCGTGGACACCTGCATCATGCCCGAGATTATCCACGGTTTTGCCAACATGAACGCCACCATCAAGGTCAACCCGGATGACCGCGCATATGTGGACCCGTCACAGGCTTCCCGGCCATTTAGCATCGACCGCAAGGGTATGGTTTTATCCGAAGGGTGCGGCGTCCTGGTACTCGCCGCAGAAGAGGCCATAAAGGCCCATGGCCTGCAGTCGAAAGCCGAGGTCCTGGGTGTGGGCTGGACCTCGGATGCCCATCACTTCACCCTGCCGCATGCGCCGACCATTATCCGGTCCATTGAAGGCGCCATCGACGATGCCGGGATTTCGCCTGAGGACATCGAATATGTCAATGCCCACGGCACATCCACCAGCAAGGGGGACCGCACCGAGATCGAGTGCCTGCGCAGCGTGTTTGGCAGCGGGGTGCAGAATCTGCCGATATCCTCGAACAAGTCCCAGATCGGCCATACCCTGGGCGCCTCTGCGGCAATCGAGGCGGCTTTCGGTATCGAGGGCATGCAGCAGGGGGTTTTGCTGCCCACCATCAACTATATTCATGATCCGGATCTGGGCGATATCGACGTGGTGGCAAACCAGGCCCGCAATGCCGGGTATGGGTGCTTTTTGTCAAATGCATTCGGGTTTGGCGGCACAAACTGCTGTATCGTATTTAAAGGAGTCTGATCATGCGGCCCAAGCCGTTTACACCGGAAATCCATGATGATGATCCCCGCTTTGTCAAAAACCTGGCAGACGGATTTATCTGGCACAGAAGCCATTACCGCACGCTTTATGCAGACACGGACCGCTCTGCCGTAGTGTATCATGCCAATTATCTGCGCTATTTTGAATTCGGCCGTACCTCCCTGATGCGCGATCTGTCCTATCCCTACACGGAAATCGAGGCCAGCGGATATGTTTATCCCATTATTGAAATCGGGGTCAAATACTACAGCCCGCTGCATTACGACGATCCCATGTGGGTTCATACCCGGCCCGGGGACCTGGGAAAGGTCCGGCTGAAATTCCATTACATTATCACTCACGGCGAGACCGGGCAGATCGTGTGCACCGGTTTCACGGAGCACTGTGCGCTCAATTCGGCGGGCAGGCCCGTGGCCATTGATGAAAGAACCAAGCATTTATGGGAGATCTTTCCGAAATAGGGGATGCCGTCCGCTTGCCGGCGAATATCGAGGTCTTTTCCTACCTGCGGGATCATGTTTTCGGATCCGCGGCGGTTTTCCCTGCGGTGGAGTCCATGCAGCGGCTTGCCGCGGCCGTTCGGGACCTGGAAGCAAGTCTGGATGTCGGAAAATTGCTTGATGCGGAGTTTGGTAAATTCCTGATCATGGATGAGCAGGCAGAAACCATTGAGGCGTTTGTGGAATTTGAAAAGCTCGGGATTGAACGGTTTAGAGCTGCGCTGATTACCCGCATGCGGGTATCCGGATCCGTAATTACCCGAACCCGCGAGCATGCCCGGGTTTGTTTTGCCCGCTCGGGCATAATTTCCGATAATTCGGAGGTTCCGGATTTTGAGGAATCAGAAGCCGAAATGCGGGTGCCCGTCAGGAATGTATACAGGGAACTCGTGCCAATGGGGCAGGCATACCAAAACCTTGCCGGCAATGTGCAGCTTTGCCCGGCAGGAGCCTCAGCCGAAATCCGTACGCCGCATTTGCCCGAAGCAAACGGGCCGCTTGGCTCGCCGTTTGCCCTGGATGCGGCCTTTCATGCCGCGTGCGTCTGGGGGCAGCGATATTCGGGATTTATCGGGTTTCCTGTCGGCTTTGCGCGCCGGCAGGTTATCCGGCCCACGGCGCCGGGCGGAAAATATGTCGCCCGGATATTGCCGGCCGGCTGTAAACGAAGCGAAAACATTTTTGACCTGTGGATTTTTCAAGCGGAAAGCGGGGTTTTCGAGGTTGTCCGCGCCCTGCGCATGCGCGATGTCACGGGTGGGCGAAAAAATCCGCCCGCGTGGATCCGCGCAAATCAATAGATGCAGCAGATGGTGGCCATGTGGTTCTTGATATTTGCAGTTTTTGTCTACTGCCTCGGTTCGATCAATTTTGCCATTCTTTTTTTCAGGCTTTTGAAAAAGGGTGATCCGAGGGCCGGTTTCAGCGGCAATCCCGGGGTGACCAATGTGTATCGCCAGGCCGGAGGGCCAGCTGCAGCCCTGGTGCTGGTGCTGGATGTGGGCCGGGCCGCTGCCGTGTCCGCATTGGCCTTGGTGCTTTTTTTCCCGCCGGCAGTGGCGTGGTCCGGGCTGGCCCTAATTTGCGGCAACCGGTATCCCTGCTTTCATCAATTTAAAGGCGGAAAAGGCGTGGCCAATTACCTGGGTTTTTCCACGGTCCTGGTGCCGGCAGGCGCGCTTGCCGCCTGTATTGCATGGGGGCTGGTTTTCGGGCTGATGCGGCTTCCCTTTATCGCCTCGTTTTCCATGGTGGCCGTACTTGCCGGGGCAACCATTTTCAGGTGGCCGGACAGCCCCCTGGCCATTGCCGGCACGGTGGCCACGGTCCTGTTTATCGTGTTCAATCACCGCACCAATATTGCAGAATTCCGGCGCAGCCTCCGCAGCCGTAAGACACGGAGCGCCGGAAGGTGAAATCCGAATCTGTTATTTGCAAACCCGCATAGACATTAACTTCACAAGGCTCTGCAAAAAAAAGCATCAGGCTTCCGAGGTTTTCGCAGGGTCGGGCCGGCGGGGAAGTTTGCGCATATGCCGTCCGCTGTCGCGCCCGATGCATCTGCGCAAACCACCCCGCCGTCCCTCCCTGGCCCAACTCCCTGCTGGTTTCACCCGTCTAATTTCGGAAGGTCTCAAAACCCTGCTGTAGGGGCGAGCCTGTGTGTTTGTCCCGATGTGTGGTTGTCAATGTCTGCAGGAGCCGTCAAGGTTTTCCCGTGCGGAGATTGTCGGGGCTGCCGTATGGGGCATTGCACGAGGGCCGGTGTCAGTTCTTGGCGAAGCTGAGCAGACGGCCGGCTTTGTTTGAGCCGACAGGCGAGTTTGCCGAGCCGCCGCGAAGCGAGCCTTAGAGATGCCCGGCTCGAGTGCAGCGACATGCGGTTGCCCCGGCAAGCGAAGCACGCGGTTCAGTATTGAATCCCGGGGTTTTTCCAGAAGCGTTCCACCCCGTAAGGCTCTGCAAAAAAATATCAGGCTTCCCGGGTTTTCGCAGGGTCGCCCATGCGTATCTACTGGTTCAGCAGTTTCCGGATTTCGGAGTTGTCGTATTTTCCGGCAGGGGAAACCGGGATTTGATCCACAACCCGGATGTGCCGGGGAACGGCATAATCCGGGATGCGGTGCCGGAGGTGGCGGCGGATTTCGCTGCTGCTGATACTTGCGGCCACCAGCGCCCGGATTTCGTTTCCCCGGGTGCCGCCGTTTCCGGTGCAGATCACTGCAGCGTCGGTCACCTCCGGCATGCCGGCAATCGCGGAGCTTACTTCCTCGAGATCCACGCGCTTGCCGCCCACCTTGACGATCCGGTCGGCTCGGCCGGCCAGTGCAAAACCGTCCGGTCCCACGGGTTTGATCCGGTCGCTGGTGACAAAATAACCATCCGCGTCCACGGGAAGTTCCGGGGAAATGAAATCCGATCGGATCGCCAGCAGGTGATCGGCGATTTTCCATTCAATGCAGTCAAAAGGCGTGAAATGCGGCTGGTCATGGGTGCACAGCCGGGTGGCAATACCTCCGGTTTCGGTGGATCCGAAAACCTCGGTGATCCCCAGTTCCGTCTGCCTGTAAAAAGCCCGGCTGTCTGCTGCTTCGAGCCTTGCTGCGGATGAAAGCGTACATCGCAGGCCCTCTGCGGCAAACTTCGTGCCGGCAAGCATTTTGTAATGAAGTGGAATGCTCACAAGAATGCTTGCCCGTTCCCGGCTGACTGCCCTCTGGATTTCCCCGGGATAGGTTAATTCCCCGTCAATTATTGATGCACCAGCCGCCAGCGGTGTGAGCACCGAGAACAAAAGCCCGTAAATATGGTATGCCGGCACGGTTGCCGCAAATCTGTCATCCGGGGTGACAGCCAGCTTTCGGGCGTGATATATGGCTTCGCCGAACAGGTTGCCAATGGTTTTGGACCAGGTGCGGGGTGCCCGGGTGGAGCCGCCGGTAAAGAGCTTGACAAACACGCTGTTTGGATCGCGCATGCCGGCGGGTTCCAGCACGCTTGTACCCGCTGTTTTCGGTTCCGGCAATATGGCTTCCACGCCGCCAGGCAGGTCTATGGCGCCGTCTGCAATGGCCTTTGAAAAACCGTGAGCCCGGTGTGTCCGGTCAAGCACCTCGGCTGAGAAGGAATAGGGGATGACAAGGGTCACCGGCCGGGTAAGGGCTGCGAGAAGGGTCGCGGCCACAATCGCCCGGTTGGTTGCACAGAGGCAGACGGTTTCGGGGTTTTCCGCGGAAAAATGGCGATGCTGAAGATCCCCGGCCATGGCATAGACCGCCTCGTAGGTGTATCCGGACAAGATGTAGGGATGCCCGGGAGCCGCCGGACCGGCGACGATATCTTCCAGGTGTTTGAAAAAAGAGGATACTTTCATAAACGATGCCGTTGCTTCATGTGGAATTTTGTGTGGGGCTTTTTTTGTGTTTGCCGCGGCCGAATCGGGTATAATATATTGCATCTCAAGTTTCAAGTGCTTATCATACGAAAAATTTGCATGCACAGGAGGTTTGTTTGGGTCTGTCCAGGTTTGTGGCCAAGCAGTTGGTAAAGACCGGGTTTGCACGAAGGGCTGTGCAGGAATGTGCGGATTTGCGCGTTTTTCGGCAAAAACCCTCAGGCAGGGTGCTTGCCGGTCTGATCGGCATTGGTGTGAGCTATGTCGCCTGCTGGCCGGTGATCAGCGGCCTGAGCGTGTTTGCCATATATATCGGCCAGCCCCTGCTGATTGTGATCGGCGGGCCGGTCATCTGGACCGCAACCCATTTTCTGTGCATGTTCGGCATTTACCTGGCCGGGGCGGATCATTCAAAAGCGCTCATAAAGTATCTTGTGCGCATATTTGTCGAACGGCACGTGCCTGACAAGTTGCCGGAACAGAATTTATATTCATGATAAAAGTTTAAAGATCACTGCGCCTCTCCTGTTTTTCCGCTTTTTATGCATATCCGTTTTCCCTTTATTGCGATTGCATACACATCATGTACAAGGCTTGTGCACGAAATGCCTGAAAGCCTGCTGCAGTTTACTGGAACAGCCAGCCTGAAATAAATATATAATTATTTGTAAAAACAAGCAATATTGTTGTGAAAGGGGGTCTGGCACGGTTCTTGTATGAGTCTTAAATGCGTCCGGTTGCGGATGGAAAAAGCTGTCCTTTGAGCATCTCGAAAGCCTTGTCTGCAGCCGTTTCCGGTACTGCAGACCTTGCACGGACTTTTTGAATTTAAATGAATCCATTTTTGGAGGTTATTATGGAAAATACCCGAACAGCTGTTGTTTTTCCCGGTCAAGGGACTCAGCGGCCGGGAATGGGCAAAGATTTTTACGACAACGTGGAAATCAGCCGCAAGACATTTGAAGAAGCATCCGACATTCTGGGGTGGGATGTGGGTGCCATGTGTTTCGGGGAAGACGAACGCATCAATCTGACCGAATTCGCTCAGCCCTGCATCCTGGCCACTGAAATCGCAATGCTGCGTGGACTGCAGGACTTGTACGGATTTTCTCCGGATTATTTCGGCGGTCACAGCCTGGGCGAGTACACGGCACTGGTGGCAGCCGGAGCCATGCGGTTTGCAGATGCACTCCAGATCGTGGAAACCCGGGGCCACCTGATGCAGCAGGCATCTCCGCCCGGACAGGGCGCCATGGCGGCCGTGATTGCCAGGAACCTGGATATCGATCGGGTCCGGGAACTTTTGTCGGATTTGCCGCTGGATGTGGCCAATATCAACTCCACGGACCAAGTGGTGATCAGCGGGCAGGCCGACAGCATGGAATCGGCCCGCGCGCTGCTGGAACAGGCCATGGGCGGGAATGAAAACCTGCGCTTTATCCCGTTAAACGTCAGCGCGCCGTTTCACAGCCGATTCATGAACGCGATCAAGGACAAGTTCCGCGAGGTGTTAAATGCGATTGCCGCGCACCTGAATTCCAAAAATGCGGCCCGGGTTACTTCCAACTATACGGGTTTGTTTCATTCGGCCATGACCGCAAGCGTGATCGAGGCGCTGGTGGCCCAGTTGAGCGGCTCGGTGAAATGGCGGGACAACATGCAGGTATTGGCGGAAAAGTCCCAGAGAATCTATGAGATCGGGCCGAACCGGCCCCTGAAGAACTTTTTCCGCAGCCTGGACATCAACTGCCGCTCAATTACCTCGTTTTCAGCCGCACAAAGGGAGTTTGCCGCATGATCCGATTCGAGAAGAACTGGTGGGCGGTGATCATCGGCGGATCGAGCGGATTCGGTCTGGCGGCCGCAAAGAAACTCTCGGCCTGCGGGATGAACCTCTGCATTGTCCATCGCGACCGCCGCAGTGCAATGAAACGAATCGAACACGAATTCGAATCGCTTCGTCAAAGCGGGGTCGACGTGCTGACCTTCAACCTGGACGGGCTTTCCGGGGACGGCCGGAGCCGGGTACTGGACGAACTCGGGGAGAAGCTCGGAGACTCAGGCGGCGTCCGGCTTCTTTTGCACAGCGTGGCTTTCGGCAATCTCAAGCTGCTGGGTCCATATCCGGGATCTTCGGCCCCCGGGGCCGCCCGGGAGAAAATCGCCGAGGCGGCCGGCCTGTCTGCCCGGCGCGTGGGCGAAATTATCAGCAATGCGTTTGACGAGGGGTACAACGCCTTTTATACGCTTGTGGACGATGCTTCGGATTACAGCAACAACCAGTTTCTGGGGTCCGAGGATTTTTCCCGTACGCTGCATGCCATGGGATATAATATCGTGGAATGGGTGCAGGACATTCTCGACAGGAAGTTTTTTGCCGGTGATGCCCGGGTTCTGGGCCTGACCAGCGAGGGAAACAGCGTGGCATGGAAGGGCTATGCAGCCATTTCCGCGGCCAAGGCGGTCCTGGAATCCGTATCCCGAGCCATGGCCGTGGAATTCGCGCCCTGCGGCATACGGTCCAACATCATCCAGGCAGGCATTACCGATACCCCGGCCTTAAAGGCCATACCCGGCAGCGACCGGATCCGGGCCCAGGCCGTTTTACGAAATCCTTTCGGCCGCCTGACCACGACCGAAGACATTGCCAACGTGATCTGTCTACTGTGTATGGACGAGGCCGCCTGGATCAACGGCGCGCTCATCTGTGCAGACGGCGGAGAGAGGGTCGGGTAGGAATGCTTTATCTGCACGGTCTGGGGCATTTTTACCCGGAAAATGTTATTACCAATCAGTTTCTCAGCGAGTTGGACATCGGCAGCGATGAGCAGTGGATTATGGAACGGGTGGGCATTGCCGCCCGGCATACATCCCTGCCGCTGGATTATATCCGGACGACCAGAAACCGTGATCCGCGCGCCGCCTCCGAGGCCAGCCTGCATACCCGGGCCGAGACCGGGGCTGCGGCCGCGAAAATGGCCATGGACAGAGCCGGCCTCTGCCCGGCGGATATCGGGATGGTCATATCCGGCACCTCCACGCCGCGTTATACCATTCCGGCAGAGGCCTCTGTGATCGGCGGCGAGCTGGGAATCGAGGCGCCTTGTTTTGATGTCAATGCGGCCTGTTCCACCTTCGGGGTACAGCTTTCGATTCTGGGCGCCATGGCCCCGGCGCAGACGCCGTCGTTTATCTTGGTGGTCAATCCGGAAAATTATACACACGTGGTGGACTACTCGGACCGCCGGGTGGCCCCGCTGTTTGGAGACGGATCCAGTGCTGCAGTGGTTTCCGCACGCGAGCCGGCGGATAAGCGCTTTGAGGCCTTTTCGTACGGATCCCGCCCGGATTCCTGGAGCAAGGTCCGGATTCCGCAGGGGTGGCATTTTTACCAGGACGGCAGCTACGTGCAGCGATTCGCCATCCGAAAGGCCACCGAAGGGGTGCGGCACCTGCAGGCGCAGTACCCGGAAAGCAGAGACCGGATAAAGTTTGTGGGTCACCAGGCCAACCTTATGATGTTAAATACGGTTTGCCGCAGGTGCGGCATTCCGGAGTCCCGGCACATGCACAATGTTGCGGATTACGGAAATACCGGATGCTCGAGCGCCCCCGGGGTTTTGAGCCAGCATTGGGACGATTTTTCCCCGGGTGATCATTTTACCATAGCTGTGGTCGGATCCGGATTGACCTGGGCGCATACAATGCTGAAAGTGGCCCCGGAGGAATAACAATCAATGAAATACGCGGAATTTATTCAACAGGCCGGCTTTGATCTCCCGGATCTGATTGCGTTCTCATACGGCCGGCTCATCGATGATCCGCCCGAAGGCCTGGATGCCAGGCTGCCGGCGCCGCCTTTTCTCATGGTCGACAGGATTGTAGAATTGTCCAGCAACGGCAACAAGGGGAAAATCGTGGCTGAGCAGGATATCCGCCTGGATGCATGGTATTTCCAATGCCATTTCAAGGACGATCCGGTGCAGCCGGGATGCCTCGGAGTGGATGCCGTGTGGCAGCTTCTGGGATTTTACGGTGTCTGGCGCGGAGCCGTGGGCGCGGGGCGGGCCCTGGGATGCGAGGAAGTGGTTTTCAACGGTCAGATCCGGCCCCATACCCGGGTGGTCCGGTTTGAAATCGACGTGGTGCGATTCCGGCAGATGAAAAACAACGAAACCAGTATCGTGATTGCAAACGCGGAAATCCGGGCTGACGACAAGCCTGTGACCACGGTGAAAAAGGCCCGGTCCGGAATTTTCAGGGGCATTGCCTACAAAAATTATCCTTATCCGGAAATTGCGCCGCCGCAAGATTCGGAGAAGTGACAAGATTCGAGTGGCCGTGAAAAGAACACGAAGTTCACGAAGCATGTCACGAAGCATACGAAGGTAATGAAGGGAATTATGAAAAGGAATTGATCTTCGTGTTCTTCGTGCCCTTCGTGGTTTTTACACGATTTATAAACAGAGAGTAAAAACGGATATGTCACAGACAGCCAAGCAATCCGGTGAAAAACCGGTGGCAGTTGTTACCGGCGGGGCCGGCGGAATCGGCGCGGCCTGCTGCCGGGCGCTGCATGCGCAGGGATTTCGCGTGGGCGTTCATTTCCGCAAAAGCCGGCAGCCGGCAGAGGCGCTTTGCGCCGAATTCGGGCCGGACGGTTTTTTGCTGCAGGCCGACCTGGAGGAACCCGGGCAGATTGATGCCATGGTCGATCATATCAAAAAGGAATTCCGCCGGGTGGATGTGCTGGTCAATAATGCGGGTTTTTCTGTGAATGACGCCATTCACTCCATGAAGCTTGCCGATTTTGACGCCCAGCGCGCCGTGCTTCGGGGGGCCTGGTATTTGACCAAGCGGATTTTGCGGGTATTCATGATCCGTCTTTCGGCCGGCCGGATTATCAATATTTCAAGTGTAGTGGGACATACGGGCAATGCCGGGCAGATCCCCTATACTATGGAAAAGGCCGCCACGGATGCCATGACCAAGTCTTTGGCAAAGGAGCTGGCCGGCCGCAATATCCTGGTCAATTCCGTGGCCCCGGGTTTTATTGAAACGGAAATGACCGGCGCGCTTTCAGAAGACATGCAGCAGCAGATATTGCACGCCGTTCCCCTGGGCCGTATGGGCCGGCCGGAAGAAGTGGCCGAGGTGGTGGCATTTCTTGCCTCGGGTGCAGGCTATATCCACGGCAGTGTCATTCATGTCAACGGGGGGATGTACGGTGTATAATGCACAGATAAAAGAACAGATCCTGGATCTGATTCCCCAGCAGCGGCCGTTTCGGTTTATCGACGATATTCTGGAAGTCGATGACAGCAAAATTACCGCCGCATACCGGTTTCGGGAAGACGAATATTTTTATGCGGGCCATTTTCCGGGCCATCCGGTGACTCCGGGTGTGATCCTGATTGAAACCATGGCTCAGGCCGGCGTGGTGGCCCTGGGCCTGTCAATTCTGCTGCATCAGAACATGCCGGTCTCACAGATCCGGGAAATGAAAACGCTGTTTACCTTTGCCGAAGCCGTGGAATTTGCCGGGATGGTCAAACCCGGGGAAAGGGTGATGATTTCCGGGGAGAAGATTTATTTTCGAAAGGGCAGCATTAAAACCAAGGCGGAAATCACGCGGGAAAACGGCCAGTCCGTGTGTACCGGTGTGCTAATGGGAACAGGAGTCAAGCTTGATGCAAAATAGAGTCGTTGTTACGGGAATGGGTGTTGTCAGCCCCAACGCCATTGGCCTGGCGGATTTTACACAGGCCCTGCGCGAAGGCCGGTCCGGGATACGGTTTATTCCCAGGCTCGAGGAATTGAAATTCGCCTGCCAGATCGGCGGCATTCCCCGGAATTTTGATGAGGTCTGCGGCGATTATTTCAACAATCACCGGCAGCAGTCGTTTTTAAGCGAAACCATCCGGTATGCCGCGGCGGCCTCGGTTGACGCATGGAAGGATGCGGGGCTTGCAGTACCCGGCGACGAAGATCCTCCGGATTGGGATTCCGGAACGGTCTTCGGATGCGGCATTTCCGACATGGAGGTCATTGCCACTGAGGTGGTGCCCACGGTCAATGCCGGCAAAGTCCGCAGGCTCGGCACCCGGGTGGTGGAGCGCGTGATGGGCAGCGGTACCAGCGCCCGCATCGGCGGACTGCTGGGCCTGGGCAATCAGGTGACTTCGAACTCTTCTGCCTGCAGTACAGGTTCGGAGGCCGTGGTGGAGGCTGTGCGGAAAATCCGCTCCGGTCTTGCCAAAAGAATGGTGGCCGGGGGTGCGGAAGGCGCTTCTCCGTATACATGGAGCGGGTTTGATTCCATGCGGGTCCTGGCGCGCAAATTCAACGAGACCCCGGAAAAGGGATCCCGGCCCATGAGCGCCACAGCCAACGGATTTGTGCCGGGCGCGGGTGCGGCCGCCATGCTCCTGGAGGACCTGGATACGGCATTGGACCGGGGTGCACGGATCTACGCCGAGGTCACGGGCGTGATGGCCAATTCCGGGGGGCACCGCAACGGCGGTTCCATGACTGCCCCGAATCCCGAAGGCGTGCAGCGCTGTATCCGGGGGGCAATGGCGGATGCCGGCATCGATACAGAAGAAATTGACGCTATCAACGGTCATCTGACCGCCACATTTGCCGACCCCCACGAAGTCAAAAACTGGGCGGCCGCCCTGGAGGTGCAGCCGGATCAACTGCCCTGGATCAATTCCACCAAATCGATGATCGGCCACTGCCTGGGTGCGGCCGGCGCCATTGAAACCGTGGCCGCGGTGCTGGAACTCGAGCAGGAATTTCTTCATCCGTCGATCAACTGCGAAGATCTCCATCCGGAACTCGAAGCCTTTGCCGACCGGGTGGTCCGCGAGTACAAGCAGGCCCCGGCGGTAAAGACCATGGCCAAGGCCTGCTTCGGGTTCGGGGACGTCAACTCCTGCCTGATACTTCGGAAATGGGAGGGGCAGTGATGGGTAATGAGTAATGAGTAATGGGTGATGGGAAGTAAGCCGGGCGCGGGAAGTTTTTTCTTTTGAAGCGGCGGTAGAAGTCTTAAATTTTTTAATAGAAACTGTGATAAAATAAGCATTTTGGAGGAAAGAAAAATGGATAAAGAACAGATCTTCAACGAGGTCGTCGGGATTATCAAGGACTATGTAAAAGATCCGTCCAGGCTGGAAAATGTCAACATGGAGACCTCCATACTAGAGGACCTCAAGGTGAATTCCGCAAGACTGGTGGATATCATCATTGCCTTTGAGGATACCTTTGATGTGGAAATCGAAGATGATGACGCAGACAACATCCGTACCATCGGGGATGCGGTCAATTACATCGCCGGCAAGGTGGGAACGGATCAGGCCGTAAAATAATCCATGGACGATCCGATCAAACAGTCCCTGGACTTTCAGGAGAACATGGGCCGTCTGGCCGTATTGTTTACCGCGCCGCTGCTCTTTGTCGCCATCAAGCTGGCCGGCTATCGGATCCGGGACTTAAAGCAAATTCGGCGGCAGGTCGATAGCCTGATGCGGCGACACAGGGGTCCGTGGCTGATCTGCGCCAATCACCTGACCTTAATTGATTCGTTTATCCTGGCCTATGCCATGTTCCCGGCATACCGGTATATGATCCATTTTCACCTGGTGCCGTGGAACATGCCCGAGGCCATGAATTTTAGCCGGAACCTGGTGGTGGGCGGACTGTGCTACCTGACCAAGTGCATTCCTGTGACTCGCGGCGGGGACCGCGATGTGGTCCGGCAGAGCCTGGAAAAATGCGTCCGGCTGCTGGAGATGGGGGAGAACCTGATGATTTTTCCCGAGGGCACCCGTTCGCGCACCGGGCGGGTCAATACCCGGGATTTTACGTATAATGTGGGCAGGTGGGTCTGCAACATTGAAAATGTACGGGTGATGTGCATTTACCTGAGAGGCGACGGTCAGACCACCTACAGCGACTTTCCGCGGTTCGGGGAAAAATTCACCATGATGGTGGAACAATGCCGCCCCCATACGAGATTAAAGGGGCTTCGGGCGCACCGGGATTGCGCCCGCCAGATCATCGAACAGCTTGCCGGGATGGAGAAAAGGTATTTCGCTGCACGTGGGTAATGACATTGTGGACCGCAGGGCAGTGGACGCGGCTGGCAAAAGCCGGGATGCGCGATTTGTCCGCAGGGTTCTCACCGATCAGGAGGACCGGGCATGCCGGCAGAGCGTGGACCCGGATCAATACCTGTGGGTTGCGTGGGCGGCCAGGGAAACCGCATACAAGGCAATGGCCAAGTCATGGCCGGATATTTCCGCTTCGCCCCGGCGTTATCAGCCGGTTTTCGACGACAGCATTGGCGGGCAGAACCTGCGCGGCGTGGTTCAAACTCCGAAGACCCCTGTTTACATCCTGGTGATGATCCGAGCCGATTACATCCACTGCATCGGTCAGACCCGGCAATCCCCGGAGCACCTGGTATGGGGCGTGGAGCGGCTTTTTGCACAACCGGACCCGGCCGGAAATCATGATCCGGACCGGCAGTCCGCGGTTGTGCGAAGGGCGGCTGCAACGCGCGTTGCCGCATGCATTAAATTGCCGGCGGCAGATGTCGGGATCAGACGCCGGCAGGATCAGGTCAGCAGGCAAATTTTGCCGCCCGGGGTTTATATCCGGGGCGTGTACTCGGAAATCGACATCAGCCTCAGCCATCACGGCCGGTTTGCGGCATATGCCTTTAGTATTTCCTAACGGCGCATCAGGTAAAACTGCTGATATCCACTCCCCGCATTTTTGCCCGTACTTTATACCATTGCATCTCGTCTTCCGGCGGGGTCCGGATCTGGTCTTCGGGCTTGCGCACCAGGCCGATCGCCCGGGTGGGGCAGGTGGTCACGCACAGGCCGCAGCCGATGCACCTTTCCGCAATTACCCGGTAACTTTCTTCACCCGGTTCAATGGCATGAACCTGGCAGCGTTCATCTGCGCAGATCCCGCAGGCGGTGCAGGCATCGGGATCGATTTGCGCATGATAATGGGCATTGACCACCTGGGCCGCGTCAAATCCCATTTCGTTGATTCCGCGCAGCACTCCGCAGCAGCAGCCGCAGCAGTTGCAGATAAAGTAATGGCCGTTTTGCACGTTCCATGTCATATGCACCAGCCCCTCTTCCTCGGTGCGTTTTAACAGGTCATAGGCCTCCTGCCGGGTCATGGGCGTACCGAATGGAAGATTGTCAAATATCCCGGCAATCGGGGCATATACGGTGCATACCTGTACCGGCCGGTCACACGGTTTTCCCAGCAGGCCCTTTTCCTTTTTGCAGACACAGTCAAAATACATGAAGGACTTGCTGTTTTCGATGATATGGGAGACCCGTTCATGGGGCAGCACCTCGTGTTTTTCGGCAATTTCGGTCTCCACGGGAATGACCTGCATCAGCGGCGGAGATGACTCAAAAAACTGCCGGCCGAAGGTATCTTCGTATTGCTGGCACATTTCGGCCATCTCCCGGTCCATGTGGGGCATCTGGAATTCGTAGATGCCAAAGGCCCAGGGCACCATCCGGTATAATTCCAGGCCGCCCAGATCAATGCCGAAGATCTGGCCCTTATCCGTCATTGCCGGCAGTTTTCCCTTAATTTCGGACAGAGGGATTTCGGTACGCTGGCTGATTTGTTCCGGGGTTTCGAAATAAAGCTTCAGGCGG
>JAGXKN010000038.1:0-8751 GCA_018335195.1 Desulfobacterales bacterium
GGAATCCCAATACCGGCAGTTCTTATCCGCCCTGGGCGAACTGGATGCAAAACTGCGCAGCCTTTTTCCGCCCGGTGAAAAAACCCCGGAGTTCCTGGTTCTCCATCCCTCATGGGGATATTTTGCAGATGCCTATGGCTTAAAACAAATCCCTGTGGAAAAAGCGGGCAAGTCCCCAAAGTCCGCGGAGATCCAGCAGCTTATCAAGCATGCCCGGCAGAAAAAAATTCGGACGGTGCTGGTGCAGCCGCAGGTTTCAAGCCGCGCCGCAGAAGTAATTGCCCGGGCCATTGACGGAAGCGTGGTCAACGCGGACCCGCTGGCTGCAAACTGGCGGAAAAATCTCCTTTCCGTGGCCGAACAAATCCGTCAGGCAGCGAGGTAAAAGAAATGGGCGAGCCGGTGATTACTGCCGAGAAAGTATTCTTCTCCTATGACGGCGTACCCGTAATCGAAAACGCCAGCTTCAGCGTGGCGGAGCGGGAATTTCTGGCCGTTATCGGTCCGAACGGCAGCGGCAAGTCCACGCTGGTCAAGCTCATACTCGGACTCTTAAGGCCGGATTCCGGAAAAATCCGCGTTTTCGGCAAGTCTCCGCGGAAAAATTCCCACTGCTTCGGCTACGTGCCCCAGGATGTGGCCATTAACCGTTCCTTTCCCATTTCCGTGATCGACGTGGTATTAATGGGCCGGCTGCGCCACCACGGAAGCTCCCGTATCCGGGACCGGGACCGGAAATCGGCCGTGGAATCGCTTGAAAGAATGGGCATGGCCGGATACGAGAATCGCAAAATCGACGATCTTTCCGGGGGGCAGCGGGAACGGGTATTTATCGCCCGGGCCCTGACCACGGATCCAGACATCCTGATCCTGGACGAACCAACCGCCAGCGTGGACACCGGCGGTCAGGCAGAGCTCTATTCCCTGCTGAGGGAACTCAACCGCACAAAGACCATTATCATGGTCAGCCACGACCTGATGGTCATGTCCTCGTCCGTGACCGCCGTGGCCTGTGTCAACCGGCATGTCTATTACCATGACCAGGGAGAGATCACCCAGGATATGCTGGACATGGGCTACCAGTGCCCGGTGGAACTCATCGCCCACGGCCAGCCCCACCGGATTTTAAAGACCCACGAGGACGAATCATGATTGAAGCACTGCAGTTCGAGTTCATGCGCAACGCTCTTTTTGCCGGCCTTTTTGCCAGTCTGATCTGCGGCGTGATCGGCACTTTCGTGTTGGTCAACCGGCTGGTTTTCCTCACCGGCGGGATCGCCCATGCTACCTACGGCGGAATCGGGGTGGCCCTGTTTTTCGGCATCCCCTATGTCTTCGGCACGCTTGGATTTTCCCTGGGCGCGGCCCTGATCATGACTGCGGTGACCATGAAAGCCCCCCAGCGTTCCGACACCTTTATCGGGGTATTGTGGGCCGTGGGCATGGCCATCGGGATTATTCTCATCGACCTGAGCCCGGGCTATAACGTGGACCTGATGAGCTACCTGTTCGGCAGCATCCTGGCCGTACCCGCAGGTGATCTCTGGTGGATGACCGGCATGGGGGCTGTGACCCTGGCGGTGACGATCTATTTTTACCGGGACATGATCGCCATTTCCTATGACGTGGAATTTGCCCGGCTCCGCGGCGTTCCGGTCCATCTGCTCTACTTTCTGTTCATGGCACTGGTGGCGGTCTCCATTGTGTTTATCATCCGGGTGGTCGGGCTGATCCTGGTTATTGCGCTTTTGTCCATTCCGCCGTATATTGCGGAAAAGTACGCCAAATCCCTGGGCGCGATGATGGTCATCGCCGTCATCCTATCGGCCGTGTTCAATATCACCGGGCTGTGGGTGGCTTACATGCTTGACCTCACTTCCGGGGCCAGCATCATCCTGATGGCGGCCGCGGGATTTTTCATCTCCCTTGCAATTGATCTGCTGATCTCCCGCCGGCGCAAGCGCGCGGCCGCCCAGAGCCGCGCCGAAAACTCCCCGGCCTGCGGGTGCGGGTTGTGAAAAACGGCAGGAAACGGAAATACGGCAGATTCGCAAACTGCACCGCCGGCCCGCCGCGGAAAAATCTGAAAGACCGGGAAAAAATTATGCTCGATTTTTGCGCCAGGCTGTATTATATGTTAAAAAAAATCCGGGTCAGAATTTCAATGGCGCTTTTGCTGTGCATGATGCTGCTTGCCGCGTGTGCCGGGGCGCCCCGGACAACCGGACCGGAATTTACCGAAACCGGCCCCCTGAACCTGCTGACCCGGATATACCGGGGACCGCTGGATCATCTGAGTGCTGTTCGAACCGGACGCTGCCCGATGCATCCGTCCTGTTCGCATTATGCGCAGGCGGCCATTGAAAAACACGGAGCCCTGCTGGGCTCGATGATGGCCTGTGACCGGCTGATCCGGTGCGGCCGGGAAGAGTTGACATATGCCCCAAAAATTCCAGTTAACGGAAAATGGAGATATAATGACCCGGTCTCTGCAAACGATTTCTGGTTCTCCCCGGGACAATATCCCCCGGAACAATAATCCAGGCGGCGCAAGGAGGTTTCATGGGTGCTGACACGCAAACATACCAGGCTGCAAACCCCGTGCGCGTGGCAACCGCCACGTCCCTGTTTGACGGCCATGATGCGGCCATCAACATCATGCGGCGCATCCTGCAGGACACGGGCGCAGAAGTCATCCACCTCGGCCACAACCGGTCCGTGGATGAAATCGTGCAGGCAGCCATTGAAGAAGATGTCCAGGGCATTGCCGTATCCAGCTACCAGGGCGGGCACATGGAGTTTTTCAAATACATGGCCGACACCCTGCGGGAAAAGGGCGCCGATCACATCCGGACATTCGGCGGCGGCGGCGGCGTGATCGTTCCCCAGGAGATTAAGGAACTCGAAGCCTACGGCATCACCAAGATCTATTCCCCGTCTGACGGCGCAAAAATGGGCCTCCAGGGAATGATCAACCACATGATTCAAAACATGGATTTTTCACCCGTATCCGTGGCCCCGGCTGACACGGAGGCCCTGTCCGCCGACAATCCCCTGGACATTGCCCGCCTGATTTCCGCTGCCGAACTGGCAGTGGCGGCAAACGACGGCACCATCGACGCCCTGCGCCAGACTATAAAACAGAAACCATCCAAAAAGGACATCCCGGTCATCGGCCTGACCGGAACCGGCGGTGCGGGCAAATCCTCGCTCACAGACGAAATTGTCCTCCGGCTGCTGCACGACAACCCGGATATTTATATCGGTCTTCTGTGCTGCGACCCGTCACGCAGAAAAACCGGCGGCGCCCTGCTCGGAGACCGCATCCGCATGAACGCCATCGACTCCCCACGGGTTTACATGCGCAGCATGGCCGTGCGCCGCAGCAGCCTGGAACTGCCGGCGGTGCTGCCCGATGCCGTGGACATCCTGAAAGCCGCGGGCATGGACCTGGTGATCATCGAAACCGCGGGCATCGGCCAGGGCGCCTCCAGCATCTTCGACCTCACGGACCTTTCAGCATACGTCATGACCAGTGATTACGGGGCTGCCACCCAGCTCGAAAAAATCGACATGCTCGACTATGCAGACGTAATCGTGGTCAACAAATTTGACAAGCAGGGCAGCGAGGACGCGGTGCGCGACATCCGCAAACAGGTCCAGCGAAACCGCAAGGCATTTGATGCCAAGCCGGATGATATGCCGGTATTCGGCACTATCGCCTCCAAGTTCAACGACGACGGCGTGACCGCCATGTACCATTTTCTGATAGAGCAGCTTTCCGAAAAGACCGGGGCCAAACTGCCCTCCGAGCTGCCCAGACCCGAGGGTAAGACCTCTTCTTCCAAGACCATTATCGTGCCGCCGGACAGAAACCGCTATTTATCGGAAATTTCAGAGATGGTGCGGGAATACCACCATCACACCCGGAACCAGGCCGAGGCGATCCGCAGCGCCTGGCACGTCAAGCAGACCGCGGAGCGCCTGTCGGGCGGGAAACTGTCCGGGGATGCCCATGACCTGATGGCCCGGCTGAAAAAGGAAATCGAGCGGGCGGAATCCGACATCGAGCATGAAAGCGCCCGGCTCCTGGAACAGTGGGAGGAAATCAAGACCACCTACACCGGGGACGAACTGGTATACCAGGTGCGGGACCGGGAAATCCGACAGCCCCTGTATACCGAAAGCCTTTCCGGCAGCCGGATTCCCCGCATCGCCCTGCCCGGCTTTCATGACCCCGGGGATATCTACACCTGGATGCGCAAGGAAAACATCCCGGGCCGGTTCCCGTATACCGCCGGTGTGTTTCCCTTAAAACGCAAGGAAGAAGAACCCACCCGGATGTTTGCCGGCGAAGGCGACCCGGAGCGCACCAACCGGCGTTTTAAGATGCTTTCCGGGGCCTACCCGGCAAAACGCCTGTCCACGGCATTTGACTCGGTGACACTGTACGGATTCGATCCGGAAACACGGCCGGATGTCTACGGCAAGGTGGGAACCTCGGGTGTGAGCGTATGCAATCTCGACGATGTCAAGGCCCTGTACGCCGGCTTTGACCTGGCCGCGGAAAACACCTCCGTGTCCATGACCATCAACGGCCCGGCGCCCATGATGCTGGCCATGTTTTTCAACACCGCCATTGACCAGCGCATCGACCGGTTTACGGCGGACAACGGACGCGCCCCGAATGACGCGGAAGCCCGCGAAATCGAAGCCGAGGTGCTCTCCAATATCCGGGGCACGGTGCAGGCCGATATCTTAAAAGAAGACCAGGGCCAGAACACCTGCATCTTTTCCATTGATTTCGCCCTGAAGATGATGGGAGATATCCAGCAGTACTTTATTGACAACAATGTCAGGAACTTTTACTCCGTTTCGATTTCCGGCTACCACATCGCAGAGGCCGGGGCCAACCCGATCTCGCAGCTGGCATTTACCCTGGCAAACGGGTTTACCTACGTGGAATACTACCTGTCCCGGGGCATGCCCATTGACAGCTTTGCGCCGAATCTCTCCTACTTTTTCTCCTCGGGCATGGATCCCGAATACAGCGTGATCGGCCGGGTGGCCCGGCGCATCTGGTCGGTGGCCATGTATCACAAGTACGGGGGTTCCGCCCGCTCCCAGATGCTCAAGTACCACATCCAGACCTCGGGCCGCTCGCTTCACAGCCAGGAAATCCAGTTCAACGATATCCGGACCACCCTGCAGGCCCTGTATGCCATCTATGACAACTGCAACAGCCTGCACACCAATGCATACGACGAGGCCGTCACCACGCCGTCGGCTGAATCGGTACGGCGTTCGCTGGCCATCCAGATGATCATCAACCGGGAACTGGGCACCACCAAGAACGAAAACTTTAACCAGGGCAGCTTTATCATCGAAACGCTGACCGACCTGGTTGAGGAGGCCGTGCTCTCCGAGTTCGACCGGATCACGGCCCGGGGCGGGGTCCAGGGAGCCATGGAGCGGGGATACCAGCGCAGCAAAATCCAGGAAGAATCCATGCACTATGAGCACCTCAAGCACTCCGGGGAAATGCCCATTATCGGGGTCAACACGTTTGCCAACCCGGAGGCCGACGCGGAGGAAGCCATCTGCGACCTGGAGCTCTCCCGGGCCACGGAGGAAGAAAAGCAGTCCCAGCTTGCGCGCCGCAACGACTTTGCCGAAAGAAAAAGCGACAAGGCGCCCGAGGCCATCGGCAGGCTCAAGGACACCGTGCTGGCAGGCGACAACATCTTTGCCGAGCTGATGCACACGGTGCGCTACTGCACCCTGGGCCAAATCACCCGGGCGCTCTACGAGGTGGGGGGCAAGTATCGCCGCAACATGTAGACAAGAAGTGCCAAAATTTTCCCAAGGAGAAGGATATGCCACAACCGGTTATTGTCAGTGCAGTAAGAACCCCGCTGGGCGGATTTAACGGCAGCCTGGCAAACACGGGCGCCACGGATCTGGGCGCCCACGCGATAAGCCAGGCCCTTGACCGGGCAAACATATCCAAGGAAACGGTAAACGAGGTCATCATGGGCATAGTTCTGCCATTGGGCTACGGGCAGAACCCGGCCCGACAGGCCGCGGTCAGGGCCGGCCTGCCCTGGGAAACCGAATGCCTGACCGTCAACAAGGTATGCGGATCCGGGTTAAAATCGGTGATGCTTGCCGCACAGGCCATTATCTGCGGCGATGCCGAGGTGGTCGTGGCCGGGGGCATGGAAACCATGAGCATGGCGCCCTATTACCTGGAAAAAGCCCGGTTCGGCTACCGCATGGGCGCCGGGACTTTGCAGGACCACATGATCCAAGACGGGTTATGGGATATTGTCAATGATTTCCACATGGGGGTATCCAACGAGCTGTGTTCCGAAAAATACGGCGTCAGCCGGGAAGACCAGGATCGCTACGCGGAAATGTCCTACAGCCGGTCCTTGGATGCCATGGAATCCGGCCGTTTTGACGAAGAAATCGCACCGGTGACAATCCCGGGCCGCAAGGGCAGCACCACGGAATTTGCCCGGGATGAAACTCCCAAGCCCACTCCGTATGAGACCCTGGCCAAGATGAAGCCGGCATTTCAAAAAAACGGCAAAGGCACGGCCGGCAATGCCTCGATTATCAGCGACGGCGCCTCGTCCGTGGTGGTGATGTCGGACACAAAAGCCGCGGAACTGGGCATCACGCCCATTGCCCGTATCGGCGCCCAGGCATCTGCCGGCCTGGACATGAAGTACGTGCTGGTTGCCCCGATCCTGGCCATTCCCAAGTGCCTGGACAAGGCCGGAATGAAAACGCGGGACGTGGACCTTTATGAAATCAACGAGGCTTTTTCCGGATCCACGGTGGCGGTCATACGGGAGCTGGGGCTGGATCCGGAAATTGTCAACGTCAACGGCGGCAGCGTGGCACTGGGCCACCCCATCGGCGCCAGCGGGGCCCGGGTGCTGACCACGCTTTTATACGAAATGATGCGGCGGGATGTAAAAACCGGCCTGGCATCCCTGTGCCTGGGCGGCGGCGAGGCGGTGGCCATGACCGTGCACCGGTAGACCGCTTACCCGTCCCTGTTCCCAGCGATATCGGGATCGGGATCGGAATATTCCCACGGCATTACCCGGACGCATCGCCCTGTTGCGCCCATGGCCGGGAAATCCCGTATTTCTTGATCTTTTTCCAGACCGTAACCCGGCTGACCCCCAGTAACCGGGCGGTTTCAGACTGATTCCATCCGGTCTGCCGCAGCGTCCGCTCCAGAAGCGCCCGATCCGCCGTGCCGTTGGCGGTGCCGTCCGCATTTTCTTCCCTTTCCGGGCCTTCCAGCCGCCCCGCAGCAACCCGCGCCGGCAGGTGATCCACGTCAATGCTTCCGCCCGGGCACAGCACAAAGGCATATTCAATGGTGTTTCGCAACTCCCGGATATTGCCGGGCCAGGTATAGCTCGTGAGCAAATCGAGTGCCTCGGGCGTGACACCGAGAATCTTTTTTTCCGAATTGACCATGTTGCGCTGGATAAAGTGCCGCACGAGCATCGGGATATCTTCGCTCCGGTCGGCCAGCCGGGGGCAGTGAATGGGAAACACGTTGATCCGGAAATAGAGGTCTTCTCTGAAGCCGCCTGCCTGCACGAGCTGCTCCAGGTTCTTGTTGGTGGCGGTGATGATGCGCACGTCAACCGGAATCTGGTCGTGCTCGCCCACGCGCTCGATCTTTTTTTCCTCTATCACCCGGAGGAGCTTGACCTGCGTGGACAGCGGGATGTCCCCGATTTCATCGAGCAGGATGGTGCCCTCGTGGGCGGCTTCAAACCGCCCCAGACGCGAGCGGTCCGCCCCGGTAAAGGCGCCCTTGACATGGCCGAACAGCTCGCTTTCCAGCAGGTTTTCATTCAAGGCGGCGCAATTGACCTTGATAAACGGCTTGTCCTTACGGGGGGCGGCATCATGCACCGCTCTTGCCACCATTTCCTTGCCCGTCCCACTTTCCCCGGAGATCATGACCGGCGCATCCGATCTGGCCACGTTTTCGATCATCTCAAATAAATTGGTCATCTCCGGGGATTTGCCCAGGATGCCATGAAACCCGTCATCGAGCTGGTAGGTCTGCCGCAGGGTCTGGATTTCCCGCTGCTGGCGGATAATCTGGGAAATATCGGTGAGGGTCTCCACCGCCCCGATCATTTCTCCGGCCTCGTCGCGCAGTACCCGGGCGCTTTTCAAAATGTGCACGGTTCGACGGTCCTTCTTGGTAATCAGGCACTTCTTGTCCCGGACCGTACCTACCGCAAACATCCGGCACCAGTTCTCGCCCGGCCCCTTTCCCACGAACTTGCATCCCGTGCAGTTTAAAATCCGGCACGTCCGCCCCTGGATTTCGTCTGCCGCATATCCCGTGATCTGCTCGGCCGCGGGATTGACCGCCACAATCCGGCCCGAAATATCCACCACGATCAGACCGTCATGCAGGGTGTTAAAAATCGTCTTCCAGTGCTCGCCGATATCCATTGCTTGAAATCTCTCCTGTTTCATGCATTCTTATGGAAACAATGTGTTAACCGTTAAGTTAACACTTGTTAATAACACAATAAGGACAACACCTGCAACTTGCAACCACGATTTTTAAAAATATGTTTAATATTGGCATTTTATCTATATACAGAAAGGCTGGCACAAACCTTGCTGTCTCTGCATCAGAAAAAGTTGTTTTACCCACAACACCCCAGCCACGGAGGTTAAAAATGATGCAAAACA
>JAGXKN010000038.1:9231-30512 GCA_018335195.1 Desulfobacterales bacterium
TGAACATGATGGGCAAGCTCAACCGGCACGTGGAGTTCCGGGGCCGGCTGGCGGCCTACAAGGTATTCGGCGACAGCACGGGCGTGAAATTCAACCAGGGCAGCCTGGGGGATATCACGCTTGACGGCAACACCTCCAGCCTGCCCCACGGCGACACCCTCCGGATGGAACGGGCCTATTTTGTTTACAAAAATGACATCGGCGAGGTGCCCTACAGCTTTTCCGCCGGAAGACGGCCGTCAACCGAAGGCCCGCCCCTGGAATACAGAAATTACAGCATGGTCGGCGGCTCCCCGCTTGCCACGGTCATCAACTGGCAGTTTGACGGGGCCTCGCTGTCCTTTAACCTGGAAGACGTGACCGGTATTCCGGGCGCATCCTTTAAGTTCTGCTACGGGCTGGGATACGAAAACGACTGGGGCAATTCCAACTCCCTGAATTACAGCGGATCCGACCTGGAAGACGTGCACATGTTCGGCATTATTTCGGATTTGTATGACAACGGCAAGACCAGCCTGATGCTGAATTATGCCCATGCCTGGGATGTCACCGACGGGTTTACCGGCCTGACGGTCATGCCGTTTATTGTGTCAAAAAACGGCGACACATATACATTTGAACAGAACACCGGGGGCTTTATTTCCCGCCTGGAGCCGCAGACCAATATCGGCGACTGGGATGCGGCCTCGCTGCTGCTGCGTTCGGCGATTGACACCCCGAATGACAAGATCGACTGGTTTGTGTCCGGATCCTGGAGCCACACCAACCCTTCGCAGGTTTCGCAGAACCCGTTTTACGAACTTTTGGGCCAGGGGCTGCTCAGCTCCAACGGCAACCTGGAGGATCGCGACGGATACAGCATATATGCCGGCGCGGTCTGCCCGGTGCCGGTTTCCGGCGGCCGCCTGGGCCTGGAGTACAACTACGGGTCCAAGTACTGGTTTAACTTCACCGGGGCCGAGGATTCGCTGATCGGCAGCAAGCTGGCCACCCGCGGGGAAGTATATGAAGCCTATTACGTGCAGCCGGTATACGACAGTAACTTTTTCTTCAAGTTCGGCGGCCAGTTCTACGACTACGAATACACCGGAAGCGGCAACCCCCTGGGCAAACCGGTAAGAATTTCCGAGACCACGGCCCTGGATACGATCAACCCGGTGGTCGACGAAGTGTGGAATTACTATCTGTCGGCAAACCTGCGATTCTAATCCCCAACAAACGGGAAATGGGGACAAAAACGGGGACAGATTTAAAATCTGCCCCCCGACTGACAAACCAGGGCATTGAACAATGAACAACACGCTTATACAGGGCATCACAGAAGAAATCAAGCAGGGCTACCAGGGCGCTTTTGCCCGGAAGTGGCCGGCCTGGGTCGGCGGCATCCTGATCGCGGTGCTCGCATTGATGATCTTCATGTGGAGCGTGCCGTGGGGCATTGCCGCAGGATATAAAAACTGGGGCGACTGGACGCTGTATCTCGCCGGAATCCAAAGCGCCCGGCCGGATTTGGTGCCCTGGATGCATAACCTGTCCGTGTCCAACATCGGCATTATTGCCGGGGCACTGGCATCTGCCCTGCTGAGCCGGCAATTTGCCATCCGGCGGGCACCCGGGCTGGAATACGCCAAGGGCGCAGTCGGCGGCATCCTCATGGGCGCCGGTGCGGCCCTGGCCATGGGCTGCAACGTGGGCGGATTCTATACTGCCGCGGGCATTTTTTCCATGGGCGGTTACGCCATGATGCTCGGGCTGGGCGCGGGCGCCTATATCGGCCTGCGATACCTGCTGTGGGAAATGGAACACCTGCCGCAGAAGACCGTTTCCCGCATGAACACGGATACAGGTGCGGTGCGGGTGCGCGACTGGAAAAAACTGCAGCCCGTTTTCGGCATGTTCATTATGATTGCCGGAATTGCCGCATTTTATACATATTCGGCATTTGATCTCACCAAAATCGGCGGCCTGCTGTTTTTCGGGCTGCTTATCGGCATTGTCATGCACCGCTCCCGCTTCTGTTTTGTCCGGGCGTTCCGGGAGCCGTTTATGACCGGCGATTCGGACATGGTCAAGGCCGTGGCCGTGAGCCTGATGCTCTTTGGCTTTGGCGCCGCGGTGATCAAGTGGAACTGGATCCAGCCGCCGGAGATGGGCGTGTATCACCCGTTCTGGATCGGCAGTCTGGCCGGCGGCCTGATTTTCGGAATCGGCATGCTGCTTGCCGGCGGATGTGCCAGCAGCACCTTGTGGCGCGCCGCCGAGGGCCATACCAAGCTGGTGGTGGCCCTGTTCAGCTTTGCCGCGGCCAACCCGCTCACCCATGCCCTGATCAATTATACGGGGCTGAAAACCGCACTTGGCAGCGGCTACTTTATGCCCGAAATCCTGAGCTGGCAAATCGCCCTGCCCGTTTTCGGGGCGGTGATGATCGCCTGGGTGCTGCTGGCGGGATGGAATGAAAGAACAGAAAAATTTGTCATCTTTTAAAAGAGGAGGACCCCGAATGAATGCAATTGATACCGATATCAAAGCAGACGAAATCCTGGATGCACGGGGACTTAGCTGTCCCATGCCCATGCTCAAGACCAAGAAGGCCCTGAAGCATCTCCAATCCGGCCAGATTCTGGAAGTCCTGGGAACCGATCCGGGATCGAAAAACGATATCCCGGATTTTTGCCAAAAGGGCGGAAACACGCTTCTGGAAGTCGAAGACGTGGAAGAAGGATATACCCGCTATCTCATCCAGAAAGGATAGAGGGGGCAGAAATGAAAAAAGTGTGCGTGGTTATCCGCGACATTGCCCAGCAGTACGAGGGCTTGCGCACAAGCCTCGGAGCGCTGCTGGATGCCGTGGAAATCCAGATGTTTGTATTGAACCATGAAATCGCTGAAATGGACGAGGCCTTTCAGGACAACATGGAATTCCTGGATGAAATGGAAGGCGAGCGGTTTTCCAACAACTCGGCCAACGTGGAAAAATACGGATTCCGGCATGTCACCCTGAAACAGACCGCCGAATATCTCAAGGCGGCCGATGTGATCATCCCGTTTTAGGAGGCAGACAAAATGAAAATCCTACATATCCTTCGATCCGAGCCGGATGAAACAGTGGAACGCCTGATCGGCGGCATGTACGAGCAAGACGATGAAACCACTGTCAAGTCCCTTTATAAGAAGGAAATCGACTGGGAACGACTGGTAGACGATATTTTTTCACACGAAAAAATCGTCTGCTGGTGGTAATTCCATGCAAAATGAATACCTTTAAGCATTTAAGGGGTAAGCATGTCTGAAAAAATGGGTATCCTGGTGGCCACCGACCGGCACCTGGACCACGTGATTTCTCTGACGCGGGCCGCGCGCGCCAAGGGAAAAACAATTGAAATTTTTTTCACCGGCACAGGCGTGGCCCTGACTCAGCAAAAGGCGTTTGCGGATCTTGTGGGCAAGGCCCGGCTCTCGGTGTGCGATGTGAGCTTCCGGGCCATGGGCCTGTCCGGCGATGTGCCCGGGGTGGGATTCAAGGATTTTGCCACCCAGGCCAGAAACGCGGAAATGATCAACGAATGCGACCGGTATGTCGTCTTCTGACAATGCATGCGAAATAATATGTGTTGATTTGCACAGCAACACAAAAAACCTTTTTCATATAGCAAGAGGAGGTACTGATGCTTAAAAAACTGATATGTCTATTTTTGGCTGCCGGCTTTGTCTTTGTCCTGATCGGGACGACTGCGGCATTTGAGCAGGGCAATGAAAGAAAGGGCAAGTACATATTCCGCAAAAACTGCCGGTCCTGCCACCAGGAAGGCAAGTCGGCCGAGCCGCTCAATCCCGTGTCCAAGACCCAAGCGCAATGGGAAAGGGCTTTTCAGCGATATGAACGCCTTGAATGTGCAGACGAGTGGGAAAGCTTATCAGAAACCGACCGCACGGATATACTGACATACCTTTATAATCATGCCTATGACTCGCCGTCTCCGGCAACCTGTGAGTAAAAGACCGGGGCCAGGGGGAGCCGGTTTTGAATAATCCCAACAAACTCGGGGGACTTGTTTTGCAAACCAGATTCTACCACATATGCGTGATGGCGATTGCCGCCTGTTTTGCTTTTTTCCCGCAAGCGCAGGCGGGTGAAGAATCTTCGCCCGCGCCGGGCCGCGCCATGGCCAGACAGGCCGGAATATTATCCGGCGACTGGAGCACCGCGGATCATTCAGAAATGGAGAAACTGCAGCAAACGTTTGAATCCGGCCCGGAAATTACCGAGGCCTGCCTGTCGTGTCACGCCAAAGCCGATGATCAACTTTTTCACACCATTCACTGGAAATGGCTCTCCCCGTATGAGGACGGGGACCTGATCGGCAAGGCCGGGTACTCGATAAACAACTTCTGCATTTCCACCAACAAGATGGAAGACCAGAAATGCAGCAGCTGCCATATCGGATGGAACGGCAAGGAAGACGGCATCAACTGCCTGCGGTGCCACGGCGGCGCAGACATGGACTGGCAGGCCCAGTTCAAGGATTACAAATTCTTCAAGGAGATGGGCGAGACCGAACTGGTTGAAGAAATCCAGGCGGATATCAAAGAAGCCGTGACCGATATCACCCGGCCGACCCGGCAGAACTGCGGTTCCTGCCATTTCAACGGCGGCGGCGGAGAAGCGGTCAAGCACGGGGACCTGGATGCCTCACTGATCAAGCCCAAGCGCAGCCTGGACGTCCACATGGGCATTGACGGCCAGGACTTTTCATGCACCCGTTGTCATACCACCCAGGAACACCAGGTTTCCGGCAGGGTCTACTCCACCCCGGCCGTGTCCGAACGCAAAAGCCTGGTGGAAGACGACCTGGCCCCGAAAATTTCCTGCGAATCCTGTCACACGGCAACACCGCACAAGGACGACAAGATCAATGATCATACGGACATGGTCGCGTGCCAGAGCTGTCACATCCCGGAATTCGCAAGGGCGCACGCCACCGAGATGACGTGGGACTGGTCCAAGGCCGGCAGACTTAAGGAAGGCAAGCCTTATATCGAAAAGGGGAAATACGACCGGCCGGTGTATAAATCCATCAAGGGCACCTTTACCTGGGAAAAAGACGTGGTGCCTAAATATTACTGGTACAACGGCTCTGTGGCAGCGGTGACCGCCAAGGACGTCATCGATCCCTCCAAGACCGTACGCCTCAGCCACCCGGTGGGCGAAAGGGGAGAAGGTCAGTCCCGAATTTTTCCCTTCAAGGTGCACTGGGCAAAACAGCCCTACGACAAGGTGAACAACACGCTGGTCACGCCCCTGCTCTCAAAGAAGAATAACGGCTACTGGAAAACCTTTGACTGGCAGGATTCCATTTCCAGGGGCATGGACATCATGGACCTGCCCTGGTCCGGTGAGCTGGGATTTGTGGAGACCACTTACGTGTTTCCCACAACCCACATGGTCGCGCCCAAGGAACAGGCACTGGACTGCAGGGCCTGCCACCGCCTCAAAAGCGGGCGCCTGGAAAACCTGGCCGGCTTTTACATGCCGGGCAGAGACCGCTTTCAATTGCTGGACTATGGCGCATGGGGCCTGGCGATCGCCGCCCTGGCCGCTGTTTTACTGCATGCCATCGGCCGCATAATGGCAAGCCCCGGCAAAAAGGAGGAATAAGCCATGAGCGAGCAAATGAAAAAAATATACCTTTATACCCGGTATGAGCGATCCTGGCACTGGCTGCAGATGGCATTGATCGCAGTACTGCTGGCAACCGGCCTGGAGGTCCACGGAGTTTTCTCCCTGATCGGATTTGAACGGGCAGTGGACATACACAACTTTGTCGGTCTGACATGGCTGATCGCATTTTTCTTTTTCACCTTCTGGCTGTTTACCACCGGCGAATGGAAGCAATACATTCCCACCACCCGGAAAATGCTTGTTGTCATCCGGTATTACAGCTACGGCATTTTCAGGGGTGAGCCCCACCCGGTGCCCAAAAGCAAAAAAGCCAAGCACAATCCGCTCCAGCGGCTGACCTACCTGTCGCTTGCCGCGTTCATGCTGCCCATCCAGATGATCACCGGGTTGCTCTATTGGAGTTATAATTCCTGGGGCGCCTGGGGGCTGGATTTTCTCACCATGGGGGTGGTGGCCTTTGTTCATACGGCCATGGGCTTTGGGATTCTCATCTTCGTGATCATTCACGTCTATATGACAACTACCGGGCACACGGTTTTTGCCCACATCAAGGCCATGATCACCGGCTGGGAGGATGTGGAGGCCGGCACCCCGGTGGAGGAATGGGAAAAAAAGGCCGGATAACCGTTTTTCAAGCCTTTGCGGGAATGATTTTGTATCACACGCACCGGGATTAATTTTTGGCTTTCGTAAAACCGCCTTTATATGTATAAAAGAGGCCTGCTGCAATGCGAGTTTTTCAAAAACCCAAAAAGCCAAGAAAATCCCTGTAAATATGAATATCGGAAAATACACGTTTTCGGAATTTGCAGAACTGGCCCGCTCCTTTCACGGATATCCCGCCCCGGGCCTGCTGATCGGCGGCTACATGGTCGAGGCCGCAAAGGCGAAACTGCCCGAAGGCACCCTGTTTGAAGCGGTTGTGGAAACCGGCAAATGCCTGCCCGATGCCGTGCAGCTACTGAGTTTGTGCAGTACCGGAAACAACTGGATGAAGGTGATCCACCTGGGCCGCTACGCCCTGACCCTGTATGACAAATACACTTACGGGGGATGGCGGGTATGTATTAATCCGGACAAGCTCGAGACCTGGCCGGAAATCCGGGACTGGTTTCTGAAACGAAAGACCAAGTCTGAGCAGGACACGGATAAACTGTTTGCCGAAATCGAAGCTGCAGGAGAGGGATATCTTTCCGTCATCCCGGTAAAAGTCCGGCAGCGGGATGTAAAAAAAGCAGAAATGGGCGAAATTGCCATATGCCCGGTCTGCCACGAGGCCTATCCCGAAAAGGACGGCGCCATATGCCGCGGCTGCCAGGGAGAAGCCCCGTACCGCCATTACCTGGAAGATATTGATTCACCCTCCGAAAAACCGAATATTGAGGCCGTACCCCTTGAAAAAGCCGTGGGCAAAAAAGCCCTGCATGATATGACCCGCATTGTGCCCGGCAAAACCAAGGGTCCGGCTTTCAAGGCCGGCCAGGAAATCGGCGCCGGCGACCTGTGCCGCCTCCAGCAAATGGGCCGCTCCTATGTATACGTTCAGAGCGGCGCCAATACCGCAGCGGATCGATGGATCCACGAAAATGAAGCGGTCATGGCTTTTGCCGAAAAAATGGCGGGCCCAAACGTGTATTTCCCCAGGCCCCCGTCAGAAGGAAAAATCAACTTCCACGCGGAAATCACCGGCCTTCTGAACATTGACGCGGCCGCCCTGGAAAATTTTAACCTGGTGCCCAATGTCATGTGCACCAGCCGCCAGAACAACATCCTGGTGGAAAAGGACAAGCCGTTTGCCGGTTCCCGGGCCATCCCGCTGTATCTGGACCGAAACCACTTTGAACACGCCCTGGAAACCATCGCCAAACCGCCGCTTTTTTCGATTCTGCCCATAAAGCCGGCCAAAGTCGGAATCCTGGTCACGGGCACGGAAGTCTACCGCGGGCTGGTGGAGGACAAATTCGAACCGGTCATCCGGAAGAAGGTGGAATACTTCAACTGCGAGGTTGTGCACACGGCAGTTGCTGCAGACGATGAGACCCTTATTGCCGATAGCATCCAGACCCTGCTCGATAAAGGCGCAGACCTGATTATCACCACAGCCGGACTTTCCGTGGACCCGGACGACCGGACCCGCAAAGGGCTGGACCGTGCCGGGCTGGAAGACGTCTTGTACGGCGCCCCCATTTTGCCGGGGGCCATGACTCTGCTGGGACGCATCCGGGGCGCGATGGTTATCGGTGTCCCGGCATGCGCCCTGTTTCACAAAACAACCAGCCTGGATCTTCTTCTGCCAAGGATTCTCGCAGGCCAGCACCTTACCCGCAAAGACATGGCAAAATATGCCGACGGGGGTTTTTGTTTAAACTGCAAGGCCTGCACGTTTCCCAAGTGCCCGTTTGGAAAATAACAGGGCGCCAAGAGGCTTTTCCTGTAAATTACCGGAAACTGCCTATTCACGGGATCTTGAAAATTTCCGGCAGAGAATTTGCTCAGGGAAATTTCGTGTTTATTGTATACTTGTCAAGAGCCGGTGGGTTCTTGATAATAAGGCGGAAGAAAGCCAAACTTCCACTTTATTTTTGCCATGAAAAACCCTCCCTTTGGCAAGGCGGGAACCCGACTCACCCCCGGGTTCCCGCCTCTTTTTAAAATATTTGCAAAATCGTATAAACATCAACGGCATTATTGTATTTTCCGGAAACACAGCACTGTAAGGGCGAACCTGTGTGTTCGCCCTTTCCTTTGCCTAATAACTGCCCAGCACCTTGAGGTAATCGATCTTCTCCCTGAGCTGTGCCATTACGGGAGCAAAGTCTTCAGCCTCCACATCCGCCTCGAGATCCACGTAAAACATGTACTCCCAAGGCTTGCCGTGAATGGGCCGGGATTCGAGCTTGACCAGGTTGATGCCGTTGTCTGCAAACACCTTTAGGGCTTCAAACAGGGATCCCGGCTGATTGCCGGTGGAAAAGATCAGGGAGGACTTCTGCTTTTCTCCGCCGGCCAAGGGTTCCCGGGCGATGACCACGAACCGGGTATAATTTCGCGGATTTGTTTCAATACCCGCTTCAAGAATTTCCATCTCAAAAATCCGGGCGGCATCCCTGCCGGCCAGGGCCGCCTCGCTTGAATCGTCCTGCTCCCGGATATGCCTGACCGCATGGGCCGTGTCTGAAACCGGCACCAGCTCCCAGTCATGGCGGTCAATGTACTGGCGACACTGCTGGAATACCTGGGGGTGCGAATAGACCCGGCGGATATCGCCGAGACTTGCCCCGGGATGGCCGACCAGGTTGTGCTCGATGCGCAGCGTGATCTCGCCGACAATGCGGAGATCGTATTCCAAAAGCAGGTCATAATTTTCATGCACGCTGCCGGCCAGGGAATTTTCCAGGGGAATCACGCCGAAATCCGCGCTGCCGTCCTTGACCGCCTCGTAGACCCCCTTGAATGCATTGACCGGCGTGAGATCGACCCGCTCGCCGAAATACTGCATGCAGGCCTTGTGGCTGTAGCTGCCGATTTCGCCCAGGTACGCGGCCTTTCTTCCCTCGCCCCCGCCGGCCTGCTCCATGTGCGCCACAGCGCGGGCTTTGTCCAGGTATGCAAAATCCACCTGCTTGTCCACCACCGGCGCGATGACGTACAGGTCCCGCATGAGCCTGGCAAACTGGTCCGGGTACAGGCTCTGGGCGCCGTCAGACAGCGCCCGGTCCGGATCACTGTGCACCTCAACCATCAAGCCGTCGGCGCCCGCGGCAACTGCCGCCCGGGACATGGGGCTGACTTTTTCCCGGCTGCCTGTGGCATGGCTGGGATCAATGATCACCGGGAGATGGGTCAGGCTCTTGATCACCGGAATGGCGGAAAGATCCAGGGTGTTGCGGGTGTAGGGCTCAAAGGTCCGGATGCCCCGCTCGCAGAGGATCACATTGTCGTTGCCCTCGGAGAGAATGTATTCCGCAGACATCAGCCACTCCTCGATGGTGGCAGACAGACCGCGCTTGAGCAGTACCGGCTTGCCCAGCCGACCCACGCATTTAAGCAGTTCAAAATTCTGCATGTTCCGGGCGCCCACCTGGATTACATCCACATATTTCATGACCAGGTCGGCCTGGGCCGGGGTGGTGATTTCAGTGACCACCGGCATGCCATAGGTCCGGCGAACCTCGGCCAGGATTTTCAAGCCCTCTTCTCCCAGGCCCTGAAATGCATAAGGCGAGGTCCGGGGTTTAAAGGCGCCGCCCCGAAAAATCATCGCCCCGTATTTGCGCACCTCTCCGGCAACAGAAAGGGTTTGATCCCGGTTTTCCACGGCACAGGGGCCGGCCACCACGACAATGCGCTCGCCGCCCACAGATACATCGCCCACCTGCACCCGGGTATCTTCCGGATGCATCTGGCGGCTGACCAGCTTAAAGGTCGTGTTCACGGGCACCACCCGCGCCACGCCCGGCAGGGATTCAAAGTACTCCGGGTCGTATCCGGCATTGCCGGTCGACCCGATGATACCCTGCCCGGCATCGCTGATCTCGCGAAAAATACAGCCGCCTTCCTGCAGAATGCTTAGAATGCGGTTTTTCTGTTCCTGGGAAATATCGGGTTCCAGTACGATTAACATGGCCAACCTCCGTGTGTGAAATTGTGGATCCGGTTCTCCAACATCTGCATAAAAAAACCCCGGGAGGCAAACCCCCGGGGTCCGGAAAACAAAAAACCCCGGGTGGACTGTTTGTCCACCCGGGGTGCGCTTTGCGGGATAATTATCTCATCCTACACCACCGGATGGACGCTTCGAAAACCAAAAAAGAAGCGCCCGAACACAAAAAAGCTTACCCGGCATGCAGGAGATAATTTCATAAAAAAACCTCTGGTAAAGAATTTAAATCAAACTTACGCCCTGTTTTCCCGCATGTCAACCCCCAAAAAAGGGGACAGACCTATTTTAAAAAAAATAGGTCTGTCCCCTTTTTTAGAATATACCGGCAAACAGGATTCCGATCATGAGCGCGCCGATGAAGAGCTTGACGAGTATGGCGCCGAGCCTGCCGTAAAAGGCGCCCACAGCCGAATAAAAGGCGACGGACAGATCCTTTTTCAGCGCCAGTTCAAAGAGAAACGCCCCTGCAAAAACACCCGCAAACAGGCCGATTACCGGACCCAGCACCGGTACCGGCACGCCGGCAAAGGTGCCGACAATGCCGCCGATAATGGCGCCATAGACCGCCGGCCGGGAGGTTCCGCGTTTTTCCGCCAGCTTCATGCCCAGGATGTATTCCAGCACTTCACCGACCAGGGCCAGCATCAGCAGTATGACCAGGATGGGCAGGCTGACGGCCATGGACCAGTGAACCAGATTATAGACCACAGCACCGATGATAATGACAAATGTTCCCGGCATGCCCAGCGGGATGAGAACCAGCCCGGCAACACAGCACAGGCCCAGCAGTAAAAGCGCGATGATACCTGTCATTCCCATTGTCCTTCCTGCTTTTTTTGCTTGATATTGTAGGCGCGCAACGTTTATAAACGGTTCCAGTTCCGAATCTTTATTTTACAAGAGGTGATGGCTCCGTAAAAAATCTTAAAAATGTTATGCCCGCCAAGCAATAAAAATATAAGATTTTGATTTTACTTAAACACTTAATCACTTAAAACTTAACACTGCCTGTAAAAAAGACTTTTTACAGGCTTATCAAGAGGTGATGGCATCCATGAAAAATCGTCTGATCGCAGTGGCCTGGTTTTCATTTGTCGGCCTGACATCGGTGATCTTTTTCCTGCTCGCGCTTTTGATCAAACTGCTGTCCGCGGCATTTGACAGGCGTCTTGTGGTGCTCCAGCAACTAACCTGCTTCTGGGGGGCGCTGTATACCTGGATTATCCCGGCCTGGCGGGTCCGGATCCAGGGCCGGGAGAATATCAAGCCGAAAAAGGCTTACGTGGTGGTGTCCAATCACCAGTCCCTGCTCGATATCCTGATGCTTTTCAACCTGTTTTTCCACTTCAAGTTCGTGTCTAAGTCCGAAATCTTCAGGGTTCCCTTAATCGGGTGGAACATGCGCCTAAACCAGTATATCGAGCTGAAACGGGGAGACAAACGCAGTGTGCCCAAAATGATGCAGGACTGCGAAAAAGCGCTCAACCAAGGCAGCTCGGTGCTGATCTTCCCGGAAGGCACGCGTTCGCCCGACGGCAACATAAAAAAATTCAAGCCCGGCGCGTTTATCCTGGCCCTGGAACAGAAAGCCCCGATCTTGCCGATCGTAATCACCGGAACCAACACGGCACTGCCCAAGTACAGCATGAATTTTCACGGCAGCCACGACATCCGCATCCGCGTCATGCCGGAAATCCCACATGAAGAATTTGCGCACTTGAGCCCGGAAGAAGCCGCCGAAATGGTTCGGGAAAAGATGATCCGGGAGCAGGAAGACCTGAAAGCCGGACCGGCCCGGGGCGGCAGAAAATAAACCCCTTTGCGCCCGTTCGGATCACTCTGCTTCCCAAAGGCCGGCCAGGCTGCCGGATGCAACCCCGTAATAGTTTTCCAGCCGTTGGATCTGCCCGTCAGTGGGCACCCGGATCCCCTTTTCCAGTTCGCGGTACCGGGACTGGGGTATACCCACGCCGCGGGCCACCTCTTTGGTCGTGACCTGCTTGTCCCCTCGCAGCCGCTCGAGTTCCCGGGCAAATGCTGTCATCCGGCAGTCTCCTTTCGGTTCTGTCAGGTTCGAAATTCAGGGCGCAAAACCTGCATTCGCGTCTCCGGTCCTCGTATGCACCGCGCCCCTGAAAAGAAATTTTATAGAAAAATCAGGAACCGGAAATCAAGTAAAATCCACCGCCCGGGCAGGGCCTTACGTCCCGATTGAACGGTTCATCCGCCCGGAACTGTATCCTTCCAGATCCAGGGTCACATAGGTAAAACCCATGTTGCGCAGCTCCTGGATAATTTTGAGCCGCCGTTCCGGCTTGATCAGGCGGACAAAATCCGCCGGCCGGACCTCGATCCGGGCGGTATCTCCCAGGTGCCGGACCCGGAATCCGAAAAAACCCAGCGCCATGAGCACGGTTTCCGCGCCTTCCACCATTTCCAGGCGCTCCCGTGTGATTTCCATGCCATAGGGAAGTCGGGTGGCAAGACAGGCCGCCGCCGGCCGGTTCCAGTTGGGCAGCTTCTTTTGCCGGGCAAGCTCCCGAATATCGGCCTTGGTAAAACCAGCCTCCTTCAGGGGCGCCAACACGGACATTTCCTCGGCCGCCTGCATGCCCGGCCGGTAATCGCCCATGTCTTCGACGTTGGCCCCGTGGATCATGCGGGTATAGCCCAGCTCCCGGGCACGGGTAATCATGTCTGAAAACAGCATCTTCTTGCACACATAGCACCGATCCGGGGAATTGGCCGTAAAAGCCGGAACAGACAGCGCTCCGGTCCGCACCAGTTCATGGGTCACGCCGAGGCTCCGGGCCAGCTTAATTGCTTCATCCACCTCCCATCGCGGCTGAAGCGGGGATACGGCCGTTAATGCCAGTACATCGCCTCTGAGCGTTTCCCCGGCCTCGGCCAGCAGCAGAGTGCTGTCAATGCCCCCTGAGTATGCCACTGCTACGCCATGATAAGCGGCAAGCAATTTTTTAAGATGTGTTTGCTTTTCATGCAAGGATGCAGTTGTCAATTGTCATGGTTCCTTGTCGTTTGAACTACATTCAGGCCCGGATCCGGCACAATCCCGGAGGCCGGGAAACCGGAAAAAAATATTTACAAAAAAATCGTTTTCGATATATGATTCATGGTTAATTATCGGGATTATAAGAATTTCATCCGTCGGTGTCCATCCGGAAATTGCGAAAACCCGTAGTTTCTGAACGGACATCGATTTATGCTGAATATGCCACCGCAGTCAACAAAGGAGTTGTTGATATGGGAAAAAAAAGCCTGACGCAATCAACGGATAAGAAAAAAAACAGCAGCGCGGGTAAAAAAAGCGCCGGCACAAGCAAAAAAGACACCGGCGCGAACAAAAAAGACACCCGGAAAAAAACCGCAGCCGCGTCTGCAAAAAGCAAAACCACCAAAAAAACAACCGCAAAAAACACGAGCGCCCCGAAAAAGACCGCCAAAAAGCCCAGCTTGAAAACGCTGCGCAAAAGAAAATTCGACACATGGCAGCCGGAACACCCTTTTGTGCCGGAAAAAAGCGCGGACCCGGAAAGAAACTACACCGCCCCGGCCGTTACCGATGACTACGGAGCTGAGGCGGGTAAAAAAATCCAGGCCCTGCTGTTGAAACAAATCGACCTGAGCACGCCGGAGCCGGAACCCGCGCCTGCGCGACCCGAAGCTGATACCGGTGATGCGCAAAAGGACAAGGAAAAAGCCCTTGCCGCAAAAACCGAAGAGGCAACAGCCGTCCAAGCCGCCCCCCCGGGGGAAACCGGCCCGGAAACCGGAAAACCGGCGCCAAAAACCCAGGCCGCGGACAAAACCGATGCCACCCGGAAACCGGCGCCCGAAAAAGAACAAGACAAACCTTCAGGCGACGGGAAACCGCCTGAGCCTCCCGGTCCGACGGGCCCTTCCGGGCCTGCCGGCGGCGACGGCGGCGGGGGGAAAAGAGAATTACCCGTCAGCCGGGCAATGATGGTGCTGATCGGTGCTATTGCGCTGATATTTGTGCTGCTCATCGGCGCAAGCATTCAAAACATGGACAGTTACTACCTCAAACAAACCAACACCGCACTTGAAATCTGGCGGGGGGATTTCTCGCCCGCGGGCAAAACCAAAATCGCCGTTCTGCGGGGGGCAGAGGCGCCGGCAGAAATCCGGGATTCCTATTCCAGAGAGCAGGCCCTGACCCATGCATATACCTATTACATGGAAAAGGCCGACTCCCTGAGCGAGGCAACCGATCTGCCGGATTTCCGGGCCATCCGCGATTACCTGGAAAAGGCGGAACAATTCGCTGTGACCCAAAAGCAGCGCAGCCGGATAAAGAAGCGGTTGCACCGCATCGAGTATTTAAAGCTGCTCTACCAGGCGGAGGTGGCCGCTGAAAAACATACGCAAAGCGGCCTTGAAACCGCCCTGGATTACCTGGAGCAGGCATCGGGGCTTGAAATCGACGCAGAAGAACAGCAGATCGTTAAACAGCGCATCAACCGTACCCGGCAGGCGCTTGAAAAACTGGAAAAGCAGGAAGAAGACGCCGCTTCTGCTGAAAAGTCAGAACCAAGGGACGCGCACACAACCGAATCCAAGCGGACATCCGCGGATGAGGATACCGAAGAAAAACCGGAAAGCGATAAGCCGGCAGAAAGCACTGAATAAAGGCCCTTTTCTGCGCACAACCGGCCTGCCCTGATTCAGCCCGAATTCGGACGGTACATGTGACAGCAGACGTAATGACCGTTTTTCCAGGCTTCCGGAGGCTCTGCATGCCGGCATACCGGCATGGCCTCCGGGCACCGGGGATGAAAGTGACATCCGTTTGGCGGTGCGGCTGGCGACGGGGTTTCACCTGTGACCATTTCCTGATCCACCCGCTTTTGCCCGGCCACCGGAATCGCGGCGATCAGCATCCGGGTGTAGGGATGAAGCGGCTTTTCGATGATATCGATGGTCTTGCCGATTTCCACGATCCGGCCCAGGTACATCACCGCGATCCGGTCGGCGATATTGCTTACCACGCTCAAATCGTGGGATATAAAAAGATACGACAGATGATGCCGCTGCTGCAGCGAAAGCAGCAGGTTGATCACCTGGGCCTGGATGGAGACATCCAGGGCGCTGACTGCCTCGTCGCAGATAATCAGATCAGGCCGCAACGAAATTGCCCGGGCAACATTGATCCGCTGGCGCTGGCCTCCGGAGAACTCGTGGGGAAACCGGTAGATCATCTCCTCGTCAAGGCCCACTTCCCGCAGCAGCCTTTTGGCATGCACCTCGCGTGAATCGGTGAGCATCCGAAACTGCAACAACCCCTCTGTGACAATGTCCATGACATTCATCCGGGGATTCAGCGAGGAAAGCGGATCCTGGAACACCACCTGCAGACGGCGCCGCATTGCTTTCATGCGCCGGTGGGAAAGCGTTAAAAGCGGCTCGCCACGAAAAAAAACCGATCCACCCGAGGCCGCCTCCAGTCCCAACAGGGTCCGGCCCAGGGTGGTCTTGCCGCAGCCGGATTCACCCACCAGGCCGATGGTTTCATTTGCCATCAGCGAGAATGTCACCCCGTCCACCGCCCGGATCTGCTCGGCCTTCCTGGAAAATATGCCCCGCTTGACCTCAAACCAGGTTTTCAAGTCCGAGACTTCAAGCAAAGGGACGTCAGCGGCATCCCATTGCGCTTTGGCCCGATCTTTGGAATTTATTTTCATAGCTCCCCCGCGTCCGGATACGCCAGAAAACATGCCGCCCAGTGGCCCGCGGCACATTCCACCAGACCGGGCACCTCCGTCCGGCAGCGTTCAAAAGCATGCGGACAACGATCGCGAAAACGGCATCCCGACGGATAGCGCAAGGGCGAAGGCACCTGTCCCGGGATATCCTTTAAATGGGTACGCCCCCGGGCCAGGCCGGGAATGGCTTCCAGCAAACCCCGGGTATAGGGATGCACCGGCCGGCTGAAAAGCTCGCTCAGCTCCGCACTTTCCACAATGCGGGAGGCATACATTACGATCACCCGGTCGCACATTTCCCAGACCACCCCCATGTCGTGGGTAATGAGCAGCAGCGCGGTTTCGTTCTGCTTCATTTCCCGGATCAGGCCGAATATCTGGGCCTGGGTGGTCACATCCAGGGCAGTGGTCGGTTCGTCTGCAATAATGAGTTTGGGTGAAAGCATCAGGGCCATTGCGATCATGACCCGCTGCTGCATTCCGCCGGACAGCTGGAACGGGTATGCATGCATCCGGCCGGGCGCATCCGGAATGCCCACTTTCTGAAGCCAGGACAGGGCGTATTGCCATGCCTGCTTTTGGGGCATCCTGCGATGAAAGCCAATACCCTCCACCATCTGTTTTCCGATGCGGTGCAGGGGGGAAAGCGCAGAAAGCGGCTCCTGGAATATCATGCTGATCTCGTTGCCGCGCACCTCCCGCAGCTCCGGGGGTTCCACCCGCAGCAGATCCCGGCTCTCGAAAAAAACCTCGCCCGCGGAAATACGGCCCGGCGGCGAGGGGATCAGCCGGGTCAGCCCCAGGGCGGTCACGGACTTGCCGCACCCGGACTCACCTACCAGGCCGAGGCTCTCGCCGCGGTTGATGTGAAAGGAAACATCATCCACCGCCCGAAGCATACCCTCGTCGGTAGCAAACTCAACGGCCAGATTATTTACCGAAAGCAAAGTCAAATTCTTCCCCTCATTACCCATCACTCATAACGCATTACGCATCACCGATCACTCCATCCGGCTGTATTCCTTGGGATCATAGGCATTGCGGATGCCTTCGCCCACAAATACCCCGAGCAGCATCACGACAAACAGCGCCAGGGAAGGATATACAATCAGCCACCAGGCCCAGCGGTACTGCTGGGCCTCGAAAAGCATCTCCCCCCAGCTCGGGGTGGGCGGGGGCATGCCGAATCCCAAGTAATCCAGGGCAGCCAGGGCGCCGATGGCACCCACCAGGGAAAACGGAAAAAACGTCACCACCGGTACCAGGGCATTGGGCAGGATGTGTTTGAATATGATCTTGTGCGACGGCACGCCCATGCACTTGGCGGCTTCCACAAACGGGCGCTTGCGCAGACTTAAAAACTCGGCCCGCACATAATAGGAAATCCCGATCCAGTTAAACAGGCCATAGCACACCAGGAGCAGTTCAAAGCTGCGGCCGTAGATCGAGCCCATCAGGATCATGACGTAAAGAAACGGCAAGGCGTTCCAGATCTCCACCAGCCGCTGTGCCGTGATATCCAGCTTGCCGCCGTAGTAGCCCTGGATCGCGCCCGCGGCCACCCCGAGCATCATGGAACACCCCACCAGGAGCAGTCCGAAGCTCAGGGCAATACGCAATCCATATACAACCCGGGCCAGCACATCCCTGCCGGCTGCATCCAAACCCAGGGGGTGTCCTTCAAACGGGGGAAAGGGAAACCGGACATCGGTTTTTTCAAATGATGCAATGAACTGGCGGCCTTCTGCCAGCACCCGGTAATCGGAGACCGGGGTTTCAAACCGCTCCTGGGCCAGGCTGCGCAGCACATCGCGCTGGGAAGGTGCAATGTGCGACCAGAGTTCCGGGGGCTGGACCACCGGCTCCAGGTCAGCATTCAATATCAGCTTTGCCGAATCCACGTCCTGCGGCGAGGACTCCCGGAAGAGCAGACGAAGGCTCTTCGGCGGCGAGGTGCGGGGTTTATAAGTGGGCAGGACCGCCGTCCAGGTCCTGCCTGCCCGGTTTTCCGCCGTAAAGGTTTCATACGGGGCCGGGGTGTTGGCAAATCTTTTTTCCAGGGCCCGGACAAAGGATTCGGGAAATTCAAAATACCGGGACAATTTGTCGCCTGCGGCAAGGTCTGCCTCCGCTGCCGTGAAAAATGACATCAGTTGGCTCTGGCGCACGGTGAAATCCGACCCGATATCAACACTGCCCACTCTTGCCACGGGCGTAAAATCAACGGTGACCTCGTCTTCCACCGGTATGTTTTCCGGCTTCACGCTCTGCAGGGGCCCATGCGGGTGCGGGGCAAAGATCATGAAATTATCCGGATTATCAGAAAACATGGGCTTTTGCGAAAGCGTTTTGTAGTCCGGCCGGGTGTGGCGGCCACTGCCTGTAAACACATCTTCGGTATAATACTGAAAAACCGGGAAATAGGATTCGCCCTTAAACTCGACGTACAGCGGCGTTGCGTTGCACAGCAGCTCGGCTGCCAGGCTCAGGGCATAGAGACTCAGCAGCAGCCAGAAGGACACGTGGGCCCGCTTCATAGCCCGGAATCGCGCCAGGCGTTTTCTTGTGACCGGATTTCGGATGATCTTCAATTTACTGCTTCCGGAAATTGATGCGCGGATCGATGATCACGTAAAGAAAATCTGCCACCACATTGCCCAGAAGCCCCAGGATCGAGGTCAGGGCCAGGATTCCCATGAACACCGGGTAATCGCGGCCGACAATGGCCTCCAGACTCAGCCTGCCCATTCCCGGGATCTCAAAGACCTGCTCGATAATCACCGAACCGGCAAACATCACGGTAAGAATGCCGCTGAGTCCCGTGGCAATCGGTATCAGGGCGTTTCGCACGGCATGCCCCCACACGGCCCGGGAAAACGTCCCCCCCTTGGCCAGCACGGTGCGCACATAATCCCGGCTGATCTGCTCGATCAGGGAATTTTTCATCAACAGGGTCAGTACGGCGAAATTGCCGATGATGTAGCACAGCACGGGAAGGCACATGTGCATGAAGATGTCCTGGATTTTTCCGAAAAGGCTCAACTGGGTATAATTTTCCGAATGAAACCCGGCAATCGGGAAAATGTCCCAGAATGCGTCCATGGTGCCGGAAAATAGCATTTTGAGCACCATGCCGAAGGCAAACGGCGGGATGGCATAGCCGACAAACACCACAACGCTTGAAACCAAATCAAATACGCCGTTGTGACGCAATGCCTTGACGATCCCGAGGGGGATGCACACCAGGTAGGAAAGCGCAAGCCCGGTGACGCCGAAGATCAGCGAGACCTGGAAACGCTCCCGGATAAGCTCCCAGGCGGTCTTGTTGGGAAACCGGTAGGAGTGCATCTGCATTCCGACCTTGTTGTCCACCAGCCAGTTCCAATAGCGCTTGTAAACGGGCTGGTCAAAACCGTAATAGGATTCAATCTCCCTGCGCTGCTTCTCGGAAACGCTCACGGAAGCGCCCTCGCCCGCCGACGACTCCCCGCTGCCAATTCCCCGCATCTGCATGATGGCCTGCTCAACCGGACCGCCGGGCACGAACTGGATCAGCATGAAGCAAAGCACGGTAATGCCGAGAAAGGTCGGAAAAATCAGCAGCAGGCGTTTTACGAAGTAATCGAGCCGTTCCATATGCTCCGCTTCAGCAATTTTTGACGAGCGGAATGCCGCCGGATCCGGGACGAAAAGTGACAATCCCACAGATATCGCATCGCGCGCCGGTTTTCAAGAACAATGGGGGGTCTGGTATCCGGCCCCAGACAAAAACAGGGAACAAGAATCGATTTCTTGTTCCCTGAGAAAAGGCATGCTTGATTGGAATGGAAAATTAACGCTTGGAAAATTGGAACCGTGCCCGGGCGCCGCGCTGACCGTACTTTTTGCGTTCCTTTTTGCGCGGGTCGCGCTTGACAAAGCCGGCCCTTTTCAGCGTCAGGCGGAAATCCGGGTTGGACTGGGCAAGGGCCTTGGTGATCCCGTGCCGGATCGCGCCGGCCTGCCCGATGGTGCCGCCGCCGCGGACGTTGATCTTGACGTCGTATTTGTCCATCGTATCGGTGAGTTCAAAGGGCTGCATCATCATCTTGCGGGCCGCATCATGTGCAAAAAACTCTTCCGCCGGCTTATTGTTGATAATGACCTTCCCGTTTCCGGGTTTCAGCCAGGTCCTGGCCACTGCCTGTTTCCGTTTGCCGGTGGCATAAAAAACGCTTTGCTGTTCCATCAATCCCCCGAATGCTCTTTGTAGAATTCTTTATCCGTGCGCGTCAAAGTTCGTTAAACCTCCAGCGGCTCCGGCTGCTGGGCCTGGTGCGGATGCTGATCACCTGCATAGACCTTGAGCTTTTTGCCCATGGACCGGCCCAGGGGTGTTTTCGGCAGCATGCCCTTGACTGCGATGCGAACCAGATCTTCGGGCCGCTTCTCCCTGAGCTTTTCAGCGGTAATGGCCTTGAGCCCGCCGATGTAGCCGGAGTAATGGTAGTAATTTTTCTGGCTCCACTTATTGCCGGTCAGGCGCACCTTGTCCGCATTGATCACGACCACAAAATCGCCACAGTCCACGTGCGGTGTAAACATGGGGTTGTGCTTGCCGCGCAGGCGGGATGCCACTTCCGTGGCCAGCCGGCCCAGCACCTTTCCCTCGGCGTCAACAACGTACCACTTTGCCTCAATTTCTTCCTGCTTGGCGCTCTTGGTATATTTCTTCAACGTTTTCACTCCTCCATGCAATAAATTAATTAGAAATTTGTAACCAAATCCCGGGCGCCTGTCAAGGAAAAAACATTTTCCTGCTGCAATTCCCGCCAAAAGACAAAGCCGTAACAGGTTTGAAACCGCCCCAGGAAAATCCGGACTTCAACCCCGGGCCGCGTGCGTCGCTTGCTAAGGCAACCGCATGTCGCTGCACTCGGGCCGGGACACTCTCGCGCTCGCTTCGCAACGGCTCGGCAAACTCGCCCGTCGGCTCAAACAAACCCGGCCGGATTCCGCAGATATTTACAAACGTATATCCGGGCGAACACACAGCTTCGCCCCTACACCGGAGTCTTTTAAGATTTCCGGATTTGGACAGGGACAACTGTATAGGAGTTGGGCCAGGGCGGGACGGCGGGGTGGTTTGCGCAGATGCATCGGGCGCGAAAGCGGACGGCAGATGCGCAAACTTCCCCGCCGGCCCGCCCTG
>JAGXKN010000039.1 GCA_018335195.1 Desulfobacterales bacterium
TTTGCGAAAGCACGGAAACCGGGCATTATACTGCCGACCAGTTCAGGGCGTATGTAATCTGCCGGGCCTGCAACCTGGTATTTGTGCCGGCGCCGCACCGGATATCCGAGACAAAAGAAAAGGCCCGCTACGACCTGCATGAAAATCATCCGGATGACCCGGGCTACCAAAAGTTTTTGAACCGGCTGTTTGCGCCCGTGTGCAGCCGGCTGACAGAAGGCGCCGCCGGCCTGGATTTCGGGTGCGGCCCCGGCCCGGTCCTGGCGGCCATGTTCCGGGAACAGGGATATGGCATGGACACCTATGACAAGTTCTATGCATGCAACCCGGCGGTTTTTGAAAAGGTCTACGATTTTATCACCGCCACCGAGGTCCTGGAGCACCTGCATCATCCGGGCCGGGAACTGGAGCGATTGTGGGCAATGCTCAAAACCGGAGGCGTTCTGGGCATCATGACAAAGCTGGTGCACAGCAGGCAGGCGTTTGAAAAATGGCATTACAAAAATGACGAAACCCACGTCTGCTTTTTCTCCAGGGCCACCTTTGAGTGGCTGGCTGATGCCTGGCAGGCACCGGTTGAATTTGTCGGCAAGGATGTTGTATTGCTCACAAAGACCCGGACTGGCGGGTGAAAAGAACAACGGTGCCGCGTTTCCGGACAATACCAACCTTGTCTGTCACCTATGGAAAGGCGTTTTTATGAAATCCTCGCCGCTGTTTGAGGAACTTGATTACCGGCAGACCCCCATGGGGGAGCTGATCCTCAGGCGCCGGCGCCTGCTGACACTCAAGGGCATGACGGTTTACGAGGTCAAGCTCGGCGAGCGGTACCTGATGTCGAGCCTTTTTTATGCATCCGAGCAGGCCCTGGCAGATATCGGCCTGGGCGGGCTCGGCGGCAGCGGCTGGGACGTGGCGGTGGGCGGTCTCGGCCTGGGATATACGGCAGCGGCCGCCCTGAAATACGAACAGGTCAAGCGCCTGGTGGTCATCGAAGCCTTCCAGCCGGTGATTGACTGGCACACCCAGGAGCTGGTGCCAAACGGGCATATCCTGAACAATGATCCGCGCTGCGTATTTTACCAGGCGGATTTCTTTGCCCTGGCCCGCGGAAACGGATTTGACCCGGCGGCCCCGGGGCACCGATTTGATGCCGTTTTGCTCGATATCGACCATTCCCCGGGCAGCCTGCTCGATGCCGGCCACGGCGATTTTTACACCGCGGCCGGCTTCAAGCGGGTCAAATCATTTCTCAGGCCCGGCGGCGTATTTGCCCTGTGGTCCAATGATCCGCCGCAGGCGGAATTTATCCGCATCCTGTCGGGCGTCTTTGACCGCGCAGAAGGCCGCACCGTCGAATTTGACAACCCCCTGCAGCAATCCGCATCAACAAACGGCATCTATGTCGCCCGATGCTGAGTGGCCCGCTGCCAACAGGCGGATTTAATCGTTGAATGCCTCGGCGCCCATTTCCGCGGTCAGCTTGTCATCATCTGTCAGGCGCGCGGCAAGGCCCTCGGTCTTGGGCAGCTCGTAGCCGTAAAAATAGCGCAGGGCATACATCTTGCCCGCGTAAAAATCCCGGTCCTTTTTCTTCGGCCCCGATTCCAGGGCCTTGCGAGCGGCAATGCCCTGCAGCAGCCACTGCCAGGCAATGGTAATGATCCCGAAATATTCCAGGTAGAGCACGGCATCTGCCAGAAAGACCTCTGCGCCCTGCTTTTCCGCAACCGCGACCTGGTGGCGGGTCACCTCCTGGAGCCTGTCCAGGGCCTGCTCGAGTCTGCCGGCAAACCCGGCCAGCTCGGAATCCTGCTTCGCCGCGGCAATGGTTTCCTGCAGCTCATTCACGTAATGGGCAAACGCCTGGCCCTGCTGCATCATCACCTTTCTGCCCAGCAGGTCCATGCCCTGAACACCGGTGGTGCCCTCGTGGATGGGATGGATCCGGCAGTCCCGGTAATACTGCTCCAGGGGATAGTCGTCACAGTACCCGGATCCGCCCAGGCACTGCAGGCCCTGGCTGATGGCGAGGTTGCCCATTTCCGAGGGATAGCTCTTGGCCACCGGGGTCAGGATTTCGAGCAGCAGATTGTACTTCTGCCGGTTTTCGCCGTCGAGCACCTTTTGGTAGTCCACGTACTTGCTGCACTGGGTCAGCAGCGAAAGCGAGCCCTCCACCACGGCCTTCTGAAGCAGCAGCATCCGCTTGACATCCGCGTGCTCGATAATGGCAACCGGCGGGGAGTTCGGATCCTTCTGCCCGGGCTTGCGCCCCTGCTGCCGGGAGCGGCTGTACTCCAGGGCGGCATAATAGGCAGCGCTGGCCATGGCGGTGGCGCCCATGCCCACGCCGATGCGGGCCTCGTTCATCATCTGGAACATGTATTTCAGTCCCTGGTGCGGCTCGCCCACCAGCCAGCCGCGGCAGTCGTTTTTATCCCCCATGCTCAGTTGCGCGATGGGACAGCCGCGATAGCCCAGCTTGTGATAGATGCCGGAAGTGGCCACATCATTGGACACCAGGGTGCCGTCTGCCCCGGGGCGGTACTTGGGCACCACGAACAGGGAAATCCCCTTCACGCCGGCCGGGGCGCCGGCAATCTTGACCAGCATCAGGTGCACCACGTTTTCCGCCGCGTCATGATCCCCGGCGGAAATGAAGATCTTTTGCCCCCTGATCGCGTAATAGCCTTGATCGGTGGGTTCGGCCGTGGTGGCCACATCAGACAGCGAAGAGCCCGCCTCGGGCTCGGTCAGCGCCATGGTACCCTGCCACTTGCCGGCCCGCATGTTAGGCACATACGTCTCATAGAGATCTTTGCTGCCAAAGCACTCGATCAGATGCGAGGAGCCCTTGGTCAATCCGGCGTACGCATTGGCCGAATAGTTGGCTGCGGCAAAGATGAACTCGCAAATATCGGCCACCATGTTGGGCAGCTGTTCGCCGTCCTGGTCAAACGGGACCGTACTGGTGAGCCAGCCGCCTTCTGCGAACTCCTTTATGATCTTTTTCATGGAAGGATGCACCTTGACCTCGCCGCCGACGAGTTCCGGCTGCTTGCGGTCCATTTCCTCAAAAAGGGGAAACAAAAGATCCTTGCCCAGCTTGACCGCCTCTTTTAACACCATGTCAAACATCTTGCGGTTGTGCTGGCTGTAGTAATCATAGCCGGTCAGCGACTCGACATCAAAAACCTCGTAGAGCAGAAATTGAATGTTTCTTTCACTTACAAATCGGGTTGCCACGATTGCCTCCTTATTGATGCGGTTTCAAAATCACGGTTTATTCGGATTTTCGGTTTTGTTTGTTTTCTGATGATCACAAGCGCATTGCCGTTTGCCGCCGGGTTTAAAAAAAATCCGGACAAAACGGCGCATGCTGCGTTTTCAGCAGGTTGTCCCACGCGGACGGCGCGTTCGGGTCGCACACTTCGAGACGGCCCATTTCCGCGGCCCGGCTCGCGCTGATCTGGCCGAATATCAGCATTGCCAGGGTATCGACCGGGAGTATGATTTCAGGCGCCTGACGCGTCCGGGATGCCTCCGCGCGCCCCCCGGTAATTTCCAGGCGCCACCGTCCGCGGTTCCAGGGGCACAAATCATCGATAAGATCAAAGCACAGGCTGCCCTCCTTACTGTATCGTCTTTGGCTCACGGCAGCGCCGACATCCACGATCCGGCCCATGATCCCGTCGCTGACCCGGGTATTGAGTTCCGCGGGCTCGCAGACCAAATGCGGCAGGGGATCATCCGGCGGTACGCGCGCCCACTGGATGTCATCTGCCAGATCCATGCCGGAAAGATGGCGCCACAGGGCATCATAGGCCCGGGCCGACAGCCATGCCAGATCCCGGACAAACACCTTCTGCCGCATCCGGCCGCCGGTTTTCTCCCCGGTCCGGGCCGTGTAGATCACGTACCCCTCCGGTATGCCGTCTGCTTCATACACGATTTGAAACAGGGCGCCGTTTTCCGGCGGCGGGGCAAGCACGCCGGCATCCCAGGACGCCCGGGCCCGGTGGATGTACCCGGTACGTTCGCTGCAGAACCGTTGGTACAGGTCCTTGATCACGTCTCTCTGGCCCGCTTCGAGTTCCCGGAGACTGCCGGAATCGGTAACGCCCTCCGGGGCACGAACAAATTCCAGGTGACGCGGGGCAGTTGAATAGGCATGGCGCGAAGAGACCACAGCGTATCCATATCTGTGGTAAATCGCGGCCCGGGAAGCGTGCAGCACGGCAATCGGCTGCTGCCCTTCTTCATGCATGTTTTCAAAATGCCGGGAAACGATTTTCCGCAGATGTCCCCGGCGGCGGTATACCGGATGGGTACCCACGTAGGTGACGCCGGCCATCGGGCAGCTTGCCCCGTTGAACCGCATTTTCAGGGGCCACCAGGCATATGCGGTTGCAAGCCGGCCGTTTTCAAAGGCGCACAGGGTCCATTCCGGCCGGATGGCATCAATGGCCTCCGGCGGGCCAATTTCAGGCGGGATCATCAGGGACCGCAGCGCCACCCGCTTGAATGCTGGCATTTCTTCATCCCGCGCCGGACGGATTTCAACTGACATAAAAGACCTCTTTTGAAAAATCGCTTCAGCCTGCCTGGACCGCGGTTTCCTGCTTTTTTGGAATCCGAAGCAGCATCAGGCAAACAAAGCCCAGGGAGATGGATGCAAAAATCGCGATAAATACGTGAAAATAGGCCTGCACCGGGTAGTGCGGGCCTACCCGCCCCACCAGGTCCATGAGCCAGCCGGTAAACGGCTGAAACAGCGCCGTGCCCAGAAATGCCGCGGGATTCATCAGCCCGATGGCCGTGCCCGTAAGCCAGGCCGGGAAAAGCTCCTTGGTAATGGCGAAATAAAGCGACAGGGCCCCGCCGCCGCAAAGGCCGATGGTCAAGAAAAGCGGTGCAACCACCAGCGCCGGGGGATGTCCGCCGGTAAAAAGAAACACCGACCAGCAGGCAAGCCCCGCACCCATGGCCGAAACCACCACCGGCTTGCGGCCGTACGGCAGCCGGTCGGCCAGAAAGCCGATAACGGGCGCACCGATGATAAAACCCAGGGGAATCAGCATAAGAATTGCGCCCGCGGTCATCCGGGAGTATTCGTGCACGTCCACCAGATACGGCACGGCCCACAGTCCCTGGAAAGTCAGGGCCGGGCCGCCGAAAAAAAAGTAGGACAAAGTGACCATCCAGAAGCTGGTCTTGCCCAGCACCATTTTCAGGCGCTTGACCGCACCGACGTCGGCCGGGATGTCAAGCGCGTCATCCGGAACCGTGCCCGGATCCGGCTCGATGGCCGCCCACCCCTTGTCCTCGGGCTTGTCCCGCAGCACCAGCCAGGCACACAGCGCCATTACCAGCGTGATGACCCCGATGGCCCAGAACGAGGCCCGCCATCCCAGCAGGATCACCAGATAGGTCAGCGGCAGGGAGGCCGCCAGGTTGCCCGCATTGCCGAATGCCAGGAAAACCCCGGTAATTGCGGCAAACTCGTTTCTCTTAAACCACCTGGAAAAAATTTTGAGCCCGGGAATGAAAACGCCCCCCACGCCGATGCCCACCAGGGCCCGCCCGGCGGTGGCAACACCCATGCTCGGGGCAAACCCGAAAAGCAGGACCCCGCAGCAGGCAACAAGGGCAAATATCGTGGTCACAGCCCTGGGGCCGAGCGTATCCGAAAGCATTCCCACGGGCGGCTGCACCGCAGCATACAGGTAGAAATATGCCGAGGACATCACCCCCAAGGCGGTGGCATCTGCTGCAAATTCCCGGAGCAGGTCCTGGGCGATGACCGTGGGGGCAATGCGGTGCAGGCAGGCCAGAAAATAAATGATGCTTAAAACGCCGAAAATCGCCCAACGGTATCCAAAGGGATCATGCAGCCGGATCCGCTCGGAAAGGGATTTCATTCAGGATTTCCTTTCAAACCAGAAACACAATGATTTTTCCGGGCCCGTGCATGCCCTTAAACGGCATGCCCTGGATATCTGCGGTCATGCTCGGTCCCGTGACAAAAGCGATTTGGCTCGGCTTTTCCCGCGCGCCGCCGAGTTCGGCCATGGCCTGCTCGTATGCGCCCACCACGCGATCGCGCGGCAAAACGGCAATATGGGCGCCCGGGGCCAAAGACAATAGCCGTGCATGATTCCGGTCAAATGCCAGCACCAGGGATCCGGATTCGGCCACGCCGTAATCCGCGCCGGTCAGGCCGGCATCGGCCCATGCAAAAACCGCTTCGGCAAATTCCTCGCGATCCGCAAACCCGGCCTGCGTTCGGATCTCCAGTTCCGGAATGCCCATGGCCGCATCCGGCAGCCCGGATGCGGCAAGCACGGAATCGAAGCCGGATATCACCCGGATGATCCCGTGCTCCCGGCATATTTCAGCCAGGGTCTCGCCGATATCCCGGGCCGGATCACGATGGTACACGATTCCGGTCTGCTCGGCAAATCTGGCACAAAAGGCCTCAATCCGATCATCCCGGGCCAGCCCGGTTTCCTTTGGCAAAGCCACGGGCGGTCTTTCGGCAACAGCCCTGGCAGGCGCCTGCCGCAGGCGAACCAGAATTTGATCCCGCACGCTGACGCTCATGGCTGTTTCCTCCCGGATGCCGGTCTGGCAGCATGGGGCGCAGGATGGCGGCGCTTCCACTGGTCGCGAAAAGACCGGCTCGGCGGGGCCGGCAAATCCCGGAGGGCAAACCATCCTTTCAGCACGCCGGGCCCTTTGCCGATGGTGTTGCCCCGGGCATAACAATTGATCGCCCGCCGCGCCATTGCGCCGAATACCCGCCACAGCAGCGGGTGCCCGGCGATTATCGCGTATGCGCCATATACCGCTTTTTCGGGCCGCGGCGCTCCGGTGCCCCTGAAATCCGGATCCCCGACCGCGTCCCTGTTCCGGTAATAAAGCATCAACCCGGGATGATCAATGCCCACGGGACAGACATCCCGGCATTTGCCGCACAGGGTGCAGGCGGAAAACAGGTCCCGGGTCCGGGCAAAGCCGAGCAGCAGGGGAGACAGCACCTGCCCCATGGGCCCGGAGTATGCCCAGCCATAGGGATATCCCCCGATCTGCCCGTAGACCGGGCAGGCATTCAGGCACGCGCCGCACCGGATGCAGCGCAGGGCCTGACGCGTTACCGGGTCCTCGTAAATGCGGGTGCGCCCGTTATCCAGGATCACGATGTGGAGCTGCTCCGGGCCGTCGATTTCATCATCTTTCCTCGGCCCGGTATCCATGGACACGTACGCGCTGACCTGCTGGCCGGTACAGCTCCGGCACAGGAGCCGGATCAGATGCATGGCATCGGGCATGTCCGCAACCACTTTTTCCAGGCTCATTACCGCCACCTGGATGCGCGGGCGTGATTTGGACAGCCGGATGTTGCCCTCGTTTTCCACGTTGATCAGGGTGCCGGAGTCGGCCACGGCCAGGTTCACCCCGGTAATGCCCATTTCGAGATGCCGGAATTTTTCGCGCAAAAAGCGCCTGGCAGCCAGCCCCAATTGGACCGGGTCGTGCTCGGGCCGGGAAATCAGCCCTTTTTCAAGAAAGATTTCGCTGATCCTTGCCACCGGGATGTTTAACGCCGGACCCACGATGTGAAAAGGCGGGCAGGCCAGCAACTGGGTAATAAACTCGCCCAGATCGGTCTCCCAGGCCCGGATGCCGTTTTCCGCCAATGCCTCGTTTAAGCCCAGTTCCTCGGTGATCATGGACTTGCCCTTGGTGACACCGGAGATACCGTTTTCCCGGGCCGTGTCCACGATGTACCGGTTTGCCGCGGCCGCATCCCGGGCCCAGAACACCCGGGCGCCGGCGGCCTTTGCGTTTTTCTCAAACGTTGCCAGAAGCTGCGGCAGGTTTTCCAGGGCCCCGGCCCGGATGGCCGCACCTGCGGCCCGGGCCGCCGCGGGATCTGAAAAATCGGTAAACGCGGTCTTTCTGCGCTCGGCCAGGCGCGCGGGCAGCAGCCTTAAAAAACTCTTCGTGTATTCATCGGCCATCTCCCGGGCCGCCACCCGCCGATACTGTTCAGTGGTCACTTTCATAAGACAAAATTATACCGCATGTTTGAAAATCCACAGACCACCACGAAGAAGCACGAAGGAATCATAGAACAGGAAAAAATAAAAACTTATACTTCGTGTGCTTCGTGCGCTTCGTGGTTTTATTCTTTCAGACCCACCCGTTCGCGGTTATGTTAAATTCTCCACCAGAAACGGTGCCATATGCACCACCTTTTTTTCCGGGTAATTCCGGCTCACGTATCCGCCGATATTCAGCAGGCATCCGGGTTCGCACAAAACCAGCACGTCTGCCCCGCTGGCCACGAAATTGGCCGCCTTGTCCGCGGCCATGGCACCGGAAATATCCGGGTAATCCACGGAAAACCGCCCCCCGAAGCCGCAGCAGATATCTGCGCCTTCCATATCGACGATTTCAAGGCCTTCCACCGCTGCCAGCAGCCGCCCGGGCTGATCCGAAATATTTAAACCGTAACGGTGGCTGCAGGACTCGTGATAGGCCGCCCTGCCGGAAAAACGCGCACCCACATCTGCTGCGGCCATGTGGTCCACCAGAAATTCGCACAATTCGAAAACCCGGTCTGCCAGGCTTTCCGCGCGCCTGCGCCAGACAGGCGCGCCTTCGAACAACACCGGGTAATGCCTGCGAACCATGTGCACGCACGAAGCCGAGGGGCTGACAATGGCCGCATCATTTTCAAAAATCCGGATAAAGCGACGGGCGAGTTTCCGGGCCTCCCTGACGTGGCCGGAATTATACAGCACCTGGCCGCAGCAGGTCTGCTCCGGCCTGTAAAAAGGACTGCACCCGATATGCCGCAGCAGGTCTGCCGTGGCCATTCCCACGCGGGGAACCCACTGGTCCACAATGCACGGGATGAACAGCGAAACCGGTTTCATTTCACGGACTGGCCCCGGTCTGCCGCCCGGAGCATTTCCGCGCCGATATCAAAGGCCTCGCAGTTGCGCGCGGCCTTGTCCGCCGGCATGCTCCGGGAGATCACGGCCTCAAAACCCTGGGAATCCACCGGCAGAAGGCCCGTTGCGGAAAGCGCGCCGATCATCATGATATTGGCCAGGATGGCATTGCCCATTTCCATGGCCGCGTTGGTGGCCTCCAGGAACCATGCCCGCTCCGAGAGATCCCGGAGCCACTGCTTGACCTGGTGTTGTTCCGGATAGGCGGACTCGCCTGAAATCACGGCAATGGAATGCACCGGCCGGGTATTGCAAAGGGTGTATACGCCCGGGTTGCCGTAATCGGCCAGCACCCGCACGGCCTCTGTGGGCTCCAGGGCGATTACCGCGTGCGCCCTGCCCTTCGGGATCTGGGGAGACCAGGTGGTCTCTTCCGAAACCCGCAAATGGCTCATCACGGAGCCGCCCCGCTGGGATGCGCCGAAGGTTTCGCCGATGGTGACCGTAAATCCTTTCCGGGTCAGGATATTGCCCAGCACCCGCGAGGCCATCACATTTCCCTGCCCGCCGACACCGGTGATCACCAGGTTGAACGGATCGCTCGGAAGTGTTGAAGCTGCCATGACTTAACCTGCCTCCTTTTTCGTGATGGCGCCCGCCGGGCAGATATCGGCGCATACGCCGCACCCGGCGCAGATTACCTCGTCAATGCGCGCGGCCTGGTTCTTCTCATCCCAGTTTAAGCCCGGACATTTAAATACCCGGGTGCACAGCTTATTGCACCCGCAGTTTTCACCCATGCATACCTTTTGATCCAGGTGCATCTCATAGCGCGGCTTTCCCTTTTTTTCCGGGCTCAGCGCACAGCTTTGCCTGAAAATCACCACATTGACGCCTTGCCTGTCATCCAGGGTCTCCAGCATGGTATCCCGGGTGTTTTCCAGGTCAAACGGATCACAAACGCTGACCTTTGCGCCGATGGCCTGGCAGATTCCCGCGATATCCAGCGGGGGGGCGGGCTTGCCCATGGCGTCGACCTCCAGGCCCGGATGGGGCTGAAAACCGGTCATTGCGGTTCCGCTGTTGTCAAATATCACCAGGGTGAAATTCGACCCGTGATGCACCGCATTGACCAGTCCGGGCAAAACGGCATGGAAAAAAGTGGAATCGCCCGAGACCGCCACAATGGACTGGTCCATGCCGAAGCGGTCAAGCTTGCCGAATCCGGAGGCAATGCCGGTGCCAGAACCCATGGCGTGCATGGTTTTCAGGGTGTAAAACCCGGTTTCCCGCATGCCCATGGAATAGCACCCGATATCCCCGCAGACAAACCCCTCGCGATTGTCCAGGGCCAGCACGTTGTGCAGGGTCCAGAAAGAGGCCCGGTGCGGGCAGCCCGGGCAGAAGGTCAGGTCGCGGCCAGGAGCCCCGGCCAGTACGCACAATTTGGCTTTTTCCGTGTATTGCTCGGGCGCGGACCGGTATTCCAGGTTAAAGATCGCGGCCAGGGCACAAATCACGTGATCCGGGTTCATTTCGCCTGTTGCGGGAAGTGTGCCGTCGCGCTTGGCGTAAAAGGTTTTCGCCCCGATCTCCGGTGCCAGTTCTGCGGCCAGAACCTTGATGTTTTCCTCCAGAAACGGAATCACTTCTTCGACCACAAGCACCCGGCCGCATTTCTCCAGGTGAGCGCGGACCAGCTGCCGCGGCAGCGGCCAGGTGGTGCCCAGTTTCAAAAGGCCCGCGCGATTTTCCAGGCCCAGGATCCCGATGGCCTCGCGGCTGTAGAGATGGCACGCGCTGCTGGTGATTACCAGGAGTTCCGGATTTTCGGGGCCGGTATAGGTATTAAAGGGGGCGTCTTCAAAAAGCGCTTCGGCCTTTTGCAGCTTTTCCTGCTGCAGGGCGTGCTTGTATCCCACCGGCGCGCTGGTCATCGCCCCTTGTTCGGGATCGAGGATAAAACCCGTGTGCCGGAAACGGGCCTTTGCGTCCGACTCGGGGATTTTCCCCAGTTCCACGTCCCCGCTGGCATGTGACAGCCGGGTCACGCTTCTGACCATGACCATGTTGCCGATTTGCTCGGAGAGCTCAAATGCCCACTTGATCATGTCCTTGGCCTCCTGGAAATCGCCGGGCTCCAGCAGGGGGACTTCCAGCAAACGGGCGAAATGACGGGATTCCCCTTCGTTGATGCTTGAAAGCGCGCCGGGATCATCACACGGCACCAACACCATGCCGCCCCGGGTGCCGCCGCCGGCCAGGTGCAGCAGAAAATCCGAGGCCACGTTCACCCCGTTCTGCTTCATCACGCAAAGCGCGCGCAGACCGGCAAACGAGGCGGCAGCCGCCACTTCGGCGGCCACCTTTTCATTGGCAGACCATTCCACGTAGACGTCTGTCTCCGAAGCATCCGCGGCAAGATTTTCGATAATCTCCGAAGACGGCGTTCCCGGATATCCCGCGGCAACGCTTATGCCGGCCTCCAGGGCGCCGCGGGCAATTGCCTCGTTGCCCATGAACAAATGGTGCTCTCCGGGCGCTCCTTGAATAATCCGCGACATGATGGCTTCCTCCTAATCGGCAGTCATTTTCTCGAGAGTCCGGGGGTCAACCCGCAGGGCCGCACGGCAACCGGCTTCGGCATTGACCGTCCCGTCCTGACGGGCCTTTTCAAACGCGCGCCGCTTTTTATCGGCAGCCGCGGTTTCCAGGTCTTTCCAGTTTTCCCGGGGAAAGTCCGCCAGCTCCAGGTACCTGGCCACGGCCGCCTTCCGGACCAGGCTGTTGCCCTTTGCGGTTCGCACGATCAGGGTGTTCCAGCCCGCTTTGCCCTCCATTGCCCCCACGGACAAATCCGCCCATTCCGCGGTCATGTCCGGACAGATCCGGCAACCCGCAGGAACCAGCGGCCGGATTTCCTCCAGGGGAATCTCCAGGGTGCGGGTGTCGGTTTCCAGTACAATGATGCCCGCCGGCGGAGGCGGGACATGCATCTTGCGGATTTGCTCGCCTGGTGCCCGCTTTTGTGCAAAAGCCAGCAATCCGCGCGTATCCAGGGCCCAGGTACAGAAAAGCCCTATGGTTAGCGCTACCGGATCGGCAAAGTTCGCATCCTGCAAGGGGTTGGTGCGCATCTGGGCAACCGCGGTCAATTGACACGGCGTGCCCACCACGCCCATCTGCCGGAATCCCCGGTTAAAGCCGTCGTTCAACGCCGCCAGGGTGGGTGCGGCCGTATACTTGGAAGAAGCAAATGCCGGGACCTCCCGGGCGCTTGTTGTCAGGCCCGGGGCCGGTACCAGGCCGTTTCTGCCGGTAAGCACCGCACCGTCGATCATGTTGGATTCAAGCGCAAACTTCATGAGCGCGGAAACCGTGCCGCCGTCCTGGAAATCCCCGTTGCCTGCCCCTTCGCCTGCCCGGGCCATGAAAACCTGTTGATATGTCCCGGTTGGACTGCCGCTGTACGGGCTGCCGCAAACAGCAGTGGACAACGCGTCCAGATCCACCTCGGTTTTGGGGCAAAAAGCATGACAACGGCCGGTTTCCCGGCTGCAGGGAAAAAGCATGGCGGTTTTGCCCTTGTAGCTGCGAAAATACGGGCATAGATTCACGCACGCCCCGCAGCCGATACAAAGACCGGCGTTCAAAACGTCTTCCAGCAGTTCACTGGGACCGAAAACCTGCATCTGGCAATCTCCAATTGATCTGTATGCTTGAAAAATTCTCTGCGCCTCAATACCTGACGGCGGTGCGGAAAAGCGGGTTTCCGAGCGGAAATTGAGGCTCGAAGAGGCTCCTGGAGCGAGGAAACGCTTTTTTCGCACCGCATTAATAAATGCCTAACAGGAAAAAATATATTCGTCAATGTCATATTATGTTCAGCGATGACAAATATCTCCTCTGCAATATTGTCAGCACCTGAATAAAACAATTGACACACAAGCCTGATGGGGATACTTTAGCCCAAAAGAACAATTCATTATCGTCGAACGGAGTTTGAGAATATGTCCGTACAATCCGTGGAACGCGCGCTGAAAATCCTGACCCTGTTTTCGCACCGACAGCCCGTGCTGGGCATATCCGAGCTAAGCCGCCTGATGGACCTGCCCAAGGGAACCGTGCACGGCCTGACCCGGACCCTGGTGGAACACGGGTTTTTAAAGCAGGACGAGCAGACCCGCAAATACCGGCTTGGCCTGAAAATCCACGAACTGGGCATCGTGCTCTCCGGAACCCTGGAACTCAACCAGAAGGCCGCAGGCCCCTGCCACCAGCTTTCCCGGCGAACCAGCCTGCTCTCGCGCATCGGAATCTGGGACGGCGGCTCCGTGGTGATCACCTTAAACACGCACCCCAACCCAATGCCGGTGCTGCCACACCAGGTGGGCCCGCGTATCCACGCCTACTGCTCGGCCATCGGAAAGGCGATCCTGGCGTTTTTAGACGAGCAGACCCTCAACCAGTATTTGGCCCGGACTCCGCTGGCGGCATTCACCCCGTCCACCATCACATCCCGTAAACAACTGATCGAGGACCTGAAAACCGCCCGCACTCATGGTTACTCAGTGGACCGGGAGGAAGCCGTGCAGGGTATGGGATGCATCGGCGCACCAATTTTCGACAGGCACGGAACAGTGGCCGGCGCCCTGAGCCTGTCCGGGCCGGTAAACCAGGTGCTGGGCTCGCGCGCCGAGGACCTGTCCGCCGAAGTCCTGTCCACAGCAGCAGAAATTTCCCGCTTTTTCGGATATTTTCCCGGGATCATGGAAGCCGGGCCGGCCTTCCCGGAAACCGGCACCCTGGATTAAAATCCCAGCGCCCGCGGGAGCCAGAGCGCAATCTGCGGGAAAATGATAATCAGGACCAGGCCCCCCAGTTCTACCAACGTATACGGGATCACGGAACGGTAAATGTCGCCCATGGTGATCCCGGCCGGTACAATCCCCTTCAAGTAAAACAGGTTAAACCCGAACGGCGGGGTCATGTAGCCGATTTCCATGTTGATCACAAACAGGATTCCGAACCACAGGGGGTCAAACCCGAAAGATTTGATGATCGGCACAAAGACCGGCACGCAGATCATCATGATGCCGGCCGGATCCAGTACCATGGCCAGCACGAATATGATGAACATGATGAAGATCAGGCTGCCATAAGCACCCCCGGGGATATGGGTCATCATGTTTTCCATCAGGTGGTGGGCACCCATGCCGTGATAAGCAGCGGTAAAACAGTAAGCGCCGAACAGAATCCACATGATCATGCCGGTCAGCCGAAGCGTGCGCAGCGCGGCCTCCTTGAGAAGCTGCCAATTGAGCTGCCGGTAGACAAGCGCGGAAAGAAGCGCACCTGCCACACCCATGGCTGCGGCCTCGGTCGGGGTGGTAATCCCCAGCACGATCGAACCCAGGACCATCACCACGATCAAAATCGGCAAAAACACCGAGCGCAGGGCAATAAATTTTTTACCCCACCCCACCCGGGATTCCGGCGGCAACGGGGGGCCCAAGTGCGGCTGGAAAAAACACCGGATCAGGATGTAGGCGGAAACCAGGAGCAGCAGCATCGCTCCCGGCAAAACCCCGCCGGCAAAAAGTGCACCCACGGATTCCCCGGTGAGCAGTGCATACAGAATCATGATCACGCTGGGCGGAATCAGAATTCCCCAGCCCCCGCCGGAATTGATGCATCCCAGGGCCAGCCTTCTGTCATAATTGCGGCTGAGCATGGACGGCAGGGCGATGGTACCCATGCTGACCACGGCCGCACCGCTGATGCCGCACATGGCAGAGAATATCGCGCATATCACCACGGTGCCGATGGCCAGACCGCCGGCCACCCGGCCGAACCACAAATAAATCATCTGATAAAGATCCCGGGCTACATTGGAACGTTCCAGGATCATCGCCATGAAAATAAAAAGGGGGATGGCCACCAGGGTAAACTTGTTCATCGCCCCCCAAGTCTGGGCGGCCACCATGAAATAGGACTGGGGCCCCCAGGTGAAATACAGGAAAATCATGGACACGCCGCCGAGCACGAAGGAAAGCGGCAGTCCCAGCAGCAGGAAAACCAGCAGTGCCCCGAAAAACAGCAGGCTCAACAACTCGATGCTCATAAGGATTCCTCTTTGGAGGTGACCTTCTCAGGTTTGCGGACCTCGATCTCCACACCCAGGACCGTACAGATATCCACAATCAACTTGGCCAGGCCCTGAAACACGAGCAGCAGCGCGGCCAGGGGAATTGTCAGCTTCAGGGGATAAACCGGCACATCCCAGGCCGAACCGGAGGTTTCAAGCTGCATCACGGAATCCCAGGCCATGGAACCACCGTAAACAAGCAGCAAACCGCAGAAAAGAAAAAAAAGGACCGAGGTACATATGTCAATCAGGGCCTTGCCTCTTGATGAGAGCCTGGAATAGATGATATCCACATTCACATGTCCGCCCACCCGAAGGATGTGCCCGCCGGAGAGCACGACATAAGCCCCGAAAAGCATCTGGGCCAGCTCCGAGGCCCACACGGTCGGGGCATTGAACACGTACCGGAGCATCACCTGGAGCAGGATCAGCACAAAAAAGCCGAACAGAAAATAAGCCAGCTTGTCTCCGACCCAGTCATTAACGGCGTTGATTGTGTTCACGAATCCGCGTAATACCGACATGGCTTTCCTCTCCTAAAGCGAGCGTTTCAGATTTTTAAAAGCAATTTATTTTAAAGGATAACATCCATTTCTATTTTAAAAATCTGAAACCCTCCGGGATTTTCAATTTTGCCGCATCTACTGCGTCAGATGCAGCCTCGCATAGCTCACTATAGCGAGTCTGCATCTTCCTTGTATATCCGGCAAACTTGAAAATCGCTCAATTTAGGCTCTCTATGTAAATCCGGAACCCGGCCCCGGCAGGCCCCTGGTGGGGGGTCGCCGGGGCCGGGTTCAGGCATTCGTCCGGCACAGGTCTTTTTCAGGTCGGGGTTACAGGTTTCCAAGGGCCTTCAGGTATTCCTTTGCCATCTCCACGGCTTTTTTGGACTCGGGATTCCGCTCGGCTTCATTTTCCCACATCTCCATTGCCACCTCTCTGATTTCCTTCTGTTCCTCGGGCGGCACATGAACGACCTCAACGCCCTTCTCCTTGACCGCCTTGGCCCGGGTAACAGCCTCCAGATACTGATACTGGTTGGTACGCTCCCAGAAATGCGTTTCCAGTGTCGTCTTGAGGATATTCTCGATGTCATCGGGCAGCTTGTCAATCGCGTCCTGGTTGAATATCCAGACATCCGTGCCTGCGATATTCAACGGCGGCAGCATATGATACTTGCAAACCTCGTACAGGTTCATGCTGTAGGCGCCCTGGGCTGCGCCCCAATGCGCGCCGTCAACCACGCCCGAAGACAGAGCGGGATAGACCTCAGATCCCGGCAGGTAGGAAGCGGCTGCACCGAGCTTGGTCAGAAACTTCTGCAGGATACCCGAGGACCGCAGCTTCAGGCCCTTGAAATCCTCCCGTGTCTTCACTGGCTTGGTAAGCACCAGTTCGGTCGGATAGACCTTGTCTGTTGACCAATACACGCCGTGCTCGGCGGCCTCCTCGCGAAGCATCTTTTCCAGCCCCATCCACTTATGGAAATAGGCGACTTCCCAGACATTTTTAAACGCGTATGGCAGCCCCGAGGCCACGCCTGCCACCGGGATCTCGTTTCGAACATAACCCGGGGAAATGGTTCCACCCGCGATCATGCCGCGCTTGACCGCAGAAAAAGTTTCCTTGGCCGGGACCAGGGAACCGGCCGGATAGGGCTCCAGAATCAGCCGGCCGTCGGTTTTTTCCTTAAGCTCTTCGGCCACCTTCTTCAGGCTGTCCTCATAGGAGCTGCTTGAGGCCGGCCAGTGGGACTGGATTTTCCACTTGAAAACTTTGTCTGCGGCATTGGCCGAGTCATTCATGGCAGCGGGCAATGCCACGGCAAAAGCCAGCACTGTGGTAAATAAAACGGCAAGCAATCCTTTGATTCGCATTGGTCTTTCCTCCCTGTTAAAGTTTTTGTGTACGGCGATGATAAACAATGTTTTCCATATTGAAATCATAGGCACGATTTGACCGGCGTGTCAAATTACAAACAGATCTTATGATATAAAACATGGTTTATCATCTCTCGGTTTCCGGAGATCTTTATCACCTCCTGAGCGATCTTTTGCGTCTAATGATCGTAATACTGCATGGTGGCATTGGGAATCACGGCAGCCCTGATGTGGGCGCCGGAGACCGGTTTCAGAATTTCCAGGGTCTGCTGCCAGTTGCTGCTCCAGGCAACCGCCTCGGGGTTGGAAAACCAATCCGCAAAAGTTTTGTCCATATACGGAGCCTGGATAATGAGTTTTAGGCCCTCCGGCACAGTGGCCACGGGGTACCGCCGCCCGCCGTAATTGCGGCCGAATCTGCCAAGCAGATAATGCACCACCTGGCCCTCCGGGGAATTGGCAATCACCACCAGGGTTTTTGACGTGTCCGCCAGGGCGCCAATTCCCATTCCGACTGCAATGGTCATTTCGTTGGCCTTGGCAAAGGCGTTGGCAATAACCAGGTCCTTGTCCCGGGGCCGCGGATCTGTTGCATAGACGTCTTTTGCCAGGGCCACGGCCCGCTCGTGCACGGAGTCCATCGCCCCGGCAAAAACCGCGGTTGTCGCACCCCGGTCATTTACGATCACCTCGATCCTAAAATCCATTTCCGCCATGGCGGCGGCTTGTTCAATATTTTGCCGCAGGATGTTGTTTTCGTATTTGCCCAGCCCCGTGGTCTCCGGGGCCCGGGATGCCACGTCAATGTGGAAATGGCTAATGCTGTCGATATGCGCCACGCCGGGCAAAAGCAGCTTGCCTCCGCCGGAAAAACCGGTCCGGGCGTGGGCGGTCACACACCCGATGCCGATTTTGACATCCGCCTCCATGACCTCGCGGTTGATCATGACCGGGGTGCCGTAGCTCGTGGTACCCACATACACGCAGTTTTCATACGGATTGTGATTAAATACCCGGTAGTTTTCCAGGATCTGCCGGCCGAGTTTTTTGCGCAGCTCGTTTTGGGTCAGGGCGCCGTGGGCCCCCAGGGCGCAGACAAACGTGATGTTTTCGGCCCGGATGCCGGCATCATGCAGTTCTTTTAACACGATCGGAGCAAGCTCAAAGGTCCGGGTGGGCCGGGTCATGTCGTCAAACACGATGACCGCGGATTTTTTGCCTTCGGCCAGATCCCGTATCGGCGGGGATTGGATGGGATCGCGGATGGCGGCCGCCATCTGCTGAATTGTCAGAAGCGGCCGTCGGCTTCCGCGCATTGGGCAGTACGCAACTTCCCACGGGTCGGGAAAATCGATTTCCAGCATGGTGTTTCCATACCAGAGCCGCTCGGGAAGCTGGATTCGCATGAAACCCCTCGTCATTTAAAATATTCACGGCCAAGGATGCAGAATATCGTTTGTTTTTATATCCCGGAATACATGAGTTCGTCAATACTAAATTTTGTTCGGCATTGACGAAAATAGGTATCGGACATCTTGCGGGGCGGACACGCCGGTCCGCCCCTATCCTGCCGCGCTGCCGGGCAATATTGTTTACGTCTAGCCGGCCTTGCAAATATTGAAAACAGGGGGGCGCTTGGTTTTATTTTCCCTTGCCCTCGGCCTTTTCCTTTTCCTGCTGCTGGAGCTGGCGCCACTGGATCTTGCCGGTGCCGCTTTTGGGAAGCGATTCCACGAACTCAACGAGCCGGGGATACCTGTAGGCGGCCATGTTCTGTTTTGCCCACTCAATGATCTCCTTTTCGGTAATTTTCCCCTTGGAATCATCGCTTAAAACAATAAAGGCCTTGACGTTTTCCACCCGCACCGGGTCCGGAACCCCAACCACGCACACTTCGGAAACCGCCGGGTGTCCGTATAAAACGCCCTCGACCTCCGTGGGCCACACCTTGTACCCGGCCGCATTGATCATACGCTTGCTGCGGTCCACGATGTAAAAGTATCCCTCATCATCCATGGTGCAGATATCCCCGGTGCGCAGAAACTGCTTGCCGTCGATTTCGATGAATACCTCCCGGTTGTCGTCCGGGCGGTTCCAGTAGCCCGCCATGACCTCCGGGCCGTTGATCACGAGTTCGCCCTGCTGGTCGGTGCCGAGCTCGGCCAGGGTGTCCAGGTCGATGATCCGGGCATCCACGCCAAAGTCCGGAATGCCGATGCACTGCAGCTTGGGCCGGTCCGGCGGGTTGAAGTGGGTCTGGGAGATGGTCTCTGTCATGCCGTATCCTTCCACGTATTCCAGACCCGTGAGCTCGGTAAGTTTTTTCCCGACTGCCTCGGGCAGGGGCGCGCCCCCGCCGCCGATGGTGATCAGCGAGTTTACGTCCCTGTTCCGGATCTCCGGGTGATTGAGGATATCAATGACCATGGTGGTGATATTGGTCCAGTGGGTGCACTTGTATTTCTCGATCGCCGAGATTGCGGCCTCCCGATCCCAGCGGGTGAGCATCGCGATTGCGGAGCCGGCGTAAATCGGAGCCAGCAGGCTGTGGACCAGGCCGGTGACGTGAAACAGCGGCAGGGTGCAAAGAATCGTGCTGTTTGCCAGCATGGTCATCCACAGTGCGGAGCTCACGGTATTGGAAATCACCGTGGCATGGGTATGGATGCATCCCTTGGGCACGCCCGTGGACCCGGAAGTGTAGGGAAGCATGGCCATGTCCGAAACGCCCACTTCCACGGAAGGCGGAGCCCCTGCGTCCTGCAGGGATACAAGCCAGGGGCGCAGCCCGTCCTGTGCCTCGATATCCGGCTCCTGGCGCATGGCCTCGGGAACCGGCAGTTCCGGGTCCTCAGGCAGATAGTCGGCATACTTGCCCACGATCACTTCCTGCACCGCGGAGTCCGGTTTTACGGCCAGCACCCGCTGGTGGATGTCTGCGGTTGTGATCACCGTCTTTGTCCCGCTGTCTGCAAGGATCTGCAAAAGCTCCCTTTCGGTGAGCATCGGATTGACCGGCACCACCACGGCATTGGCACGAAGGATGCCGAAATATCCAATGGCAAAATGCGGCGTGTTCTGCATGTACAGGGCCACCCGGTCGCCTTTTGCCACCCCCGTATCCGAGAGCATGGACGCGGTTCTTTCGACTGCATCCATCATATGGCGGTATGTGATCGGTCTGCCGTAATAAATTATGGCCGGATTATCCGGATACCTGCGTGCCGAGGTTTCCAGGAATTCAAATAGCGGTACCTGCGGCAGTTCGAGTTCATACGGAAGCCTGTTCGGCCAGAAAGCAAAATGTGCGGTGTTTTTCATCACGTCCTCCCGGGATAGAATTGGAACAAAAAATCATTGGCACTTGATTATAAAGTTTTCGCGGTGAAACACTTTATATGAATGTGATCAAAGTATCAAGCCCCGGCCGCGGAAACCGCCGAACAAGGCCTGCGGACAGGCATTGAAGAGCGGGGTTTTTCCAGATGTTTTCAATATAGGGATGCTCTGCAAAAAAAAGCAACAGGCTTCCAGGAATTTCGCAGTTTTATCCCAGCAGCGTCAGAAAAATGCCGGCTGCCACCACGGTGCCGATCACACCGGCCACGTTTGGCCCCATGGCGTGCATGAGCAGGTAGTTCTGCTTGTCCTCCCTGGCGCCCACCGCGTGCACCACGCGCGCGGCCATGGGCACTGCCGAAACCCCAGCCGCCCCCACAAGGGGATTGATTTTTTGGCCTTCCTTTAAAAACAGGTTCATGAACTTGGCAATCAGCACCCCGCTGCCCGTGCTGATCATGAACGCCACGAGCCCGAGCACGAATATGAAGATCACGTCGGGCCGCAAAAACTGTTCGGCATTCATGGTTGCGCCCACGGGCAGGCCGAGAAAAATCGTGGAAATGTTCATGAGCTCGTTTTGTGCGGCATGGTTGAGCCTTTCGACCACCTTGGATTCCCGGAATATGTTGCCCAGCATGAACATGGCCATCAGGGGCGCCGAGGCCGGAATCAGCAGGATGATGACCGTGGCGGCCAGAAACGGAAAAACGATCTTTTCCAGGCGGCCGACTTTGCGCAGGGTTTTCATGCGGATCCTGCGTTCCTTTTGCGTGGTCAAAAGCCGCATGACCGGAGGCTGGACAATGGGCACCATGGCCATGTAGGAATAGGCAGCCACCGCGGCGCTGCCCAGCAGAGCAGGTGCCAGTTTGGCGCCAAGATAAATGGTGGTTGGGCCGTCCGCCCCGCCGATGATTCCGATTACGGCGGCTTCGCTCAAGTCAAAGCCGAACAGGTAGGCCGAAAAAAAGGTAATATATACCCCGACCTGGGCGCCGGCGCCCAGGACAAGCAGCTTGGGGTTGGCCAGCACGGGCCCGAAGTCGGTCATGGCGCCGACGCCCAGAAAAATCAGCGGCGGGATGATTTCCCAGTGGATGCCGTACTGGTAAAAGCGCCAGATCAGGCCTTCCCCGGGTTCCATGAGTCCGGTCAGCGGCAGGTTGGCCAGCAGGATGCCGAACCCGATGGGCAAAAGCAGCAGGGGCTCGAAGCCGCGGGCAATGGCCAGGTAGAACAAAACCCCGGCAATGGCCCACATCACCAGCATCTGCGGGGTGAGATAGAGAAAGCCGGACATGCTGACGAGTTCAAACAGGTTACTCATCTGTTTTTTCACCTTTTTTCTCGATTTTTCCGGTGATATATCCGGAAATGCGGACCGTGAAGTAAAGCAGCAGGATGGCGGCGATCACCCCGCAGATACCGGCAATGCTGATCTGTAGTGCCTCCCACATGGTCTTCCTCCTATCCCTTGATGACCCGGGGCAGCACCAGGTGGTGGTGCGGGCAGATGGACTGCGGATTCTGGTAGGCCGCCCCGGCAAAGGCCTCCAGGTATCCGCGGATTTCACCCAGATCCGCGATTTCGTCGAGCAATCCACTCTTGGCGCAGAACAGGGGGCGGGAGGTTTCGTGGTACTTTTCCACCAGCTCGTTCATTTTCTCCACCGTGGGGTCCAGCGGCTTGCCGGCCTGCTGGTCCTTCATCAGCCGGCGGGTGTAGGTTGCCACCGCAGCGGTCTCCCCGTGCATGACGTAAATCTCGCTGGCGGCCGTGCCCAGGCTAAAGGCGTTGTGCCGGTTGGCCGTAGGACCGCCCAGGATGTAGTGGGCCGCGGCAGATCCTTTCCGCAGGGTCACCAGCATCATGGGCACATCCGTCTGCTGGATGGAGTAAACCAGACTCTGGCCCAGACCCAGCAATTCGGCTTTTTCCGCCATATTGCCTACGTCGATGCCCGAGGTGTCCTGGAACCAGATAATCGGCAGCCGATCCCGGCCGCACAGGGTGACGAACTCGTTCATCTTGATCAATCCCTGGCGGTAAAGCTTGCCGCCGATGCCCGGGTAATCGGCATACTCCGGATACCCCTTCGGCAGAATCCCCTGCCGATTGCCGATGCACCCGAAAAGCAGGCCGTTAATCTTGACCAGGCCGGTATAGACCTCCGGGCCGTAGTCCGGCCGGAATTCCATGTGCTCGCTGCCGTCGATCAGGCGCGCCAGGATTTCCTCGAGCACGTAGGTCCGCTTGGGATTGGCCGGCAGCAGGGAATAGAGATCATCTGCCGGATAGGCCGGGTTCTTGGGTGTATCCACCCGGAACACATCCGGATCATAGGCCGGCAGCTTGGTCATGTATTCGCGCATGGCAGCCAGCACGTCTTCTTCCTGTTCAAAGACGAACCGGAAAAAACCCGTTTCATCGTGGTGGATGTCCACGGTGCCCGGCGGGGTGGCCTGGTGCTTTTGGGCCGCTTCCACGAGTTCGTGGGCCGACCGGGTGTCAAAATACCCCTTCGGGCTCATGCCGCTGACAATGCCGGCCCCGCCCACGGCGATGTTGCAATTCTGGTGGGCAAACAGCACGGTGGGGCTGATGCCCTGGTATCCGCCGCCCGCCGGGTTGGTGCCGTATATGCCGGCCAGGATGGGAATACCCATCTGCTCAAGCTCGGCATGCCGGAAAAAAGTGGTGCCCGAGCACCTTCGGCCGGCATAAAACTTTTCCTGCTCCGGCAGCTTTACCCCGCTGCAGTTGACCACCCAGATCAGGGGCACGTTCAATCGCTTGGCCAGGTCCGTGACCCGCAGGATGTTTTCCGGCTGGCCCGGAACCCAGGCGCCGGCCAGGTACTTGTTGTCAAAACCGATGACCACGGCCCAGCGGCCGTTGATCTGCGCCAGCCCGTCGACCACGTTGGTTGTGCAGTCTTCGTTGTCCGCAGGATTGTAAAGGGTGTGCAGCGGCCGCCATGTTCCCTTGTCCACAAGTATTTCCAGGCGCTGCCAGATGGTGAGCTGGCCCCGGGAATTGATTTTTTCCGAAGGCAGCCCGAACTCCCGGGTTTTTTCCTTGGCCGCGCGGATTTCGGCCTCGGCCCGTGCCAATTCATCTGCGCTTTGCCCGCAGCGTTCTTTGAGTTTTTCCTTGACCGTTTTGCCCAGGACATCCATGTTTTTGAAATATTTGTGCATATCAGAACCTCGCCTGCCGCGCCGGGCGATTTGCCGGCATTGCGGAAAAATCGACCCGCGCACGACGCTTTATGGGTTGTTGTTTGCGCCGGGATCCTCAACACATCGTCTTCTTATTAAACACAAGACAGGTGTGGATCATATGATCCAGGTCACCAAAAATCAAGTTCAGAAAACCGGATGAAAAGCAAACAGTTTGCAGAATAAAAAAATCATGCTGCGCGCTTCTGACAAGTGCCGGAATATACCTTGACCTTGTGGGGGTTTTCTGGGAAAATTACCATGGATTGGAATCCACGGATATAGCATGAGCACGGCCAAAGGAGAACTAAAGCATGGATCTGCAGGCGCATTGCCCGGAAAAAATTCTGGCCCCGGAAAAAGCGGTCCAGAAAATCAAGAACGGAAGCCGGGTGTTTATCGGTACCGGCTGCGGAGAGCCCCAGCAGGTCATCCGCTCCATGGTCGAGGATGAAAGCATCCAGGACATTGTGGTCTACCAGATGCTGTCTTCCACTTTTGCCCAGTACGTGGATGATCCGCATTTTGCCAACCGCTTTTCCCTGAAGCTCTTTTTTATCAGCCTGCACATGCGGCAGGCTGCTTTTGAGGGCAAAATCGACTACATTCCGGCATATCTTTCCCAGATCCCGGACTTGTTCGACTCCAGGCAGATCGGCCTGGACGTGGCCCTGGTCCAGGTCAGCCCCCCGGACCGGTTCGGATACTGCAGCCTGGGCATCTCCGTGGATATCACGGTTTCGGGAATGGAAAACGCCCCGGTGGTGATTGCCCAGGTCAATCCCCGCATGCCGCGCACCTGGGGAGACGGGTTTGTCCACGTGGACGACATTGATTATCTCGTGCCGTATGAAGAACCGCTGGTCGAGGCGCTGCCCGAGGCCAAGAACCAGGAAATCCTGGAACGGATCGCAAAATACATCAACCAGCTCGTGGACGACGGTTCCACACTGCAGGTGGGCTTCGGCCATCTGCCCAATTCCATCCTGCAGCATTTAACCGGCAAAAAGGACCTGGGCCTCCACACCCAGGTGATCACCGACGGGTTTCTGCCGTTGTTCCAGCAGGGCGTGATCACAAACAAGAAAAAATCCTACCTGTCCAACCGGGTGGTGACCTCCCTGTGCATGGGATCGGAGCAGCTCTACAAGTTCATGGACGACAACCCCATGTTCTATTTCCGGGTGGCCGATTTTGTCAACGACCCGAATATCATCGCCAAAAACGACAACCTCATCTCCATCAGTTCGGCACTGGAAATCGACCTGACCGGACAGATCTGCACGGATTCCAAGGGATATCTGTTTTACAGCGGCATCGGCGACCAGGTGGATTTTCTGCGCGGCTCCAAGATGTCCAGGGGCGGGTTTTCCATTATTGCCATTCCCTCCACGGCCCAGGGCGGACAGGTTTCGCGCATCGTCCCCCACCTGAGCGAGGGCGCCGGCGTGGCCACCACCCGCGGCGACGTGGACATCGTGGTCACCGAATACGGCATTGCCGAGCTTCACGGCAAGGGAATCTACCAGCGGGTCATGGAACTGGCGCAAATCGCCCACCCCAGCTTCCGCGAATGGCTCATTGAAGAGGCCAAAAAGCGACATTACATTTTCGGCGACCAGGTCCCGCCCAGCAAGCAGGACCTCATGTTTTTGGAGAACTACAAGTCCCACCTGGAGCTGGAAAGCGGAAAGACCGTGGAGTTCCGGCCGCTTCTGCCTTCGGACGAATTCGCCACACGCAATTTCTACTACTCCCTGCAGGAAAGCACGGTTTTCTACCGCTTTTTCTATCGCCGCAAGATTTTCTCGCGCGAAATGCTGCAAAAACAGTGGGCATCAGTGGACTATCACCAGAACATGACAGTTGTCGGCATGGTCCAGCGCGGCAAGCACAAGGAAATTGTGGCCATCGGCTCTTACGGCCAGGCGGAAAAGGACGTGGCCGAAGTGGCCTTCGTGGTCAAGGAAGACTATCAGGGAATGGGACTGGGCAGCTATCTGCTCGAATTGCTGGAAAGAATTGCCAGGGAGAACAAGTACAACGCTTTCACGGCCACGGTCTTAAGCGAAAACCGGGCCATGATCCGGGTTTTTGAAAAACGCTACCCCAATGCCGAGATCAAGCGCGGTTTCTCCGGAGAACTGGAAATCTACATGCCTTTTGACCAAGCCGCGGATTCGGGCACGAAAGCAGACCAGGGGGCCGGCACGTAAGCCAGCGGCAAAAAGCGTTTTTTTATCCTTCTTCCCCGTAAAGGGTCTTGATCTTTTCCCGGTCCGGCGATCCGTCCGACTTTTCCGGAAAATCGTTTACAATCTCCACATAATGGGGTTTTTTATAACTGGCAATCCGCTTGCCCACGAACTCGATGAGCTCTTGGGGCTCAAGCCCGGCACCGGCCTTTAACTGGCATACCGCCTTGATCCCCTCCTTCCATTTCGGATCGGACACGCCAAAGACAACGGTTTTTTCCACAGACGGATGCTCGAGAATCACGTTTTCCACTTCCACAGGGTAGACGTTTTCTCCGCCCGGCTTGATAAGCTCCTTTTCCGGCATCCGGCCTGTGTAAAACAGGTACCCGTTTTCGTCAAAACGGCCCATGTCGCCGGTATGATGCCACCCGTTTCTAAAGGTATGCGCGTTGTCCCCCGGCAGGTTCCAGTAGCCCTGGAAAACCAGCGGGCCCTTCATGACGATTTCCCCGGCCTCTCCTGCGGGCAGAAAATCGCCCGACTCGCCCACCGTGCGCACGTCTGCCAGCACAGCCGGCTTTCCGGCTGATCCCGGCGCGTCGTTGTAGCGCCCTATGGTTGCAAGCATTGAGGTTTCTGTCTGCCCGTACATGCAGTAATAGGTACCGCCTGTCATTTGCTGATACTTCTCGATGTCTTCCGCTGTTCCCAGGCCCACCACCGAGCGCAGCGTGGAGATATCACGGCTCTCGTCCGCCGCGGCCTTCAGAAGCGATGACAGGATCGGCGGAAAATCAAATAACAAAGACGCTCCGAATTCTTCTGTGAGTTCTGCGGCTTTTCCTGCGTCAAACCGACTCATGTTCACGTTAAGCGCACTTGCCTGAAATGTGCATACAGCCATGAAAAGACCCGCCACGTGGAAAAGCGGCAGAAGGCTTAAATGCACGTCGTTTTCAGAAAGGGCAAAATAGTAGTCCAGGTGAAGACCCGAACAAAGCACGTTTTCATGGCTCAGAAGCGCCCCCCTCGGGCGGCCGGCCACCGCGGCTGTATGGATGATCACAAATCCGTCGTGGCTGCCCGTATCCGCAGGCGCGGCATCTCTCCCGGCCTCGGCAAGGGATGCAAGGGTCCCGAATTCTCCGGCATCGGACTTCAGGTTGTAGCATTGGTGAAGCGAGGGCAGATCCATCAGGCGTTCTTTTAACATTTCCTGGAACTCTGCGTCCGCAAACATGAACTTCGGCGAGCAGTCGTTTAAATTATAGCAGACTTCGTCCGCGCTCAGCCGCCAGTTTATCGGAAGCACAACCGCCCCTGCAGCTGCCGCCGCGCCGTAGAGAAGAAAAAACTCAATGCTGTTTTTTCCCAACACACCCAGGCGGTCGCCTTTTTCCAATCCCGCAGCCTTAAGGCCGGAGTAAAGACTGTCCACCCGGGTTTTTATGTCCCGGAATGTCAGAATCTCCCCGGTGTCGACCTCGTACCATGCCCTGGCATCCGGAAATGCCGTGGCATTGCGCCTGATCAGATCATAAAAAGTAAAATCATAAAGTCGCATGGCTGTTTTTCCAGTCAAATTCCTTGGATACGGGGTAAGAAGCTATTTCACCGTGGTCACGGGGCATGGCGCCCTTAAAATAATATACTGCGCCGTGGAACCAAGAATTATCTTCTGGGCTCTGGATTTCTTCTTGATACCGACAAACACCAGGTCTATTTCCTTTTCCTCTGCAAACCTGACAAGATCCTCGCCGGGCGCCATACCGCGGGCCAGCTGATGGGTTTCAAATTCCACGCCTTTTTCCTGCAGTAACTGCCCGGCCTCCTGCAGCTTCTTTTCCACCTTCTCAATTTCTTCAAGCGTCTCCGAGGTCCCGCCTTCCATGGAGGTCATGATGTAGACCTTTGCATTAAAACACAGGGCGTGGTCCCCTGCCAGGGAAAGCGCCGCCTTGGCGGCAGCGGTTTGATTGTAGCCGACCAGTATTTTCATCAGAACTTCCCTTTTTTACATCCATCGTTTTCGCCGTTTATAAGCCTTGACTTCCTTAAAGGATTTGCGGCCTCCCGACTGTGTCAACCCCATGTAGAACTCCTTGACATCCGGATTATCTTTCAGTTCCCTGGACGGACCCTCAAGCACGATCTTGCCGGTTTCCATTATGTAGGCATACTGGGATATCTCCAGGGCCACCTTGGCGTTTTGCTCCACGAGCAGGATGGTCGTATTCAGGTCCTTGTTTATTTCCACTATGTTGTCAAAAATCTCCCGCACCAGAAGCGGAGCAAGGCCCAGTGAGGGTTCATCAAGCATAAGCAGCTTGGGGGCTCCCATAAGGGCCCTTGCAATGACTATCATCTGCTGCTCGCCGCCGGAACAGTATCCGGCAAGCCGGTTGGGGATGTTGGACAGACGCGGGAAATGCCTGTACATCAGCTCATGGTCTTCGCGGATTTTCTGGGCGCCGTCTTTACGGGTAATAGATCCCGCCCAGATATTCTCGTCAACTGTGAGGTGCTTGAAAACCCGGCGTTCTTCAGGCACCATTACCGCCCCGAGCTTTACCACCTGGGTACCGAGCAGGTTTGTGATATCCTGGCCTCGTAATTTAACGTAGCCGTCTCTGATAAACCCGTTTTCGGGCTTTAAAAGGCCGCTTATCGCCCGCAGCGTAGTTGTCTTGCCCGCCCCGTTGGTGCCGAGAAGGGCAACTATGCCGCCCTCAGAGACCTTCAGGCTGACCCCTCTTAGCACCTGTACAATATCATGGTATACAACCTCGATATTGTTTACTTCCAGCAGATGACCGTTTTCTTTTGTTTCCATTAGAATTTACACCCGCACTTGATGCGTTTGAAAAAGGGGGGCGGGAAATGAACAGGCATGCCCGCCCCCCTTTGCAGTATTACTTTGCACTACTCGATCTTGCCGGTATATTCCGGGATAAAAGGTTTGCCCTCTGCACGGAACTCCCCGTCTCTGGCCACATAGAGCTGGAGCGTATCAACTCCCTGGTGATCGTCCTTTGAATAGGTAACCGGTCCCACGGTGGTCAGGGGATAGAATGCGTTCATTCCGTTCATCTCCAGGAGTTCCTCGTAAAGCGTCTCCTTGGTGATTTCCTTACCCTTGGCCTTGGCCCGCTTTATAACCTCTGTGGTAATCTCTGCCACCAGAATTCCTGCTGCGTAGTTATGGGAATTAGCAGACTTGTCATCCCTGCCGTATTTCTCGGCAAGCGCAAGCTGGGCATCTGCACCGACGCTCTGCTGGCTGGTGGTGATAAAGGAAGTGGTCCAGTAGTAATTTTCGGCAGCTTCACCCGCGAGGGCGATAAGGTCATTGCCGCCGGTATAATGAGCGCCCATAAACGTCATTTTCCCTTTCTCGCCAAAGCTTTTGGCAACGAGCCCCATGCGGCTTGCCCCTTTTAACATGGTGGCCACGGGCGACTGGACAGTCTGACTGATGACATACTGGACTCCCTTGCTTCTCCACCTCTGAAGCATGCCGGTGACGTCAAGGTCCTGGCCGTGTTCCACCACTTCCACGACCTCTATTCCAAGCCCTGCTTCAACTGCTTTTTCAACGTCTTTTACCGGCTCCCTGCCGAAGGCTGACGGATGGACATACATGGCCACTTTGGGTGTTCCGCCTTCATGATGATTGGCCACATATTCTGCCAAGCCGATATTCTGAGCCGAATACGAGGCGATAGGCAGGAAAATATAATCGGAATTATCCAGGTTACCTGCGTGATAGGATGCAGGCAGGGTCGGCATTTTAACCTCGTCGAAATCGCGCTTTAACGCCAGGGTGCTGCCGGTGGAATAATTGAGATAAAAGTCGATGCCCCAATCCAGGAATTCCTCAAAATTTCTTTTGGTGATCGCGGTTTCATACTTGTCGTCCCGGATTTTGCACTCGATCTTATCCTCTCCGAGAAGGTCCATGTCATTTACAAACCTGAAGTAATCTTCGGTGCCTTTTGAATAAGGATTTCCCGCATCCGAGGTCGGACCGGTGATGGCAAGGGAAAGCGCTGTCTTGTAAACCTCTCCTGCCATGGAAGATACCGGCATGGCCAGCATTAAGGCCACCGCTGAAACAATCAACCAGATGCTGATTTTTCTTAATCTCATTTCTCCCCCTCCTTGCTTTGGCTTGTTAAAATCGGTTTTCAATAAATCCTTGAAAACCCGAGGCCGCAAATTAATACCTGAACGGCCACAGTTTTACATAAGAGCGCAGGATCCGCCACCAGT
>JAGXKN010000040.1 GCA_018335195.1 Desulfobacterales bacterium
CTGTCACCTGACGTCATCTTTTGACGGTTTCGTAAAAGTCTTAAAAATATTTATACCCATCAAGCAACTAAAATACAACATTTTGATTTTACTTAAATATTTAATCACTTAAAACTTAACACTGTCTGCAAAAAAATTTTTTACAGGCTCATCATCTTTTGCGCGCCGGTAAATCATATGGGCGACTCCCGGTCCAGCACAGAGACCCGCGGCACCCTGGGCACGTTTTCCGGGGTCTTCACCCCGAGCATCCTGACGATCCTCGGCATTATTCTTTTTCTGCGCCTGGGATACGTGGTGGGCAATGCCGGGCTGATCCGGGCGCTGGTCATCATCGGCCTGGCCAATCTCATTTCCGTGCTCACCTCGGCCTCGCTTGCGGCTGTTGCCACCAACCTCAAGGTCAAGGGCGGCGGCGACTACTACCTGATCTCGCGCACCCTGGGTCTGGAGTTCGGCGGCGCCATCGGCATCGTTTTGTTTCTGGCCCAGTCGGTATCCATTGCGTTTTACAGCATCGGCTTCGGCGAGGTCCTGGCCGTGCTGGTCCCGTTTACGCTCAAGGGCCTGCCCCAGATGATCGCCGCGGCAGCGGTGCTGCTGCTGTTTGTATTTGCCTGGCTCGGGGCGGACTGGGCCGCGCACTTCCAGTTCATTGTCATGGCGATTTTATGCGCCGCCATTGTCTCGTTTTTTGCCGGGGGGATCATGCGCTGGGAGACCGCCACCCTGGCGGGCAACCTGGCCGCCCCGGAAAACGCACCGCCCTTCTGGCTCGTGTTTGCGATATTTTTTCCGGCAGTCACCGGGTTCACCCAGGGCGTGAGCATGTCCGGCGATTTGAAGGACCCGGGCAAGAGCCTGCCCAACGGCACGTTTGCCGCAGTCGGCGTATCCATTGTAGTCTATTTCGTCTCTGCGGTGATTTTTGCCGCCGCCCTGCCGGGCGACATCCTGGCCACGGACTATAACGCCATGAAGCGGGTGGCAGCCATAGACGCCCTGGTTCTGGCCGGCGTGATATCGGCCACCCTGTCTTCGGGGATGGCCTCTTTCATGGGCGCCCCGCGCATCCTGCAGTCGCTTTCCGCAGACCGGATCTTCCCTTTTCTGCTGCCCTTTGCCAGGGGAACGGGCCCGGACAACAACCCCCGCCGGGGGATACTGCTTTCCGGGGCAATTGCGCTTTTCACCATCGCCCTGGGCAACCTCAACTTTATCGCGCCTGTGGTGTCCATGTTTTTTCTGATCTCCTACGGGCTTCTCAATTATGCCACTTTTTTTGAAGCCCGGGCCGCCAGCCCGTCCTTCCGGCCGACTTTCCGCTTTTACGACAAGCGGCTGAGCCTTGCCGGCGGCCTGGCCTGTCTGGGCGCCATGCTGGCCATTGACGTGGTTGCCGGCATCGTGGCCCTGGCCTTTTTATTCGCCATCTACCAGTATCTCACCCGCACCGCCGGACCGGCCCGGTGGGCTGACAGCCGCCGATCATACCGCTTCCAGCAAATCCGTAGCCACCTGCTGCAGGCCGCAGAGGCACCGGAACACCCACGGGACTGGCGCCCCGCCCTTTTGGTTTTCTCGGATAACGCCGAACGCAGAAAGCCCCTGCTGCAGATGGCGGACTGGATCCAGGGAGAAAGCGGATTTGCCAGCATCGTGCAGATCCTCCAGGGAGAAGGCGCAAAGATGCGCAAACAGCGTGAGGCCGCGGAAGCCGAAATCCGGGAAGACATCCGGGCCCTTGAGATGGATGCCTTCCCCCTGGTCTTGACCGGCCCGAACGTTCGCCTGGCGGTCAATACCTTGGTGCAGGCCTACGGCATCGGCCCCCTGAAGGCCAACACCCTGATGACCAACTGGCTGGACATGCAGACCTGCACAGTTTCAGAGCAGCGCACCCAGAGATTCGGCATTTACCTGCGCACCGCTTTCCGCCAGGGATGCAATATTCTGCTGTTTTCCGCGCAAAAAGAGGCATGGGAAAAACTCGAGGATCACCCTGCCGGGGACCGGCACATCGACATCTGGTGGCTCGGAGACGCCACCAGCCGCCTGATGCTTTTGTTTGCCCACATGATCCGCCAGAACAAGCCCTGGGAAGAGGCAAAAATCCGGGTGCTCGATGTCAGCGAAGACGCCCTGGCCACAGGAAAAACCGTGGCGGATCTAAACGAAGTTCTGGCGGAAATCCGCATTCCGGCGGAGCCGGAAATCGTGGCCAAGGCGAATTCTGACGCGGTTGCCGCCTACAGCGAAGATGCCGCCCTGGTGTTTCTGCCGTTCCGGCTCCGGCAGGATCAGCCCCTGGATCCGTTCGGCAGCCCGCTTTCCGAAATCCTTGCCCGCCTGCCGGCAACCGCGGCCGTGCTGGCGGCAAAAGACATTGACCTGGCCGCAGAGCCCGAATCCGGGCAGGCGGGTGAAATTGCGGCGGTGCTGGACCGGCTCAGGGACGTGGAAAAAAGGGCGGCTGAAGCGGAAAAAGACGCTGAAAAGGCCCTGCGCGAAGCAGATGAAAAAATGGCCGCTTGGCGCAAGGCGGTTGAATCCGGCAAAGCCACCGAAGAACTCCGGCGGCTGAACAAGGCCGTGGATGGAGCCAAAAATCATGCGGTGCAATCCGGCCGGAAAGCGGCCAAGCTCTCGGCGGCAGCCGAAAACCTGGCTGAAACCGCCCGCAAGCTGGGAGCGGATGTGCCGGAACCCGAAAAACGCGAAGACAGGGAAAAAAAGCAAAAGGAAAACCCGGACAAATAAACCGGCAGCCCGGGAAATCCGCCCGGGCCTGCCCAGAGTGTCAAAGGAGGTTTTATGCGCAAAGACGAGGAAACCGGATTTTTTGAATCCGCTCGCCCCGGTACCATGGCCGGCCACGGCAGCGCGGAGTTCGAACTCCCGATTCTCTATTTCCGGGACGATTTCTTTGCCCTTTATTTTGCCGCGGATGCAAAAAAAATCCGGCGGCACATGCCCTCGGACAACCTGCACCCCGTTTTGCTGCCAAACGGCAAGGCAGTTGCGGCAGTGGGCGCCTTTAACTACATGGACACCTCCATCGGGCCCTACGGCGAAGTGATTGTGGGCATTCCCGCTGTTTACGGCAAAAGCCCCGTGCCGGTGGCCCCGGCCCTGCTTGAAAGTCGGTATCCGGGTTTCGGGGTCATCGTGGCTCACCTGCCGGTCACCAAACAGACCGCGCGGGACGCGGGACGCGGCCAGTGGGGATACACGAAATTCATCACGGAAATGCATTTCACCATCACCCCGGAATTGCTGCAGTGCCGCATGTCTGAAAAACAGGAACATATTCTCACCCTGCGGGTGGCCCGCCGGGGGTCTTACAAGACCGACAAAAAGCCGATTGTCACCTTTTCCGTCAAGGACGGCCAACTGATCAAAACCACCATTCCCCAGAAAGGGGCATTTCGGCAGTCGGTCAGGCCCGCGGGATCATTCCTGGAGCTCGGGGATCACCCGGTATCCGAATCCATCCGCGGCATGGGGCTATCGAAAAAGCCGATGATCTCCAAGTATTACGTGGAGCGCGCCGGCATCCTGCCCGCAGGCGAGGTGATCGAAACCAATGCCCGGCCCCTGGAAGGCTACTACGGGGCGGACCTGGAAGGCGAACACACGGTTTCATACATGGAATAGCGCCTGCATACCGCCCCTGCCTGACGTATATGAGGCGAAATATGGAAAAAAAAGGAGCCAGCCATGCTTTCCAAGTCCGAGCTCCGGGATTTGTTGAACCGGGCCCCGAAATTTGAAGACATGACATCCAGCCTGCGGGCATGGGCCCGCCAGCCCGGGGCGATCTCCAGGGAAGCCGAAAAGGTGGTGGCCATTGCCAGAAAATTCAACGAAGAGGTCACCCGGGTTCATGATCTGAAACTTGATGCCCGGATTCAGCAGGACCCGGAGCACCTGCCCTGGGAAATTGTCGAGGAAGCCAACATGCGGGGTTTTTACACCATGTTTATCCCCAGGGTGTTCGGGGGCAAGGGCTACAGCCTGTCATGCGCGGGCCTTTTTCTCGAGGAAATCGCATCTGCGTGCCTGGCCACGGCCAACATCATCGGCGTGCACTATCTGGGCTTTACCATACTGACCGCCTCCTGGAACATCAAAATGATCGACCGGATCTCCAGGGAAGTGGCAGAGGGAGAAAAACAGGGCCGCCCATGCCTGATTTCCCTTGCCATCACCGAGCCGGAAGCCGGCACGGACGCCCAGAACATCGAGCTTATGGACCGGGGCAAACTGGGCTGCGGCGCGGAAAAGAAAAACGGCGGCTATCTGGTCAACGGGACCAAGATTTTCATTTCCATGGGGCATGTTTCCACCTGGCACATTGTCAATGCTTATACCGATCTGAAAAAGGGCTCGGAAAACACGGTGGTCCTGGCGGTCAAAAAGGGGATGCCCGGATTTTCAACGGGCGGCAGGGAACACAAGATGGGCCAGAAAGGGTGCCCGGCCAGCGAACTGGTCTTCCGCGACTGCATGGTTCCGAAAGAACAGGTCTGCTTTGACAGCACGGACGGACAGAAACAGGCAAGGGGCGTAAAAGGCACCAATGCCCAGATGCTGGCATATATCTGGGGGGCCTCCCGGATGGGGGTGGCCAGTTTCGGCACCGGTGCGGCCCGGGGCGCCTTTGAGACGGCACGCGAATTTGCCGGCCGGACCGAAGCCGGCGGCAAACGCCTGATCAATCAGGAGTGGTGCCAGAGCATGCTGGCGGAAATGTATAAGAACGCGGCCGCATCCCGTGCGCTTTACATGGAAGCCACTTATGCCAACGGCCTGTACGGCCTGTGGAAATACCTGAACCTCAAGCCGGTGTATTATCTCAACCGGATTCTTCCGTCCGCGCTTTTCGATGCGGTCGGGCCCTGGATCTGCAGGCGGCGGGCGGTTACCCGGATTGCCCGGAAAGTGGCCTTTGACCGGCAGACCGATGCGGAAATCGACCGGGTGGACGGATGGGCCTCGCTTGCCAAGTTTGCGGCCACGGATGCGGGGGTGAAAAACTGCCACATGGCCCTTGAAATCATGGGCCAGGCCGGCCTGCGCCACGACCGGGGCGCGGAGAAAATGCTCCGGGACGCCAAGCTGCTCCAGATTTACGAGGGGACCAACCAGATCAACCGGATCAATTTGTTCAAGCGCCTGGTCAAGCCGGATGATCCGGAAATCGAGGTGTTTTCGCAGCAGGCCGGATGATCCGGAAAATCAGGTTTGACAGTTTCGTAAAAAATTAGTTTTGAGGCAAATCTTGGACTTCTAAGGAAATCCTTTTTTTGCGCGCTAACGAAATTGCATTTTATTGCCCTGACGGCGGTGCGGAAAAGCGGGTTTCCGAGCGGAAATTGAGGCTCGAAGAGGCTCCTGGAGCGAGGAAATTCCTTTTTCGCGCCGCCGATCAGCCAGGATGGTTACGGATTTCTTCGTATAATAATGTTGTTCTCAAAAATACCGCCCGGGCGGGATAAACAGCTTTTTCCGAAGCCATCAAGCTTCACAGCCGGTACCGCCACTGCCGCTCCGGTCCGGCAAGAATGCGTTTGCGCCGGTTGACGCAGACAATGCAGTTGCATCCCCTTGTCAATGAATGGGGCCCTTTTTCCGCGGCCTTTTGCATCGATGCCTCAATCATCTCAAGTATCAATGCCCGCTGTGCATTGACCCGCCTTTTCCGGGAATCCTGGCGCATAAAAAGCTTCTCACCTCGCCTGATGTTTTTGCAGAAAGGAAGACCTTTTCAAAAACCCTTACCCGGCACCGAGCAATGGCAGCAGCGATTCCAGTTCCTCCGAAACCTGGAATCGCTCCGCAAATCGTCTCAGATGATGTATTTCAACCGGATCAAATGCAGAATCCAGAAGCCCGGCGGCAACCGACTTGAACATCGCTTCCAGATCGGCCGTGTCATGATTTTTCCGGTCCGGGTTATTGGCGATGGACATAAGCTTTAACACGGCATAGTCGGTCGGCTGCACAACGGAGTTTTCACCGAGCAGTTCATCTTCAACAAGCACTGCCCGCTCCAGGATTGTCCGCCCCTCCGCTGTTGCAACAAACATGAAATCCACTTTTCCGTAAGCACTCTTCTCCGAATCAAACTGCGCAAAGACCTCCGTATCCTGGAAGCAATCAAATCCCAGCTCCGCCAGAATCTGCAAAATCGGGGGTTTATGACGCTGATCCGACAACAGGTCGATATCAGCGGTATAACGCGGTATCCCGTAGAAGGATAATGCCATGGCCCCGATCAGGGCGTGCGGTATATCCGCTGCCTCAAGATTCCGGCGAAGATCCGACAACACTTTTCGAAGCTTCGGTGATGTCATGTGAAGCCTTTTCCCGGGCGAACACACAGGTTCGCCCCTACACAGAATTATACCAATTAATCACTTAACCACCTAACCACTTAAAACGGTTTCACCCCCGCAGCACCACAAAAACCAGGTATGCCGCGTAAAGCACCAGCAGCATGGCACCTTCCCAACGGTCCAGCGAGCGGCGCTGCCCGGTAAACATGGTGCCGAACAGGATCATGCTGGCAAGGATCACCATGCCGATATCCAGGTTGCTTCCCGTGTGAAAGGGCATTGGCCTGATGACCGCGCCTGCGCCCAGCACGAAGAATATGTTGAAAATGTTGGAACCCACCACGTTGCCCACAGCGATCTCCACGTTCTTGCGCCAGGCCGCCATGGCCGAGGTGGCCAGTTCCGGAAGCGATGTCCCCACGGCTACGATGGTCAGTCCCACCAGCTCCTGGCTCATCCCCAGGACCCCGGCGATTTCCACGGCACCGTCCACGATCAGCTTGCCGCCGGCGGCCAACCCGATCAGCCCGGCTGCCACCAGCGTCAGGGAAGCCTTCATTGTGCGCTTCTGCAGGGGCATCCCCTTGGCGTCGCCCGCCATATTCCGGGCGATGCTTGCGGAATAATAGAGAAAAATGGCAAAAAACATCAGAAAGACCAGGCCGTCGGAGCGGGACAGGTCGGAATAGATCCATCCGTCAATCAGGCGGTCATTAGCGGCAACGCCAAGGGCCAGGGCTGCGAGCAGGGAAAACGGGATTTCCCGCCGCACTGTGCCGCGGGATACGGCCAGGGGATAGATCACGGCGGATATGCCCAGTATCAAAAGGATATTGGCAATGTTGCTGCCCAGCACGTTGCCGATGGCAATGCCGGTCTTTCCGGTGATGCCGGCCGAGATGCTGACAAACAGTTCAGGCGCGGAAGTGCCGAAGGACACGATTGTCAGGCCGACGATCAGGTCGGAGATATTGAGCCGCCGGGCAATGGAGCCGGCGCCTTCCACCATGAAATCCGCCCCTTTGACCAAAAGCACAAACCCGAATACCAGCAGCAGATAAGGCAAAGCATCAGCCATTGATCGTCTCGCAAAAAGTCAGTTTGAGTAAGATTTGTTAATTTCTCAGATACTGTTATTATTTTCCCCAAAGCGCTGTTTGCCGTTTTAAGAAATCCACGATTTCATGATGTTACGAGTTTACTGGAAAAACATGATTTTTGCAACATTTCCGTGATCAGACAAAAGTATACAGGTAATCCAATGAAATGGAAGCATGGTATCGCCGCATTTCTGTTGGTGATCGGGGTGTTGTGCCCAGTTCCCTGCTTCGGAGCCGATGACGCGAAATCCGGGGCATTTTCATCAGACCGGGAGAGTTTGCTTGATGATTATCAAAGCATGGATTCGATGTTTTCCCTGTACCAGCCCTACCTGGAAAACATTTCCGCATATCAGCCCATTTATTTTCTCGTGGGCACGGACCCGGAGGAAAGCAAGTTCCAGATCAGCCTCAAGTACCGGCTTTTGAACCCGGGCAAAAATATCGTCAAAAAATACCCCTGGAGCAAAAACTTCTTCCTGGCCTATACCCAGACCTCCTTCTGGAATCTGGATGCGGCCTCGCAGCCCTTCAAGGACACCAGCTACAAGCCCGAGCTGTTTTTCCGCTCCGGAAGCATCTACAGCGGGGGCCCGGACACCAGCCGCCTGTTTGTCCAGACTGGCTTCCGGCATGAATCCAACGGGCGCGGGGCGCAGGATTCCAGAAGCACCAATTTCGCATATATCCAGCCGATCTATTTCTTCTTTCATGAAAGCACGCGGACCGACTTCCAGATCGCGCCCGCCTTCTGGGCTTACGTTGGAAACGACGACCGGACCAATCCGGATCTGGACCGGTACCGGGGATATTTTGATCTTGAGATCAAGGCCGGCCGGGCGGATCGGCTGGTGCTCGAATCCCACCTCAGGTGGGCGGCCGAAGGCGGCTCACTGCAGATTGACGCCACCTACCCGCTGCACCGGCTGCTGCCCATAGACATTGATGTCTACCTTCATGCCCAGTACGCAAACGGCCTGGCCGAAAGCCTGCTGAACTACTGGGACAGAACCCGCGCCGTGCGCCTCGGGATATCCATGGTCCGGTAAGTGAGTCTCCACCTGTATAGCGGGTCGCCTCAGGTAGCCGTTTTAAAGGGGGCCGGAAAAAAATACAGGAAATAAATTCGAAATTCGAAGCACGAATATCGCACGTTAGTATCCCGTAAGGGATAAACAAATTCTAATGACCAAAATTCAAAATCCAAAACAGATGCGGAAAATTAATTGCCGGAAATCCGCTTCCGCAGCCCTGCATGCGCATGCCCGAAGTAAGAACATTTTGCAAAATCCACGTTTGGGAGTTAAATTGGCGATACCATGTGAAATAAATGAATCGTGCATGGATCACAACACAAGCCATGCATTTGCAGGAAAACCCCCGGAGGCGGAAACCCAGGAGAAATTTTACCCCCAGGAGAAACTTTACCATGGACAAACTCGACGCCATTTTTGCCCCGACTTCAGTGGCCGTGCTCGGGGCATCCGCCACGCCCGGCAAAGTGGGCCACGACATCTTTGCCAACATCCTGCGCGGCGAATATGCCGGCACCCTTTACCCGGTCAATCCCAAGGCCCGGTCCATCCTGTGCGTCCGGTGCTACAAGAGCATCACGGAAATCCCGGACCCGGTGGACATGGCCATGATCATCCTTCCGCCGAAACCGGCTCTCCAGGCGGTACGCGACTGCGTGGAAAAAGGGGTCAGGGGGATTGTCATCGTGTCTGCCGGGTTCAAGGAGGTCGGCGGCGAGGGCGCCGAAATCGAGGACGAAATCGCGGGCATCTGCCGCAAAGCCGAAATCCCCCTGATCGGCCCCAACTGCCTGGGCGTGATCAATCCCCATCCAGATGTGCGGTTAAACGCCAGCTTTTCCACCCACCTGCCCGAATACGGCAACATCTCGTTCAGCTCGCAAAGCGGCGCACTGTGCACTGCGGTGCTCGACTTTGCCATGTCCCGGGGGTACGGTTTTTCCAAGTTCATCTCCATCGGAAACAAGGCGGACGTGGACGAATCCGACCTGCTGCGCTACTATCACAGGGACCCGGAAACCCGGGTGATCATGGTTTACATGGAACAGCTCCGCATGCGGGCGGATTTTGTCAACCAGATCAAACATATTACCTCGGCCCATCGGCCCACGCCGATCCTGGTGATCAAGTCCGGAAAAACCGCATCCGGCGCCAAAGCCGCATCCTCGCACACCGGGGCGCTGGCCGGCTCTGAAGCCGTATACAACGCCATTTTCCAGGAAGCCGGCATTATCCGTGTCGATACAGTGGACGAACTTTTTGACTATGCGGGCGCATTTTCCGCCAACCGGCTGCCTTCGGGCAGCCGGACCGCCATTATCACTAATGCGGGCGGCCCCGGCATCATTGCCACGGACATGACCGAGGTATCCGGCCTGAAACTGGCCAAATTCTCGCCGGAAACCGACGCCGCACTTCGCGAGCACCTGCCGCCCACGGCCAACTTCAACAACCCCGTGGACGTTATCGGAGACGCCCCGAGCAAGCGCTACGAGCATGCCCTGGACGCGGTGATCAAGGACGACGGCGTGGACTGCGTGCTCATGATCCTGACCCCGCAGTCCATGACCGATGCCATCGGCACGGCCAAGGCGATCGTCAATATTTACAACAACACGGACAAGCCCATCATCTGCTGTTTCATGGGCGTGGTGGACGTATCGGCCGGCTCGAAATACCTGCAGGAGCACCACGTGCCGGTGTACTCGTTTCCGGAAAACGCGGCCCGGGCCATGGGAACGCTCTATGAGGCCACCCGGTGGCTGACCCGCAACATCCTGCCCCAGTACGACCTGAAATTTGACCGGGAGCGGGCCCGGCAGATCGTGGATGATTGCCTGAAAAGCGGGAAAACCGCGCTCGGCGAACACGACGGCAACCGCCTGCTGCAGTGCTACGGGTTTTACGCCCCGCCGGTGGAAGTGGCGACCTCTGCCGAAGACGCCGGCCGGATCGCAGACGAAATCGGCTATCCCGTGGTCATGAAGGTGGTCTCCCCGCAGGTGCTGCACAAAATGGATGCCAAGGCGGTCATGCTCGATATTGAAACCCCGCAGGACGCCGAACAGGCCTACACGGATATTGTCAACAACGCCGCGGCCTACAACCCGGAGGCGGAAATCCAGGGCGTGATGATCACCAGGATGGCGGAAAAGGGAGAAGAGGTCATTTTGGGCGTCAACAAGTACCCGGGGTTCGGACATCTGCTGATGTTCGGCTTCGGCGGCATCTACGTGGAACTGTTTAAAAACGTTTCATTCCGGCTGGCGCCCATCGGACGGAACAACGCCCGGCGCATGATCCGAAGCGTAACCGGGTACCAGATCCTCACCGGCTACCGCGGAAAACCCAAGTCCGACATTGAAACCATTGAAAAGCTGCTGGTGGGACTCTCCGGACTGGTCACCGACATCCCGGAAATCAAGGAACTCGACATCAACCCGCTGATCGTGCACGAAGAAGGCAAGGGCGCCACCGTGGCAGACATCATTATTACGCTGGAAGAAGAATAGTGTTAAGTGCATTAAGTGTTAAGTGTTAAGAAAAAAAGGAATAAATTCAGATTTGATGGTTTCGTAAAAAGTCTTGAAACCATTATAATCGCCAGACAATAAAATGATAAGTTTCTGAATTTACTTAACCACTTAATCACTTAAAACTTAACACTGCCTGTAAAAAGGACTTTTTACAGGCTGATCAGATTTTGATCTTAAAACTTAATGCACTTAAAACTTAACACTTAATCACATCGCTCACATCTCGCACAGGCCGTGGAAAGCGACTGGCCGGGCCGGGACTGATCCCGGTACACGGTTACGCCCTTGACCGCCATGCGGGCGGCTGTTTCAAAAAGCCCCCGGATATCGGTGATCGTGGCATCGGCCGGGAAATTGACCGTTTTTGAAACCGCATTGTCCGTGTGTTTCTGGAAGGCCTCCTGGATCCGCAGATGCCAGCGGGGCGATACATCCCAGGCGGTCTGAAAAATTTCGGCGGGCGGGACCTGCCCCTTTTCCCGGTACTGCCGGTACAGGGGATGGACCTCCTCGACAACTTCGTCGACAACGCGCCGGTTGAGGTGAAAAGCAAAAACCGGCTCAATGCCGCTGCTCACCCCGGCGATCAGGCTGATGGTGCCGGTGGGGGCAATCGTGGTCACCGCGGCGTTCCGCCGGTGTTTCACCCCTGCGGCCGGAAACACGGAATGGTCAAAAGAGGGGAAATTGCCCCGCTTTTCTGCCAGGTGCGCGGATGCGTCAGCCGCGGCTTCATTGATGCGGGCCATGATCTTTTCGCCCAGGGCCAGGGCCTGCTCGCTCTGGTATGAAATCCCCATCATGATCAGGGCATCTGCAAACCCCATGACACCGAGGCCGATTTTCCGGTTGGTGCGGGTCCACTCCTCGATCCGGCGCAGCGGATGCCGGTTGATCTCGATTACATTGTCCAGAAAATGCACGGCCAGTGCCACTGCCTCTTCGAGCCGGGCATAATCGATGCCGCCGCCCGAAACGAACCGGGTGAGGTTCAGCGAGCCCAGGGTGCAAGACTCGTAGGCCAGCAGCGGCTGCTCGCCGCAGGGATTGGTGGCCTCGATCCGGCCCAGGCCCGGGGTGGGATTGTGCCGGTTGATGCGGTCGATGAACAGGATTCCCGGATCCCCGCACTTCCAAGCGCTTTCCGCGATCATGTCCATGATTTTCCGGGCGGGTTTTTTGCCCACCTCTGCACCGGTCCGGGAATGCACCAGCGGATAATCGTCCCCGTTTTCCAAACACTCGATGAAGCGGTCATCCACGGCCACGGACAGGTTGAAATTCTGCATTTCCAGGGTTTGTGTCTTTGCGCGGATAAACTCCTCGATGTCCGGGTGGCTCACGTGAAGCACGCCCATGTTGGCCCCGGGCCGCACCTGGTTGCGGTCTATGATGAACGTGGCGGAATCAAAAAGATGGATAAAGGAAACCGGGCCACCGGAAACACCGAAAGCCGGAAAGATGGTATCGCCCCGGGGCCGGATCCGGGAAAAGGAAAACCCGGTCCCCCCGCCGCTCTGGTGGATTAAGGCCGTGTCCTTGAGCGTCTGGAAAATGGATTCCAGGTTGTCTTCCACCGGCAGGACGAAACAGGCCGCGAGCTGGCCCATGGGCCGGCCCGCATGGATCAGGCATGGCGTGTTGGGCAGGAAGGTCAAAGACCGCATGGCGGACTCAAAATTCTTCACGGTCTGCCCGACTGATGCGCCCGGGTCAAACATCCGGTCCGCCTCTGCAACCGCACGGGCCACCCTGTGGAACAACTGCTCCGGGGTTTCAATCACGCGGCCCGAATTGTCGCAGGCCAGGTACCGCTTTTCCATGACCGCCCGGGCAACCGGGGTAAGCTCGATATCCGACATGACGACGTCCCCTGCGGCAATTTTGTTAATTTGTACACAAGAATGCAGATTCAGCCGCCCAGCAGTTCGTCCACTTCCCGGCGCAGCTCCTGCAGTGAAAACGGCTTCTGGATAAACCCGGCGTTCTTTCGGGCTACGTGGCGGGAATCCAGAACATTTTCGGAATAACCGGACATGTAAAGCACCTTTATTTCCGGATGCGCCGCTGCGATCTGGTTGTAAACATCCGGGCCCTTGATCTCCGGCATCACAACATCTGTAAGCAGCAGGTGAATCGGTTCTGTCTGATTCTTCGCCTTTTCGATGGCGTCAAAACCGCTTTGCGTTTCGATCACTTTATGGCCCTGCGCGGCCAGTACCCTGCACGCCAGTTTGCGCACGGTTGCATCATCCTCGACAACCAGCACATTTGCCGGGGTTCCTGCAGACGCTTGCCCGGCATCGATCGGAGCTTCTTTTTTTCCGGCACCGCCGCATCCAGGATCACCCGGCACTCGTTGATCTCGGTGAGATCCCCGTATACCTGTTGCGGTGCCCGGATTTCATATCCGGGCTGGATGCTGTTTTTCAGAATCCATTCCAGGCGGGAAAAATCATCAGGCATGGAGGTGCTTTTCCTTTTTCAAATCATCAAAAGATTGATCGTCTCGGAAAAAGTCAGTTTGCGATGGCAAAGAAGAAAGTTCAAGATCAAGGCGCCGCAAATCCCGAGGAATGCAGCGCAACGCAGATATTGGACTTTTTTCTTTGCCATCAAAGATTGTGCGCCTGTCTGAAAAAAGGCTCTTATCCGGCAGTCTGTCGTCGTTCTCTCCGATTGGGGGTTGTAAACTGCGGTTACAGGAAATATTATAATAAAAGTATGCCGGAGTGCAAGCTTTGCGTCTGTTTTTCAATATCACAGAAAAGATTGCTCCTTCCGTGAGGGCTTCAATGAAATGCCGGCACTGGACAAGGCTTTTATGCGCAAAATCATAAACAAAATCATGGAACCGTACTTCATTGCCGGGAAGACAGGCGCGGCGATTGTTACCGATATGCCGGCAGAGGCCCGATGATCCGACGGATTGTGAAAATATTGGGATGGGCGCTCTGCGGGACCTTTTTGCTGGCACTTGCCGCAATCGTCGGCCTTCAGGTATTTCTGGGCACGGATACGGCGGGAAAAATGATCCGGGACCGCGTGAATCCGACGATTCCCGGCCGGATTACCTGGGAGGGACAAAGCGTTTCCATCTTCCGGGGGCAGGTTCGGATCCAGGGCCTGCAGATCCTGGAACCCGGCGGCCGGCAGGCGGTTGCCGCAAAATCCATAGCCGCGGACATCGGCCTGGCAGACCTGGTCTTCGACCGGGTGGTCATTCAAACCGCCGAGATCCGGAGCCCGGAAATTTTCCTGGCCATCAACGCGGATGGCCGCCTGAACGTGGCGGCCGCACTGGTTTCTTCGGATGCGGAACCCGGCCCGGAAAAGCCCCCGGAAACCGGGAAAACCCCATGGAATGTCATAATCCGGGATTTCTCCCTGGACGCTGGCCGGTTTTCCTTCCGTCACCCGGCCCCGGACCAGGGGCAGGCAAAGACCCGCGTTCTTCTCGAAGACATCGGCATCACCCTTTCCGGGGCGGACCTGGAGCAGCGATCCGGCCGGCTCCGGATATCGATCCGGGACGGCCGCGTGGCGGCCCCGGACGTGGCCATGCCGGTTGACGGATTTTCCCTGGCAGCCGAACTGGCCCGAAACCGGGTCGATCCCCTGAACATGGAACTCCGCTCTGCCGGATCGCGCGTGGAACTTTCCGGCGCAGTGGCGGATGTATTTCACAAGCCCCGAATGGCAAACATCCAACTGGCAATTTCCGCAGAATTATCCGAAATCCGGAAAATGCTGGCCATAGACACGGAACTCACAGGCGAACTCCGGGTGCGGGTCGCGGCAGACGGCGTTCCGGCCAACCCGGAGGTTTCCCTGGACCTGGATTACGGCGGCGGCCGGCTGGCCGGTATAGAAATCTCAAATGCCGCAGTAAAAGCCCGGATGCAGGACCGCAAGGTCGACATCCGGCGCCTGGAGGCGGCACTGGCTGACGGCAGAATTACATCGTCGGGGGCAGTTGACCTGCAGACCGCCTTTGCAGACGGATTCCTGGCCCCGCCCGCAGACCCGGAATCCATTGCCTACCAAATCGATCTCCGGGCAGAGCCGGCCCGGCTGTCTGTTATCCCGGGCATGGCCGATTTTTCCGGCCGGGTTTCAGGCGACATCTCCCTGGCCGGAAGCGGGATTACGCCGGACAGCCTGGCCGCACAAATAACCGCGGATCTCCGCGCACAGGGTTTTTCTTTGCCGGGAAACCCCCTGCCGCCGATGGATCTGCAGGCAGATACCCGGGCAAATTTGTCCGGGGGCCGTGTCACCATTGACAGGCTGAATATGGATGCCCGGGATTTCACCGTCCATGCAACAGGCACCTACGATATTTTTGAAAACCGCCTGGATCTGGATACCGCCGCATCTGTTGCCGATCCCGGGCAAATGGCCGAACAATTTGGGATACCCGGTATTTCGGGAAAGACGGTGAACCTGAAGGCCGGCATATCCGGCCCGGCCCAGAGACCCGAGGTCAATGCCGACCTGCAGGCCCGGAGCATGGGTTTTCAAGACGTTCAAATCGGAGACCTGGCAGCAGGCATGGCGTTTTCAGACGGCAGCCTGGCCCTGCACAGCCTGGCGCTGTCAAACAATGAATCCGTATTTGCCCTTTCCGGCAGCATCCGGGTGCTGGACAAACAAACCGGAAAACCCCTGTCCGACCCGGAACTGGACCTGGAAATTGCCGACAGCACGCTTTTCCTGCAGGATTTTCTCCCGAAACGCGCCGGCCGGGTCGGGCTTTCCGGCAGCATCACCGGCACCGTGCACAACCTGCAGGGCGGGTTCGCCGTAAACGGGCAAAACATTGAAACCGGGGTTCAGCCCATACCCGCGGCATCCCTTAAGGCCCGGCTGGACGGGTCGCGGATTTACATCGAGCCCCTTGCCGTCGCGCCGGCCCCGGAGCAGTACCTGCGGGTGAACGGGTGGATTTCCCGGGACCTGGACTACAGCCTGCAGGCAGGCTCGGACCCGATCGCGCTGGCCGGCCTGAAAATCCTTGAAAACAGCGGCCTGGAAGGCCGGGCTGAAGTGTCTGCGCAGGCAGAGGGAAACTTTCGGGATCCGCAAATGCAGGCCCGAATCCGGGTTGAGCAGCTCAGGTCCGGCGGGCAGGCCCTGCCGGATGCGGAAGTCGCAGCCCGGCTGCAGGGCCGGGAGATTCGGGCACAAGTCCTGGCCCCGGTTGCCGCAGATCTGTCCTATGACCTGGGCGGCAACGATTTCTCCGTAAAAGCGGAAATGTCTGAAACCGAACTGGCACCAGTTTTTGCACTTGCCGGGTACCCGGCCCTGTCAGGAAAAATCACCTGCACGCTGCGGGCCGGGGGCAATGCATTTCAGCCGGAAAACATCCGGGCACACCTGGAATTGTCCCGCCTGCTTGTGCTGCACGACGAAATGGAGATTGCCTCGGCCCGGAATTTTTCCGCATCCCTGGAAAACGGGGAAATCGACGTGCCGCAAAGCCGGATCAACCTGCTGGAGCAGGGATTCCTGGAAATCCGGGGCAGGGGCAGCCTGGACCGGGAGATTGACATCACCGCAGGTGGGGTTTTTCCCGCCGGGATTGCCGAAAAACTGGTTCCGGGCTTGGCCTCGCCTAAAGGGCGGGTTCGGCTGAGCGCGCGGGTCGAAGGCGCCCTGCCGCACCCGGATGTTTCCGCGGAGGTCACACTTGAAGACCTGGGGCTGGGTATACCGCAGACCATGCAGCAACTGCGCGCAGTGAACGGAAAAATCCGGCTCAAAGACCAGCGCCTGGAGATCTCCGATGTTTCGGGCCGCCTGGACACCGGCGAGTTTGCCCTGGACGGGGAGATCAGGCTTGAAAACCACATGCCGACCGAGGCGGACATGGCAATCAAGGCCCGCAACCTGCCGGTGCAGGTGCCCGATACCATGGAAGCACAAATCCGCGCGGACCTGAAACTAACGGGAACGCGGGAAAAAGCCGCCCTGTCCGGCGAGGTTATTTTACTGGAAGGTTCTTACTTCAGGGATGTCAACCTGAACCTGCTTGAGCGGGCATCCGAATTCGGTCAGCGGCGCCGGCAGACAGCCCCTGTCCCGCAAATGCCGGCCGCGGACCTGCCGCTTCTCGAAAACCTGGAACTGGATATTTCCGTGGGGCACCGCCGGCCGTTCATGGTTGACAACAACCTGGCCCTGTTAAACATCCGCCCGCAGCTCGAAATCGGCGGCACGGCCGCCGCGCCCATGCTCACCGGCCGCGCGGAAATCAGCAAGGGCACCATTTCCTACCGCAACACCGAATTCACCGTAAAAAAAGGCATTATCGATTTTGTCAACCCGTACCGGATCGAACCCGCGGTGGACATCCGGGCCGAGTCCGTGGTGCGGGAATGGACCATCACGCTCGAGGTGACCGGAACACCGGAGAACCTGGATTTCAAGCTTTCCTCGAGCCCGCCGGAAGAGGACGTCGACATCCTGTCCCTGCTGGCCGTGGGCAAAACCACCCGGGAGATGGGGCAGGATTCGGGAGGCGGCGCCTCGCCCGAGCAGATGCTTGCCAACGTGCTTGCCGGCCGGCTTGAAAAACAGGTCAAGGCGGGCACCGGCCTGGACATCGTGGAACTGGAATACCGGAAAAACCCGGCCGGGACCGAGGACACCGACGATGTCCGGATCACGGTCGGAAAGGAGCTGTCCCGGCGCCTGACCCTCAAGTACGGGGCCGAGCAAAAGGGCGGTGAAATGGTCCGGCAGAGCACCGCGATCTACAAGCTCACCGAGGGGTTGTCCGTAAACGCCTTCCAGGAAAGCGAAGGCGCGTTCGGCGGTGAAATGCGATACCGACTGGAGTTCAGATGAGACCGGGTACGACCTTCGCACATCCGGACCGGGGCCGCGGCGTTGTGTACGCCCTTATCGGATGGCTCCTGGTGGCGGCGGCATCCGGCATATTCCCGGCCCCGGGCACCTGCCGGGCCGGAAGCGGGAACCCGTTGGTCGAGACCATCGACATCCGGATTGCCGGCGACCCGGAACACGCGGAGAAAATCGCGCAAATCGCGCGCCGATTGATTTCTCTCCGGGAGGGCGAACGGTTTTCAGACGACCGGTTTTCCGCCTCAGTGGCCGCGCTCCGGGATTCCTGGCTGTTTGCCGAAATTCACATCCCGGATCCGGACTGGTCAAAAGACCGCATTCGCCTGGTTTTCCGTCTCAAACCTTATGCCCGGATCCGAAGCATTCGCATCCACGGAGGCTTTCCGCTGCTGGAAAGGGAAATCCGCAACGCCATGTCCATCGAGGCCGGAGATGCCTGCGTGCCGGAAAAAATTTCCGCGCAAAAGCAGAACATTGAATCCCTGTTTGCCGAAGAGGGCTACATCCGTCCCCGGGTTTCGGTTTCCGCGCATAAGGATTCGGAAGACGGCCACTGCATCGTGGATGTGCGGATTGACCGGGGGCCGTTTTACAGGGTGGAGGCGGTCCGTTTTCGGGGCGATCGCCGATTCTCCAGCGCCCGCCTGAAAATGCGGCTTGACACATGGCAGTCTTCCCTGCTTTTCGGGGGTGCGTCAAGATTTGTGGCGCGTGGTCTCAGGGAGGATACCCAGACGCTGCGGCGGTTTTACCGCAGCAAGGGATATGCAGAGGTCGAAATCGAAACGGATGTGGAAAAAAACCCGGAAACCGGCGCGGTCCGGATCCATTTTAACATCTCCGAGGGCCCGCGCTACAGGGTTTCCTTTCAGGGCAATGAAGCCTTCTGGAACTTTACCCTGAAAAAGGAACTGGTTCTTTTCACCGAAGGCAACAAAAACGATTTCGGAGTCCGTAAAAGCATCCGGAACATCAAACAGCGATACCGCAAGGCCGGATATCTGGATGCACAGGTCCGGGCCGAAGAAACCGGGTCCGGAAAAAAAGCGGGCAAGCCCGTAAAAGCGGTTCGCTTCGAGATCCGTGAAGGACCGCAATACATCGTGGATTCGGTCTCCATCTCCGGCAACCGCGCCTTTGACAAGGACACCATCCGCGCGCAGATGCTCACCGCGCCGCCCGGCCTCTTCCACGAAGGCGCGTATGTGCCCGAAACCCTGGAAGAAGACATAAGGGCCATAAAGGCGCTTTATCAGCAGTCCGGCTACGGAAACGCGGAAATCGAAAAATCCTTGGAACAACCCGGGGCAAATGACACGCAGGAAATCATCGGCGTGGACATAGGCATTCGGATAACGGAGGGGCCGCAAACCATTGTCCGGCGCATCGCCATCAAGGGGGAAAGCCCTGTTGCTCGAGAAAAGGCCCTGGAGCACCTTGAACTCCGGTCCGGCACCCCGTTTCGCCGGGACCTGGTGGAAGCGGATCAAAACCGCCTGGCCGCGGCAATATCCGAGCAGGGATATCCGCACGTTTCAGTGGAGCCCCGGGTTTCGATTTCCGGGGACCGGACCGAAGCCCGCATCACTTACGAGATTGATCCCGGGCCCCGGGTGAAGATGGGAGAGGTTTTTTTTGCGGGCAATTTCCATACCCGGCGCCGGGTTCTGGCCCGGGAGGTGGAAACCGAACCGGGCGAACCCTTTTCCCTTTCCCGAATGCTGGAGGCCCAGCGCAGTATCCGGAGCCTGGACGTCGTGGACACGGCCCGGTTTAAAACCTTCGGCCTGGAGGAAAAGGCCGGCCGGGTAGATATGCTGGCCGAACTCCGGGAAGTCCGGCCCTACTTCGTGGAACTGGCCATGGGATACGACACCCGCCGGCTCTTTTATATTCACACGGCTGCAGGTGACCGCAACTTGTTCGGGCTGAACAAGGAGCTGCGGGTCGGACTGGAATGGAGCCAGATCGGCTATCGGGCCGAACTGAATTTCCGGGAACCCAAATTCCTGGGCACGCAAGTTTCGGCCAATACCAACCTGTACACGGAAAAGCGCGAGGAATTGAACAAGAACTTCGGCACCCGGACCAACGGCGCGTCTGTGGGCTTTTCCCGCCCGCTGACCGGGCAGTTGAACAGCAGCCTCAATCTCCGGTTCGAATCCCGGGACCAGTTCCGGACAAAAAATGCGCCGATCCCGGAAGAAGAGGCCAACGAGTACCGGCCCCGGACCCTGGTGGCGGTCTCGCCCGGCCTGGACTACAACAGCACGGATGCATTTGTCCGGCCGAGCAGAGGTATTCGCGCCGCTGCAACCGTGGATGTTTACAGGGGCCTGGACAACTCCCTGGACGATTTTCTCAAGTACCGGCTGGATGCGCGCTACTATTATTCCCCGCTGAAACGGCTCACGCTTGCCTTTCGCGGCAGGCTCGGATATATCGACCCCTACGGCGAAAACGAGCGCGTGCCTGAAGATCAGCTATTTTTCCTCGGCGGGACCGCAGATGTCCGGGGTTTTTCAGAAAACAAGCTCCGGTATGACGAAAACGGCGACCCGGTCGGGGGGCGCGCATCCATGCTGGCAAGCGCAGAGGCCCGGTATGACATCGGAATGAACTTCGAGCTGGCGGTTTTCTACGACACCGGCGCGATCCGGGAGCCGCTCACGGATGGGGGTTCCGACGACCTGCGGGCCGCGGCCGGCCTGGCCCTTCGCTACATCACCCCCATCGGCCCCATCGGCGGCATGTACGGCTGGAAGCTCGACCGCAGACCCGGCGAAAGCCCCGGCGCCTTCCACTTCTCCATCGGCTATACTTTCTAACAATAGGGGTCACCTATTGTTGTAGGTTTTCAATATCAGCAAGATCCTGCAGCCGTCCGGTAGCCTGTTTATTTTCTATCAAATGCGGCAAGTCGATAAAACTGACGTTAAGGTCTTCTATGCGGACCTTGACACTTGATTGGTAGCAATCTTCAAAATTCAGCCCTTTCAGGCTTGTCAGTAAATCTATTCGGTTTGGCGGGTAGCCGAGCTGGATAACCATTCCCTCATCCATGAAATCCTCTGCCTGCAATCCAAGAGAACCAAAGCCGAACGCCACCAGGGCCTTTACAATTTTTTCTGCATTTTCCTGAGATAACTGAATCCAGACATCCAGATCCTTGGTGTAGCGGGGGTATCCGTGAACAGCAACAGCATATCCGCCTACGACCAGATACCGCACTTCATTTCTGTTTAATAATTCTATAAACTCTTTGAAGTCCCGGCTCAGCATGATATCTCCATTGATGATACTCCCTGCGGATTTGCGCCAATGCAGCAAGCCTCTCCTGGGGGGTTTTTGTCCGCCAGTATGAGGTGTCCCCCGGTTGGCTGCCGATTTTATATTTTTTCACGGTTTTTTGAATTCCCCGGCTTTTCATTTACAGCCCCGCAATTTCATTTGCGATTTTTTTTTCAAATTTTGACAGGCTCCTAAAAATTCTTAAAAATGTTATGTTCGTCAAGCAACAAAAAGATAAGTCTCTGATTTTACTTAACCACTTAATCACTTAAAACTTAACACTGCCTGTAAAAAGGCCTTTTTACGGTGCCATCAAATTTTAAATTTATCATAAATTCCAGGAAATGAGTAGGGGACAATCATGACAGCAGGCACTATTTTCGGGCGACCAGGACGACATTGGCGGTGAAAATCAGGAGGGCGCCCATCCAGCCACCTAAAGAGAGGGCCGGGTCTGCGGCCACCACCGGCCCGAGCAGGGCCGCGAGCAGAATCCGGGTCGAGGAGATGACCCCGCCTTCCACGGCCGTAACAAACCGGAACCCCAGGGTCAGCAGGTACTGCCCGCCCACGCCCAGGACCGCGCACAGGGCCAGGTAATATAATTCCTGCGCGTTGGGCACAAAAATCTCCCGGAAAAACATGGCGTAAATGATCACCGTGCCCAGGCCGAACATGTAAAACAGGATGGTTTCCGAATCATGGTACATCCGGGCCATGTTCAGGTAAATAATGGCAACAGCCGCGCTGATCCCGGAGGCCAGGCCCCAAAGGCTCTCGATCTGAAGGGAGACCCGGCCCGGCGAAAGAATCAACCATATGCCGACAAATGCAACCACTACCATGGCCGCGGCAAGCGGATCCCGCTGGTCCCTGAGCAGGATCCAGGAAAAAATCGCCAGAAACACCGGGTAAGTCATGTTTAAAATATTGCCTTCCGCCAGCGAAGTCTGGGCCACGGCCTGGAAAAAACAATATACCGCCAGGCAGTTGAACACGGTGCGCCCGACCAGCAGATCCAGCCGCCGCAGCCTGGGGCCTTTGCGCTGCACCGCAAGTACGGCGCAAATCACGAAAAATCCCACCAGAAAACGGGCAAACACGAAATACGCGGGGTCGATCACCGTTTCCGCCTGGGCCCAGCGGATCACGGCCGTGGCCAGGTAAAAACAGAAGGCAGAGGCAAACACGCTCAGGCTGCCCAGAAGCTGGACCGCCCTGGAGGCCTGGCGCCGGTCATATGGAGAATGCGGATTCATGCGTTTTCCTGAAAAGTCAACTTTGACGGCTTGGTAAAAAGCCTGTAAAAATGTTATGCCCGCCGGGCCATAAGAATATAAATTTCTGATTTTACTTAACCACTTAATCACTTAAAACTTAACACTGACTGTAAAGGAAGACTTTTTAAAGGTTTATCAATAATTAATTGACATAGCCGGCGAGAAAAGTAAATATTCGACAATCAGCTCAATAAAAGCAGATCAGAACCAGAATACGCGAACGAAAAATGATGCACTCGTAAAAAGTCTATCTTCAGATGGCGCCGTAAAAAGTATTGAAACCCTTATAATCGCCAGCCAATAAAATGATAAGTTTCCGATTTTACTTAACCACTTAATCACTTAAAACTTAACACTGCCTGTAAAAAGGACTTTTTACAGGCTCATCAAAGATGAGGCGGAAAATGAAAATCGCGGTGCTCAGCGATACCCACGACAACATCTGGAATGTGCGCAAGGCGCTGGAAGGCATTCGCCGCCAGGGGGCGGAGGTGATCCTCCATTGCGGGGATATTATCGCGCCATTTGTCTTCAAGGAATTCCAGGAGGCGGCCCTTCCCCTGCACGCCGTGTTCGGCAACAACGACGGCGACACCTACCTTCTGACCCGGGCCGCCGCCAACAGCAACGGACGGATCACCCTGTACGGCATGATCGGCGAGATCGACGCACAGGAGATGTCCATTGCTTTTACCCACGAGCCCCGGGTCGGGGAGGGACTTTCGGCCACCGGGAAGTATGACCTGGTCTGCTGCGGCCACACCCACGTGCCCGCACAGGAGCAAATCGGAAACACCACCCTGCTTAATCCCGGAGATGTCATGGGCAAGGAGGGCAATGCGGGGTTCTGCATCCTGGATACCGGGGACCGCAGCATCACCCGACTGGCGCTGGACTGATCTTCTGCCGATGAAACCCCGGATCTGCATCTTATACCTTGTGACAAGCGTGCTTCTTTTTCCCGGGATTTGCGCATGGGCCGGCAGCGGCGGCGCTTATTCCTACTGGTCGGCAACCATGGGCCCCGGGGCGGTTCCGGTCATGAACGTGGTGGGCGTTGCCCAGACCCACAAAATCCAAAAGGGAGAAACCCTTCTCGACATCGCCCGGGACTACGGCCTGGGGTTCAATGAAATTGCACTGCGCCACCCGGAGATGGACCCGTGGGTCCCGCCGGCGGGGGAAACCATCGAAATCCCCACCATGTGGGTGCTGCCCTATACCCGCCATGAAGCCGTAGTGGTCAATATCCCGGAAATGCGCCTGTACCGGTTTTACCCGGAGCATCAAATGGTTAAGACCTACCCGCTGGGAATCGGCAGGCAGGGGTTTAAAACCCCCATTACAGACACAAAGGTCGTCACCCGGATTGAAAAACCCGTGTGGACAGTCCCGGAAAACACCCGGGAAAAAGTGGGCCGGGCCATCGTCCCGCCCGGGCCCGCCAACCCGCTCGGCGAATACTGGGTGGGATTGGCGGACGGACATATCGGCATCCACGGCACCAATTTCCCATGGGGCATCGGAAGACAGGTCAGCCAGGGCTGTCTCCGGATGTATCCGGAACATATCGAAAAATTTTTCCATGAAGTGTCAGTGGATACTTTGGTTGAAATTGTTTATAAACCTGTTAAAATTGGAATAAGAAACCGGCAGATTTTCCTGGAGGTCCATCCGGATATCCATGATAAAATATCGGATATGTACCGGCACACGGAATCACTGCTCAAATCACGAGCGCTACTTGCCGGCACGGACCCGGACAGGGTTCGCGAGGCAGTTGCCGCAAAACGCGGTATACCCACGTACGTGGGGAAAGTAACAAAAAACAACCTACAAGAAAAAGGAGGCGAGCAATGAGAACCGGAATTCAAAGAAAGACCCTGTGGACCCTGATGGCCGTGCTTGCGGCGGCAGCAATGCTCATGATATCGGGCTGTGCGACCACCGCACAGGTAAACGATCTCCAGGAGCAGGTAAACGCGGCCATGGAAAAGGCTGAGCAGGCAGAAGCCCAGGCGCAGGACGCCCAGAGCATGGCTGAGCAGGACACCGCGGATGTGGAGCAATACGCCACCCAGGCCGAAGATTCAGCAGACCGTGCGGAAGCTGCCGCGGACCGCGCGGAAGCCGCCGCGGACAAATGCGAAGCAGCATTCGAAAAACAGATGCAGAAGTAAGCTGCAATAAAAGCTTTCCCCCCTGCCGTCGTCCATGGATGCCGCCACGCATGCCATGGACGGCGGCGGGAGCCCTACAGCCCGAGGTGTCTGCGCAGATACGGCGCGGTGTTCGATTCCCCGGATGCCGCCACCGTCTCCGGACTTCCGTGGGCAACCACACGCCCCCCGTCCCGGCCGCCGCCCGGCCCCATGTCAATGACACAATCCGCGGCCGCAATCAAATCCATGTCATGCTCGATCACCACCACGGTATCGCCCCGTTCCACCATGCGCTGGAGCACGTCTGTCAGCCGGGCCACGTCAGCCATGTGCAGGCCCGTGGTGGGCTCGTCAAGCACGTAAAATCCGCCCGCGGTGGACCGGGCCGTGAGTTCGGCGGCCAGCTTCATGCGCTGGGCCTCGCCGCCGGAAAGCGTCGGGCTCGGCTGCCCGAGCTGCAGGTATCCCAGGCCGATCTCGGATAAAAACCGCAGCGGCCGGACCATCCGGGGAAATGCACTGAAAAAATCAAGCGCCTCGTCCACCGTCATTTCCAGCACCCCGGCAACGGAACGGTCCTTGTAGCGCACCGCCAGCGTGTCCGGGTTATACCTGCGTCCGCCGCAAACGTCGCACGGGATGTGCACCACGGGCAAAAGCGGCATTTCCACCCGGTGCCGTCCCTGGCCGCCGCAGGCCTCGCACCTGCCGCCGGCCGCATTAAAGGAAAACCTGCCCGCGGTATAACCCCGGGCCCGGGCCTCCGGGGTCATGGCAAAAATCCGGCGGATCTCGTCCATCACGCCCACGTAGGTGGCGGGCACGGACCGCGGCGTCCGGCCGATGGGCGATTCGTCCACCTCCTTGACGCTTTTGACAAGCTCGGCACCCGAAAGCTGTTTGACCGCTGACGGCAGGGGCTGCCCGGAAATGGCGGCCTTCAATGCCCGGAAAGTTACGTCCCGCACCAGCGTGGACTTGCCCGACCCGCTGACCCCGGTCACGCACACCAGCCGGCCCAGCGGAAATTCCACGCTGACATCATCCAGGTTGTGGCAGCTCGCCCCGGAAACCTTCAAAACCGGGCAATCCGAAAGCGATCTCCGGGGCCGCGCCTGCCGGGATTCCGCCCCCCGGAGCCACCGCCCGGTAACCGATGCTTCCGCCTGTTCCAGGGTCCTGGGCGTGCCTTCCGCAACCACCCGGCCGCCGTGCACGCCCGCCCCGGGCCCCAGGTCGATTACGTGGTCCGAGGCCCGGATCACCGGCTCCTCGTGCTCGACCACCACCACGGTGTTGCCCCGGTCGCGCAGATCGCACAGGGCCGCCACCAGGGCCTCCGCGTTTTTCGGGTGCAATCCCACGGTGGGCTCGTCAAGCACGTAACAGACCCCCCGCAGGTTGGACGATATCTCTGCGGCAATGCGCACCCGCTGGGCTTCGCCCGTGGCCAGGGTGTGTGTGGCCCGGTCCAGAGTGAGATAGCCCACCCCCAGATTTTCCAGGATCTGCAGCCGGGTGTGCAGCTCGGGCAGGACCTGCTGGCTGATCTCCCCCTGCGCCGCGCCCAGGTCCGCCAGCCATTCTCGTGCGCCTGAAACGGCCATGGCCGCCACTTCCCCGATGTTTTTACCCCCGATCCTTACGGCCAGTGCTTCGGGCCGCAGGCGGGTGCCGCCGCAGGCCGGGCACGGGGGCGGCTCCGCGCCCTCTGCACCGGCTTTGTCCCCGGCGATCCCGGAACCCTCACACTCCCGGCAGGCGCCGAACTTCTGGCTCCAGGTAAAAAGCCGCGGGTCCGCCTGGGGCAGGCCGGCCCCGCAATCCGGGCAGGCCCGGCGGGTTGAATAAAAATGATCCCGGGGCTCGGATTCCGCCTCCGCAGCCGCGATAATGGTGCCCCCGCCCGCGGCCAGGCCGGTTTCCACCGCCGTGCGGACCTTTTCCCGGTTTTTTTCCGACACCCGGAGATCCGCGATCACGGCCTCCACGTCGTGAAGCGTGTACCGGTCCAGGCGGGGCACGGCATCGGCGCTGTAAAACCGGCCGTCAATGCGCACCTGTTCAAACCCCTGGCCTGCGGCGCGCTCGATCACGTCGGCGTGATAGCCTTTTCTTTTCCGCACCAGCGGGGCCAGGATCCGGACCCGCCGGCCCGCAAACCGCTGAATCAGCCGCCGGGTGATTTCCGCCGCGTCCGCGGTCTGGCCGGCGACCCCGCAGTTGGGACAAAACGGCGCACCCAGGGCCGAAAACAGCAGGCGCAGGTAATGGTACACCTCTGATACCGTGCCTGCCGTGGACATGGCCCCGGCCCGCGAGACCTTCTGCTCAAGGGCTACGGTGGGCGGCAGGGATGTCACCCGGTCCACGTCCGGCCGGGCCAGGGGCTGCATGTACTGCCGTGCATAGCCCGGCAGGCAGTCCAGAAACCGCTCCCGGCCCTCGGAGTACAGCACGTCAAATGCCAGGGTGGACTTGCCCGACCCGCTCACCCCGGTCACACACACGAGTTTGTTTTTCGGGATGCGCACCGAGACCTCCGCCAGGTTGTGCTCCCTGGCCCCGAAAATCCGGATATCCCGGTCCGCACCGCCCGCACGGCCGCCCTGTACCGGCGGGCGCGCTTTTTGCCCGACTTCCGAAGACGCCTCCAGTGCCTTGCCCGTGCGCGTATCCAGCTTTGCGATCTCCGCGGGCGAACCCTGCCCGACGATCCGTCCGCCGCGTTCTCCGCCTTCCGGCCCCATGTCAATAATCCAGTCCGAAGACCGGGCCAGGTCCATGTCATGCTCGATCACCACAACGGAGTGGCCTGCGTCTATCAGCTTCTGCAGGGCCCGGACCAGGTCTGCCACGTTGTCCGGATGCAGACCGGTGGTGGGCTCGTCGAGCAGAAACAGCATGTTGTCCGCCTGTCCGGCTTCGGCCAGGCGCCGGGCCAGCTTGAGCCGCTGGGCTTCGCCCCCGGAAAGCGTGGGCGCGGACTGGGACAGGGAGAGATACCCCAGCCCGATGTCGATCAGGGGCTGAAGGGCCCGGACCACCTTCGGGTGATCCGAAAAAAGCGCTGCCACCTCCCGTGCGGGCATGGCAAGCACTTCTGCAATGGTGTATCCGCGGCACCGCACGTCCAGCACGTAAGGCCGGAACCGCCGGCCATCACAGCCCGGGCAGCGCACGTACACGTCCGGCAGAAACTGCAGCTCCACCCGCTCGTATCCCGCGCCCTGGCAATGGGGGCACGCCCCGGCAGCGGTGTTAAAGGAAAACGCGGACTTTGACAACCCGGCATTTTCGGCCTGCGGCGTGGCCGCAAATGCCATGCGGATTGGATCGAGCACGTGCATGTAAGTGGCCGCGTTCATGCGGGCGTTCCTGGAAAGCGGGGCCTGGTCCACCAGCACGGCACCGGACACATGGCGGTCCCCGTCAATACTGTCGCATACCCCCGGCTCCATCACCTCCAGGCCCTTTTGTCGGCGCAGGTTCCGGTACAGCACGTGATCCACCAGGGTGGATTTGCCCGACCCGCTCACCCCGGTCACGCACACGAGCATGCCCAGGGGGATGTCAGCGGAAATGTCTGCCAGATTGTGCTCCCGGGCGCCGCGGATGGTGAGCTTCTTTTTCCCGGGCCGGCGTTGATGCGCCGGCTGCGGAATCTTCAGATCTCCCCGCAAGTATCCCGCGGTCCGCGAATTTTTGCGCCTGAGCAGCCCGGCCAATGTTCCCTGGTGCACCACGCGCCCGCCTTCGGCCCCGGGCCCGGGCCCCAGGTCAATGACCCGGTCGGCGCTTTTGATAAAGGCCGGATCGTGCTCCACCACCACCACGGCGTTTCCGTCCGCGGCCAGGCGGCCGAGAACACCTGCCAGCCGATGCTTGTCCGTGGGATGCAGGCCCACCGAGGGTTCATCCAGCACGTAGAGCGTACTGGTCAGCGAGGTGCCCAGGGCCGTTGCCAGGGTAACCCGCTGGGTCTCGCCGCCGGACAGGGTCCGGGACTGCCGGCCCAGGAAAAGATATCCCAGCCCCACCTCGTCTAAAAGCCCCAGCCGGTCGGAAATCTCCGAGATCAGCATCTGCGAGGCCTTGTCCGCGCAACCACCTTCCTCTTGCTCCCGGAAAAACGCCACCGCCCGGGAAATGGACATCTGCTGGATTTCGGCAAAATTTTTCCCCCACAGGTAAAACTGCAATGACCGGGGATTGAGCCGTCCCCCGCCGCAGGCCGGGCAGGTCAGGTACTGGCGGAAGCGCGACAAATAAATCCGGGCATGCTTTTTGTACCTGCGGTTTTCCAGCCACCCGAAAAAATCGGATATCCCGTACCAGGTGCCCTCGCCCTCCCATATCCAGCGGCGGGCCTGCTCATCCAGGTCCTGCCAGGGCGTGTCCGGGGGCAGCTTCTTCTTGCGCATCCATGCCATGAGGTCGCGCTGGCAGACCGAATACGTCGGTGTCTGGAAAGGCCGGATCGCGCCGTCTGCCACGCTCAGGCGCCCGTCCGGGATCACCAGGTCCGGGTCGATATCCATGATCCGCCCGAACCCGTTGCAGGTTTCGCACGCCCCCACCGGGTTGTTAAAGGAAAACCGGGCCGGCACCGGCTCTGCGTAATCAATGCCGCAGTGCGCGCAATGCAGGGCCGTGCTGAACCAAAGGGTCTCGCCCCGGTCCGGGAGATACACCGACATTTCCCCCCGGCCGAAATTCAGGGCCGCCTCCACAGAGTCCACGATCCGGCCCCGCCGGTCTGCTGCGATGCGCACCCGGTCGAGCACCACGATCACCGACTGCCCGGCCCCGTATTCGAGCCCGGCCTCCTCGATGCGCAGGGCGGCATCGCCCTCGAGCACCCGGGAGAAACCCGCCTGCTGCAGGGTTTCCCGCACGTCCCCGGCCCCTGCGTTGCCCGCGGGCCGGGAAAAGCAGATCAGCGCGGTCTGCCCGTCAGCCCCGGCCAGCAGGTTTTCGAATATCCCGGCCGGCGTGTCCCTGCGCACCGGCCGGCCGCAGCTTTCACAATAAAGCACGGCCTCTCGGGCAAACAGGGAACGCAGATAATCGTCCACCGAAGTGATCGTGCCCACGGTAGAACGCGAGGTCTGCACCGGTGCGGTCCGGCCGATGGCAATGGCGGGCAGCACCCCGTCGATCCGGTCGGCTTCCGGCCGGTCCATGCGCTCCAAAAACTGCCGCGCATACGGGCTGAATGTTTCCAC
>JAGXKN010000077.1 GCA_018335195.1 Desulfobacterales bacterium
CCCAACACCAAAGATCGTTTGCAGATTGTTTTTATTGCCGTAATCCTGTATGCGCTTTTGAAAGGCGAGCATCGATGGGTCCTGAAAAAACATCATGGCAAACCCGCTGAGGCAGCAGTCATGAATTGTAACCAATCACAGGGTTAAATTTTTTTCGTAAAACTAAATTTTTTCCTGGCGTCAGCGGATTCTTTTGGGTGTGGCTCTTTTGCATTTACCTAAATTTTGACTGTATGTGGTTCTATATTGTTTCATAGTTGAAAAATTTTACTTGATTTGTCTCAGGTGTGCCCGCTTTTTCTTTGGCGGTGCGTTTGGTTTGCTCGTATTCGGCACTATGCCGTCGGCGTATTTGGATCGATGGGTTCGTTCATACTCCCGGGCTTCGTGGAAGTGCCAGTATTCCTCAAAATCCCGACTGGCGCGAAGGGCGCGCAGTAATAATATTGCTTCGGCTCCGGTAAGGCTCCACCGGGCGCCGGTGACCTCCATCCGATCCTTGACCAGATGCCGGCAGGCCCCTTCGATAACCCCGGTGGCAATGGGCAGGCCTTGGGCAAGATAACGATCATACCGCAGGTACGGCCGATGGTTGAGCAGGTATCCGGCGCATTTGTCAACGGGCTTGCGGGTTTGCGCATCGAGATGGCGTTTTGTGGCGCTGCGGCGCATACCGCCGGCCACATAGCCGGCTTTTCCCTTCAATATTTCTCCGAGTCGATGGTTTACCCAGTTTTCGAGGGCCTGACCGCCCTGGGGATAAAACACTCTGCCCGCACTCCACAGGTACTCGATCACGTGGATGATATCAACGACAATGGTCAACTCTTGCTTCTTTTCTTTGGCCATGTGCTGCAGTATACGGATCTGGGTTGCGTTTCCATCAACAAGGGCTACCCAGGTTTTTTCATTACAAGGATCGCGGGCTCCGGCTTCTTCAAACATGTCTGCAATCACCTGTTCAGGCGGTTTTTCAATACTTGCCCAAACCCGTTTATGTTCCGGCCCGGCCCGCTGCGAACCACATAGCCCGTTACCGATGATATCTTCCGGCTGCCGGATAACAGGGACGGTGGTATAAACCGCCGCGACGGTGGACATGCGTTTGGCGTTCTTTTTCTCTCCCTTGGAAAGTCGCTTATCCATCTTATGGGTGCGATTTTCAGCAGCCTTTCGGGTTTGTTGCCGCAAGTCCTCAGGGCGCATCACAACGCCTTTGCCGTCAACGCTCATTGCCAGGACGGAGCCCGAGACCGGAGCGGCAACAGCGGCTTGGTGACGCTGCCGGTAAAAATCGTCAAAATCGCGGGCGGCACGGATGACCAGTTCTTCGACCTGGCGTTTGGGCACATGACCGGCGGTGGTTTTTTGGATTGTCTCCACGGTCTCGTCAAAAGAACTCCTGGCGGCTTCTTCGGCCACGCGGCGGCGGAGTTCCAAAGAATAGCGCTCCTCCGGGAGGTTGAGCTCCGCGTCCAGCGGATGCAGGCTCTCGCAGCCCTCGTGGCCGTAGCCGGCCCGATTGGCGAAAATGGTGCCGAATATGGTTTCAATTTGGCGTTCGTGGAGCTGCAGACGGCTTCGTTTGACGCCGTCTTCACCTTGCACCGGGGCATCGCAGGTGCCGGGGCCGCGATTGCGGATATGTTCCTGCAAAAGCTGACGCATTAACTCAAAGCCCTTTTCCTGGATTGCCCGTTCCAGTTCGCTTTGATTCATGGAAGCGACATCTTCGCTTTCCAGAAAATCGATGATGTTTTCAAGCTCATTTCTTGACATCTCGTAGCTCCGTTCCATGCAGGAGACTTCGGCCAGTGCATTCATCGCTTACCTCCCTGATGCCAGCCGAAGGGCGGCGTTTTTGACCAGAGGATAGGCCAGAACGGTTTTGACATCGGCGCCGTGGCGCAGCTGACAGCGATCCATCCGGCCCCGGCCGCTGGTGTCTCCCAATTCGATCCAGTTGGCCGCCCGGTAGCATCCGCCGTGATATCGCTTTCGATCCACCATGGTCTCGACCAGCCAGGGATCGATGCTGTAGCGTGCCTGCCAGTCGGCACGCAACCTTGAAACCACGGCCGACAGCATGCTGCTGGCCAGGTTTTTTATCCGGGCAAGGACCAGAAAACGGCTGTTGTTGACCACGTGCTGCAAGTGGCGCCCCCGGGTAACATCGTCCCAGCCGATCCACTGGTCGCGGACCTTTAACCGCCAGGCCGGGCTTGAAAACTGGACGCATCCGACTACCTCGCGGGGCGTGTGCGTGTAAACCAGATACTGCAGCCGCGCGCCAAACGGCATTGAATAGCCCAGATAATGATAACGGCTGACCAGATCGCAAAACAACTGACGCTGCTGCGGTTTGCTCACCGGTTCCACGCAAAGCGGGGTATAGTGCTCCACGCTGCCGGTAAGGCCACTGTACGGCCAAGCGGGGCCCTTTTTTGACATGCGTTTCCGGGGCGCGCATGAGCCGGTCGGCTTCTTTTCGGGCAGCTTCAAAAGCCCCAGTTGCTCTAAATGTTCCAGAAAATCCCGGCATTCGCGCTCCTTGAGTTTTCCGTTGGCCCGCTTCCAGTCCAGCAGCTCGCAGACCGTATAGGCCAGTTCCTGGCGGCTGATGCCGCCGCAGGTGCTGACCACTTCGCAGACCAGTGTCATCTCTTCCGGACTGAATTGCCGGCCGCAAAACTGTCTTGTCTTTGTCGTGTTTTCCATGCCATTGCTCCTTTGCTTTGCTATTATTTCATAGCGGAGCAATGGGGAAATGTCCAGAAAAAAATGAATACCGACAAAATTATTCGACGAAGTTAACCGCCCCCATGTAGTTTAAAAAATGATCCCCCTTATGACCTGGCATCGAGCATATCTTTTTGCAGCAGCCTATTTTCTGCGCTTCAAAAATAAATATCTTATTGATATTTCAGGGTTTGCGTGTTATTGAAAAAGAGCCACACCCGATTCTTTTTGCTAAGGTTTTTCCCGAGCATAACCAAAAGGGAGATACCTTGCAAGAGACTGTTTACCATATCCGTAACCGCAGAATCGATTCATCGGATTTAGAAACCATCCGCCAGTTCATCGATTCTCATTGGGCCAGGGGGCGTACATTTATATCCCGGCGTCTTTGTGAGCATTGGAATTGGCGCCAGCCCAACGGCCTTATCAAGGATCAGGCATGTCGGGCCCTTTTGCTCAAGCTTAAACAAAAAGGCGAAATCCGGCTGCCGCCGCCTTTGACAAAGTGCCGGGTAGGGAATAAGCGCAAAGCTCCTTCGCCCTCAGCTTTCTCTTATGATCAATCCCCGATGACCGGTTCGCTCTCCCGGTTTACAGACTTGAAACTGGAAATGGCTCGTTGGTCTCCTCTTGAAAAAATGTGGGGAGACCTGATTAGCACCTATCATTACCTGGGCCGTCCGTCTATTGTCGGGGCCTATCTCAAATACATCGCATATATCGATGATCGTCCGGTCGCCTGCCTGGGCTGGGGCGGGGCGGCCTGGAAAGTCGCCTGTCGGGATGCGATGATCGGCTGGGACCCGGAAACCCGGAAAAAGAACCTTCATATGGTCGTAAATAATGTCCGTTTCCTGATCCTGCCATGGGTTCGTATCAAAAACCTGGCCTCAAGACTTCTTTCGGCCAACATCAGCCTGCTTGCCCGGGACTGGCAAAAATTTTATGCGCATCCGATCGTTCTTGCCGAAACCTTTGTTGACGGCAGGTTTGCGGGCACCTGCTACAAGGCTGCCAACTGGATCCATGTGGGTCATACAAAGGGCCGCGGCAAATATGACCGCTACAACCAATGCACCGAACCGGTTAAGGCGGTTTTCCTCTATCCTATGCATAAAAACTTCCAAGAGGTGCTGCGGTGATAGAGGAAAAATATTTACCGAAAGATGTCTCAATCACCCAGCAAGACTGGGACAACACCCCGGAAAGCATCCGGGTGCTGATCCTGTCGCTTATCCGCCGCATTGAAGGGCTCGAAGCAAAGCTCAATCAAAATTCTTCCAACTCCAATAAACCCCCTTCATCCGACGCTCCTTTTAACAAACCCAAGCCCAAAACAGGGGCGAAAAAGAAAAAGGGCAAGCCCGGTGGCCGCAAAGGGCACAAAGGCTACCGGCAAGTTCTTCACAACCCCACTAATGTTCAGGAAGTGCATCCTCAACAATGCAGTTGCGGATGCAGCCGGTTTAAAGATCAACACCCCTATTATACCCACCAGCATATTGAGCTGCCGCCGATACAGATGGAGATTACCCACTTTATCCTCTATCAGGGCAAATGTAGTGAGTGTGGCGAAATCAACAAGGGCTATGCGCCCAAAGAATTTACCGCCGGCTACGGTCCCCGTTTTTCGGCCTTAATCGTGGAACTGGCCGGCATCGCGGGCAACAGTCGGGATATGGTGAAATCTTTCTGTGACTCCGTGCTGGGGGTCCCCATCAGCCTCGGGGCAATCCAGAAAGTGATTGACCGGGCTTCAAACGCCATCACGCCGCATTACGAAACCATAAAGGATACCGCCCGAAGCCATGACATCAATCATGTGGATGAAACCTCATGGAAAAATGGCGGCGATCTTCACTGGCTGTGGGTGATGGCCAACACCATGGTTGTCTTTTTCATGATCCACGCCAATCGCTCAAAAGAGGCATTTAATCAATTGATTGATATGTGGAACGGCATCCTGATCAGCGACGATTACGGTCTTTATCGAAAATGGGTCGGCCTTCGCCAAACATGTCTCGCTCATCTGATCCGGACCGCCAAGGGGCTTTCCGAACGAAAAAACCCGGAATTGGCCGCCTGTGGCAAATGGGCCAGAAAAGAATTGCAACGGTTGTGCAAAATGGCCAATGCCCCACCGACCCGGGGGGAATGGAATGCTTTTTTTGCCCGGCTATGCCGTTTAATCGCCTTTTACAAAGACAGCGAGAGCGAAGCGGGTAAGTTCGTCCGTCGTATAGAGAAAGAAATGGACAACCTGTTCGTGTTCCTTTCAGAAAATGGCGTGGATCCCACCAACAACTATGCGGAACGGATGCTTCGCTTCGGGGTCATATGGCGTAAACGAAGCTACGGTTCCAACAGCGACAAGGGTTGTAGATGGGTAGAACGAATCCTGTCAGTACGACATACCTGCCGTTTGCACAAGAAATCGACATTCGATATTATCGCCGATGCCATGGATTGCTATTTCAAAGAGCAAAAGCCTGATGTATCCTGGCTAAAAGCGATGCCCGCCTGAAACGGTATGGGCATCCTGTGATCAGTTACAACATCATGGCAAACCCGCTGAGGCAGCAGTCATGAATTTCATGACTGACACTGCCTTCCCGGCGCGTATCTTCTTGAAGAGCACGCTCTGAGATGGTTTTTCTCAGATTGCTGAAGCTGAGATGTTTTTTCGGTTGCACGTTGGTACCCTCTATATATCGATAATGCTGAAACAGAGGCTACCACATATTGATGGCAATG
>JAGXKN010000041.1 GCA_018335195.1 Desulfobacterales bacterium
CGCATTGTAAAGCTGGATATAAATATTTCTGGGAAGCATGGTGTTGAGCAGCTCGTCCGGGGATGGCTCACAAATGTGTTCGGCCATATATGCCTGTTCTTCCTCACCGGCGGCGGACTCGGACTCTTGCGTTTCCCCGATCACAGGAATAGGCAGCAACTGGCGCACCGTGGGCGGCTGGTTGGCCATACCCAAAAACTGGGCATACACGATATGCACCTCGTCATAATCACCGTTTAAAAAGCCGTCGATGAGCTTTTGCGCGGAAGTGGCGGCCGTGTTGAATCCGAATTTGGCGCCCACCACGCCGAGGTATTCGTCCACAATGGTCAATTTTTCCCTGCGGCACCAGTCACGACCTTTTTTCCCGAAATTCGTGAAGGAAATGCTTTTTCCGGCGTTGGTCTGCTCGTCCTTGAAGGCTTCAGCTTTTTCAATCAGGTTCGTGTTAAAACCGCCGCAAAGACCCCGATCCGAGGTCAAAAGCACCACGTGCACGTTATTGACCTCCTCGCGCTCAACCAGCAGCGGGCTGACATCATCGCCGGCCTTCCCGGCGATATTGCCGAGCACCTCGGCAAACTTCTCCGCGTAGGGTCGAAAGGCCTCCATGGAGGACTGCGCCCCGCGCAACTTGGACGCGGCAACCATGTTCATGGCCCGGGTAATCTGCTTGGTCTTTTTGACCCCGTTGATCTTGCTTTTTACTTCCTGTAGGGATGCCATATATCGACTCGCCTTGTTCGGTTATGGTTCCGGTTAAACAGCGCAGACTACTTGATCGTGTCCTTGAATTCCTCGCCGTATTCCTTCAATGCCTGCTGCAGCTTCTGGTCCAGGTCATCGGTGATTTCGCGCTTCTCGGCGATGCCGGAAAGAATCTCCGGATGACGGGTTTCAATGAACTCGTAAAGGCCGGATTCATATCTTGCCAGCACGTTGGTGGGTAGATCGTCGAGAAAGCCGTGTGTGCCGGCGTACAGAATGAGAACCTGGTGTTCCAGCCGAAGCGGCTGGTACTGGGGCTGCTTGAGAATCTCCACCAGGCGCTCGCCGCGCAGAAGCTGTTTCTGAGTGGCGGCATCCAGATCAGAACCAAAAGTGGCAAAAGATTCAAGCTCGCGGTATTGGGCCAGATCCAGGCGCATGGTTCCGGCAACCTGTTTCATGGCCTTTTCCTGGGCGGATCCGCCGACGCGGGATACTGACAGGCCGACGTTAATCGCCGGGCGCACGCCGGCAAAAAACAGGCCGGGTTCCAGATAAATCTGCCCGTCTGTAATGGAAATCACGTTCGTGGGAATATAAGCGGAAACGTCACCCGCCTGGGTCTCAATAATCGGCAGGGCTGTAAGCGAACCGGCACCGAGTTCATCGTTTAACTTGGCGGCACGTTCCAGCAGCCGGGAATGGTTGTAGAAAATGTCTCCGGGATAAGCCTCGCGCCCGGGCGGGCGGCGCATCAGCAGTGAGACCTGACGGTATGCAGCCGCCTGCTTGGAAAGGTCATCGTAGACGATCAGGGCATGCTTGCCTTGATCACGGAAATATTCGCCGATGGCACAACCGGCGTAGGGAGAAATATACTGCTGGGTCGCCGGATCACTGGCACATGCAGAAATTACGGTGGTATATTCCATGGCCCCGTGTTTTTCCAGGGTGGATACCACCTGAGCCACAGTGGATCGCTTCTGGCCGGTGGCGACATAGATGCAATGCACATCCTGGCCCTTCTGGCTGATGATCGCGTCAATGCCCACAGCAGTTTTACCGATCTGGCGGTCGCCGATGATCAGCTCGCGCTGGCCGCGGCCGACAGGCGTCATGGCGTCAATGGCTTTTAACCCGGTATACAGCGGCTCATGCACGCTTTTCCGGTCAATAACACCGGGTGCCAACATCTCGATCCGCCGGGATTCCTCGGCTTCAACAGGCCCTTTTCCGTCAACGGGTTCGCCGACAGCCGAAAGCACGCGGCCCAACACGGCATCACCCACCGGTACTTCGGCGATCCGGCCGGTCCGCTTGACAATGTCGCCTTCCTTGATATCCGTGTCTTCGCCCATAATCGCGACACCGACATTATCTTCTTCCAGGTTCATGGCCAGGCCGACCACGCCGTTTGGAAACTCCACCAGCTCCAGTGCCTGTACCTTATCAAGGCCGTAAACACGGGCGATACCGTCACCGACGGACAAAATGATACCGGTTTCGCTGAGTTCAACCTTCTTGTCAAACTCCTGAATTTGATCCTTAATAATCTGGCTGATTTCTTCGGCTTTTATTTCCATTAGACACTCTCACCCCTTTTTAAAGATTCACGCATGTTTTTTAATTGTGTCCGAATACTCCCATCCAACACAAGATCCCCTATTTTCGTAACCACTCCGCCGATGAGTTCCGGATCCTGCTTTGCCTCTAGAACCACGTCCCTTCCGGTCATCTTTGACAGGGAGGCGCGGATCTTTTCAAAGGAACCCTGGGACAGCTCGGTGGCCGAAACCAGTTCCGCCCGGACAATCCCCTTTTCCTCATCTGCGAGCTTGTGGTAATTTACATTGATATCCCGAATGTAGATAAAACGCTTTTTCTGGAACAGCAACGTAATAAAGGATTTCATGACGGTGGAGATGTCGAGTCGGCCAAGCACCGCAGTCAGCACATGCTTGCGCTTTTCCGTGTCAAACAGGGGATTGCTGACAATTTGCTCAAATTCCGGCTGGGCATCCAGCAAATCAATAAATCCCTGCAGTTCTTCCCGGTATTTTTCCGCCTGGCCGTCTTGATTGCCGATCAGGATTAAGGCTTTTGCATAGCGCCTCGCGATTGCTGAGCTTCTCACTTTGTCACCACCTTATCTAAATATTCTTGTACAAGTTTTTCCTGGTCTTCCGGGGTTGTGACCCGTTTGAGCTTTTCTTCCGCTTTTTCGATGGCCTTTTCAAACACCTCGGACTCAAGTTTCTTCTTGGCCTGGGCAAATTCACGCTCGATATTGCGCCTGGCCTGATCCTCCAGCTTGTTTGCAGCGTTCTCGGCTTCCTTCAGGATCTTTTCTCGTACACTCTCGCCCTGCTGACGGTACTGCTCAATAATCTTTTCAGACTCCTGGCTTAGGGCGGCCAGGCGGTCGTTATATTCGGCCAACTTTTGTTCGGCGGCTTTCTTCTGATTTTCCAGATCCGCCAGTTGCTCCTTGATTACGCGGATGCGATCATTGAGAAAATGTTTGACAGGTTTTCTGAGGATAAAAAACAGGATGGCTACAAGCGCGACAAAGTTCATTACCCGGTAGGTGTCTGTGGCTTCCCAGCCAATGCCGCCGCCTTCACCATGTCCGCCGCCGCCGCTTGCGGCAAGTACGGCACCGGCGGTCATCAACAGCAGCAATCCGAAAACGGAACATGCCACCCAAAGGTTGGCGCCTCTTAGCTTACTTGGAATCATTAAACAGCCCTCCCGAGTATCTTTTCACTGATTTGATCTGCAAACTGATCGACTTGGGGCTCCAGAGATTTTCTTACTGCCTCGGTTTCACTGGCGACTTTCTCGCGAATTTCAGCCATATCCGCCCGCGCCTTTTCATTGATCTGCTCCATCATCTGGCGTTCCTTTTCCCGGGCTTCCTCCTCGAGCGCCTCTTTTTCCTTCTGGCCTTTTTCCCGGGCTTCCTTTATACCGGCCTGGATTGCCTGATCCTTTTGGGCCACATCCTGCTCGTACTTGGATACACCCTCCTCCAGGCCGTTCATTTTCTCGCGGCGCTGAGCGACGATTCCCCGGATCGGGCGATACAAGACGAAGTTCAGGGCCCAAATAAGGATGATAAAATTCACCATTTGGATAACAAAGGACCCGTTTACCGATAACAGTTGCTCAACCATGGACTCAACCTCCGCACATTCTTACTGGACTGATCAAACGCGTTTGATTTACCGGAAATGGACTGATTTAAGCCACAGTCCATAGCATCAACATTTCGCTCTTGTCAAACAATTTCGACATTTTTTTAAGCGGCTACGAACTGACAAACCGTCGCATACTGACATTCATCAACAGTCCAATCGCCAGAAGAACGGTCACCAGCGAGGAACCGCCGTAACTGATCAGCGGCAGAGGCATGCCCACCACCGGCATCACACCCATGACCATGCCAACGTTAATTACGCCCTGCCAGAATATCATGGCGGTAATCCCCACCGCCAGGATGGTGCCGAAAGCATCTCTTGCTGCATGGGCAATATTCAGGCCGAACAGGATCAAGAGCAGCAGCAGGAGAAGCAGGGAGATGGATCCGATAAAACCGAATTCCTCGGCGAGCACCGAAAAAATAAAGTCCGTGTGCTGCTCCGGCAGAAAGGAAAGGATGTTCTGGGTGCCGTCCATATACCCTTTGCCGTAAAGCATTCCGGATCCCACGGCGATTTTGGATTGGAGCACGTGATATCCCGCTCCCAGGGCGTCGGTTTCCGGAAAAAAAAGCATCATGACACGCATGCGCTGATAGTCTTCCAGCATTAACCAGCCCAGCGGGAGAATAATCACCGCCAGCACGACCAGGGAAATAAATGTTTTCCGCTCAATCTTTACGAAAAACGTCATGGAAGCGGCAATCAATACAATGAGACCGGCAGTGCCCAGATCCGGCTGAACAACAATCAAAACAAAGGGCACGCCCACGAACAATAACGCCGGAAGCAATTCCCGCGCCCCCAAACCGCCGGGTTTGGCACGGCGGGCATAATAACGGGCAAGGATTAGAATCACGGCGAGTTTCACGGGTTCGGACGGCTGGAGGGTAAACGGCCCCAGATCCAGCCAGCGGGTGGAGCCGCCGATGGTCTTTCCGAAAAAAAAGACCAGGACCAGCAAAATGATGCACGCGCCGTAAATCACCGGACTCCATCGATCCAAGTGCTTATAGGAAAACAGGAAGCTGAGCACCATCAGCCCCAGCCCCCCGGCAAACCAAAAAATCTGCCGTACATAAATGCCGGCCATCGGATTGTGCTCACCTGCGTTGACCGCACTGTGAATCATCAGAATGCCGATGGCGCCGAGCAGCAGTGTCAGTGCCAGCAGCCACCAGTCAAAGTATTGGACAAGACGTCGGTCAAACATTTGCGGACTGCCGTTTGAAATGCATATTACAGGCATGTTGCCGGGATTTTATAAATTATTTTTCTATGATATTCCGCTCCGGATTGCAAGGGCTTTTGCCAAACGCCCAATTTTGATTTATATTTATCTTGACCAGGCAAACCGGGAACGCAGCATCCCATAACGGTGAACACTTTTTGACGGCAACCAACCAGACCAAACGGAGGTACTATGGCAAGCACCGTGTATTTTATGGACTTCAAGGCCACGTTCAAGGACTCCGGAGTAAATCAGCTCCACCGCCTCATTGATACCGCGGGTTTGAAGGACTGCATCGGACAGCGCGATCTTACCGCCCTGAAACTGCATTTCGGCGAGCTGGGCAACACTGCATTCATCCGCCCGGTTTATATCCGCCACATCGTCGACATGATCAAAAACGCCGGCGGCGTCCCCTTTCTGACTGATGCCAACACCCTGTATGCCGGTAGCCGGGGAGACGCGGTCAACCATTTGCAGACCGCGGTTTCCAACGGCTTTGCCTACCCGGTGGTGGAGGCGCCATTGGTAATTGCAGACGGCCTGCGCGGCCGCACGGAAACCGCGGTGGAAATCAACCGGAAACAATTCAGGGAAGTCTACATCGGCACCGAGATCATCAACGCGGATGCCCTGATTTCGGCGGCTCACTTCAAGGGCCACGAGCTTTCCGGATTTGGCGGCGCCATAAAAAACGTCGGCATGGGCTCCGCCTCCCGCCGGGGCAAAATGGCGCAGCATTCCGGCGTCGGACCCAAGGTCAAGGCAAAAAAATGCATCGGGTGCGGGGATTGCGCCGAACACTGCGCTGTGGGAGCAATTGAGATCGTCGAAGAGGTGGCCCGAATCGACCCGGAGACCTGCATCGGGTGCGGAGAATGCATCCTCGTGTGTGAACAGGGGGCCATCCAGATCCAGTGGGCCAAGTCCGGCGAGGAGTTTCTGGAACGAATGGTGGAATACACGCTCGGCGTATTAAAGAACAAAAACGGCAAGACCCTGTATATCAACTTCATCAATCACGTATCACCTGCCTGCGACTGCGTGCCCTACAATGATGCCCCGATTGTCCGGGATATCGGGGTGGTGGCATCGAGGGATCCCGTGGCCATCGACCAGGCAAGCGTGGATCTGGTCAACCAGGAGCCGGCCCTGCCCGACTCCTGCATGACCACGCACACCGATGCGGGGGCTGACAAGTTCCGGGGCGTCTACCCGAACGTGGACTATACTCAACAACTGGCCTATGCCGAGCAATTGGGTCTGGGCAGCCGGCAGTATGAACTGGTGAAAGTATAAAAGAATAAAATCCGAAATCCGAATACCAAATTTTCAAAACCGTAATAAATCGTCCGGATCGTCTGTTTTGGTCATTTGAATTTCAGTAATTCGGGTTTGCTTCGGATTTCGGATTTCGTGCTTCGGATTTTCAGCCGGATTACTCCGGCTGGCTGCCGGCCACCTGCTTAAACGCCGAGTCGGGAAAAAAGCAGTACGGACACTGCTCCGGGGGGGCCTCGCCGTAATGCACGAACCCGCACAGCCTACACCGCCAGGCATTGGTTTCGGGCCGTCCCTCAACGCCGAGTTCGTCCGGGTGGTGTTCGTGGTGCAGGGGCAGGTCCTCGAGCGCCGGCATCACAGGTTCGTAATTGGTCAGCACGTGGCCGCCAATGATCATGCGCTGGATTTCGCTGGTGCCCTCGTAAATGGGGTACACCCGCATGTCGCGCAGCAGTTTCTCGATGGGATAAAAGCGGGTATAGCCGTATCCGCCCAAAATCTGCAGGGCCTCGTTGGCAACCTGAGTTGCGGATTCGGTGGCATACATTTTGGAGATGGAAGCCGATATGGTGGGATCGATCTCATTGTCGGCATCCCAGGCAGCCTTCCAAACCAGCAGGCGTGAAGTCTCGATTTTCTGGTACATCTCCGCGATCTTAAACTGGATGGCCTGAAAATTGGACAGCCTGGAGCCGAACGCGCGCCGTTTTTTCGCATAGTCCATGGCAAACTCCATGGCCGAACGCGCCGCGCCCACCGCAAACGCGCCGATTGACGGCCGGGTGTGGGAAAACGTGCGCATGGCCAGCACAAAGCCGTCTCCCGGAGCAGCCAGCATGTTCTCTTTGGGCACCCGCACGTTGTTGAAATGCACTCCGGCAGTATTGGAGTTGCGCTGGCCGAGCTTCGGAATGGCCCTGCCGACTTCCACGCCGTCCCACTGCTTTTCCACCACGAACGCGCAGATCCCCTCGTGCTTTTTCTCCGGGTCCACGGTGGCAAATATTGTGAAATAATCGGCAATGCCCCCGTTTGTCACCCAGTACTTGGTGCCGTTTAATATGTAGTCATCTCCGTCTTCGGTGGCCTGGCAACGAATCCCGGAAACGTCCGATCCCATTGTGGGCTCGGAGGTGGCAAAGCTGATCAGGTTGAAGGCATTGACGAACTTTGAAAGATACTTTTTCTTGGCCGCCTCGTTGTCGCAAAGGATCAGCGGTTCCATGCCCAGGGAATTATCAAACAGGGAAGTCGCAATTCCCGGACAGGCCGCGGCGATTTCCTCGACAACCAGGCAGCCGTCGACCAGGCCGTGCCCCTGCCCGCCATAGGCCTCCGGGATCATGCCCGTGGAAACGCCGGCTTGGTGCGCCTCCTTTAAAATCTCAACCGGGGTTTCATCTCTTTCATCATAATAGGCGGCAACCGGCAGGACCCGGTTTAACGCGAACTTCCGGGCCTGCTGTTTTATCTGCTGCTGCCTTTCGGACAAGTCAAAGTTAAGCATAACCACCTCCTGGGTGAAAATTCGAAATTCGAATATCGAAATCCGAAATAAACGATAGGTCCAAATTCAGATTTTGCAAAACATCGGAGTCATCAGCGGATTTTGCCTGAACAAATCATTTTGTTCAGGCTTTATTTTTTTGTGCCTTCTGAATCTTGGCCCAGGTGTCGCGCAGGGTGACGATCCGGTTGAAAACCGGGTGGCCGGGTGCGGAATCCTTGTGGTCTGCGTAGAAATACCCCAGCCGCTCGAACTGGTAGCGGGCTTCGGCCGGCGCATCTGCAAGCCCCGGCTCCAGCATGCAGTCGCTGATCACCTCAAGCGATTCCGGGTTGATGCAGGCTTCAAAATCTTCCTTTTCCGCCGGGTTCTCCTCGGTAAACAGGTGATCGTAAAGCCGGACCGTGGACTGCACCGCATGGGCGGCAGACACCCAGTGCAGGGTCGCCTTGACCTTGCGCCCGTCAGGGGCGTTGCCGCCGCGGGTGGCCGGGTCATAGGTGCAGCGGAGCTCGACGATTTCCCCCTCTTCGTCACGGATCACATCCGTGCAGCGGATGAAGTAGGCATACCGCAGCCGGACCTCGCGTCCCGGTGCCAAGCGGAAAAACTTCTTTGGCGGATCTTCCATGAAGTCGCCGCGCTCGATGTAAATCACCCGGGAAAACGGCACCTCCCGGGTACCCATGGACGCGTCCTCGGGGTTATTGATTGCCGTGAGCTTCTCGGTTTCGTTTTCCGGGTAATTTTCAATCACCACCCGCAGGGGCCTTAATACGCCCATAACCCGCATGGCATTTTTATTGAGATCTTCGCGCACACAGTGCTCCAGCAGGGCCAGGTCCACCATGCTGTCGCGCCGGGCCACCCCGATCCGATCGCAGAAATTGCGTATTGATGCCGGTGTATATCCCCGCCTACGGAATCCGGAAATCGTCGGCATGCGGGGATCGTCCCAGCCATCCACGTATCCGGCCGCCACCAGCCGGATCAGCTTGCGCTTGGAAAGCACCGTGCGCGACAGGTTGAGCCGGGCAAACTCGATCTGCTGGGGGTGATATGCATCGAGCTTGTCCAGGATCCAGTCGTAGAGCTCCCGGTTGTTTTCAAATTCCAGGGTGCACAGGGAATGGGTGATCCCCTCGATGGAGTCGGACAGGCAGTGGGCAAAATCATACATGGGATAGATGTGCCATTTGTTCCCGGTTCTGTGGTGGGCCTTGTTGCGGATCCGATAGAGCGTGGGATCCCGCATCACCACGTTGGACGAGCCCATGTCGATCTTTGCCCGCAGCACGCATTGCCCCTCGGCAAATTCGCCCTGCCGCATTTTTTCGAACAGTTCCAGGTTCTCTTCCACGGAGCGGCTTCGATACGGGCTTTGCCTGCCCGGCTCGCTCAAAGTTCCACGGTATTCGCGGATCTGTTCCGGACTCAGGCTGTCCACGTAGGCATTTCCATCCTTGATCAGCTTCAGGGCGTATTCGTATAATCTGTCAAAATAATCCGAGGCAAAGTACTCGTGTTTTTCCCAGTCAAAACCCAGCCAGTGCACGTCTGCCTTTATGGACTCCACATACTCCCGGTTTTCTTTCATGGGGTTGGTGTCGTCAAAACGCAGGTGACAGCGTCCCTGGTATTGCCTTGCCAGGCCGAAATTCAGGCAAATGGACTTGGCGTGTCCGATATGCAGATAGCCGTTGGGCTCCGGCGGAAACCGGGTCACGACCCGGCCGTCGTATTTGCCGGCAGCCAGGTCGGCTTCGATAATCTGCTTGATGAAATGGCTCCGTTCGGTCCCCGGGGTATTTTCGCCGGTGCCTTTTTCTCCGTGTTCCCGCTCCATATCCCTATTCTCCGTTCTCTCCGGCATCAAGGACCGCTTTGGCGGCCTTGCGGTTTAAATACGTCAGCATCATTTCCCTGGCAATCGGCCCGGCTGTGCTGGAGCCGTGTTCTCCGTGTTCGATCAGGATCGAAACCGCGATCTCCGGCTGCTCACTGGGGGCATATCCGATAAACCAGGCATGCGGCAGATACTTGCGCTTTCGCTCCTCTTCTTCCTTTTCCCCTTCCGGGCCGGGCTCTTCCCGTCGTCCCACCACCTGCGCGGTACCGGTTTTTCCGCTGATGGAAACGTCCTCTGCGCGCACGTGCCAGTATGCGGTGCCGTGGCGCTTGTTCACAACATCATAAAGACCTTTTTGTATGATTTCAAGCGATCTGTCACTTGCCGGCAGCTCTCCCAGGGGCTCAGGCGTAAGCGTTTTTACCGACCGGCCCTGCACGGAGCTTACCTGTTTCATGACCTTTGGCTGATAAAAAGTGCCGTCATTTGCCACCGCCGAGATCAGCACGGCCATCTGCAAGGGTGTGACCAGGTTGTAGCCCTGCCCGATGGCAATGGAGAGGTTCTCACCGGGCTGCCAGGGAACACCTACATTCCGGCGCTTCCATTCTGCTGTCGGGATCAGGCCGTCTGCCTCATGGGCAAGGGCAATGCCGGTGCTTGCCCCCAGACCGCTTTCTTTTGCATACCGGGCAATCCGGTCAACACCGAGCTGCTTTCCGGCCTGGTAAAAATATACATCACAGGACTGCGCGATGGCCTCCACAATGTCCATGGCGCCGTGGCCCGCAAGTTTCCAGCATCTGTATATCCGGTTGCCGAACCGCATATACCCGGGGCAGAACACTTCGGTGTTTCTTCCCATGACGCCCTCTTCCAGTGCCGCCATGGCAGTGACAATCTTATACGTGGAGGCCGGCGGATATTTTCCCTGAACGGCCTTGTTGCGCAGGGGGCGCTCCGGATCGGTGGTCAGTGCATGCCAGGCCTTGTCACTCAGGCCGTCGACAAATGCCCCCTGCTGAAAACTCGGAGAGCTTGCCATGGCAAGCACCTCGCCGGTATCGGGATCCATTGCCACAACCGCGCCCACCTTATCCGTCAACAGGGATTCAGCCTTTTTCTGAAGATCAAAATCAATGGTCAAATACAGGTTATGTCCGGCTTTTGCCGGCTCCCGGTCAATTACCCGCATCACCTGCCCCGTGGCATTGACCTCCACGATCCGGGCGCCCGGAGTCCCGCTTAATTCCGATTCAAAGGTGTTCTCCACGCCCGCCCGACCGACCATATCCCCGCCCCGCTTATGCGAATGGTCTCCCCCGGAAAGCTCCTTTTCCGTGATTTCCCCCAGATAACCGATCAGGTGCGCTGCCAACGGATCATAAATATAATTCCGCCGCGCGTTGGTGGCAATCGCGATCCCAGGCAGTTCATAACTGCGGGCAAGCAGAATCCCCATCAGATCCCGGTTGATATCCTTTTTCAAAAGCACCGGCGCATACCCGTAAGGGCCCCGGTTTTTCCTGACATGAGACTTGATTTCCGATGCCGCCATGTCAATGTATCCGGCAAGCCTTTCCGCGGTCTGATCCAGGGGGCGGGCGTCATTGGGTATGATGCGCAGGTCGTAGGAAGGCCTGTTGTCCACGAGCAGGCGGCCGCTTCGGTCGTATATCAGGCCCCGCAGCGGCTCAATGCGCTGCTTGCGCAGGCAGTTGTTGGTCGACAGACTGCGGTAGTGTTCGCCCCTGATTATCTGCAGGTAAAACAGCCGGGCGCCGAGCAGAGCAAAGACCGTTGCAATGAAAACGATCAGTACAAGGATCCGGTTTCTGAACCATTCACTGTCAATTTTCGGCAGAAGGCGATTTTCCGCGCGGTTGTGATTCACAGGCTCCGTCCGACAGAATTATGCGGTTATTCGTCCGCAACGATTCTTTTTATATGCCGTTGCGGCTTCCTTTTCCGGAAAGCCGCCCGGGATTGACAAACAAATACCGAAAACCAAGCCACAAAAACGGGGCAGTTACCAGCGCCCAGAAAAGCTGCAGCAGAATGATCCGGAGACTGAAAGCGGTAAAAAAACGGGGGGGCTCAGCCGTAAGCACGGCAGCGGAGAATAATACATTCTGAAACAATACCCCCAGCACCACCAGCACGGAAAACAACAGGTGGTCCCGGATGCTGATCCAGCGGGGCGCCCCCCTGCAGGCGATAAAGACCCACAGGTAAGTGGTCATGTAAATGCCGATCGGCGCCCCGGAGAGCATGTCCATGGTCAGTCCGCCCGCTGCCAGCACCGGCAGCCCGTCTCTCAGCGGCTTGTAGAGGCTCAAATACACGATAAGCGGGACCAGAAAATCGTAGAACCGGCCGACGACCGGAAGATACGGCAGAATACTGGTCTGAATGAGCACCAGGAATACAACAAGCACCAAATAGAACAGATAACGGATCAATTCAGCACATCGTCAATATCGGGGGAATTTAATACCACCAGGACTTCTTCAAGCTTGTGAAAATCCGTATTCGGCCTGACTTCCACCTCCTGAAAAACACCGGAGTTGCGGCGGATTACCTTGGATACCCAGCCAATTCGCATACCCTTCGGATATATGCCGTCAAGGCCCGAGGTGATGATCGTATCCCCGACCCCGATATCCTGCTTCCGCAGGGCAAACTCAAACCGGCATGTCTCGCCCGAGGAAAGGCCGCTGACCACGCCTCTTGCCCGCGTCCGCTGAACAAGGGCATCCACGGCGCTGTTGCGGTCGATGATTAAGAGCACCTTGGCATACCCCTCCGAAAGGTTCATGACCTGGCCAACGATCCCGTCGGGAACCATCACCGGCGAATTCTTTTCCACCCCGTCGCTCCGTCCCTTGTTGATGATCACGGTGCGATACCAGGGCGAAGGATCCTTGGCCACAACCTCGGCGGCTTCCATGGAAACCCTGGATGTGGATTTGAAATTCACCAGGCGCTTCAGCCGTTTATTTTCCTCGCGGATCTCGCGGAATTCATGGATTTGCTGCCTGGCCCGGGCGAGCTTTTTGCGAAGATCTTCGTTTTGCTCGGCTGTCCTTACCAGGGCAAAATACTGACGCCACAGATCCTGCCCGTAATCCAGGGAATGGAATACCGCATCCTGAAACGGGGACACGAAAAACAAAACGGTTTCCACGGCAGCTGATTGAAAAGAGGATTGCCTGATGTAGTTAAAGGAGAAAACTACGCCATTGAGCACGATCAGTATGACCGCCCCGGTTACGACCATCGTTTTTTTGGAAAACATGGATCAGTCGATGACCACCTGTCGTAAAATCTCGATACTGTTAAGGGTCTTGCCGGATCCAATGGCAACCGTGGACAGCGGATCATCGGTTACGGTAATGGGCAGGCCGGTTTCCTCCCTCAACAACTTGTCCAGGTTTTTGAGCAATGCGCCTCCGCCGGTGAGCACAATACCCCTGTCCACGATATCTGCAGCCAGTTCCGGCGGGGTTTGCTCAAGCGCGATCTTGGTGGTTTCCACGATGGCATCAATCTGCTCGGCAATCGCCACCCGGATCTCCTCGGAATCAATGGCCAGGATCTTGGGAATCCCGGATACCAGGTCCCGTCCCTTGACCTCGATGGTCTCGTAGCTTTCCGAGTCCGGATAAGCGTTGCCGATCGTGGTCTTGATGATTTCCGCGCTGCGCTCGCCGATGAGCAGGTTGTACTTGCGTTTGACGTACTGGACAATTGCGGCATCCATCTTGTCGCCGGCTACCCGGATCGAACGGCTGTACACGATTCCGGCAAGAGAAATGACAGCCACCTCGGTTGTTCCGCCGCCGATATCCACCACCATGTTGCAGGTCGGCTCGGTGATGGGCATGCCCGCGCCGATGGCCGCTGCCATGGGCTCTTCAATCAGAAAAACCTCACGCGCGCCTGCCGACTCGGCAGCTTCCTTGACCGCCCGTTTTTCCACCGGCGTAATACCCGTGGGAACCGCGACCACGATCCGGGGCCGGACAAAAGTGCGGCGGTTATGTACCTTATGTATAAAATGCCGGAGCATTGCCTCGGTCACGTCGAAATCCGCGATCACCCCGTCGTGCATGGGACGGATCGCCACGATATTGCCCGGCGTGCGGCCGAGCATGTTCTTGGCTTCCAACCCCACGGCCAGGACCCGGTTCTTGGACCGGTCGTCCGTACGCACCGCTACCACCGAGGGTTCACTCAAAACAATGCCCCTGCCCTTGACAAATACCAATGTATTGGCTGTCCCCAGATCGATTGCCAGATCACTGGAGAATATGCCGAGCAAAGAATCCCAAAACAAGATCGCTCCTCCTTCGTCTATTCAGCGTCCCGACGAAAACCCGGTTTTTTCGTTCAGACACGATTTGCAGGTCCATGTGTCGGTCATCAAGATCAAAAAATCATAGACGGCCATGGCGCCGTTTTTGCCCGGATTGCAGATATATATAAAATCAATTCATTAACAAAAGTGCAACGAAATGACAAGCGGAAAATACACCACATTTCTCGCGAAAAACCGGATTTTCGGTTAATTTCCGATTTGCATGTGCTGCATGACCGCATTGTGGAGTTCCGGGCGAAAAGCCCGGATCTTCCGGTTGCCCCGCCCGGGCAACACCCGGTTGCTCAGCAGAATCACCGTTTTCCCGGATACCGGGTCCATCCAGAACGAGGTACCCGTAAATCCCAGGTGCCCTACAGCCCGGCCCGGAGTGAAATACCGGCCGCTGCTCGAACCTTCGGGGGAAACCGTATCAAATGCCATTGCCCGTTCCGCCCCCTCGGGCGGTCGCAGAAAATCGCCAACCACATCCCGGGAAAAGACTCCGCTTGAAGGTCGGCCGCAAACCGTCATAAGCAGATCGCAAAGCAGTGCAAACACCGCCCCGGAGGTGCCAAAAAGCCCGGCATGCCCGCATACCCCGCCGACTGCATCGGCATTCTCATCATGCACCCGTCCGCAGACCACTTCCCGGTCCGCGCAGATCCTGGTCGGAGCGAAAGTCCTTTCCGGGTCCCGACGGCCCCCGGGAATAAAAAAAAGATCCCGGATACCCATGGGCGCGTAAAGCTGCTGCGCCGCATACCGGTCCAGGCTTTTGCCGGAAACCCGTTCGATCACCCAGTCCAGAATCATGAACCCGAGGTCGCTATACCGGGTGCGTGTGCCCGGGGCATCCCTGATCGGCGCGTTGACCAGCAGCCGCCGGAGTTCCGGCTTGCGCGCATTTTCCGGAAGCCTGCGCAGGGTTCGATAATAGGGTCGATAAGGCGGCAGCCCGGAATTGTGGCACAACAGGTGCCGAATTCGGATCCGGTCCTTGTCTGTTTCGGAAAAGGCGGAAATCAACTCGCCGAGCCGATCCTCGACGCAGATGCGCCCCTGCTGGACCAAGTGCATGAGCGCGACGGCCGTAGCCAGCGGCTTGGTCAGCGAGGCAAGGTCGTAGACGGTATCGCAGGTCACCGGTAACTGCCGGATATGATCGGTGACGCCGAATCCCTGGTGAAACACGACTTGGTCCAATCGTGCCGCCAGGAGCACACCTCCGGGAAAGACCCCGGTTTCCACCGCCTGCTGCATCAATTCCGCCGCCCGCTTCATGGCCTGTCGGGCCCGCCGGGCTGCCCGGGACGGCACACGGCCGGGGCGTCATAGGTAAGCGACATGGCTACGCTGTCTATCGTGGCACCCGCCCCGATGGGCAGGGTCATGTTGGGATGGCCGTGCCCTGCGGGAAAACCGGTCACTACCGGAAAGTCCCGGTCTGCAAACAGTTCTTCGAAAACGCGCGCAACCGCCCCGGGCCAGCCGCAGTCCGTAAACGATCCGGCCGCCAGGCCGTGGATTTCCTCAAAGCAACCGGCATAATCCATCTGCGTGAGCATGCGGTCAATCCGGTAGGGCTTTTCCTTGGTATCCTCGATAAACAGGATGCACCCGCGGAAATCCGGGGCATACGGAGTGGCCAGCAAATGGCACAGGGTCGCCAGGTTGCCGCCGATCAACGGTCCCTTGGCGCGGCCCGGCCGGATGACCTGTCCGTGGCGCGCTTCGACTTGAACGGGCCGGGTTCCGCTTAAAGCGGTTCTGATCCCGTCGAGCGTGCCCTGATCCGCCTCTGCCAGGGAACTCACCATGGGACCGTGGAACGTGACCATCCCGCAGCGCGTATGCAGGGTGGTCAGCAGCGCGGTAATATCGCTGCAACCTATAAAAATCTTTGGCTGTTGGCTGATGGCGGGATAATCAAGTTCAGGCAGCAGCCGCAGGCTGCCGTAGCCCCCGCGCGCGCACCACAGGGCTTTGATATCCGGGGCGGTAAAAAAAGCCTGGATCTCGCGCGCCCGCTCGCCGCTTGTTCCCGCAAAATAGCCCCTTTCCCGGAACAAGGTATCGTCAAACACCGGGAAATAGCCCATTTTTTCCAGAACCTCGATGCCCCGGTCAAACCGGTCCCGTTCAAAGGGGCTTGCCGGAGCAACAATGCCGACGCGGTCTCCGGGTTGAAGCGATACCGGACATTGCAATGTCATTCCTTCCCGCTGATTGAATACGAACATCCTTCGAGCTGCCGGACCATATACCTCGATATTTCATTTTTAACGCTCTTGTCACCGGACAACATCTTGTTCATACGGGTATTTGATGCTTTGGATTTTTTCCCGGATCCGTTCGCCGGGAATCACCCCGGCCACCTTGCTGGTGCGGGGTAAAAGCACCGGGATTTCTTCGCCCCCGTAGCGGGCGGCCATGTCTTCAATCCGGATCTGCCCGGAAATGGCTCCGGTGTCAACCTGATTGCGCCGGCAAAAGCCGGGAAGACGAATCAACCGGGACCACCTCGTGTCCATCCAGAGATCAGATAATGGGCACTACCTGCGCTTCAGCGCGGCCCGTATAAATTCAAGAAACAGCGGATGGGCCGACATGGGCCGGGACTTGAACTCGGGGTGGAACTGGCAGCCCAGAAACCAGGGATGGTCCTTTAATTCCACGATTTCAACCAGATCGCCCCTGGGAGAAAAACCGGAAAACACCATCCCGTGTTCCTCGAGCGGCTCCAGGTAATCATTGTTAAACTCGTAGCGATGCCGGTGTCGTTCGGAAATATCCGTGGATCCGTATGCTTCGAATGCCTTTGTGCCGGAGGTCAATCGGCAGGGATACGCACCGAGACGCATGGTTCCGCCCTTTTCCGAGTTGGCATCCCGTCGCTGAACCGTCTGGGTGCGCTCGTCAAACCACTCGGTCATCAGGTAGATCACCGGTGCTTTGGTTTCCGGCTTGAACTCCGAGCTGTGGGCATCAGCGATTTCGGCAACATTCCGGGCGAATTCGATCACGGCCAGCTGCATGCCTAGGCAGATGCCGAAGTAGGGTATCCGGTTTTCCCGGGCATACCGGATGGCCTCGATTTTCCCCTCGATGCCCCTGGAGCCGAACCCTCCGGGCACCAGGATGCCGTGAGCGCCGGCAAGAACTTCGGGGCAGTTTTCCGGGGTCAGTGTCCCGGAATCCACGAATGTAAGCACCACCCTGGCATTATTGGCAATCCCGCCGTGATACAGTGCTTCGTTCAAGCTCTTGTAGGATTCGGTCAGATCCGTGTATTTGCCCACAACCGCGATGGTCACCTGCTCCTGGGGGGACTTGTAGCGCTGGACCATGTTTTCCCAGTCCTCCAGCCGAGGGGCCCCAGTCCAGATATTGAGAATCTCCAGGATCTTGGCGTCCAGGCCTTCCTTGTGAAACACCAGGGGGCACTCGTAGATGCAGTCCACGTCCTTTGCCGTAACGACCGCATCCTGGCTCACATTGCAGAACAGGGCGACTTTGGCCTTGATGTCCGGATGCAGATACCGGTCCGTTCGGCACATGAGAATATCAGGCTGGATGCCGATGCTCCGGAGTTCCTTGACGCTGTGCTGGGTGGGCTTGGTCTTGAGTTCGCCCGCGGCCGCGATATAGGGAATAAAGGTGAGGTGAACGTAGAGCACGTTGTCCTTGCCCGCGTCAAAACGGAACTGGCGGATGGCCTCGAGAAACGGCAGGCTTTCAATGTCGCCGATGGTCCCGCCGATCTCCACGATCACGATATCCGCATCATTGGAGGACTTCCAGATGCTTTCCTTGATTTCGTCCGTAATATGGGGAATCACCTGTACGGTACCGCCGAGGTAATCGCCCCGGCGTTCCTTGTTGATCACGGAATGGTAGATCTTGCCGGTGGTGAAATTATTGTCGCGCCCCAGCCGGACTGTGACAAACCGCTCGTAATGACCCAGATCCAGGTCGGTTTCCGCCCCGTCGTCGGTGACAAATACCTCGCCGTGCTGAAAGGGGTTCATGGTACCCGGATCAACGTTGATGTAGGGATCGAGCTTCAGCAGTGTCACGCTCAAGCCCCGGCTTTCCAGCAAGGCCCCGATCGAGGCGGAAGCAAGGCCCTTGCCCAGAGATGAAAGCACCCCGCCGGTTACGAAAATGAATTTGGATTTGCCTGGCATACCGCTCCCTCGTTCGGGTTTTTCAGCTTAATATTTATGCTCTCGTAAAAAGTCTGATTTCAGTTGGCGCCGTAAAAAGTTCAAGATCAAGGCTTGCGCAATTTCGAAGAATGCAGCGTACTTAGCCGTACGTGAAATTCTGAGAAATTGCGCGTAACGCAGATATTGGACTTTTCACGGTGCCATCAATATTCGTAGATGTTTTTAAATTCCTCGATTTCTTCCCGGATTTCCTCGCCCGGCTCCCCTTCTTCCGGCGCCTTTTCATCGGACCGACCATAGGTCCGGCGCAGCACGCCGATATCGAACAGGTCCGCGGGGATCCCGGAATCGGCCCAGAACTGCTGCACCGCCATGGTCTGGGCTTTTTCCCCGTTTTCGTAAAACTCGATGGTACCCGGATACCACGTATCGCCTTTCTGTCGCCACTCCCGATAGCGGATTTCGTGAACCGGCGGGGACTGCGGATCTTCGGCCGGGGTCACGATCCAGCGCACCGGCCGGAAAGAGGCCTTGTCCACCCAGATCTGCTGGCGGCTTTTGTCCGGATAGCGCGCGCCCAGCACGTAAACCAGGTTTTTGTCCATCCGGCCCAGGCTTGACTGGTCCATGTCAATTCCAAGGCGCTCCAGGTACCGGACCATGGGCTTGCGGGAAGAAAACAGGAACAAATCCTTGTAACAGGTGTGCCATGCCGGGCCGCCCGAGACCACGCGCCCGTCGAGCACGGTAATCGACTCGCCCCTGTAAAACACATGGATCCGGTTGAGCCGGGCGGTTTCAATATCGGATCGGAACGCTTCAGGCAGCCGGTAGCGCACCTGCTGGACAAACGCCCTGGCCGGTTCGGCCTTGTTTTCAGGCGCGGTTTTCGGCCCGCGCACCGGCCCCACGCCTTCAGGCACCTGCGCTATCGGCTCCGTGCTTTTGGATGCCGCTGTTTGGCTCCCGGAAGGGATACGGATCTCCTGTTTCACCCGCATCCCTTCCGGCAAATCCAGGCTGTCCAGCATCTTCTCGATCACGAACGGGCCCGGGATCACGTACCCGAAAGCCGGGGAGACCGAGCCGGAAACCATCAGCCCGGCCAAAACCATTATGACAAGCGCAATCCGATGCATGGGCCGCCCATTATGCCAGAAACGGGTTCTGCGACATCTGGGCGCTATTGCCCAGTTCTTCCTCGATGCGCAGCAACTGGTTGTATTTTGCCACCCGGTCGCTGCGCGACATGGAACCGGTCTTGATCTGTCCACCGGCGACCCCCACGACCAAGTCGGAGATGAAGTGATCCTCGGTTTCCCCAGAACGATGGGAAATCACGGTCGTGTAACCGGCCAGCTTGGCCATGTCAATGGTTTCCAGAGTCTCGGAGACCGTACCAATCTGGTTGAGCTTGACCAGGATGGAATTGCAGATGCCCTTTTCAATGCCCCTGGCAAATATTTCCGGGTTGGTCACAAACACGTCATCGCCCACCAATTGTACCCGGTTTCCCAGCTTTTCAGTCATGATCGTCCAGTTGTCCCAGTCCTGCTCGGCCAGGCCGTCTTCAATGGAGAATATGGGGTAACGGTCGATCAGGTCGGCATAGTATTCGATCATTTCCACGGCAGACAGGCGCCGGTTTTCAGAGGCCAGCACGTACTGGCCGTTATCGAAGAATTCCGTGGCAGCCGCGTCAATGGCCAGGCCGATATCCGTGCCCGGCCGGTAGCCCGCAGTCTCAATTGCCTCGATAATGGTCTTGAGGGCCGCTTCATTGGAATCCAGATCCGGGGCAAACCCGCCTTCATCTCCCACCGCGGTGACCATGCCGCGCTTTTTGAGCAGATTCTTTAATGCCTGGAAGGTTTCCGCACCCATTCGCACGGCCCCGGCAATGGAGCGGGCGCCGGCGGGCACGATCATGAACTCCTGGATATCCAGGTTATTGGCGGCATGGGCCCCGCCGTTAACAATGTTCATCATGGGCAGGGGCATGTAGCGGCCGCTTAATCCACCGATATACTGGTACAGGGGCATTCCGTAAGCATCGGCCGCAGCCCGGGCTGCGGCCATGGAAACCCCCAGAACGGCGTTTGCCCCCAGGCGGGACTTGTTTTCCGTGCCGTCGAGCTCCAGCAGCGCCGCGTCCAGCAGGTTCTGGGAGGCGGCGTCCATACTCATGATCGCCGGGGCGATCAGGTTATTGACATTTTCCACGGCCCGGGTAACCCCTTTTCCGCCGTATCGACCCGAATCCTCATCCCTGAGTTCAAGCGCCTCGCGGGAACCGGTGGAAGCGCCCGAAGGAACCGCAGCACGGCCGAAAGCACCGCTGTCGAGCAAAATGTCCACTTCAACTGTAGGCGTTCCCCGTGAATCAAGTATCTCTCTTGCCTTGACCTCTATGATTTCTGTCATGCCGTCCTCCGGTAATTTCAGTGTAAGTCGGCTGCCTGTTATGTCCTGTATGAAACGAGCTTGACTCAAATCGAAAGGATGATACGATTTCCATTCTAACGTGTCAAGAAATTGAAAAAGGGATACGCCATGAACGTCAACAGCCAATACAAGGAAGCGCACCTGCTCGTGGCCGCAGTCCGGATCCTGGAATACCGGCACAACGCACCGCCCACCCTGGAGGATGTCGGACGGATGCTGGCGATTTCCCCGGAGGAAACAAGCCGCATCATCCGCAAGCTGCGATCCATGGGCATTGTTGAGACCGTTGAGAAAGCAGGCGAAACCCGGCTTTTTATCAGCAACCATCACCGCATCGAGGAGATTTCCGATCAGCCCGAGGAATCCGGAATTTCCAGGGAGCTTGAAAAGTTCCGCCAGAAAAAGCAGGACGAGAAAAAGACCCTGGATTCCCTGCGAGCCCGGCAAGAGGAAAAACGCAAAAAAATGCAGGAAGATCTTGAGCGCAAGCTCAAGACACAAATCTCCAAAGACGACAAGGACGACACCTAGTCGTTCTGCCGCGGGCCTTGCTCCAGGGATTCGGCAACTTCCGTGACAAACCGGCTCACCGGGCTGAACTGGCCCTTGCGGAAATCCGCAGTGGTCAGGAAAAGAAACTTTTCCGCCCGGGTCATGGCCACATACATCAGCCGCCGTTCCTCCTGGACCTCGGACTCGCTGTCGCGGGACTTCCAGTGGGGCAGCAGGTTTTCGTCGCACCCCACCACGAACACCACGTGAAACTCCAGGCCCTTGCTGGCATGGATGGTTGCCAGGTTGACCCCGGCCTCCCGGTCCTGGCCGTCCTCCTTGTCCTCCCGAATCAGGGCCGCTTCTTCCAGGTAATCGAGCACGGTCTCAAACCGGGCCGCGGCGTACATGAGCTGCTCGATATTTTCCATTCGCGCGGTGAATTCGTCTTCGGTCCTGGCCTGCTGCTTTAAATAATCCGCGTACCCCGTGCGGTCCATCACCTCCCGGATTGCCGCATCCGGGGCCATGGGCTCGATGTCCTTTAAAAGCCCAAGCAGATCGGAGAGTTCCTTGTGGACCTTTCCAGAAAGGATTTTCCCGGAGACCGCCCGGGCTGCCGCACCGGACAGGCCGGAATCGGGGGCACGCCAGGCGTTGATCTTCTCCACCATCTTTGGCCCGATGCCCCGCTTGGGCGTGTTCAAAATCCGCTCAAATGCCGCGTCATCCTTTGGAAACACCGCCGCGGTCAGATAACAGTTGATGTCCAGGATTTCCTTGCGCTCGAAAAACCCCTTGTCCCCCAGCATTTTATAGGGAAGGCCGGAAAAGCGCATGGCCTGCTCAAAGGGCAGCGAACAGAACTTGGTCCGGTAGAGCACCGCCATCTGGTCGTAGGGGATCCCGGAACGGTTCAGCATCGCGATCTTGTCTGCCACCCACCCGGCTTCCTCCTCGTCGCTGAAAAACTCGTGCACTTCCACTGCGCCGCCTTTATGCGCGGAAAAGCACGACTTGTCCATCCGGTCCCGGTTGTATTTAATCAGCCAGTTGGCGGGTTTCACGATCTCGTCTGCCGAGCGGTAGTTCTGCTCCAGCCGGAATATGCTCGCATTTTCGTAGCTGCGCTGGAATCCCAGGAAATGATCCACGTTGCTGCCCCGGAATCCGTAGATGGCCTGCCAGTCGTCACCCACGCAGAAAAGGTTGCCGTTGCCCAGCAAAAGCCGGGTCAGCTCGGCCTGCAAGTTGTTGGTGTCCTGGTACTCGTCAACCAGGATGTAGGAAAAATACGCCCGGTAATCCGTGCGCACGGCTTCGTGATCCCGGAGCAGGTCCCGGGCCTTTAGCAGGATGTTGTCAAAGTCCACCGCGTTTCGGGACTTGAGCTCCACCTCGTAAGCCTGGTAGATATCAAAAAGCCGGAACGGCCCGATCCGGGGATGGGCGTCGATATAGCCCTCCGGGTCCCCGGAGTTCTTGGCACTGGATATGGCCGAGCGCACCGCGTAGAACTTCTTCCGGTCCATGTCAAACCGGATCATGATATCCTTGATAAGCTTCTGCTGCTGGTAGTCGGAATAGATCTGCAGCGGCGGCTCATAGCCGAGCAGACGGCAGTGCTCCTTTAATATCCGGAAGCACGCCGAGTGGTAAGTACGCACCCATGGAAACCGCTCCATGCCCAGGCCGGTGAGGTCGGTCAGCCGGCGCTTCATCTCGTCTGCGGCCTTGTTTGTAAACGTAATGGCCAGGATGCGCTCCGGCACGTAGCCCCGCTCGATCAGGTGGGCCACCTTGGCGGTCAGGGTGCGGGTCTTGCCGGATCCCGCGCCCGCCACCACAAGGGCCGGCCCGATGTGCTCCACTGCTGCTCTCTGCTCGTCTGATAGTTCCATTCCCGATATCACCCTGTTTCCACTTGCCCTGAAATTTCCGGCCGGCCGACCTGGATGCAGGTCAGGCCGTGTCTTTGAATGAGATCGGATTTATACAGGTTCCGCCCGTCAAAAATCACCGGCCGTTTCAAGCGCCGGGCAACACCGGCAAAATCCGGGGTCCGGAACTGGTGCCAGTCCGTGAGCACAGCCAGCGCGTCTGCGCCGTCCAGGATTCCGTACTGCCCGTCTGCAATCTCCACCCGATCGTTTTCGGCAAACACGGCCCGGGCGTTGCCGCCCGCGGCCGGATCAAAGGCCCGCACGGACATGCCCGCAGCGCTCAGGGCAGCAATAATTTCCATGGCCGCCGAGTTGCGGATGTCATCTGTGTTGGCCTTAAACGAAAGCCCCCACACGGCCAGCACCCGGCCGGCCACACCGCCCCGGGGCTCGAAATAGGCCTGCACCTTTTCCGCCACCACCCTCTTCTGCCGGTTGTTCACGCCCTCCACCGCGTTGAGCAGCTCCGGGGCGTAGCCGCCATCCCGGGAAGTGTGGATCAGGGCCTTGACGTCCTTTGGAAAACACGATCCGCCATAGCCCACGCCCGGGTAAATAAAGTGATAGCCGATGCGGTGATCCGAACCAATGCCGGTACGCACGTCCCGGACATCCGCGCCCACGCGCTCGCAGATGTTGGCAATCTCGTTGATAAATGAAATCTTGGTGGCCAGCATGCAGTTTGCCGCGTACTTGGTCATCTCCGCGCTTTTCGGGCTCATGAGAATCAGCTTGTCCCGGCTTCTGGCAAACGGCTCGTAGAGTTCCTCCATGAGCCGGGCCACCTCGTTGCTGTCCGTGCCGATAATAATCCGGTCCGGCTTCATAAAGTCGCTGACCGCATCGCCTTCCTTTAAGAACTCCGGATTGGAGACCACGTCAAAGGGGATTTCCGCCGCGCGCTTTTCCAGCTCATCGGCAATAATCGCGCGCACCTGGTCGGCCGTGCCCACCGGCACAGTGGACTTGTTGACCACGATCCGGTAGCCGGTCATCATCTGCCCGACCTGCTCAGCCACCCGAAAAACCGCGGAGAGATCGCACGATCCGTCCGCCATGGAAGGTGTGCCCACGCACGAAAACACCAGGGTGGCATCCCGGAGCCCCCCTTCCAGCGAGGTTGTAAACACCAGGCGCTCTTCCTTGAGGTTGCGCTGCACCAGCTCTTCCAGGCCCGGCTCATAAATGTGCACATCTCCTTTTCTGAGCCGGTCCACCACATGATCGTTGATATCCACGCAAACGGCATGATTGCCGGTTTCAGCCAGACATGCGGCCGTTACCAAACCCACGTAACCCGTTCCAACGATGCATACGTTCATATTTTTTCCCTCATCCCTGCTGTCAGGTTCATTTCGGCAGATATTTCCTACCACGGGGCGGAAATGCGTGCAAGCGGTTTTCCGGGTATTTGCCTCTACTCACACCAGGCATTATGCTTTGAGTATGACGTCATTGCAAAAGCCTGCCGCAATTCAGGCCCGCAGGCGTTTCAATATTTACTAAACCCAGAGGTCCGCCATGATCGTATCTGAACAGAATTATCCCAAAAAAACCATTTCTGTCCTGGGCCACAGCATGGCCTACGTGTATGAGGGCCAAGGCGATCCCATCGTATTTCTGCACGGCAACCCCACATCCGCCTACCTGTGGCGCAACGTGATCCCGCACGTAAAGCCGCACGCCCAGTGCATTGCACCGGATCTCATCGGCATGGGGGATTCGGACAAGCTGGCCGATTCCGGCCCGGATTCCTACCGGTTCTTGGAACATCGCAGGTTCATAGATGCTTTTCTCGAAAAAATGGGAATCGACGAAAACGTTGTGTTTGTCATCCATGACTGGGGCTCGGCCCTGGGCTTTGATTGGGCACGCCGCCATCCGGAAAGTGTGCGCGGTCTGGTCTACATGGAAGCCATTGTCCAGCCCCTGAACTGGTCTGACTGGCCCGAGTCAGCGCAAAGCATGTTCAAGCGGCTCAGGTCCGACGAGGGCGAGGACATCATCCTGAAAAACAATGCGTTTGTGGAAAGAATCCTGCCTTCCTCCATTCTGCGCAAACTCAGTGAAGCCGAAATGGCCGAATACCGCCGCCCGTTTTTCAATCCAGGCGAGGACCGCCGCCCTACCCTGACCTGGCCCCGGGAAATCCCCATTTACGGGGAGCCCGCAGATGTCGCCGAAATCGTTGCCAACTACGGCAAATGGCTGGAAACCGCACCCGTGCCCAAGCTCTTTGTCAATGCGGAACCGGGCATGATCCTCACCGGCGCCCAGCGCGAATACTGCCGCTCCTGGGCCAATCAGCAGGAGGCCACGGCGGCGGGCCGCCACTTCATCCAGGAGGATTCCCCGGATGCCATCGGCAAGGCAATTTCCGGGTTCATGGAATCCATCAACAAATAAACGGTCCCCTTGTACACCTGATGTCGACATCAATGGTTTTACCCGGAAACACGACACCCCGGGGGCGAACCCGTGTGTTCGCCCTTTGTCCCCCAAAACATGCAGGCCCCGGAGGCCGTGCCGTCGCAGCGGCAAAAGGAAAGCTTGCAGCATATGCGGAAAATGTTGTAAAACACGGACCTGTCTGCTGGCGTAAACAAACACCCGTTTGGACTGTAGCCAACAATTATTCTAACTGATTGATACGCCAATGTTTCGCAAATTACTCAAATGGCTCCTCGGCATCAGCATGATCCTGCTTCTCGCCCTGGTGATTTGCTTTGGCTATTGCTGGTATTTGTCCGGGCATATTGAAGAACGCTTTTCCGGGCGGAGATGGGAAATCCCTTCGACCATCTACTCCGATACCACCCTGCTTTTTCCCGGCAAGCAAGAGAGCCGCTTCGCACTTGAGAAGAAATTAAAAAAACTGGGCTACCAGGCAAAACCCGACAGCCCCGGGAAAAAAGGGGAGTACCATCCGGTGGAAACCGGCCTGGAAATTTATTTCAAGGACTTGCACATACCGGACAAGGATCGCCCGGGGTTTTCCGCCGTCCTTGAAATCGACCAGGGGAAAATCCGCGAAATCCGCCGAACCGGGTCTGATAAACACCTGCTCCTGGTGGAACTGGGCCCCGAAGTCCTCATGGAATTTTTCGGAAAGGAGCGGGAACTCAGGCGCGTGGTTTCCATCGAAACCATTCCCGAACATCTTGCAGACGCCGTGATTGCGGCAGAAGACAACCGGTTTTATTCCCATTTCGGTGTTGACCCGATCGGCATCCTCCGGGCCATGTATACCAATCTCCGCCACCTGTCCATACGCCAGGGCGGATCCACCCTGACCCAGCAGCTGGCCAAAAACTATTTTCTCACCCCGGAGCGAACCTTCAGGCGGAAATTCCACGAGCTTTTCATTACCCTGACCATCGAGGCAAACTACAGCAAGGATGAAATCCTGGAGATCTATCTCAATGAAATCTACATGGGCCAAAAGGGATCGGCTGCCATTCACGGCGTGGGGGAAGCCGCCTATTTCTATTTCGGCAAAAAAATTGAAAACCTCACCCTGGCCGAATCGGCCATGATCGCAGGAATCATCAAAAGTCCCAATGTGCTTTCGCCGTACACCCATCCCGAAGAATGCAAAGACCGGCGAGACCAGGTGCTCCGGGCCATGCATGAACAACAGTTTATCACCGAACAGCAACTGACCATGGCCCAGCAAGAGCCCATCAAAACCGCGGGGTTTGAAAAGTACAGCCGCCGGGCCCCGTATTTCATGGATTACGTATCCCAGCAGCTCGACAGCCTCTACCCGGAAGACATCCTTTCGAGCATGGGATTTTCCATTTACACCACCCTGGACACCGAGGTGCAGGCCGCGGCTGAAAACGCCCTTGAAAACGGACTGGCCCGCCTGGAAAAATCCATTCCCGCCCTCAGGCGAGACGATCCGGATAAAAAACTGCAGGGGGCCGTGGTTGTGATGCACCCCCGGACGGGAAACATCCTGGCCATGGTGGGGGGACGGAATTATGCAAAAAGCCAGTTCAACCGGATCACCCAGGCTCGCCGCCAGCCGGGAAGTTGTTTTAAGCCCGTTGCCGTGGCCGCTTTGCTGGATACATTCAAACCGTCCGATCCCTTGTCCAACGAAAAGACCACCTACCAAGTCAACGGCAAACCCTGGACACCGAAAAATTTCGGGGAATTTCCCGGAGAAAAGCTTTCGGTCCGGGACATGCTGAGACTTTCGTGCAACCGGGCGGCCGTGGACATGGTGGTTCGCGGGGGGCCGGCGAAAGTGGTCGAGCAGGCGGAAAATTTCAATTTTTCCACGCCGATGCGGCCCTACCCGTCCATTGCCCTGGGTGCCTTTGAGGTCATCCCCCTGGAACTGGCCCGGGCTTACTGCGCCTTTGCCGCAGACGGTATCCAGCCCTTTCCCCTTTCGGTCCGGGATGTGGTCGATGAAGACGGCAATGTCCTGGTCCAGCGCCACATGGACATCCACTCCGTGATCTCCCCGGCCAAGGCCTTTCTTATCACCTCCATGCTGAAATCCGTTGTCACGGACGGAACCGCAGAGGCGCTGACCCGGCAGGGCATCACCTTTCCGCTTGCCGGGAAAACAGGCACAACAAACGAATTCAGGGATACCTGGTTTATCGGCTACACACAGGACTTCCTGGCCCTGGTCTGGGTAGGGTTTGACAACGGGGAATCGGTCGGAACCACAGGTTCCGGGGCTGCGCTGCCCATATTTGCCGACCTGGTCAAATCCGTTCCCGGTCACATTTCACACAAGCCGTTTACAATTCCGCCGGGTGTGGTAAAGAAAAAAGTGTGCAGCCAAAGCGGAAAACTGCCGGTTTTCCTGAAATGCCCGGAAACATACGAGGAATATTTCCTTGAAAACAACCAGCCGCAAAAAAAGTGCCCTGTTCACGGAAAGGACAGTGT
>JAGXKN010000042.1 GCA_018335195.1 Desulfobacterales bacterium
AAGAAAACTCGCCTATCGGCTCAAACAAAGCCGGCCGCCTGCTCAGCTTCGCCAAGAGCTGCTCCGGCCCTCGTGCAATGCGCCATGCGGCAGCCCGCCAATCTTCGCACGAGAAGACCTTGCCGGGTTCCACAGCCGTTTACAACCGAATATCCGGGCGAACACACAGGTTCGCCCCTACAGCGGGGGCTTTGAAGCCTTCGGGTAATAGATGGGGGGAACTTGTCGCGGGGTTCTGATCAGCCTTTTTGCAGGGCCTCGCGGATGCGGTGCATGGCGCGGTCCACGTTTTCGTAGGAGTTAAAGGCGCTCAGACGGATGCAGGAGGCGCCGCAGGGACCGAAGCCCGCGCCCGGGGTGCAGACCACGCCGGCCCTGTTGAGCAGCATGTCGAAAAACGCCCAGGAGTCCATCTGTGCTTCGATCCAGATATAGGGGGAATGCTCGCCGCCCACATAGGAATATCCCAGATCGTCCATTTCCTTTCGGATTCGGTCCGCATTTTTCATGTAATCGGCAATCAGTGCTTTTACCTGGTTTTGCCCCTCCGGGGTGTATACCGCTTCTGCAGCACGCTGTACCGGATAGGCCACCCCGTTGAACTTTGTGGAATGCCTGCGGTTCCACAGGGGATGCAGATACCGGGTGTCGCCGTTTTCGTCAAAAGCCCGGCATTCTTTGGGCACGACCGTGAATGCGCATCGGGTGCCGGTAAAACCCGCGGTCTTTGAAAAACTGCGGAATTCAACGGCAACCTCCCGGGCGCCTTCCACCTCGTAGATGGAGCGGGGGATGGCATCATCCCGGATAAAGGATTCGTAGGCCGCATCATAAAGAATCAGGGCCCGGTTGTCGCGTGCAAAATCAACCCACTGCTTCAGATCCGCCCGGCTCACTGTGGCCCCGGTGGGATTGTTGGGAAAGCACAGGTAAATCAGGTCCACGTCCGTATCCGGCGGCTCCGGGACATAGTTGTTCTCCTGCGTGCTGGGCATGTACACGATGTTTTCAAACCGGCCGTTATGAAATGGTCCGGTCCGACCGGCCATGACGTTGGTGTCCACGTATACGGGATAGACCGGGTCCGGTACCGCCACGCGGATGTCTGCGGCCAGGATCTCCTGGAAGTTGCCGGTGTCGCACTTGGCGCCGTCGCTGATAAAGATCTCGTCTGCGGCAATGTCGGCTCCCCGGGCCGCGTAGTCGTTTTCCGCGATTTTTTCGCGCAGAAACGCGTATCCCTGCTCCGGGCCGTATCCCCGGAATGTGGCGTCCTCTCCCATTTCATCGACTGCCGCGTGCATGGCCGCAACACAGGCATGGGGCAGGCCGCGGGTGGCATCCCCGATGCCGAGCTTGATAATGTCGGTCTGCGGGTTTTGTTCCTGGAATTCCGCGATCCGGGCGGCAATATTGGAAAACAGGTAGGATGCCTGCAGTTTATTGAAATGTTCATTGATTTTGATCATGGTTCGCCGTCCTTTCCGGGTTTGTCGGGGTATGGGAAATTGTCAAGGATTTCCGTGATTGATAAAAATTTTAGATTGTATATAATAACTGATCCTGCGGTGTCAATTTTGATGGCTTCGGAAAAAGCTGTTTATTCCGCTGCGGCGGCATTTTTGCAGAAAGAAAATCCGTAAGCACCTTGGCTGATCGGCGGCGCGAAAAAGGCGTTTCCTCGCTCCAGGAGCCTCTTCGAGTCTCAATTTCCGCTTGGAAACCCGCTTTTCCGCACCGCCGTCAGGGCAACGAAGTGCAATTTCGTTAGAGCGCAAAAAAGGGTTTCCTTGGAAGTCCAATATCTGCGTTGCGCTGCATCCCGCGGGATCTGCGCGCCTTGTTCTTGTACTTTTTACTTTGGTATCTCAAAATTGACTTTTTACGAAACCGTCAATTTTCAAACTTTTAATTTGTACCGGCGCCTTTGTGCCGGATTTCAGCAAGGGGAACACGATATGATTGAAGAATTCCTGGATGACGATATCCGGATCGTCACCTTGAAAAACGGCAAAACCAATGCCTTAAATCGTCAGATCCTGGAACGGCTCGAGGAGATCGTAATTGAAGCCGATCAGCAAGACTCTCCCAAGGGCATTATCCTGACCGGCGAAGGCCGGTTTTTTTCCAGCGGGTTTGATTTGTCGCTTTTTCTCAACTTTGCAGAAGAAAAGGAGGCGGTGGAATTTTTTGAATTCGAGCAGCGGGTTCTGACCGCGCTTTTTGCCTGCAGAAAACCCGTGGTTGCGGCCCTTAACGGCCATGCGGCAGCAGGCGGGCTGATTTACTCCATGGCCGCGGACTACCGGATCGTCAAGGAGCATCCCAAGATCAAGATCGGCATGTCGGAAATCAAGATCGGACTTCCGTTAAACATTGCCCAGCACGAGGTGATGCGCTTTGGCTTGGACGGCAATCACAAGTTCCGGGACGTGATGTATTTCGCAGACATGGTGGATGTTTACCGGGCCCGGGATCTTGGGCTCGTGGACGAATTGGCCGCCGAGGGCCAGCTGATCGACCGGGCCAGGCAGGTCATCTCCCAGTGGATCGACACCCCGAACCGCCCTTTTATGCGGATGAAAGAGCTGCTGCGCGCCAAGACTGTGCAGCGCATTGAAAAGAACCTGGCAGAGGGTCACTGGCAGGGGGGACTCCAGGGGCTGTTCAAGGAAGATGTCCGGCAGACTCTGGAATTTGTCCAGGCCAGCATGAAGTAGCAGGCTGTATGTGTATTCAAGACCTGGACCATATTCTGCCCCTGGTGGAAAAGCCCAGCCGGTATATCGGGGGAGAAATCAATACCGTCCGCAAAAGCGGGGATGCAGTTGCGCTGCGCATGGCCCTGGCGTTTCCGGATACCTACGAGATCGGAACCTCCCATTTCGGCATGCAGATTTTGTATCACCTGCTCAATGCCCGGGCCGATGTTGCGGCAGAGCGGGTTTTTGCCCCGGGCACGGACATGGCCGCGCACATGAAATCATCCGGTACGCCGCTTTTTTCCCTGGAGACCCGAAGGCCCCTTTCGCGTTTTGACATCATCGGATTCAGCCTGCTCTACGAGCTGAACTATACCAACGTGCTGATGATGCTTGACCTGGCCGGCTTGCCCTTTTACGCCCGGGACCGGGATTTGAACCATCCCTTGATCATTGCTGGCGGGCCCTGCACCGTCAACCCCGAACCGGTGGCGCCCTTTTTTGATGGCATGGTGGTGGGTGACGGCGAACCCGTGCTCCCGGAGATGGCTGACGCCTGGGTCCGCTGGAAATCCGGCGGGGGCCGGGACAAGACCGAACTGTTGAAAACCTGGGCCGGAATCGAGGGCGTGTACGTACCCGCCTTTTTTCGTCCCGAACCGGGCAAGGACGGATATCAGCATGTGATTTCTGTTCTGCCCGGACACGAAAAGGTGCGGCGGGCCGTTGCGCCGGACCTGGATTCCGTGCCGTTTCCGGATTCGCCGGTGGTGCCGTTCGGCCGTCCGGTGCATGACCGGCTCCGCCTGGAAATCGCCCGGGGATGTACCCGGGGTTGCCGGTTTTGCCAGGCGGGCATGATTTACCGCCCGGTGCGTGAGCGCTCGCTTTCCCGTCTGGTTTCCCTGGCTGAAAACGGCATTTGCGCCACCGGCTATGACGATCTTTCCCTGTTGTCCCTGAGTACGGGTGATTACAGCCGCCTGCTGCCGCTGATGAAGCATTTTTCCGATCACTATGGTTCCAGCCGCCTGGCGATGTCTATTCCATCTTTCCGGGCGGGCACGCTTAGCCAGGAGATGATGGAACTCATTCGCAGCGTGCGCAAGACCGGCTTTACCATCGCCCCCGAGGCCGGCAGTGCGCGCCTGCGTTCAGTGATTAACAAGAATATCTCGGAGGCCGAGGTTTTTGATACCATGAAGACCGCCTTTGTGCTGGGCTGGCAGCTGGTCAAGCTTTATTTCATGGTCGGCCTGCCTTCGGAGACGGATGCCGATGTCGCCGAGATTGCCGAACTGGTCCGACGGCTGCGCAAAGCCCGGCCCCGGGGCAAGCGGGGGGGCAACATCAACGTCAGCGTGGCCACTTTTATCCCCAAGTCGCACGTGCCCTTTCAGTGGGCTGCACAGGAGGAGCCGCAGGCCGCCCGGGAGAAAATCGAATCTCTCCGGGCCCGGCTTGCGGTCAAGGGCGTGGATTTTAAGTGGCAGGACCCGGAGACGAGCTGGCTGGAGGGGGTTTTTGCCAGGGGCGACCGGCGCCTGGCCCCGGTTCTGTTGGCGGCCTACAACCGGGGATGCCGGTTTGACGGGTGGAGCGATTCTTTTGATCTAAGCGCCTGGCACCGGGCTTTTTCTGATGCGGGCGTGGACCCGGATGTTTTTTTGCGGCAGATACCTTTTGAGGTCCCGCTGCCCTGGGATCACATTGATACCGGGGTTTCCCGGGAGTTTCTCCGGGGTGAGTATCAAAGGGCGATCAGGCATTTGCAGACCGGTGATTGCCGCCACGGGGAATGCCAGGAATGCGGAGTTTGTGACTTTGAAAAACGAAGGCCCGTCAATGCCGATGAAAAAACCGTGGACAACGTTTTTTCTTTGCAGTCAACAGGAAGGGAGGATGGCACTGGGTCTGCTTTTCATGATGTCCCCGAACAAAGGATGAAAGTGAGCTACACCAAGCTCGGGCCGGCCAGATACTTCGGTCACCTGGAATTGGCCAACATCCTGTTGCGTGCCTTGCGCCGGGCCGGCATCCGGCTTGCCTATTCCGGCGGGTATCATCCCAAGCCAAAGGTTGCATTCGGGGATGCGTTGCCTGTTGGAACGGAGAGCATGTCAGAAGTCTTTTTCATGACCATTGCGGATCCGTCCGATCCGGCGGAAATTCAGTCAGCGGTCAACCGGCAGTTGCCCGAAGGGCTTGCGGTCAGCAGTTGCGAGCCCGCTGCAAAAAAGGACGCCCCCCTGCAGACCGGGGTTGTTTCATACAGAATTACTTTGCCGGAGGGCACCTGTTTTGATGCGGCAGCGCTTGCGCGCTTTGATGCGGCCGCCTCGTTTGAAATGACCGTGACAACCAAGAAGCGCGGCGAGCGGCGAATTGATTTGAAATCCGTTGTTTCGGAATGTGCGCTTGAGCGTGCGGACTGTCTGCGGATTTCCATCTTGCGGGAGCCCGGCGGCGCCGTTCGACCCTCCCGCGCTGTTGGGGCGATTTTCGCCTTACCCGATACGACTCTGCAGCGGTGCCGGATCCTGAAGCTGGCAGAACAAAGTGACGCTAATCCGGAATCTTGGAACCAATGCGATATTCAGAGAGGTTTGCATGGATAAGGAACTGATCATTAATGCGCTGGGTCCGGAAATCCGGGTGGCCCTCCTGGAAAATAATGTTCTTGTGGAAATCTACGTCGAGCGCTCGGACGAGGGAAACATTGCGGGCAATATTTACAAGGGACGCGTTCAGCGGGTCCTGCCCGGTATGCAGGCGGCTTTTGTTGACGTCAACCTGAAACAGGCGGCTTTTATTTACGTGGATGAAGTTTTAAACGGCGCTACCCCGCCGCCTGAAGGCGTGCTTTTGCAGCAGGAAAACGACGAGGCCGAACCCGAGACCGGGGCGGATGAAATGGAAGGGGAAAACGGGTTCATCAGCACGCGTTCAGCCGGCCGGCCGCGTCCGGATCGGCGCGCCATTGAAGAAATGCTTAGCGGGGGCCAGGAAATTCTTGTGCAGGTGGCGCGTTCTCCCATCGGGAGCAAGGGCGCGCGCCTGACCAGTTATATTTCGCTTCCCGGCCGATTTCTGGTGCTGATGCCGACCGTTGATCATATCGGTATTTCCCGCAGAATTGCAGATGAAGCAGAGCGCGCACGGCTCAAGGAAATCGTGGAAACCCTGCGAACGCAGCCCCACGGCTACATCGTGCGCACCGCCGGGGAAGGCGTGCCGCAAGAGGTGCTCGCCCAGGAAATGGAGTTTTTAAACAACCTGTGGAACCATATCCAGGAGCGTTTCCACGAGGTTTCCGCACCGGAGATGCTCCACGAGGAGCTCACCGTAACCCTTCGCTGCGTGCGCGACTTGCTGGCCCACGAGGCTGACAGGGTCACCATTGATTCCCCCGAGGTGTATCATTCGGTTTATGATTTTATTCAAAAGTTCATGCCGCGCCTGTCTAATTCGCTGGCGCTGTATACCGGCGAGGAGCCGATTTTTGATGCCTATAACCTGGAAGTAGACGTCCAGCGGGCCATTAAGAAAAAGGTCTGGCTCAGGTGCGGCGGGTATATCGTGATTGAAATTACCGAAGCTCTTGTGGCTATTGACGTGAATACCGGGCGTTATGTGGGCAAGCGGAATTTTGCCGAAACCGTGCTCAAGACCAATCTCGAGGCGGTCAAGGAAATTGCCTACCAGATTCGGCTTCGCAACCTGGGGGGAATCATCATTATCGATTTTATTGACATGGAAAGCAAGGCTGACCAGGAGAAGGTTTATAGTACGCTCAGAGAGGCCTTAAGCCGGGACAAGGCCAAGACCAACGTGCTGCCCATGTCGGATATGGGGTTGATCCAGATGACCCGTAAACGGGTGGTCAAATCCCTGCCGCGCATGATGTGTGAGCCGTGTTTTTATTGTGAAGGCGAGGGCATGCTGCTGTCGCGCAGGACCATCTGCTACAATATTTTCCGGGAGGTCTGCCGGCAGGGTGCGGATTCCGGGGGAAACCGCTTCCATATCAAAGTCAATCCGGTCATCGCCGATTTGCTGCTGGGCCAGGAAAGCCAACTGATCTCTTCGCTCGAAGAACGGGTGGGCCGTCAAATATGCATCTATCCGATTGATGATTATCATCTGGAACAATACCATGTTGAGGAGATCCGGGATAAATAATTTGCCTGGACGCAAACGTTGATTTGGATCTTGACAAAAATGGTTATATTGGTCTAACAATTTCTTGATTCGGATTTGATGATACCATGGGTAAGATATGAACCTTCTTCGTCTTTCGGGCGGAATCAACATACACTATAAAAAGGTGGAACAATGAAACGGACCTATCAACCAAGCAGAATCAAAAGAGCCAGAACACACGGTTTCTTAAAACGGATGTCCACCAAGCAGGGCAGACGAGTCATCAACCGGCGGAGGGCCAAGGGCCGCAAGCGCCTTACGGTTTGATGCATCCGGGCGGCGAGCGCATCCAAAAGCGGGACAAGCTACTGAAACGTTCCAAATTTCTTTATCTGGCCAGGTATGGCCACAGTGTGCACAACCGGTATTTTGTGGTGGCGTATTGTTCAAACCGGTTTGGCCGCCCGCGGCTTGGCGTCACGGTTACCCGGAAAATCGGAGGTGCGGTTGTGCGCAACCGGCTCAAGCGGATCGTAAGGGAGTACTTTCGGCGCCATCGCCATCAGATCGGGGAAAGCCGGGACATTAACGTTATTGCCAAAAAGGCGGCTGCCAATGTATCCACCGGGCAGGCTTTTGCCGCTCTGGAGTACCTGTTTGGCAAAATCAGGGAGCATACCGATTAAACATCTACTGTTACTGATCATTAAGCTGTATCAGGCATTGATCTCACCTCTCATCGGACCGCGATGCCGGTTTTATCCGACCTGTTCCGAGTACGCCTTTGAGTCAGTCCGGCGTTTCGGCGCGGTCCGGGGCGGTTGGTTGGCAGTCCGGCGCACGGTGAAATGCCATCCATTTCACTCCGGCGGATACGACCCGGTTCCGGGCGCGGATGAGAACTCGGCGATGCGCCCGTATGTGGATGGAAAAGGATCCGGGGAGACGGCATCTCGTTTATGAAAACCGCCGGCCGGAGCGCCGCTGTTTTCCGGACCTTCCTTACCGCCTTGCAGCCCGGCAAAAACCCCTTGTTGCCATGATTCGTGTGATGAACCGGCATTGTTGGTGCATGTCCCGGTTCGTTTTTTTATGGATTAGCTATCGCGTCGCTATTCAGGAGTGGATATGGAACACATACGTTTGTTGTTGGCAATTGTGCTGACGATCATGGTTTTTGTGCTCTGGGAGGTGTTTTTTGTGCCGACCCGGGCCCCCGAGCCCCCGGCCGAACCGGGTCGGACCGAAAAATCCGAACAAACCGATACCCGGGGGCCGAGCCCCCAGGAAGAGGGGCAATCCGGTGCCGGCACCAAGGAGAGAGTTGTTTCCGCTGAAGCCGGGGAAGAAGCCGAACCCGTGCCGGCCAAGAGCTTTAAGACCATTACCGTTGAAAACGATCTGTACCGGGCCGAGATTTCGGAAAAAGGAGCTGCCATCACGCGGTTTGTCCTCAGCGAATACAATTCCGAGGCCGGGCCGGACGCAGCCCCTCAGGAACTTGTCCCGGCAGCCAATAAAACCGGCACCGCCCTGGTTCGTCCTTCCGCCCCGCGGTTTGCCGATCTTTCCAATGCAATGTATACAACGGATTTTGACCGGAAGCGGCTGCGCGTCCGGGGAGCCCCGGAGTCCATTTCCTTTTACCTGCAGGCGGATAACGGCCTGGTGATTGAAAAACAGTATGTGTTTCATCCGGACAGCTACCGCGTTACGCTGAATGTCAGCCTGATCAATCAGACCGGGGCCAGCATCGGTTCCGGGTTGCTGGTGGACATGACAAATCCGCCGCCGGATGGCGGCAGATTTGTTTTTGCGGGCCCTTTTGCCTATATTGACCAGGACCTTGAAGAAATCGACGTCGGCGATATCGAAGACCAGAGCGTCTACCCGGGCAAAATTCGGTGGGCCGGCCTGACTGACCGGTATTTTATGACCGCGCTGGTGCCGGCAGACCAAGCTGACACTGAAATCCGTTTGCATGAAAATCAGGCCGAGAACCTGGTGCGCGTCACCTACGTGCAGCCGGGCGACTCTCTGGCTCCGGGTCAGCGTCAGGCGCATGCGTTTGAACTGTTCATGGGCCCCAAGCGCATGTCAGAGCTCAAGGCATTCGGCCATGATCTGGATGAGGCCATTAATTTCGGGTTTTTTGATATTATTGCCAAGCCTTGTCTGTGGCTGATGAATAAGGTTCATGACAATGTGTTTGCCAATTACGGAGTGGCCATTATTCTGGTCACGCTTCTGTTTAAGATCATATTCTGGCCGCTGGGCAGCAAGAGCTACCGGTCCATGGCTGAAATGAAAAAGCTTCAGCCGCTGATGTCAGAGATCCGTCAGAAGTACAAAGACGACAAGAAGAAGATGAACGAGGAGATCATGCGCCTCTATCGGACCTACAAGGTTAACCCCATGAGCGGGTGTTTGCCGATGGTGGTCCAGATTCCGGTGTTTATCGCCTTTTACCGGATGCTCTACGAAGCCATAGAGCTCCGTCATGCCCCGTTCATGTTGTGGATCAATGACCTTTCCGCACCGGACCGGCTTTTTCGCTTTGATGTCACCATTCCCTTTATGACACCGCCTTACGGGATTCCGGTTTTGACAGTCATCATGGGCGCCACCATGTTTTTGCAGCAGAAGCTGTCTCCGCCGCCGGGCGATCCGTCGCAGGCCAAGTTCATGATGATGATGCCGCTGATATTTACTGTGATTTTTATCAACTTCCCGTCCGGGCTGGTGCTTTACTGGTTGACCAATAACGTCCTCTCAATTGCCCAGCAATACTATATTACGCGGAAAACCGTTTAATTTGGAGGCATTTACCCATGAGTGCGTACCAGGATTTTGAAGAAAAAAGTGTTGATAAAGCCGTGGACAAGGCCTGCAGCGAGCTTGCGGTCCGGCCGGACCAGTTGAAATATGATATTGTTTCCCATGGCTCCAGCGGCATTTTCGGCCTGGTCGGTGCGAAAAAGGCCGTAATCCGGGTGGTTCTGCCGGAAGGTGATGCCGGGGAATCTACCGCTGAATTTGATCCGGATGAGGATGTTCCTGAGCCGGAGGATGATGACAAAACCGCCTCGGCCCTGGTGGACGAGGCCTTTGGTCCATCCGAACAGGCCCCGGCCCAGACTTCCCCTGAGGGACAGGTCTCTGCCGTGGATGCGGAAAAGCGCGATGAGATCGTCGGGTGGGTCCAGGGATTTCTTGATCGCATTATTGCGCTGGTTTCCCCGGACTCCACCGTATCGGTCAATGCGGACTCCCAGGTGCTGCGCTTTGAAATCAAGGGCGGCGACAGTGCCCGGTTGATCGGGAAAAAAGGACAGACTCTGGATGCGATTCATTATCTTGTGGAGAAGGGTGTTTACAAGCAGTACGGCAGCACCCTTCCAATCGAAATCGACGTTGAAGGGTATCTGGAAAAGCGCCGGTCCGATCTTACCTCCCTGGCATCCCGGCTTGCGAACAAGGCGCTGCAGACCGGAAAGCCCATGGTTATCAACCGGATAAACGCCCAGGACCGGCGGGTGGTGCATCTGAGTTTACGCGACAACCGCGAGGTCCGCACTCAGAGCGTTGGCAACGGGGATTTGCGCAAGCTCCTGATTATGCCCAAAAAGAAATCACAGGCGAAATCATCCAAGTCCGGAAGCGAGTAGGTCCGCATCCGGGGTGCCGTGTGTTTCCAGAATCAAAGAGGACCCTGCGCATGGATCGCTCAACCATTGCCGCCATTGCCACGCCAGAGGGAATCGGGGGCATCGGGATTATCAAGATTTCCGGCCCGAAAGCCCTGGATCTGGCAAGTGCGGTTTTCCGGCGCGGCTCGGGGTTCGATGATGAAAATGGCGGCGGCCCGCGTGCGGGGCTTTCCGACGAATTCCGGTCCTGGCGGATGTATTATGGCCGTATTTGCGAGCCCGTTACCGGCAGGGTCCTTGATGAAGCCGTGCTTGCGGTGATGCGTGCGCCCCACTCCTACACCCGCGAGGACGTGGTGGAAATACAGGCCCATGCCGGGCCAAAGGTGCTCCAAAACATCCTGGATCTCTTGATATCCCAAGGTGCCCGTCCGGCCGATCCCGGCGAGTTTACCCGACGGGCCTTTGTCAACGGGCGGATTGATCTGACCCAGGCCGAGGCCGTGGCGGATCTGATCAACGCCACTTCTGATGCGGCTGTGGACATGGCCGTATCCCAGATTTCGGGCGGGCTGAGATCATATCTCGAATCCGTCCGCCAGGCACTGCTTTCCGTTTTGACCACCCTGGAGGCTGCCATTGACTTTCCGGATGCTGTGGGTGAGGATATTGATACGGAAGTGCAGATCGGTATTCTTCAAGACGCGGTATTGGATCCGATCCGGGATTTGATTCAGACTTACGAGGCCGGGCATTTTCTGCGGGACGGTCTGCAGGCGGTCATCGTCGGAGGCCCGAACGTTGGCAAATCGAGTTTGATGAACCGTCTGGTCAACCGCAATCGGGCAATTGTTACCGAGATACCAGGTACGACAAGGGATTGTATCGAGGCTACCTTGATAAACCAGGGATTTCCCGTTATTTTCGCCGATACGGCCGGGTTGCGCGAAGATCCGGATCCGGTTGAGCGCATGGGCATCGAGAAGACCCGGGAGTACCTGGAATCCGCGGATATTGTACTCTTTGTGGTTGATGCCGGCTGCCCTGCCCGGTCCGGGGATCTTCGCCTTTTTGAGGAATTGGCGGACAAGCGGGTTATTCTCGTGGTTAACAAGTCGGATTTGTCTGCCCCGGACAGGCAGTTTGATCAGCCGCCCCGGTGGGCGCAGGTTCCTTGCGTTCATGTGTCTGCCCTGTACGGCACCGGGATTGACGAGTTAAGACAGCGGATTGCAGATTGTTCGATTTATTCCGATGGCATGCAAAACCGGCGGTTTATTCCCAACTGGCGGCAGAAATCCCTGCTGGACCAGATTTATCAGGCTGTGTCAGACGCGTTAACCGGGCTTCACGGCCACGGGTCCTTTGAGCTGGCCTCCATTGATTTGCGGGAGGGCCTGTCCCGGGTGGATGAAATCACCGGGCATTACGTGGCCCCGGATGTACTGGATGGCATTTTCAGTCAGCACTGTATCGGGAAATAAGTCTGCTGTTTAAGGTGTCGGGTATACGTGTCATACTTGTTGATCTTTGCAGAATAATGCAGACATTGATAGCCTGATATCCGGTCGGGCGCACTCTTGTGTTCGCCCGACCGGTGCATAATCATTTACAACGGCTTTTGATAAGCTTTTTTAAGCATTGAAATTGATTGTTTCACGTGGAACAATCTGTCACGTCGGCAATCGGCTTCCCGCGGATACCCGGCGCAGTTTTTCCCATAAGGAGGAAGAGATTCATGGATATTGATTTCACCCCGTTTTTTCAAAAATACGAAGCCCTCGCTGCACAGGCAGATAAAGCATTCGAGCGGATCAAGCAGGCCTATCCCGAAGAGGTTGTCTGCACGCAGAAATGTACGGATTGTTGTTATGCACTTTTTGACCTCACCCTGATAGAAGCCCTGTATTTGAATTATCAATTCAACGCTTCCTTTTCCGGCCAAGCCCGGGAGGAGATGCTGGAAAAGGCCAATACTGCAGACCGAAAGATATACAAACTAAAGCGGGAGGCTTTCCACAAGACCCGGGAAGGCCATGAGGAGCAGGAAGTTGTTGAGGAAATTGCCCGGGAGCGGGTCCGCTGTCCCCTGCTCAATGATGATGATTTGTGTGACCTCTATGACTACCGTCCGATCGCCTGCCGCATTTACGGGGCGCCGCTGGCCATTGCCGGGCAGGGAAGAACCTGCGGACGGACAGGCTTTAAACCGGGCCAGCAGTACTCGACCATTAACATGGATGTCATTCACGAGCAGTTGCTGAAGCTCTCAGCCGAGTTTGTCGAGTCCATCGGCTCCCGGCATGTGAAGATGGGGGATGTGCTTGTTCCGGTGTCCATGGCCTTGCTCACCGATTACAACGAGGAATATCTGGGAATCGGGCCTGCGCCGGGCGCATCTGAGGAATCCTGTCAAACCGGGAGGACGTAATGAATCTGTCAGATGAACAGAAAGACAGGTTGAAAAAGGCGATCTTTGACGGCATGTCGCAGCGCCGGCAGAAGCATATATTAAAGAAAGGGTATGAAAAGTGGGATCCTTTTGAAGAGCCCAAAGACCCGCTGGATATCCGCATGGATCGCACCCGGCGCACAATGAATGATTTGATCCGCGAATTCACGCAGTCACTGGGTTCTGCTGATCACGGGTATGATTACCGGAAGGGGGCGCTGGAAATTTGTCTCGGGATCATCAACGAAGATGAGCGCTACCTGGGAATGTTTGATTTTGCCTGCTGGTACCGGGATCTGCTGGACAGGGATTCTACCGGGAAATAGGTCTGCGTTTCGGCTTTTACGCAAATCCCGGCTGGATTCGAAAACCCATGCGTTAAGTGACATTCCCGGGGTCTTATCGAAATCGATAGAAATTTTTGATTCCGACAACGCAGCACCGGGCATCCAAGCTGTCTGTCTTCATCTATTCCCGGATTGCAGAATATCTCGGAGTTCGAAAATAAACAGTCCGGTTTCGGACACCTTGAGACAGCTATAGTTGCCAGGCACGGCATTTGCGCCCGGAGTTCGCCGGCCCGAGTACAGCGACATGCGGTTGACCCGGCAAGCGACGCGCGCGGCTCGGCAGAGAATCCAGGAGCTTTCAGTATGGGGGGTGCTTCCGAAAAAAGCACCAACCTTCAAGGACTTACGCAGCGGCGGCCACCTGGGATGTTTGCGCATCTGCTGTCCGCTTTCGCACCCAATGCATCTGCGCTAATTCCCCCGGCGCCCAACCCTGGGCAAACCCCTTGGGATTTTCCCCTATCTAATTCAGAAAATCTTTAAATTTGCTGGGATCCAAAGACAACCAATCAGGATTGGGAAGCCCTGAACTATCCTGGGGGAAGCCAGCGGGGTGTACTCGTGGGCAGATTGGCGGGGTTGCCGCATGGCGCATTTCACAAGGTCCGGAGCAGCTCTTGGCGAAGCCGAACCGGCGCGAGGCGAGCCGCAGAGATGCCCTGCCCGAGTGCAGCGACGGGCCGTCGCCCTGCCAATCTCCGCACGCGGATAAGCGTTGAAGAATGAGGTTTCTCCGGAATATTTTAATATCGGACGGCAAAGATGAACAGAAAAGTTCGGCCGCGCGGATCGTAGCTGTGGCAGCCGGGGTGCGGGGTCTGGTTTGGGATTTTCCGGTGCGGGAGGAAACCAGGGTTATGCGCCAAAAACCCATATAAGCAGGGGAAGCAGCAGGACAACCGCTATTATCATTAGACCGGGCGGGGAGAAATACGGTTTATACCAGGGTTCTTTCCGGATTTTGGCATTTTTTACCTCGGATAAAAACCAGTTGCCCAGAATACCAGCTGCAAGCAGCAGTGCAATTGCCTTGATGAAAAACAGGAAATTCAAAACTCCTCCGTTATATTCTTTTTGCCTTGCCTTGAATAAATGCCGGGCCCACTGCCTGGGGGCCCGGCAAAAACGTGGCTTGCGGGTTGGATTGTTCCACGTGAAACAATTCCGATTGTGCCTATTCGTAAATCTTTTCTTCTGGTGCCTCGGACTCGGCTGCATCGCCCTCATAGTCGCGGATTTCCGCGCCGGCCTGCTTGCGGTTGAAATACTCGCGGTACCATTCATGGGCCACAATCATGGACATCACTTCGTTGCTGCCGGTCCAGATGGAGGCCAGCCGCAAATCGCGCACAATACGTTCAATCGGGTATATGTTGGTATACCCGATGCCGCCCATGACCTGCATGGCGTTTTGGGCCGCCTTCTGGCAGGATTCGGTGACGAATTTCTTGGATTCGGAAACCATTCTGCGGACCTTTCTGGCGTTCTCGCCGGTGTCCACGGCCCGGGCGGTGGTGTATATCAGGGAGCGGGCGGCATCCAAAAGCATGGCCGCCTCTGAGACCTGGAAGCTCACTCCCTGGAAGTTGTTGATGGTTGTGCCGAATGCTTTGCGCCGGGTGGTATAACCGGTGGCAATATCCAGGGCCGGCCGTGCGGCGCCGATGGTCATGGCAGCCGTCCCGAGGCGCTCAGGGATCATCATGGTCTGAAATACCGGGTAGGCGCCGTTGATCTCGCCGACCACGTTTTCCTTGGGCACCTTCACATCCTTGAACACCAGTCTGCCGGCCCCGCCGCCCCGGCAGCCCATCAAACCGTAAAGGTATTTGGTTTCCACGCCGGACCCCTTGTCCACGATCAGGCACGACAATGCCTTGTGCGGTTCCGCATCAAAGTCGGTCCTGGCATAGACCAGAAAAAAATCCGCTCCCTCGGCACCGACGATGAAGCGTTTCTGGCCGTTGACCAGAAAATGGTCGCCCTTGTCTTCAGCGGTCGTGGTGGTGCCGAAAAAATCAGACCCGCCCCGGGGTTCGGTCAGGCATTCGGCGGCAAAAATTTTGCCTTCCAGCAGCGGCTTGACGTATTTTTTCTTTTGCGCATCTGTCCCGTGCTGAATAATGGCATCGCATACCAGTTCAGCGCCCACGCCGAAAACGCAGGCAAAGATGTATCCCAGTGTCCCGATTTCTTCCATGACCGTGCACGTGGAAACCCAGTCCAGGCCTCGGCCGCCCCATTTTTTGGGGTATCGGCAGCCCATGAGGTTGCGCCTTCCGGCTTCCTGAAGAAATTCCTTTGGAAATTGAATCCTGTCGTTGTCCATGTCAACGATCATCTGCCGCGGAACCCATTTGACCAGATCCCTGGCCTCGTCTCGAATTTTGCGGGTTTCTTCTGATAAAAGATAGTTAAACATCAGGCGTTCTCCTGCTTGCGGGGTAAATATCTAAAAGCACCTGCCGGAGTGCTTTCTGCCATAGCGTGCGGCAATTGCAAAGGCCGGTATCAATATGCAGCCGCGGGTTAACCGGTGATAAAAGTATCCGGGGGGCAGGCGGGATGTCAAGCAACATTTCATGCAGCCGAAAGCCGGAGAATAGAAAGCCGGGGGAAAGAAACGCGGGTCGGCGGACAATCAGCGAATAATGGCCCGGCTGACTGTCCCGGCGAAAATGGACCGGAAATGCGCCAGCTCCGCATCGGAATGAAGGCGGTCGTGATCTTTGAAAAATTTCGGGGTCAATACGTGTTCTGTCCGGGGCTTTTGGATGGCATGCAGGTGTGCGCCCCGGATCAGCTCGGCCATTTCGGCAACCGCAGCAGCGTCTGTAAACGGCTTAGCGCAGGTGGTCCGAAACTCATGCGATAGCCCGGAGTCCAGAATAATGCGAACGGTTTGCCGGATGGCATCCGGATCAATTCCATTTGAAATCGCGGTTGGATAGCGTTCCGGGGCGGTCTTAATATCCATTGCAATGTAATTGACAAGGTCCCGGCCGATCAGTTCCCGGATGACCGCGGGATGACTGCCGTTGGTGTCGATTTTCAAGGCAAAGCCCCTGGACCGGATCTGCCGGCAGAAATCGGCAAGATCGGGATGCAGGGTCGGTTCCCCGCCGGAGATGACCACTGCATCCAGGTATTTCCCCCTGGTTTCCAGGAACTGCCAAATTTCATCCACGGATAATTCCTGCGTGTCCGGGCCGGGTGCTGCCAGATTCGGGTTATGGCAGTAGGGGCAGTGAAAGTTGCACCCGGCCGTGAAGACCACGCAACTGATCTGCGGCGGATAATCAATCAGGGAATATTTCTGCAGGCCGCCGATTCGCATTTTTACTCATGACGCGTTGTGACTGTTACGGATGCCGTGCATGGCTTCCCGGCTGTTCAGGAAGCCACCGCAAAGGTCTTGCGCTTGTCGAATTCGCTTTGCTTGCCATTGTTCCACTGGTGCACGGGCCGCAGGTAACCCACCACCCGGGAGTAGACTTCTGTCTGGCTCTGGCACTTGGGGCATTCATCGTGATACCCGCTTAAGTAGCCGTGACTTGGACAGACGCTGAAAGTCGGCGATAGGGTGAAATACGGCATGCGGAAGTTTTCCGTGATTTTCCGGACCAGGTTCTTGGCGGATTGAAAGTGATGCATCTGTTCGCCCAGAAAGACATGAAAAACCGTCCCGCCGGTATACTTGGTCTGGAGCTCGTCCTGCAGTTCCAGCGCTTCGAACAGGTCGTCTGTATAGTTGACCGGAAGCTGGCTGGAATTCGTGTAAAAGGGATTTGCCCCGGCCTGGTAATCGGTTTCATTGGCGCAGGTAATCTCCGGATAGGTTTCCTTGTCAAGGATGGCCAGCCGGTAGGCCGTCCCTTCTCCCGGCGTGGCTTCCAGGTTGTAGAACTCGCCGCTTTGTTCCTGGAATTCCTCAAGCACGCCGCGCATGTAGTCGAGGGTCTCCTCTGCAAAGCCGCGACCCTCCGGCGTTCCAATGTCCTGGTTTATCAGGTTCAGGCATGCCTCGTTCATCCCGATCAGACCGATGGTGGAAAAATGGTTTGTCCAGTAGGACCCGGACTGCTCTTTAATGCCGCGCAGATAAAACCGGGAATACGGGTACAGGCTCTGATCGGTGAACTTTTCCAGCACCTTGCGCTTGATGGACAAGCTTTCGGCCGCAATTTCCATCTGCTGGCGCAGCCGGGTATAGAAATCCTGGCGGTCTTCAGCCAAAAGGCCGAGGCGGGGCAGGTTTATCGTGACAACGCCGATAGAGCCGGTCAGGGGGTTAGCGCCGAACAGACCGCCGCCGCGCTTTTTGAGCTCCCGGTTGTCCAGGCGGAGTCGGCAACACATGGAGCGGGCGTCCTCGGGCGACATGTCCGAGTTGACAAAATTGGAAAAGTACGGAATGCCGTATTTGCCGGTCATCTTCCAGACATTGTCAAGATTCGGGTTGTCCCAGTCAAAATCCGCTGTGATGTTATATGTCGGGATGGGGAAGGTAAAGACCCTGCCCTTGGCATCGCCTTCCATCATGACCTCGGCAAAAGCGCGGTTAAACGTGTTTAACTCGGACTGGAAATCACCGTAAGTGTCCTGCTGATACTCCCCGCCGCAGATTACTGGGGAATCCTTGAGCATCTGCGGGATGTTGAGATCCAGGGTGATGTTGGTAAACGGGGTTTGAAAGCCGACCCGGGTCGGAATATTGATGTTGAATATAAATTCCTGCAGGGCCTGTTTGACCTCCCGGTAGGACAGGCCGTCATACCGTATAAACGGCGCCAGCAGCGTGTCAAAGTTGGAAACCGCCTGGGCGCCGGCTGCCTCTCCCTGAAGGGTGTAAAAGAAGTTGACAACCTGGCCCAGGGCCGAGCGCAGGTGTTTGGGCGGGGCGCTTTCCACCTTGCCGGGTACCCCCATGAAGCCGACCCTTAAAAGATCCTGGAGATCCCATCCAACGCAGTACACAGACAGCAGGCTCAGGTCGTGGATGTGAAGGTCTCCGTTTTTATGCGCGTGCCGTACTTCCGGGGGATAAATTCGGTTTAACCAGTATTCCGCGGTCACGTCAGAGGAAATGTAATTGTTCAGGCCCTGCAGGGAAAAACTCATGTTGCTGTTTTCCCGGATTTTCCAGTCCATCTTCTGGACATAATTTTCCACGAGTTCCACATTGGCGCGGGTGGTGATGTTGCGGATCTGAGCATGCTGTTCCCGGTAGAGAATATAGGCCTTGGCGGATTTGTGAAACGGGGACTCAATCAGCACCCGTTCCACGATATCCTGGATTTCCTCAACCTCGGGCGGGGAAGTGAGCTGGACTTCATGGGCCAGGGTTAAAACGCGCAACATCAGTTTTTTGGCCATCTGTTCGTCAAATTCACCGGTGGCGCTGCCTGCCTTGGCAATGGCTGCTGTAATCTTGGAGGCATCGAATTGAACGACTCTTCCGTTGCGCTTTTTGATGTGGGTGAACATATGCGCTCCTTTTTGCTTCATGATAGTTGCGGATTCGGGGTTCCAGTCCGGCCGGTTTGAAGGCGGCCCGGTTTTTGTTTAAATCTATAACAATATATAGTAATTTGTCAATAAAAAAATCAATATATTGTATTCTGGAGGGACGAATTTACGGATGGGGGGCGGCATCCGCTTCCGGGGTTATCCACAGGTAGTCTGCGGCGGATAGTTCCTCTTGCCGGCCTGCGGCAATAGGCATAACCGTGCGATACCGTGCCTGGGAGCGGCGGTAGGCACGGGCCGGAATGCCGAAGTCACGGGTGATATGGCCGTTTCCCGTAAAAACCACCATAAGGCGATTTTCGCGCATACGGCTGACGGTCTCGGCCATGACTTCCTCCCAGAGGACCTGGGCCTGGTAAAAATGCGAAAATTTGTATTGCCTGCCGGATAGCCGTTGTTGGTGGTGGTGGCCTTTAAAAATCTCCCGCACGTATTCGCGGTGCTCGGAATCGGAAAGGTCGATTCCGGCAGGCAGCCTGGCCGCATCCTCGGGCAGAAGAGAGTCTATCCCCCCGGCTGCTACCTTTGGGGGCACGTGGAAGGCGATGTTCAAACCGTAAAGCCGTATCCGGTGCTCCTGGATAAACTCAAGCAGGTCTGCATAAAGCCCGAAGTCGAATTTCCAGTTGGCATACCAGTGAACCTTTCGAATAAAGGCATCGGTTTCCAGGTTGCCGGCCGACCACTTATCAAGCACCTGCTGATAAGGGCGGGAAAACATCTCCATGCCCGCGCAGAGCCCGGGATGCCTTTGGAGCAGTGCCCTGAGGATTTTTAACTGAATATCATGATCCCGGGCCCGGGTGTGGGTTTCACCGACGTAAACCACGCGGGCATCTGCGAGGTCGGCAATCATTTGCTCAAACGAAACCGGCCCGTTGGCATCAGCCGAGACAATCGTACCCGGTCGATAGGATTCGGAAAGAGACGGAATCCGGGTTTGCTCTATTTTCGAAGCGCATCCGGCAGCCGCCAGGGCAAGCAGAAGCAAAACGACTGCAGCACGAAGGCATCGGGCGGAAAGCCACCCGTTCTTCTGCCCCGGGGGACAAGACAATGCTTGATACAAAGCGCGGCTTGAGTTAATAAGGCTCATATGCAGATCAATAAAAGGCATTTGTTTCGCAGTGAAGCGCCCCCCTGGTACCGATCCGCGCCGATATATCTGCTGGCGGCGCTGGTGCTGGCGGCCCTGATCGTCCTGGGTAGCATCGGCGTCCAGGTAGCAATCCGGCAGCCGGTGTACAGGGATTTCATGTGGGTTCCCCTGCTGCTGGTGCTTTGTTCCGGATACCTGTTTATTGCCGTCTGCCTGCGGCTTGCCCGCCGCAAATAGTCCGGTGTCCGATCATGGTTCCGGATGGTTTCTATTCCTGTTGTTCCCTGTATTCACCAAACTGCATTTTTTTGTAGTCATCCGAACCAATGTAGCGAAGGACATGCACCATGGATTCCGGCGGGATGAACCCGGGCTGGCTCCCGATGCGCTCGGCCTCCTGGTCGACAAACCAGTTGAACGGGAACTGATTGGCCCCGTATTGCCGGGCCACCTTGGGTTCCTCCTCTGCATTGACACGGATGGGAATGAAATTGGCGTTCAGATAGGCGACCACATCCGCGTCTGAAAAGGTCTCCTGCTGCATCATCTTGCAGTAAGAGCACCAATCCGTGTAAAAATGCAGGTAGCCTTTCTTGTCGCTTTTCTTGATTTGTTTTATTCCGGATTCATAGGAATACCACTGAATATCCGTGCTGCCGGCAAAGGCGGCCGCAGCAGACAACAGCAGGCCCCATCCGACTGCGGCGGTCAATAGAATATGCATAATGTTTTTGGGCATGGATTTTCTCCCTGTATAAAATTTGGGTGTATGGATTGTACATGCAGCAACGCGGGCGCATTGAAGTATCATTGAACGCGGCGCAGCGCGGCTGTAAATTTCTCAGGCCCGACCAGTCCGGCTATCCGTTCGACGACCGTTCCCTGCGAACTGATCAAAATGACCGTGGGCACCCCCTGTATGCCGAATGCCTCACGCGCCTGCCGGGCCTGCGGGGCAGCGGCGTGTGTCATGTCCACCTGAAACACCTCGAACGAATCGAGCGCCTCAAGTACCCGGGGGTGGGAAAGCGTCCGGGCTTTGAGCTCCCTGCATGGTATGCACCAGTCCGCATGAAAAACAATAATCATTTTCCGGTCGTTTTCCAGGGATTGGGTGTATCCGGATTGCGTAAATTTCTGCCAGTCCGGCAGGGCCTTTTGAGCCGTGGAAATCAGAAAAAATACCGAGACTCCCAGCAGCAGAACGCTGAAAGCGGTTTTAAAAATTTTAAAACAGAATACGTTATTTGCGGTACGGTCAATTAAAAGCAGGTATACGGCCGCAATCACCCCGAAGCCCGGCAGCGCGTATCCGCTGAAATTTTCCGGAAGCAGAGGTGCAGCAAAATAGACCGCCATGCCAAGCAGCACGAGGCCGAAAATGTGGCGCACACCCGCCATCCACTGTCCGGATCTCGGCAGAAGCTTGATCTTGCCGGAAAACAGGGCCAGAAAGAGATATGGCAGGCCGAGTCCAAGGGACAGGAAAAAAAACAGGAGAAATCCGTAAACCGGATCCCCCCTGGCCGCCACGTAGGCCACCAGGCCCAGGACAAAGGGACCGATGCAGGGCGCGGCAATCACGCCCATGGTTAATCCCATGAAAAGCGCGCCCGGAAAACCCGCCCGGGAACCGCCGAGACGGTTCACCCATGCATCCGGCAGTTTGAATTCGTATGCGCCGAACATCCCAAGGGAAAGAAGCATAAAGATTGCGACAATGGTCAGAATCACTGGGGTTTGCTGAAGAAGCCCGCCGAAAACCGCCCCGGTAAGCGCGGTAACCACACCGATGGCCGAATAGGTCACAGCCATGCCGCCGACATAGAGCAGGCCGAGTAAAAAAAGCCGCCGGGTCCGGCCTTCGCTCTGAGCACCGAAGTAACTGATTGTCACCGGTATAATCGGGTAGACGCACGGGGTCAAGTTCAGGGCCAGGCCGCCGAAAAAAACCAGCACCAGGCTCAACAGCAGCCCGGCGGAATCGATCCGCCCGAAAAAGGCGGGCTGATCCGCAGGCGGGGTGCCGGAAGCGCCGGGTTCAAATTCCGCGGAAGCCCCTGCAGGAACATCATTTCCGCCCTCCCCGGTTTTTTCCACTTTAAGGAAAATTTCCTGCCGGAGGGTCTCCGGCGACAGGCAGGCGTCATCGCTGCAGGGCTGATAAGTAAATTCAAGCGCAGGCTGATGGATACCGGGGCTTGCTTCCTTGTCGGCACGGATGCGCCCGGAAACCGTAAAGGTGCCTTCAAAAACGCTCACGGGTTCGTCTGAAAAAGCGAAATTGCGTTCACGGGGCCGGGGAAACCGAAGTGCCGCGATGGTAAATGCGCTGTCCGGCGGCAGCTCGAGCTGCGAAGGGACCAGGTAGGCCTTCTTGGGCTGATGGGAGTTGATGTGCCAGTTTTCATGCAGATCCACCCGGAGTTGGAAATTCGTGCGCCCTCCGGGAGAAACCGCGTACACCTCGGAATCGGGAGTGATTGTCAGCACATCCCGGGCCGGGTCGGTCTGGCACAGCGCAGCAGCCGGCAGCAGAAAGAGCATTACCGCAATCAGTCCGGCTTTCCGGGATCGTACCGGGATTTTCCGGAAAAGCGGGTAAACCGTATGAAGCAGGGGACTACTCATCATCTGAAGGTCTGCTGAGCTGGCGGGCCCGTTCTGCAGCGGCGGCAATCGCATCCACAAAAGCGCCTTTGACGTCTTTTTCCTCCAACACGCGGGTCGCCGCCTCGGTGGTGCCGCCCGGGGAAGTCACCCTGGCGCGGAGGGTCTCCGGGGTCTCATTCTGGTGATCAACCAAGGCCAGCGCACCGGACAGCGCGGTCTGCGCAAGCACGGAGGCCTCGGAGCGCTCCAGCCCGAGGTTCCGGCCGGCCTCGATCATGGCCTCGAGCACGTAAAACCCGTAAGCCGGCCCCGACCCGGAAACCGCGGTGACCGCGTTCATTTTATCCTCCTCAAAAACGATCACCCGGCCCATGGCCGAAAGAAGGTTTTTCGCGGTTTCGATGTCAGAAGGCGCTGCAAAGGCGTTTGCGCACATCCCGGACATGCCGGCCCCTATCAGCGCAGGTGTATTGGGCATTACCCGGACAATCGGCATGCGTTTTTTATCATCATCCCGGCGCCCGGCGTAAATAAACCCCTCGATCCCGGAGATGGGGATACCTGCGGCTACGGATATAAAAAGCCGCCTGCCGGAAAGGGATTCAAAAGTCCCGGCCTTGTCCAGGTCTTCGAGCATTTCATTCATTACCTGCGGCTTTACGGCCAAAACCACAATGTCGCAGTCGGCGACAATTTGGGCGTTGTTCGCAGCCGGGGTCGCCCGGTATGTTTCGGCCAGCGCAGAGACGCGCTGCCTGCTGATATCACTGACGTAAATATCCCGGGCCGCTGCCTGTCCGGTGTTTATCAGGGCGCCGATCATGGCTTCCGCCATGTTGCCCGCACCGATAAAGCCGATTTTCCTGTCCTGTGGGCTCATTTTTTCACCAATCTAAGGCTTGATGGCTTCGTAAAAAGTCTAAAAAATGTTATACCCGCCAAACAATAAAAAGATAATATTTTGATTTTACTCAAACAATTAATCACTTAAAACTTAACACTGCCTGTAAAAAAAGTTTTTACAGGCTTATCAAGGCTTGTAATATAAAAAACAAGCCCCTGTGTTGCCGGGGCAAGTCCGGAGATGCCGTTTCGTGCGGTCACACGCAGCTAAATATATAAGCGGCCCCGGTCTTATTGTCAAACGTGTCAACCAAATCTGCCGAGGATTTTTATGCAAGCCGGAATTCTCATCGCTTCGCCTGCCTCCGCATGAAAAAACACCTGCCGGCTTCACACAGGCGGACTTCAAGGCAGGAAAAAGAAAATGGTTTATCTTTTAACCCCGAACGTTCGAACCTCCGGGAAACCCGGAAAGCTCGAACGTTATTACGGGGCCGGGACCGGATTCCGGATGCTGCAGGCCATAGGGTTGAAAGCTCTTGACTAATAAGGCTGTTATATTTAAAGATAGATATCGCACGAAGTGGCAAGATTAACCCTGAACAGGAAAGTTTTGAACAAATGTTTGTTTTCGGCAACTTTTTGGCCGGCCTGGCTGAAGTCTTGAATATCGTTCTGACAGTATACATGTGGGTCATCATCGCCCAGGCCGTGCTGTCCTGGGTGAACCCGGATCCGTTCAACCCGATCGTCAGATTCATCAACCAGATCACCGAACCGGTCCTGTCCCAGATCCGGCGGCGGGTTCCGACCGTGTTCGGCGGTATCGATTTTTCCCCGATCATCGTGTTGCTGGCGGTTATTTTTCTCCAGACGTTTCTTGTCAACAGCCTCTATGAGTTGGCCGGAAGACTGTGAGCAAGACATAGAGTCCAGGAAATATGCGGAATCGGATACCATCCGTCCATTGCCAACCGAAATGAAGCGGAGAGCACTATATGGCCAAAATCGATGCCTTTTTTAAGCTGATGAACGATCAAGGCGCCTCGGACCTGCACCTGGCCGCGGGGCAGCAGCCCGCCCTGCGGGTCCGCGGTGAAATCGAACGGGTGAAATACAAGCAGCTGAGCAATGACGACCTTCGCAGCATGGTCTATGAAATTACCCCGGAAGACAAGATCAAGGTTTTTGAAGAAACCGGGGATATCGATTTCGGCTACGAGATTCCCGGGCTGGCCCGCTACCGGGCCAACCTGTTTATGCAGCGAAACGGTGTGGCCGCCGTGTTCCGCCAGATTCCCACCAACATCATGACCGTGGAGCAGCTCGGACTGCCCTCTGTGGTCTCCAAGCTGGCGACCCTTCCCCGGGGGCTGGTGTTGGTGACCGGCCCCACCGGCAGCGGGAAGTCCACCACCCTGGCGGCAATTACCGACGAGGCCAACCGGCAGCGCAAAGACCACATTGTCACCATCGAGGATCCCATCGAGTTTGTTCACGAAAGCAAGGGGTGCATCATTAATCAGCGAGAAATCGGGCAGCACACCCAGTCTTTTGCCAATGCCCTGCGCGGAGCGCTTCGCGAGGACCCTGACGTTATCCTGGTCGGCGAAATGCGGGATCTGGAAACCATTTCTCTGGCCATTGAGGCGGCCTCGACCGGGCACCTGGTTTTTGCCACCCTGCATACCTCCAGCGCCATGAAAACCGTGGACCGGATGATTGAAGTGTTTCCGGCCGATCAACAGCCCCAGGTGAGATCCACGCTTTCAGACGGAATCCGGGCCGTGGTGGCCCAGGTGCTGTTCAAGCGGGCCGATCGCAAGGGCAGATGCCCGGCGCTCGAGGTGATGATTGCCACCCCGGCTGTGCGCAACCTGATTCGTGAGAACAAAACCCATCAGCTGGCCTCATCCATGCAGACCGGGAAGAAATACGGAATGCAGGTACTTGATGACGCCATCATGGATCTTTACAACAGGGGGTGGGTCTCAGGTGAAGATGCCTACGCAAAGGCCAACGAAAAATCCAGGTTCCGGCCCTTGCTCAAAAATCCGCCCCAGGATTTTACCGAAGCATAATTACGCCCCCCGCCGGAGCGGCGGGCCGGCTGCGCAGACAATCACACCATAGAGGACGTTTCTATGAGAAAGCCGGAAACCGATCATATCCTGACCACCATGCTCGATTCCCATCAGAGCGTGTCAGACCTGAATTTTACCGTGGGCAAACCCCTTCAGGTGGAGTCCTTCGGCGAGCTTGTGCCCGTGGAGATGAAGCCGCCCTTAAAACAGCTCACGCCCTTTCAGACCGAAATTCTGGCGCTGAATTTCATGGGCAACGACCGCAGGCTGATCGAGACGTTCATCCAGCAGGGCTCCTGCGACCTGTCTTACTCGCTGCCGGGCAAGGCACGCTTCCGCGTAAACGTGTTTTCCCAGTCCGGGAACGTCTCCATTGTCCTGCGCCAGCTTGAAACCCGGGTGCCGACAATCGAGGAAATGGGGCTGCCGGAATCATTTTACGACATTGCAAAGGATCGCGACGGGATCGTCTTTGTCACCGGTGCCACGGGTACCGGAAAGACCACCTCCCTGGCCTCCATACTCGAGGAGATCAACAGAAACAAATCCATCCACGTGGTCACCCTGGAAGACCCCATTGAGTTTGTCCATTCCCACAAAAAGGCCACTTTCAATCAGCGGGAACTGGGTCAGGACTTTGACGCGTTTTCGCGCGGCCTGCGGGCCGCCCTGCGCCAGGCGCCCAAGGTGATCCTGGTGGGCGAAATGCGCGACCGGGAAACCGTGGAAATCGGACTGACGGCTGCTGAAACCGGGCATCTCGTGCTGACCACCCTGCACACCGTGGATGCGGGCCAGACTGTTAATCGGATCATGGGTATGTTCAGCACGGAGGAGGAAAACCAGATCCGCATTCGCCTGGCAGACACGCTGCGTTGGATTGTTTGCCAGCGCCTTCTGCCGAAGGTGGGCGGCGGCCGGGTGGCGGCCTTCGAAGTCCTGCGCACCAGCCTGCGGGTCAAGGACCTGATTCTGCACGGGGAAGCCGAGGGCAAGACCTTTTACAGTATCATGGATGCCGGCACCGCCTTTGGCATGACCACGTTTGATAATTTTGTCGTGAATCTGTTTGAAAAAGGACTGATCACCGAAGACACCGCCTTGGCATATGCTTCGCGAAGGTCCGTGGTGGGCCGCGGCATTGACCAGGTGAAAAGCGCAAGGGGCGAGGCCACCAGCGACATTGACGAACTGGAAATTGACATGGGTTACAACAAGCGATAGCACGGAGACAGCAGGCGAAAGCTTCGGGATAAGCGGTTTGAACCCTTTGATTTGTAAACAAGACGGTTTCGTAAAAAGTCAATTTTGAGATGGCAAAGTAAAGAGTTCAAGATCAAGGCGCGCAAATCCCGAGGAATGCAGCGTACTGAATCGTACGTGAAATTCCGCATGGATGCAGCGCAACGCAGATATTGGGCTTTTTACTTTGCCATCAAACAAGGGGATTCATATGGAAGTCAAATGCAGCAGCTGCCATAAAACAATCAATATACCGGATCAAAAAATTCCGCAGGGCAAAAGCTTTTCCGTGCGATGTCCGTCGTGCCGGGGAAAAATCTCTGTGGACCTGAGTCCCCCGCCCGAGCAGTCCCAGCCCCAGGCGGCCGCAGAAGGGTGGGCCGAGCAGCAGCAGAAGGAGGCGGACGCGTTCGCGGTTTCCGGGGAAGACTATGATGCCAGTGAAAAGCCGTTTGACTTTCTTGAAGAAGAAGGCCTCACTGCCATGCTGCTGGAACATGACTCCGAGAAGGCGGCCCATATCAAGGAAGTCCTGGAAGTCATGGATTATCACGTTACCATGCCGGAAAACATTCGCGAAGCGCTGCGTAAAATGAAGTATCATCAGTTTAATCTGATCGTGTTAAACGAGACATTTGACAGCAGCAGCCCGGACGCCAACGGCGTGCTGATATACCTGCAGCGGCTGAACATGCACGTCCGGCGCAACATGTTCGTGGCACTGCTCACGGAACGTTACGATACAAAGGATAACATGGCCGCATTTTTGAAAAGCGTCAACCTCGTTATTAACCCAAAGGACATCAAAAACATCGACCGGATCCTCACCCGGGCAATAAACGATAACGACCTGTTCTATACGGTTTTCAAGGAAAGCCTGAAAAAACTGGGACGGGTTTGAAGACGTAGACCATGACAGACACAGACAAAGACAAGCCGGTTTACACGTGCAACGAATACCGGGCGGAAATGATACTGCTGGCCCTGGAGCGCAGGCTGGTGCAAAACGGCCTCAGTGATTCGGAAAGACAATCCATCCGGGAAGAGATTGGACGCTTGAAAGCCGAAATGGGAATGGGCTAGGCCCCGGTATTCCGGCTGACGATGCGCAGTCCTTCCAGCGTGAGTTCGGGTTCCACCGCCTCGATGGTCCCGGATAGCTCGCCGATCAACGAAGCCAGGCCCCCGGTGGCAACTACCGTGGGCTCGGGGTGCATCTCCTTTTTGATCCGTCGGACCATTCCGTCCACCATCTCGGTGTAACCGTAGAGCAATCCGGA